>NZ_JAKSXN010000024.1 GCF_022427145.1 Paenibacillus timonensis
TCTTGAATTTCGCGTGCTCCAGCAACCTAACGGAACTCAGAGACGTTATTGTCCGCTTTTTGGGCGTTTTATGCAGCTAACGGAACCAGAAGCCCTTATTTCGGACAAAAGCAGCCGGATGGCTGCCATAAGGGCCCGATAAGGTCCCTGAGTTCCGTTACCCCGGGAAATAATCGGGAAATGAGCAAATAAGGGCTCTCTGTTCCGTTAAAACCAGTTTCGATCATCATCGGTTCCAACAAGCCGGCTCCGCCTCAACACGCGCACCCGAAGGTTACTTCGCCGGCCAGATAAACGTCGCCACCGTGCCCGGGCCAACGTGCGTGCCGACAACCGCGCCGATGCTGGTGCGCACGACCTCGTGCAGCGTAAAGTGCTGTCGCAACTGCTCCAATATTTCTTCGGCACCTTCCGGATTGACGCTATCGCAAACGGCGACGTTAATGTCCTTCACCCCGCCGAAATCGTTCACGAACAAGTCGATGACGCGGGACACTGCCTTCTTCCGGCCCCGGACTTTATCGACGGCGTAAATCACGCCCTCCTGGTCCACCGACAGGATCGGTTTGATGTTGAGCAGCGTGCCCAAAATCGCCGCGGCCTTACCGATCCGCCCGCCTTTTTGCAAGTATTCGAGCGTATCGACGAGAAAATACAGCCGCCGCCCTTGTCCGACCCGCTCGACCTCCGCCCGGATCTCTTCGGCCGACGCCCCTTGCTTCGCCATTCGTGCAGCATGCACGACTTGCAGCCCGAAGCCGTACGTCGCGCACAGCGAATCGATAACCGTCACGTCCACCGGGTGCCCCAGCTCTTCCTCCAGCATCTCCTTGGCGAGCACCGCGGATTGATAAGTGCCGCTCATCCCCGAGGAGATGTGGATCGAAATGATCGGCGAACCGGGGTAAGCCGCTAGGAGGTTGCGGTATACCTCCACATATTGGGAAGGAGAGGTCTGCGACGTCGTTGGCAGATCCTTCGACTTCGTCAACTTATCGTAGAACTCCTCCGCCGTGATGTCGATTCCTTCGAGAAAAGATTGATCTCCGAAGGCCAGCCGCATCGGAACGATATGAATGCCATATTCCGAAACGGCCTCCTGCGGGATATCCGCCGTACTATCGGCAATGATGACCGCCTGATTCATAGGTATCTTCATCCTCTCATCAAAGATCAGGATTCTACCGAAAACAGATAATAATAAATCGGTTGTCCGCCGTTATGAACCTCTACTTCGACGTCCGGATACTCCTTATGAATCCAGGCGACCAGCGCGTCCGTCATTTCTCCGTCGGCTTCCTCGCCGGCCAGAACCGTCACGATTTCGTCGCCGCCGGTCAGCATTTTGGCCAGCAGCCCCTGGCTCGTTTCCAGCAGGCCTTCTTCGGTCGCCACGATCTTGGAATCGGCGATGCCGATATAGTGGCCGGCCGTAATTTCCAAATCGTCGAACGTCGTGTCGCGGACCGCGTACGTGACTTGGCCCGTCTTTACGTGATGCACGGCGTTCTGCATGCTGTCCTCGTTTACTTCCACGCTTTCTTCCTCTTGGAAAGCAAACGCCGCGGCAATCCCCTGAGGAATGCTCTTGCTCGGGATGACGGTAACGTTGCGTTCCCCTTCAAGCAAATCGCGTGCTTGCTGCGCAGCCAAAATAATATTCGAGTTGTTCGGGAGAACAAATACGTGCTGAGCCGTAATCGATTGGATCGCCTTTACGAAATCCTCGGTGCTCGGGTTCATCGTCTGCCCGCCGGACAAGACGACATCGACGCCCAAGCTGGTGAAGATTTCCGAAATCCCTCGACCCGACGCGACGGCGATAAAACCGTAAGGCGCCGTTTCATCGGCCGGTAAGCCGGCCGGATCCACTGGACGTACCGGTTCTGCCGGAATTTCAGCAAACAGCTCCGGCATCGGTGCCGCGTCCATGCCCGCGATCAGCAGATCGCGGTGCTGCTCGCGCATATTCAAAATATGAATTTGCGTAATTTCACCATAACGGAGCGCCAAATTCAGCACATCCCCCGGTGTTTTGGAATGAACGTGGACCTTGATGACTTCGTCGTCCGCGATCACGATAATTGAATCGCCATTGACGGAAAGCGCTTTCCGGAACTGGTCCTCGTCAAAAACGGCGTCCTTGATTTCACCGATTTTTCGATTAATGAAAAACTCCATGTCGTATAAGAACTCGATATCCTCGGTTTCCAGCTTGGCTTGTGCCGAAGCCGGGACATGTACCGGTGCAGCCGTTTGCGTGCGAAGCTCCGGTTTGGCGATGGCCGCGGGGGCTTGTCCCAGCGCCGCTGCTGCCTCGCTGCTGGCACCGCCGGTCAACCACTGCAAGAATCCTTCATAAATATAAACAAGTCCTTGACCGCCCGAATCCACGACACCAACCTGTTTCAGCACCGGCAACAGCTCCGGCGTGCCTGCGAGTGCTTCCTTCGCTTTGGCCAGCACCTCGGTCATCAATTCCGTGATATCCGTTGTTCTGCGGGCATAATAGACGGCATGCTTGGCGGCTTCCTTCGCCACCGTCAGAATCGTCCCTTCCACCGGTTTGACGACCGCTTTATAAGCAGTATCCACCCCGCTTTGCAATGCGGCGGCAAATTGAGCCGTATTCATTTCTTCCAATGAAGCGGCAGATCGGCTAAAACCCCGGAACAGCTGGGACAAGATCACGCCGGAGTTCCCGCGCGCGCCCATCAGGAGACCTTTGGATAAAGTGGCCGCTCTGCTGCCTAAACCTCCGGTTCCGTGATTTTTCAATTCCGTCACGCCGGCGGTCATCGTCAAGTTCATATTCGTACCGGTGTCCCCATCGGGTACCGGGAATACGTTCAGAGAGTTGACGTGTTCAGCATGCTCCGTCAGCCGCTGTGCACCGGCCAATACCATAGCGGTGAAATCTGTTCCAGTTAAAGAACGCTTACTCAATGAAAATTCCCCTTCCTAGCTTGATACGCGTACGCCTTGGACTACGATATTCACCTGATCCACTTCGAGTCCAACGATTTGATTCAATACGTATTTGACTTTGAGCTGTATGTTGTGTGCGACCTCGGAAATTTTCGTGCCATAACTGACTATAATATAAAGATAAATAGCTAATCGATGATTATCCAGGTTCACTTCCACACCCCGGGCCAAGTTCTCTCGCCCCAGCAATTCGGCAATGCCGTCCTTCAACTGCTTTCGGCTTGCCATTCCTACCAGTCCATAACACTCCATGGCGGCCGATCCGGCGATAACCTTGATCGCTTCCTCCGAAATATCGATTCGTCCATATTCGGTCGTAAGATTTACAGCCACGCCAACCTCACTCCTTCCATAGAATTTATTATGGACTAAACTATATTGTACTATAAGAACAGAGAGAAATAAATAAAAGAGTCGATCGTCAATATCTGTTGACGGGGCTTTTTTTACTGTGATATTATATTTAAGTATTGTCAATAACCGTGATGAGAACACGAAGCTGTTATTTTCAAGACAGGTGTACTGGAACAGGAGGTGTAATGAATGGCTCGCAAATGTTATGTGACTGGCAAGAAGCCAGGCAGCGGTAACCATGTATCTCACGCAAACAATCGCAATCGGCGCTCTTGGGGCGTAAACGTGCAGAAGGTCCGGATTTTGGTAGACGGCAAACCGAAACGCGTATACGTCAGCACTCGGGCTTTGAAATCCGGTAAAGTGACCCGCGTGTAATGGCTCGGGACGAACTATAGACAAAAAGCACCTTTTCCTATGGAGGTGCTTTTTTACTGCGCTTTTTTCTTGGAAGCCGGTAATGGTTTGCCGCCAAAAAGGCTAACGCCAGCTGCATGTATAGCCGGGCCTATGCATTCCTTTCATGGCGGGAACCGCCAGGCGCGCCCTTTCGCTGCTTGGGGCGGGTTCTCAGGCCCCGCCCGCTAGTTCTTGTGAAACGTGTTCAGTACCGCCTTAACGAATCCTCCCAAAAACTTAGGCAGCTTGAATGTGTAAAATTTCATCGTTCACCCTCCCCATCGTGCTCATGCCTTCACCCATATTCTATGTTCGATGTCATTTACCCGTGTATTCCCGCCACAAAAAAAAGGCTACATGAGAACCTTCGCTCATGTAACCCATTGTATGCGCATCTTGATGCGCCTATGCCAATCCGGCCAGGCTCTCGCGGATTTCTACCATCGCCGCGCGGCGGTCGGCTTGGCCGAACACCGCGTTTCCGGCGACCAGCACATCCGCTCCCGCTTCCACAACCAGCGGCGCCGTTGCAGCCGCAATCCCGCCGTCCACTTCGATCCGCAAACCGCTTAAGCCCAGCTCTTCCTTCCAGGCTTTCAGTTGACGAATCTTGCGCAGCGTGCCCGGAATGAACGCTTGCCCGCCGAAGCCGGGGTTTACCGTCATGACAAGCACGAGATCCACGTCCTCAAGCACCTCGCGAACGGCCGAAGCCGGCGTGGCCGGGTTGATTGCAACCCCCGCCTTGACTCCCTGCTCCTTGATCAGGTGCAGCACCCGGTGCAAATGCACGCAGGCTTCGGCGTGCACGGTAATGAGGTGCGCGCCGGCTTTGGCGAAGGCAGGGACGTACTCCTCCGGCTTCTCGATCATCAAATGGACGTCGAGCGGCAGCTTGGTTTGCGGGGCGATCGCCTGCATTACCAGCGGCCCGAACGTCAGGTTGGGGACGAAATGGCCGTCCATCACGTCCACATGCAGCCAGTCGGCGCCTCCCCGCTCCACGTCGGCGACCTCTTCGCCCAGCTTGGCGAAATCGGCTGACAGAATGGACGGCGCAATATAGATGTTGTTGCTCATGACGTCAATACCTCCGCTTCTTCTCCTTCATCTCTTCATGGAACTGGACGTAGTGCTCATAACGGCTGGCGGCGATTTCGCCTTGGTCCGCGGCTTCTCTCACCTTGCAGCCCGGCTCGTGCAAATGGCTGCAGCCGCGGAATTTGCAGCCTTCCGCGTAATCCGTAAACTCCCGGAAGCAGCTGGACAGCTCTTCCACGCCCAGCTCGAGGAAATCCAGCTGGCTGAAGCCCGGCGTATCGGCCACATACCCGCCGTTTTCCAGCTCGATCAGCTCGACATGACGCGTCGTATGGCGTCCGCGGCCCAGCCTGAGGCTGATTTCGCTTGTCTCCAGCGATAAGCCCAGCATGGCGTTAAGCAGCGAGGATTTCCCCACGCCCGACTGGCCCGAGAAGACGCTGATCTCCCCGGCCAGGCGGGATTTCACTTCCTCGGTCCCCATCCCGGTCACCGAACTGGTGACGATGACGTCATAGCCGATGGATTCATACAACGCCTTAACCTCGCTAATGATTTCAGGCGTTTCTTCCGTTCCGTCCTCCCCCAGCAGATCCTCCTTGGTGAGGCAGATCAGCGCCCGCAAACCGGCATGCTCGATATGCACCAGGAACTTGTCCAGCAACTGCAGGTTGAGATCCGGCTCCCGCAGCGAAAACAGCAGCACGGCCAGCTTGGCGTTGGCGACCGGCGGGCGGATCAGCTCGGTTTCCCGCGGCAAGATCTCATCGACGGTTCCTTCCCCGTTTTCGGTTGGGGAATAAATAACTCGATCGCCCACCAGCGGGCTCTCGCCCCGCTTCTTAAAAATCCCGCGGCCGCGGCACTGGACGTAACCGTCCGGTGCCCCAGCCTGCGCTGTAGTCGGCTTCACGTAGTAATAACCGCTTAATGCCTTCACAATCAAGCCTTCAGGCATAGGGGACGGCCTCGCTTTCGTATCGGTCTGACTTAATCGCCATGTCTGTTTCGTTTGCCCGCCTTTCCTTTTCCGTTCACTGCGCCATCGCTTTGGAGCGAGGCTAGCTTACCGGACAAAATCATGCCGGTGTCGGGCGGGTTATCGCCCGAATCCATATCCATCGTATTCTCATCCGTCCCGCCGGTATCCGGGAATTGCGGTACCGGGACGGTTCCTTGCTTGGCATCGATGTACGAGATCGGGTAAGTATCCAGCATGACACCGTCACGCGTAACGGTAACGTAACCGTTCTTGTTCGGTGCCAGAACCAGGTCGACCGCCAGGTATTGCGCTTTACCTACCTTTTGCGTGCCCCATTCGCGGCCTTCTCCGCGAGCATCCCCGTATACGATCGTGTATTTGCTGATTTGGCCTTCCTGGGCAGGCACGGCCGGTACCTGGAACGTATAGTTGATCGCTTCCGGCGGGTAGCCGGTGCTGACGAACAAGGTGACCTCCGAACCCGGAGCGACCGTGTCGTTCGGCGCATATGGCCACTGTTTGGTGACCTTGCCCGCCTCAACCTCAAAGCTCGCTTCTTGCTTAATGCCGTCGGCCGCCAGTTTCAGGCCGAGCTCGGCAATGGCGGCTTCCGCTTCCGCTTGCGTCTTGTTCACGAGGTCCGGCATTTTCACTTCGGCCGGCCCGATGCTGACCTTCAGCACAACGTCTACCGTCTCCGGATTAAACTCCGCACCGGCGTCCGGCGATTGGCTGATAATGTTGCCCGGCTCGACGTCGCTGCTGTTTTCCTCCTTCTTCGTCACGCGGGCCTCGTCCACGCCAAGCTCCTTCAACTGCTGCAGCGCTTCTTCATAGGTTCCCGTTAATGCCGGCATCGGACTGAGCGGCTTCTCCGTGCTGACCTTCAGGTCGATGGCCGAACCTTCCTTCACCATCGTCCCCTCCGGTTTGCTCTGCTCGTAGACGATCCCCTCGTTCACGCCTTCTTTGTATTCCCGGGTGATCTCCCCTACGGCGATGCCTTTATCGGTCAACGCTTGAACGGCCTTCTCTTCTTCCAGGTTAATCACGTTTGGCACCGCGACCTCAGGGACGGTGACCAGGTTCGTCACGTACCAGGCCACGCCGGCCAATGCGAGCAGGACGACCAGCGTCAAGCTGACCCAAAGCGCCGGCTTCCCCCATATTTTCTTCTTCTGGGTGCCATTTCGCTCCTCCGTCACCGCCCCGCCGTCGCGAGACAGCTTGGATGCTCCTGCCGGAGAACCTTGGCTTTGCGGCCGGATCGCCGGAATGATGCGCGTGCTGTCTTCGTCATGATCTTCAATAAAGGCCAATTTGGATTCCGTTCTTCGTTCCGGCAGCAGGCAGGTTTCCAGGTCGCGCAGCATCTCCTTGGCGGATTGGTACCGCTCGCCCGGATTTTTCCGCATCGATTTGAGGATGATGTTCTCCACGCTCTGCGGAATCATCGGATTGACCACCCGCGGCTCGTCGAATTGCTCCTGCAGATGCTTAAGCGCTACGCTGATCGGGCTTTCGCCAAGGAACGGCAACCGGCCTGTCAGCATCTGATACAACACGATCCCCAGCGAATACAAGTCGGATTTCTCCCCGGTGGCGACGCCTTTGGCGTGCTCCGGCGAGAAATAGTGCACCGAGCCGACTACCGAGCCGGTCTGCGTGATCGTCGCCGACGTGACGGCGCGCGCAATCCCGAAATCGGTCACTTTGACCCGGCCGTTTCGCCCAATCAAGATGTTATGAGGTTTAATATCGCGATGAATAATTTGGTTGTGATGGGCGTGATCCAGCGCATCGGCGATTTGCGACGCGATCCGGACGGCCTCGTCGACCTGCAACGGGGCGCGTTCCTTGATGATTTCATTCAGGTTTTGTCCTTCTACGTATTCCATGACGATATAATGGACTTCGTCCTCTTGTCCAACATCATACACGCTGACGATATTCGGGTGCGACAAGGATGCGGCAGATTGCGCCTCCCGGCGGAAACGCCGGATAAATTCCTCGTCGTTCACAAATTGTTGACGCAGCACTTTGATGGCCACGTAGCGGTTCAGCAGCAAGTCCTGCGCTTTGTATACCAGCGCCATGCCCCCTCCGCCGATCCGTTCGATGATTTGATAACGACCGCCCAATTCGTGTCCGATCATGAATTCCACTCCTTTATGCCTGACACGGCATCCTCATGTTGTTCCAGCAGGACGACGCTGATGTTGTCGTCGCCTCCTGCGTTCAACGCCAGCTGGAGCAAACGATCGGCGCGATCGTTTAACCCGAGATCGTGATTCCCGAGCGTCAGGGCCATTTGTTCCGGCGTCACGTAGTTGCTGAGCCCGTCGCTGCACAGCAGCAGAATATCCCCCGGCTCCATGGACACCCGGTTCAGGTCGACCTCTACCCGCTCGTCGGTCCCGAGCGCGCGGGTCACGACATTGCGATGTGGATGCATCGTCGCTTCCTCTGCGCTGATCTGCTTGTTCTTGAGCAACTCATTGACCAGCGAGTGATCATCCGTCAGTTGAATGATCTGTCCATTACGGAAATGGTAAGCCCGGCTGTCTCCGATATGGGCGATTACCCCGTCGTGCCCCGCAAAGATCCCGGCGACAACCGTGGTGCCCATGCTGTGGTATTCCGCATGTTCCGTCGCTTTGCGGTACACGGACTCGTTCGCGTGAAGGATCGCTTTCTTTAATTGTTCCCCGCAAGCCTCGGCCGACAGTCCCTCCGGCAGTCCCCCCAGATCCCCAGTAATCGTCTCAACCGTCATCCGGCTGGCAATGTCGCCGGCCTGATGGCCGCCCATCCCGTCCGCGACGATAGCTAGCGTATATCCCGACTCCAGCCGGTCTACCCAAGTACTATCCTCATTGACGGAACGAACTCGTCCCACATCACTAACATAAACGCAATTCATCACATTCGCTCACCTCGCACCAGACTCCATGTGCTTCGCCCGCAGTTGCCCGCAGGCCGCGGCAATATCATGGCCTTGCTCGCGGCGGATCGTCACATTGATGCCCTTGTCCGCCAGTATGCGTTGAAATTGGAAAATATCGTTACGCGACGTTCTCACGTACTTGCGTTCCGGCACATAGTTGACCGGAATCAAATTGACGTGGCACAGCATATCCTTCAACACGCCGGCCAGTTCCTCCGCATGCTCCGGCTGGTCGTTAACCCCCCCGATGAGCGCGTACTCGAACGTGATGCGGCGGCCGGTTTTGGCGATGTAGTAGCGAAGCGCCTCCATCACGTCGTCGAACGGGAAGCGCCGGTTGACCGGCATCAGCTTGGAGCGGAGCGCATCGTTCGGCGCATGGATCGAGATCGCCAGATTGATTTGCGTGTTCTCGTCCGCAAACCGGTAAATGTTCGGGACAATCCCGCTCGTTGATACAGTAATATGCCGTTGTCCGATGTTCAAGCCCTTTTCGTGGATCATAATCCGCAAAAATTTCATCGTGGCATCGTAGTTCTCGAACGGTTCGCCCGTCCCCATGATCACGATACTGCTGACGCGTTCTCCTCGGGTATCCAGGATTTTCTGCGCCTGCACAACCTGCGCAACGATTTCTCCCGGCGTCAGATTCCGCTTCAAGCCGCCCAGCGTCGAGGCACAAAACGTACAACCCACTTTGCAGCCGACCTGGGTGGTCACGCAAATGCTGTTGCCGTAGTTATGCTTCATGATCACCGTTTCGATCGCATGATCGTCGTGCAGCCCGAACAGGAACTTCACCGTTCCATCCTTCGATTCCAGCTTGGTGATCTCCCGCAGCGTAACGAACGCGAACTCGTCGGTCAGCTTCTGCCGAAGCGACTTGGACAGGTTGGTCATCTCTTCGAAAGAGCTGACGCGCTTCACGTACAGCCAATCGAAAATCTGGCCGCCGCGAAACGCGGGTTCCCCCTGCGAAACGGCCCATTCCTGCAATTCTTCCAACGAATAATCATATATAAAAGGTTTCATCTTCACACACCTGTCCATGTTAAATTTCGAATTTTGCCTACTCATTCTTCCCATTTTAGCATAAATCGCCCGATGACTAAAGTCGCCCGCCGCGGCACGGCCGCGCAAAAAGGCCAAGCCCGCCGAATCCGGCGGCCGCTTGACCTAAACTGTCGTTAAATTCCCTCGGACTTCTTGCGCAGCCGGGCGATATAGAACCCGTCCGAATGGGCGTCCTGCGGCAAAATCTGCAGGCCTGCCTCCACCCGGCCCGCGGCGGCTTCCAAAGACGTCCGCCCTTTCCAGCCGGCCGGTTCGCCTGCCGCCAGCTCGAATTCCGGATGGCGATTCAGGAAGGAGGCGACCATCTCGGCATTTTCGCGCGGCTCGATCGTGCAAGTACTGTAAACGAGCAAACCGCCCGGCTTCAGCAGTACGCTGGCTGAGTCGAGCAAAGCCCGCTGGACGCCGGCGATCTCCGCGATGTCGCCCGGGGTCTTCGCCCACTTCAAATCCGGCTTGCGCCGGATCACGCCTAGACCGGAGCAAGGAGCGTCCAGCAGAATCCGGTCAAAGGAGGCCGCGTCCAGGCGCTCGGCCAACTGCAGGGCGTCGCCCGACAACGTATCGATGTTGTCCAGCCCTAACCGCTTGGCATGGTCCTCGATCAGCTTCGCCTTGTGCGGATGGATGTCGTTTGCCAGCACCCGGCCGCTTCCCTCCATGATCTCGGCGATATGGCAGGTCTTGCCTCCGGGCGCCGCGCAGCAATCCAGCACGGCCATGCCCGGCTGCGGATCCAGTGCTTCGGCCACCAGCATCGAGCTTTCGTCCTGCACGGAAATCATACCGTCCCGGTACCAGGGAGTCAGCGCCATATTGCCGCCGTTATGTACCACGATCCCGTCCGGCGAGATCGGCGAAGCCGAGGCCCGCAACCCCTGCTCTTCCATCAGGCGCAGCATCTCGTCCCGGCTAGTTCTGGTCCGGTTAACCCGAACGCTGACCGAAGGCGGCTCATTGTTGGCGCGGCAAATCGCCCCGGTCGCCTCCTCGCCATACTGCCGGATCCAGAGCGAGACCATCCACTCCGGATGGGAATGCTCAAGCGCGATGCGCTGCACGGGGTCCAGACCTTCCGGCAAACGCAGCTCCTCCTTCCGACGCAGTACGTTGCGAAGCACGCCGTTGACCATGCCGGAAATGCCCTGGTGCCCCTTCTTTTTGGCCAGATTCACCGCTTCATTGACGGCAGCATGTGGAGGAATCCGGTCAAGGTAATGCAGCTGATAGAAGCTGAGCCGGAGCAAATTACGCACCCAGGGCGCCAATTTCGCCAATCCCTTCGTCACAAACGGCTCCAGAAAATAATCGATCGTATTCAGCCGCTGAATGGTGCCGTAGACCAGTTCGGTCGCGAGACCTGCATCCGGTCCGGTCAATCCGGACTTTTGCAGCGCCCCGTTCAGCAGTAGATTGCTGTAAGCGCCCTCCTGCTCGACGGCGGTCAGCACCTGCAGCGCTACGCTGCGGGCGGATACGACCGCCGGATTTCGGCCGCTCCCACGAGATGCCGACGCTCCGGATGGCTGAACGGGCCCCCGGCCGCGGCCGATTTGTCCAGCCGCTCCAGCGCCTGCGCCAAGCCTCTTGCCGCCGCCCGAGCCCGGTCCCCGGCTTGTTCCCTTGCCCTCGCCGCTCATGATAGAATCGTCCCGACGTTCATTACGCCGCCGCGGATGAATTCGCCGGCCTCCATCGCCTTCTTGCCGGCAGGCTGAACCCGGGTCAGCCATACGGAGCCGTCACCGGTTTTCACTTGGATGCCCTGTCCCGAAAGCTCCAGCACCGTCCCCGGCGCTTGTCCAGTCTTGGACCGCTCGGCCCCCGCAGAAGCTCCGCCCTCCGTTGGCTTGGCTACCGCCCAGACCTTGAACACCTCGCCGTTCCAGGTCGTAAATCCGCCGGCAAAAGGCACAAGCCCCCGCACGCGATCATAGATTTGCCGCGAGGTCGCGCTCCAATCGATGCGCTCGTCCTCACGCGATAGATTCGGCGCGTAGGTCGATTCCGCATCGTTCTGCGGAATGCGCGCCGCCGTCCCGGCAAGGATCAGCGGCAGCTGCTCCAGCAGCAACCGCGCCCCGGCTTCGCTCAGCTTCTCGAACAACGTCCCCGATGTATCCTCGTCGTCGATCGGCACGACCGCTTTGGCGATCATGTCGCCGGTGTCGAGTCCCTCGGCCATGTACATCAGGGTAATGCCCGTTTCTTTCTCGCCATTGATAATCGCCCGCTGAATCGGCGCCCCGCCGCGGTACTTCGGCAGCAGCGAACCGTGTACGTTCAGACAGCCGTACTGCGGCAGATCCAGCACGCCTTTCGGCAAAATTTGGCCGTACGCCGCGGTGACGATCAAATCGGGCTGCAGCGCGGCCACTTCCGCTACCGCTTCCGGCGCGCGCATCCGCGCGGGTTGCAGCACGGGAAGCCCATGGCGCAAGGCGGCTTCCTTCACCGGCGTCGGCGTCAGCACCTTTTTGCGCCCTTGCGGCCGGTCCGGCTGCGTGACGACCCCTACGACGTTGTATCCTTCGCGCAGCAATCCCTCGAGCGACGGCACCGCAAACGCCGGCGTCCCCATAAATACGATATTCATCGGAGGATTCTCACTCCTTCTCTTCCCCCTCAGGGGTAATCTCGTACACTCTTTCCGCAACGTCCGTATACAATACGCCGTTCAAGTGGTCGATTTCATGTTGAAACGCCCGCGCCAACAGCTCGGAGCCCGTATAGGTCACTTCCTTGCCGTTGCGGTCCAGCCCCTTGACCGTGACCGTCATCGCCCGGCGGACATCCCCGCGATACCCCGGAATGCTGAGGCAGCCCTCCGGCCCGAATTGTTCCCCTTCCGTGGACACGATTTCCGGATTGACCAGCTCGATCAATCCGTTCTCATCGCCGACATCCACCACGATCACCCGCTTGAGGATGCCGATTTGCGGCGCGGCCAGTCCGACACCCTCCGCGTCGTACATCGTATCCGCCATATCGGTCAGCAGCTTTTGAATGTTGGGCGTAATTTTCTTCACTTCCTTGGCTACCTGGTGCAGCACTTCATCCGGTTCCTTCACGATGATCCGAATCGCCATGATGGCACTCCCTTTCCCGTCTTCACTTTGCGAGTTTCTTTTGCTCTTTTTCTATTCTATCCCAAATATATGTCATCGGATAAAAAATGGATCATTTCAAGCCTAGTTCATTACATTAGCATTTGCGGATCTACGTCGATGCTGATCTGCAGCAATGCGTCGCGCAATTGATCCAGCGTCGCCGCCGCCGTCTCCCGGACCAGGCCCACCGCGTCCAGATCGCCGCGGTATTTCACCATGCACTGGAACCGATAGCGGTTCTTGATGCGCGGAATCGGCGAAGCCACCGGGCCCAGAATGTCCAGTGCCGCCGGCGCGAACCGGTCCAGACTGCCGAACCACCCCTGTCGCTGGGCTTTAGCCCGCAAATCGCCCGTAAAATTCTCGGCCATCCGCAGGAGCAGCGGCAGCTTCTCATGCGACAACGTGACGAGGATCAGCCGGCTGTATGGCGGATAGTGTAACGTCCTGCGCGTCTTCAGCTCCTCGCGGACGAACGACAAATAATCGTGGCCGCTGGCATGAACGATCGAATAATGTTCCGGCATGTAGGATTGGATGAATACTTCCCCGGGGAGCTGGTGCCGCCCTGCTCGGCCGGCGACCTGCGTCAACAACTGGAACGTCTTCTCAGCCGAACGGAAATCAGGAAAATTCAGCGCCGTATCCGCCGCGATCACGCCAACCAGCGTGACGTCCGGAAAATCCAGCCCCTTCGCCACCATCTGCGTTCCCAGCAGCACATCGCCCTTTTTCTCGCGAAAGGCTTGCAGGAGCTTCTCGTGAGCGCCTTTTTCACTGGTGGTGTCAACGTCCATGCGGATGACGCGGATGCCGGGAAACAGCTTGGCCAATTCCCCTTCCACCCGTTGGGTCCCGGTTCCGAAATAACGGATATGCTCGCTCCCGCATTCCGGGCAAACCGACGGCGCAGCTACGGCGTAACCGCAATAATGGCAACGCAAGTTGTTCGACTTCTGATGATAGGTCAGCGAAATGTCGCAATCCGGGCAACCCGCCACGTAACCGCAGGAGCGGCACATCACGAACGTCGAATATCCGCGCCGGTTCAGCAGCAGCACGGTTTGCTCCCCGCGCTCCAGTCGGGCGGCGATCCCTTGATGCAGCGCGCGGCTGAACATCGAGCGGTTGCCTTCCTTCAGTTCCTCGCGCATGTCGACGATTTGAACGCCGGGAAGCTGGCTGCCGGACGGACGCTGCTTCATTTCCAGCAATACCGGAGCAAACTCCCCGTAATCACCGCCACCCGAACGCGCCGCGTGGTAACTCTCCAGCGACGGAGTGGCCGAACCCAGAATCACGGCCGCCCCATGCTGGCGGGCCCGCTTAACGGCAACGTCGCGGGCATGATACTTCGGCGTCTCCTCTTGTTTGTATGAAGTTTCATGCTCTTCGTCCATGACGATCAGGCCCAGGCGGCCAAACGGGGCAAAAATAGCCGAGCGTGCGCCGATCGCCACCTCCACGCGGCCCTCGCGGATTTTGCGCCATTCGTCGTAACGTTCGCCGGTGGACAAGCGGCTGTGCATCACCGCCACCTTTGCGCCGAAACGCCCCTTGAACCGCTCAACCATTTGCGGGGTCAGCGAAATTTCCGGCACCAGCACGATCGCCTGCCGGCCCGAGGCGATGCAGCGCTCGATCGTCTGCAAATACACCTCGGTTTTGCCGCTGCCGGTGACGCCGTGCAGCAGGAACACTTCATGCCGCTCTTCGTCCAGCGTTTCCGACAGACGGCGGTAGACCTGTTCCTGCTCCGGCGTCCGCGTCAGCGGTTCGCTGCCTTGAAAGCGCCGGCCCTGGTACGGATCGCGGAACACCTCGACGTCCTCAATCACGGCGAAGCCTTTTTCCGCCAGCTTCTTGACGGTTCCGGCCGTGACCTGCAGCGCCGACAGCACCTCCTGCAGCAACTGCGGCAAACCGACTTCCAGCAAGTAAGCCAACACTTCCTTTTGCCGGCGCGCCTGCGGCCCAAAAGAAGCCAGTGCCTCCTGCGCTGCCTGGCCGCTCACCGCTGCGGCCACGGTTTTGACCGTCTTCTTGCGCACCTTGTCCTTAATCGCCTGGCTTTCCGTCAGCACGCCCCGGGCCAGCATATCTTTAATCAGGCCGGCGGCTTCCGGGTATTTTGCGCCGAGCTGATTCATCGTGACGGTGTCGGAAGCCCGGACGAAGCTCAGGATCTCCTCTTCCTCCGGCGTGAACAGGCGCGGCAGCGCAAATAGAATGCCTTCGCCATTCGGCTGTCCATCCGGACCGACCGACGCTTCCTCCTCCGCTATTTCGGCATCCGCCACGCGGACATACCGCTCGGCCTTGCCCTTCAGCGCCGCCGGAATCATCGCCTGAAGCGCCGCAATCAGACTGCAGGCATACCTGCGGCTCATCCACTCCGCCAATTCCACTAGATCCGGGGGCAGCGGCGGCATCAGGTCGAGCAGCTCCTGAATCGGCTTCATCCGCGCCCGATCCATCTCCGGCTGCTCATGCAGGGAAACGACAAACCCCTGAACCGTGCGGCGCCCGAACGGAACGCCCACCCGGCTGCCTACCTCGATCCAGCTGGCCATCGATTCAGGGATTAAATAGTCAAAAGGCCGATCGGTTTCCCGGCTCGGCACATCGACAATCACTTTGGCCATGCGGTAGATCATCGGTTCGTTCCTGCCAAACGTTCGCCAGCCAGCTCCAGGATTTGCAGAGCTACCTCATCCTTCGCCAGCTGCGGCACGGATCGAACTAAACCGGACGCATCGTAGATGTTCACGATGTTGGTGTCGGAACCAAACCCTGCTCCCTGCTGGGTAACATCATTGGCTACCAGAAGATCGCAGTTTTTGCGCTTCAGCTTATCCAGGGCATGCTGCTCCACGTTTTCCGTCTCGGCCGCGAAGCCGATCAGAAACTGCGTCGTTTTTTGCTTGCCCAGCGTTTCCAGAATATCGATGTTCTTCACGAGCTCCAGCACGAGAGCATCCTCGCTCTTTTTGATTTTCTGCACGGCCGCTTCCTTCGGCCGGTAATCCGCGACGGCGGCGGCCATCACGAGAATAGCGGTATCGGCCCATACCGCCTGCACCGCCTCGAACATGTCCTGAGCCGAATTCACGCGGGTGACCGGGATACCGGCCGGAGGCTCCACCTGCGTATGACCCGCGATCAGCACGACCTCCGCGCCGAGGCGCCGCGCCGCTTTGGCGATGGCAAAGCCCATTTTTCCCGAGGAATCATTGGTAATATAGCGGACCGGATCAATCCGTTCCACGGTGCCTCCAGCGGTGACGACGACCTTCTTGCCGGCCAAAGGCTGTTGCGAAATGCGGGCTTCCCGGGCAAAATAATCGTTAACGACCCGGACGATCGATTCCGGTTCCTCCATCCGTCCTTTCCCGGTATAACCGCACGCCAGCAGGCCTTCCCCGGGCTCGATCATCATGACGCCCCGCGCGGCCAACTCCGCCAAATTGCGGGTGACGGCCGGGTGCTCGTACATGTGCACATTCATCGCCGGCGCAAGCATGATCGGTGCCTGCGTCGCCAGCAGCGTCGTCGAGAGCATCTCGTCGGCGATGCCCGCCGCCATTTTGCCGATGATGTTGGCCGTAGCCGGCGCGACCAGCACCAGATCGGCCCAATCGGCCAAATTGATGTGCGCGATGGATTGGGCATGCTTCTCGTCAAAGGTGTCGGTGTACACGAAATTTTTCGATAATGCCTGCATCGTCAGTTCCGTGATGAATTTGGTCGCGGATTCGGTCATGATGACGCGGACCTCCGCGCCTTCCTTCACCAGCTTGCTGCACAAGGATGCCGCTTTGAACGCGGCAATGCCGCCGGTTACGCCTAATAAAACCTTTTTGCCGGTTAACATCGCTACCCCTCGCTTTCCCCAAACGAAAAAAATAACAACCTCGCGGTTGTCGTAAAAAGAAGCCCGGAGGCCTTTCGTATATAGCTATGTTCTCTACTCTTTGGCGTTCTCCTCAAGCTCTACGTCTTGCTGCTTCAGCTTGATATAATCGCCGTAGATCTCTTCGAGGGCGATGCCCACCTGCTTATGCGATTTCGGCTGCTTCAGTTCGCTTTTGTCCCCTTCGCGCAGCTGTCTGGCGCGCCGGGAAGCGGCGACAACCAAAGAATATTTGCTGCCGACTTTTCCGAGCATTTTGTCAATCGATGGATACAGCATGTTCAAAAACACCTCTTCTTATTTGGACTCATCGCCGCATGAAGCGTGATGTCAACACGACTTTCTGATTTTGCAGTGTTCGGCGATGATAATGGATTGTATTCTTTGGCAGGCCAAATCGATCTCGTCATTGACGACGGCATAATCATAATTCTCCATCAGTCCGATCTCGTGGGCCGCCACGCTCATGCGGTGATCGATCGTGGCCTGGTTCTCCGTTCCCCGGCCTTGAATCCGGCCTTTCAGCTCATCGAGCGACGGCGGAAGCAGGAACACGAACACGCCCTGGGGGAATTTCTCCTTGACCTTGAGCGCCCCCTGAACCTCGATTTCCAAAATGATATCCTTCCCGCCGGCCAGCGTCTCCTCCACGAAATCGCGGGGAGTCCCATAATAATTGCCGACGTACTCCGCATACTCCAGGAGCTGGTCTTTATCGATCATTTCCAGGAATTGCTCGCGGCTTTTGAAAAAATAGTTGACGCCGTTCTCTTCCCCCAGCCGGGGTTGCCGTGTGGTGGCCGAAACGGAATAGACCAGCTCCGGCATCCGTTTGCGCAGCTCGGTGCATACCGTGCCTTTGCCAACGCCGGACGGCCCGGACAATACGATAAGTAACCCTTTAGACATATCTCTCTCCATTTTATTCGTCGTTGTCTTCATCTTTGGTGGACAAACGATGAGCGACCGTCTCCGGCTGCACCGCCGACAATATCACATGATCGCTGTCCGTGATGATCACGGCGCGCGTCCGCCGCCCATATGTAGCGTCGATCAGCATGTGGCGATCCCTCGCCTCCTGAATGATCCGCTTGATCGGCGCGGACTCGGGGCTGACGATCGAAATGATCCGGTTGGCCGATACGATATTTCCGAAGCCGATGTTAATAAGTTTGATTGCCATGTTCAGGTAGTTCCCCCTAATTTGCTTGACTCACCCGGTGCCGATCCAGATCGCTTACTCGAGATTCGCCGCTTGCTCGCGGATCTTCTCCAATTCCGCTTTCATCTCGACGACCAGGTTGACTAGAGCCAAATGATTGGCTTTAGATCCGATCGTATTGGTTTCCCGGTTCATTTCCTGTATTAGAAAATCCAGCTTGCGCCCCACCGGCTCATAAGCCTGAAGCAGGCTGCGGCACTGCTCGAAGTGGCTCTTCAGGCGGATCAGCTCCTCGTCGATGTTGGACCGGTCGGCAAACACGGCCACTTCCATCGCAAAGCGCTGCTCATCGTAGTTCCCTTCCAGCAGTTCGGACAACCGACCTTTCAGACGGCTCCGGTATTCGTTCACGACCTCCGGAGCCAGCCGGACCAACTCGCCATGAATCGCCTCCAACCGCTGCAGACGTTCAGCCAAATCGGCGGCCAGATGCTTCCCTTCCCGCTCCCGCATACCAAGAAGCCCAATCAGGGCTTCCTCCAAGCCATCGGTCAATACCTGTTCCCAATCGGGCTCGGCCGTGCCTTCGAGCGAGGTCTCCGCGGGGGCCGTTAAGGCGTCCGGCAGGGACAACAGATCCCTGGCACTTAGCTTCGCGTCAACACCGTAGTGCTTGGCGAGCTCCCCGGCAGCTTTCAGGTACGCTTCGACGACCGGCCGGTTCAATACGTAAGGAAGGGTGCCGGATTCATCGCGTTCTTTACTGATGTATACATCAATGCGTCCCCGTTTGATATGGCGCTGAACCAAACGCCTCAGTCCGTCCTCATAGCACGTCCATTCCCGCGGCATCCGCAGGACGACCTCGGCGTACCGGTGATTGACGGACTTGATTTCAAATTGGACGACGTAACCGCCATACGATCTGACGGCCCCACCGTACCCTGTCATACTGTGCGACACAGGCATCACATCCGTTACCCTATTGTAATTGATTATGTGAACCGAGACAAGTGGGCCGAGCCCCGTTTGGATTTCTCGCGGACATAATTCATCAAGGCGACATTCATTTCATAGAACATGAACGGCGTCATGAGATAGATTCCGTTAAAATGCTCCATCGCCGTATCGAGCAGCTCTTTGGCGATCTCGACGCCCATTGCCCGCCCCTCTTCGCCCTGCAGTCCTTCCATCCGTTTGCGAACGTCTTCGGACAGCTGGATTCCGGGGACCTCGTTGTGGAGATACTCGGCGTTTTTGCCGCTGGCCAGCGGCATGATACCCATGAAGATCGGCACGTCCAGGTGCGCCGTCGCCTGCTTGATCGCCACGATCAGCTCGGGATCGTACACCGGTTGGGTCATGATGTAATCGGCGCCGGAAGCGATTTTCTTCTCCAACCGCTCCACCGCTTTGTGCAAATGCTTCACGTTTGGGTTAAATGCGGCGCCAACGACGAATTTGGCTTTTTGCTTCAAGGGCTTGCCGGAGAAAGAGATCCCGTCGTTCAGCTGCTTGATCATGCGAATGATCTCGAACGACGTCAAGTCGTACACCGAGCTGGCTCCCGGCAGGTCGCCAAAGCGGGCGGGGTCGCCCGTCACGGCCAGCACGTGGTCGATGCCAAGCGCATCGAAGCCCATCATATGCGACTGCGTGCCGATCAGGTTGCGGTCCCGGCAGGCGATGTGTACGAGCGGTCTCAAGCCGAGCCGAGACAGGACGAGATGTCCGAGCGCCATGTTGCTCATGCGCGTCACGGCAAGCGAGTTGTCCGCCAGCGTAAGCGCATCGACGCCCGCCTCTTTCAAAGCGGCTGCGCCTTCCATGAACTTGCCGATGTCCAGGTCGCGCGGCGGGTCCAACTCGACGATGACGGTATGCCGCTCTTTCACGAGCTCGGTCAAGCTCGGCAGCTCGCGTCCTCCGTCGCCGGCATCTGCCGCAACCGGCCGTTCTTTCAGCGATACGGCAACGGATGAACGCGGTTCAGGCAGCTTGGGCTCGCTCGCCAGAGGCATGACGGCATATCCCTCAAGCGCATTCGCCATGGCCGAGATATGCTCCGGCGTCGTGCCGCAGCATCCGCCGATCAATCTGGCTCCCAAATCGGCGAAAGAACGAGCGCATTCCCCGAAATATTCCGGGGTTGCCCCATATACATATTCTCCATCGACATAGTCCGCCAAACCTGCATTCGGGAATACGGACATCGGTACGTCGAGAGGTCCTCCTACTCCGTCCATCACGCCCATGATTCCTTTCGGGCCGGAATGACAGTTGAAGCCAAGCACGTCCGCCCTTTCCTGGACCAGGATCCCGAAGGCCTCCGGGATCGTAAACCCGTCCAGCGTGCGTCCGATTTGATCGACGGCGAACTGGCAGATGACTGGTACGTCTGTCAGCTTGCGGGCTTGTCCCAAGGCGATCCGCATTTCCTCCAGATCGTAAAACGTCTCGAACAGCAGCGCGTCCACCCCTTCGGTCAGCAAGGCGGAAATTTGCTGCGCGAAGTAAATCCCAAGCTCCTGGCTGGTGACATTGGCACGCTTGCCCCCGCGGATGGAACCGACCGCTCCCGCGACGTACGCGCGATCTCCCGCCGCCTGCTTGGCGATCCGCACTGCGGCCCGGTTGATGTCCTCCACTTTGGCTTCCAGCCCGAATTTGGACAATTTATAGTAATTCGCCGAAAACGTATTGGTTTCCAACAGCCGAGCTCCGGCATCGAGATAGCGGCGATGGATGTCGCCGATCACGTCCGGGCGCAGCAAATTAAATTCTTCATAAGAGATGCCGACCGGAAAACCCAACTGGTACAGGTAAGTACCCATGGCCCCGTCGCCGACGATGATTTCGCGTTCCCAAGCCGTACGCAAATCCGGTTTCATGCTTCTGCCCCCTGACTGCCGTGATGTCTTGTCGCCTTGTGATCAACCCCGGCGAAACTATTATCATATTAATTTATCATAAATCGCTCAGAATGATAAGGTATCGTCTTCCCCCCGTCTTCTGACGCCAAAAAGCCGGAACCCGCTTCAAGGGTTCCGGCTTTTTGCAGATCTCCAAGGGGGGCCGTTAAATTTCGATGCGGCCTTCGTATACCGCTTCCGCCGGCCCTGTCATGTACACATGATTGTCGCGTTCATCCCATTCGATGAACAGATCGCCGCCCTTCAGGCCGATCCAAGCGGCCCGGTCCGTCAATCCGTTCAACACGGAGGAAACCAGCGTAGCGCAGGCGCCCGTACCGCAAGCCAGCGTTGGGCCCGCTCCGCGTTCCCATACGCGCATCTCCACCCGCTGACGATTCGTCACGGTGGCGAATTCCACGTTGATCTTGCGCGGGAAGAACGGGTGCACCTCCAGCTTCGGCCCCCACGTCGCCAAATCGAAGTTCGGCGCGTCGTCGACGTAAATCACGCAATGCGGGTTGCCCATGGAGACGGCCGTAAACGCAAATTCCCGTCCGCTCGTCTCGATCGGCTGATTCAGTACCGGATGTTGATCCAGCGTCGTCGGTACGGCCAAGCCGTCCAGAATCGGCTCGCCCATGTCGACCCGGACCGTTTTGACGGCTCCGTCCTCCACCTGCAAGGTGACCTGCTGAACGCCGGCACCCAAGGTTTCGATCGTTACGCTGGCCTTATCGACCAAGCGGTGGTCGTATACGTATTTGGCTACGCAGCGGATCGCGTTGCCGCATTGCTCGGCTTCCGTGCCGTCCGAATTGATGATGCGCATTTTGAAATCCGCTTTCTCCGACGGAAGAATAAACACCAATCCGTCCCCGCCGACGCCGAAATAGCGGTCACACCACCGAATCGCCAGCTCGGATACGTTGTCCGGCAGCTGTTGTTCGCCATAAAACACTAGAAAATCGTTGCCTAGTCCGTGCATTTTCGTAAATTCCATGCTAACCCCACTCCTGCATCGTTAAATGATAGGGTTAGTCTATCTTTTGCCCGGGGCAAAAGCTATTGATTTTATGCACGAATATTTGTACTTTTCGCGGTGACGAGCGGACGCGGCCCGCTGGTACGCCGGTTCCGTTTGCCCGACCAGACGCTGCCCGCGCCCATCAGGAAGGTTGGAATGCCCGCGGCCACCAACGTGATCGCCCACTCCCGCGTTCCGAGCGGCACCGTTTTGAAGATCGGCTGCAGCGGTTCGATGTACATTACGGCAAGCAGCAGCACAATGGACGACAGGACTGCAGCGACCAGATATTTATTTTGCAAAATGTTGCGATGGAAGATCGAACGCGAGCTGCGGCAATCGAACACATGAATCAGCTGCGCCATGACCAGGGTGGCGAAGGCGACCGATTGCGCTTTGACCAGTTGGGCCGGATCGTTTGGCGCAACCCGCAGCGTCAGCCAGAAGGCGCCCAGCGTACATAAGCCGATCAGCACCCCGCGGCTGATGATCTTCCAGCCCAAACGGCGCGCAAAAATATTTTCGTTCGCACCGCGCGGCTTGTGCTCCATCAGGTCTTTCTCGGGCTGATCGACGCCCAGCGCCATCGCCGGCAAACCGTCGGTTACGAGGTTGACCCACAAAATCTGGATCGGCAGCAGCGGCAGCGGCAAACCGGCCAACATGGCGAAGAACATCGTCAAGATCTCGCCGACATTGGAAGCCAGCAAATAGCGGATGAATTTGCGGATGTTCTCATAGATGCTGCGGCCTTCCTCAATCGCAGCCACGATCGACGTGAAGTTGTCGTCGCTCAAGATCAGCGAGGACGCTTCCTTGGACACGTCCGTGCCCGTTATGCCCATGGCGATGCCGATATCGGCCGCTTTAATCGCCGGCGCATCGTTCACGCCGTCGCCGGTCATGGCCACGACGTGCCCATTTCGCTGCAGCGCCTTGACGATCCGCAGTTTATGCTCCGGAGACACCCGGGAGTAAACGTAGATGTTCTCCACCTGCTTCTCCAGTTCCTCGTCGCTCAGCATCTCCAGCTGTTGGCCCGACATCGAGGAGCCGCCCCGCGGCAAAATGCCGAGATCGGCGGCGATCGCTTCGGCGGTCAATCCGTGGTCGCCGGTGATCATCACCGTTTTGATGCCTGCCCGGCGGCAGACGGTGATCGCTTCCCGCGCTTCACGGCGCGGAGGATCAATCATCCCCGTCAAGCCGACGAAGATTAGCTGCGATTCCACCTGATCCTCTTGGTCCGACCCTTCCGCCGGCTTCAGGTCACGGTAAGCCATCCCGAGCACCCGCAGCGCGCTGCGGGCCATTTGTTCATTGGCCGCTTGCACTTTTTGCCGGAAGGTGCCGGTGAAGGGAACGACTTTTCCTTCCCATAGAATATACGAGCAGCGCTCCAGCAGCATGTCCGGCGCGCCCTTGACCAGCGCCATTTTACCGCCTTGATGGGAGACGATGACGGACATTCGCTTACGTTTGGAATCGAAAGGAAACTCCTGGTCGCGGACATACATCCCGCTTAAGGCTGCCGGCGACAAGCCCATTTTGGAGGCCAGCGTGACCAGAGCGCCCTCGGTCGGATCGCCCTTCAGCTTCCAAACCGGTCCGGATGCGGCGGCTTCTTCCTTCGTCTTGCGGCGGCCGCGCTTCTCCGGATCGTCGTCATAGATGACCGCGTTGCTGCACAAGGCGCTGATCTGCAGCAGCCGCCGCAGGCTTTGGTCCTTGCGCAAATCGACGGGCATGCCTTGATCCAGGATGTTGCCGACCGGCTCGTACCCTTCTCCCGTCACATCCAACGACCGCCCTTCCAGCCACAACCGGGTCACGGTCATTTTGTTCTGAGTCAGCGTGCCGGTTTTATCCGAGCAGATGACCGAGGCGCAGCCAAGCGTCTCCACCGACGGCAGCTTGCGGACGATCGCCTTGCGTTTGATCATGCGCTGCACGCCGAGTGCCAGCGCGATCGTCACGATGGCCGGCAAGCCTTCCGGAATGGCGGCTACCGCCAGGCTGACTCCCGCGAAGAACATGCTGTTCGCCGGTTGTCCTTGCAGAATCCCCAGAAGCACCACGACGACGGTCAAGCCGAGCGCCATATAAATCAAAATTTTGCCGAGCTGCTCCAGCCGCCGTTGCAGCGGGGTTTCCTGGACCTCGGTATTTTGGATCAGATCGGCGATTTTGCCCATCTCGGTGTCCATGCCCGTGCGAATCACGATTCCCCGGCCCGTTCCGCGGGTAATCATCGTGCCCATGAAGCCGATATTTTTCTGGTCGCCCAGAGGAACGTCGCTTTCGCTCAGCACTCCCGCATGCTTGCCCACCGGATGCGATTCGCCGGTCAAAGCGGATTCTTCCACGTCCAGGCTGTTCGTGGATAACCACCGGATATCGGCCGGAATCCGATCACCGCTCTCCAGGAGGACGATATCCCCCGGAACCAGCTCCCTGGCCGGAATGTTCTTGACGACACCTTGACGCAGCACGTTGGCATGGGGCGCGGACAGCTCCTTCAGCGCCCGCAGGGAACGTTCCGCGCGGAATTCCTGGATGAATCCAAGCACCCCGTTCAGAATAATGATGGCGATGATCGTGACGGCATCCAGATATTCGCCGAGAAAACCGGAAATCAGCGTGGCCCCCATCAGCACCAACATCATAAAATCCTTGAACTGGTTCAGAAACAGCAAAATCGGAGAGATGCGCTCCCCTTCCTGCAGCTCGTTCCAGCCGGATTCCTCGCGTCTCTTTAGCGCTGCTTCGTCGGTCAGGCCCTGTTCACGCGTGACGCCGAAGCGTTCCAGAAGCGCTTCACTGCTCCACTGGTGCCAGTTTTTTTGTTCCATCCTCCTTATTCCCCTTCCGTTTATAATGCAGTATCGGCGTGAAGGCTTTTCCACCTAGGGTAAATGTATTCCAGCCAGTCCCAAATTATCACAGGGGAGCCCTTAAGTTTTTGGCCGAAGTATGGCATCATAGAGGAAGGCTTCCTATCTAAACCATCACTTTCATTCCTAAGAGAGAACAGGAGAATATCATCAAAATGGCACTCGACGGCATCGTAACCAGAGCGATCGTGCACGAACTGCAAGTCTGCATCGGCGGTCGCATCAATAAAATACATCAGCCCGCAGGGAGCGACCTCGTCTTTCATCTGCGCACGCAGGCCGGAAACCGACGGCTCCTGCTGTCGGCGAACCCGACGTACCCGCGGGTTCATTTCACGGAAGCCGCGTTTCCGAATCCGTTGGAGGCGCCGATGTTCTGCATGCTGCTGCGCAAGCACTGCGAAGGCGGTACGATCGAAGCCGTGACCCAGGTCGGCATGGAGCGGATCATCCATATCGACGTCCGCACGCGCGATGAGCTCGGCGACTTGTCCATCAAGCGGATCATTATCGAATTGATGGGACGGCACAGCAATATCATCCTGGTTGATCCGACCACCGGCACCCAGTTGGACGGAATCCATCACGTGACGCCGGCCATTTCCGGCTATCGGGTCGTTATGCCCGGCTTCGCCTATACGGCGCCGCCGGAGCAGCATAAGAGCCATCCGCTCGAAGCGGATCGCGCGGCCTTTCTGGCCGCCTGGCAAGCGGCGGCGTCCGAAGGCAAAGGCACCGGCAGCGGCTGGCTGGTCGACGCCTTCGGCGGTTTGAGCCCGCTGATCGCCGGCGAAATCTATGCCCGCGCCGGGGTAAGCGGCGTTGCGATGGAGATCGGGCTGAACCCGGAGGAGGCGGAGCGGCTGTGGCAAGCTTTTTCCGGATTAATGGAAGAGGTTCGCAACCAGCGGTATACGCCCATGACCGGCGAGAACGCCAAGGGGAAAAGCATCTTTTCCGCCGTGCGGCTTACGAGCGCTCACGGAGAGATTCGCACCTATGCTTCAATCAGCGAATGCATGGAGGATTACTTCGGGGATAAAGCGCTGCGGGATACGGTCAAGCAGAGAACGAGCGACCTGCTGCGCTTCCTGCAGAATGAGCGGAACAAGAACGTAAAGAAGCTGACCAATCTGGAGCAGGATTTGAACGAAGCCGAAGACGCCGAACGTTACCGTATCTGGGGCGAGCTGCTCCTTCCTTCGCTGCATGCGATCCGCAAAGGCGATACTAGTGTCGAACTCGTCAACTACTACGATGAGGAGCAGGGGATGGAGACGATTCCGCTGGATCCCCTGCTGACGCCTTCGGAGAACGCCCAGCGTTATTTTAAGAAATACAACAAATTCAAGAACAGCCTCGCCGTGATCGACGAACAGATGGAGCTGGCCAAGGGGGAAATCGCTTATCTCGAAGGCTTGCTTCAGCAACTGAACGACGCGACGTTAAGCGATATCGACGAAATCCGCGAGGAGCTGACCCAGCAGGGATATTTGCGGGATCGGGCCAAACGGGGCAAGAAGAAGAAAAAAACCGACCGTCCGACGCTGCACGTCTATACCTCGTCCGAGGGCATCGAAATTTACGTCGGCAAAAACAACCTGCAAAACGAATACGTGACGAACCGACTTGGCAAACCCAACGATACCTGGCTTCATACGAAGGACATCCCGGGTTCGCACGTGCTGATCCGCAGCGAGTCGTACGGCGACGCAACGCTGAACGAAGCCGCGCAGCTTGCCGCGTATTTCAGCCAGGCGAAGCAATCGAGCAGCGTACCCGTCGACTGTACCCTGATCCGCCACGTCCGCAAGCCAAGCGGAGCCAAACCCGGCTTCGTCATTTACGACCACCAGCGGACGTTGTTCGTTACGCCGGATGAGCGGCTGATCAAGGCGTTGCCGAATACGGTGAAGAACGGTTGATTGCCGCGGCTCGCGGGGGAGTCCCACCGCCGGCTTGAAGGTCCAGATGTAAAAGTGCAGTTGAGCTCTTCCGAAACGGCCGAATTTAGCCAATCAAATGTAAAATACAGTTCATTCCCGGCAAAACGTGGGGTTGGGGCGTTTGAACGCTAAATGAACTGCAGTTTTGCATTTCACACACCAAGAAATACGCTTTTTCCACAAAATGAGCTGCACTTTTGCATTTGCTCCAGTAAAAAAACGGTGTCCCATCGGGGTTCATAGATTCATAGACCCTTTGGAGCACCGTTTTTTTCAGTTCTTCTCGATCCGTCCGGCTGCCGCCGCCTGCTTCAGGCGTTCCACCGTCCCTGGCGGAGCCGTGCGTCCGCCCAAATCGCCGTGGAAGACGACGCCCTGCCGCACGCCGTGGTAATCGGATCCGCCGGTCACGATAAGCCCGTACTGCTCGGCCATCGCGGCATAACGGATCTCCTCCTCCGGCCCGTGGTCGGAATGGTACACTTCGATTCCGTCCGGCTTCCCGCGCTCCAGGATCGACCGCACCAGTTTGTCGTCTCCGTACAGACCGGGGTGAGCCAGTACCGGCGCGCCGCCCGCCTCGCGAATCCATGCGATCGCCTCCTCCGGGGCAATGCGCGGCAGAGAAGCATATCCCGGTTTGCCTTCGGCCAAATACCGGTCAAATGCGTCTCGCATATCGACCGCATAACCTTTGCGAACGAGGGCATCGGCGATATGCGGGCGGCCCAGGCTCTCATCGGGACGCAGCGGCCGGGACAGCCCGGCCTTCACTTCCTCCAGCGTGATCGAAACGCCTAATTCCTGCAGCTTGGCGATAATTAGTCCATTCCGCTCCTCTCGTACCGAGCGAAGCCGGGCCAGGCGAGCCTGAAACCGATCGTCATCGAAATTCATGTAGTAGCCCAGCACATGTATGTCTTTGCCTGCGGCGCGGGTACTGATCTCGATGCCGGGGACGACGTCCACGCCAAGCTCCTTCCCGGCCAATAGTGCCTCCCCGATCCCGGCGACGGTATCGTGATCCGTGATCGCCAGACCCGTAAGCCCTTTCTCCTTGGCCAACCTCACATTTTCCGACGGTTTATTCATCCCGTCCGAAGCTTGCGTATGCGAATGCAGATCGTAACGTTCATTTGCCGAATGCTGTTCCATCGCTTTCCCATCCTTCGTTTTCGCTATGTCTTTAAGTTGTTTGCGGATATTCCCGCAAGAAGGTCAAGAACGTTACCGCGGTAACCGGAAGCAACGTAGATTTCAAATGGATCGAATAAAACATCCGCTTGAACGACAGCCCTTCGATATCCAGCACCTCCAGCAGACCCAGCGCCTGCTCGTGCTTGACGGAAGAGGGCGAGATAATCGTGATGCCGATCCCGGCTTCTACCGCCGATTTTACCGCCCCCGTGCTGCCCAGCTCCATCAAGGTGCGGATCTGGCCGATATCGATCCCCCGTCTTCGCATTTCGTCCTCCATCACTTGCCGGGTTCCGGAACCTTTCTCCCGCAGCACAAAAGGATACAGAATCGCTTCCTCTACCGTGACGGACCTTCTCCCCGACAACGGATGACCGGCGGGAACGATCAGCTTCAGCTCATCCTCCATGACGGGCTCGGATACCATGTCCGGATGCTGAACCGGCGCTTCGACCAGGCCGAAATTCAGCTGGTGGTTCATGATCTCATCGATAATTTGCGTCGTATTGATCACTTTCATGACGATCGAAATGTGCGGGTACCGCTGTCCGAACGGGCCGAGCAGCCGAGGCAGGACGTATTCCCCGATCGTTAGGCTGGAGCCGAGCTGCAGCCGCCCCTCCAGCATGGACGTATGCCGCGACATGGCCTGCTCCGTTTCGCGGATCAGTTCCACGCTTTGGCGCGCAAACGGAAGCAAGGTTTGTCCCGCTTCGGTTAATTCGATCCTTTTCGTGGATCGGACCAGCAGCTTAGTACCAAAGTAGTCTTCCAGCGACTGGATTTGCATCGTAACCGCTGGCTGTGTCATGTGCAGCGCCTGGGCGGCTGCCGAGAAGCTGCCCCGTTGCGCTACCGTATAGAAAATATGCAATTGGTGGTAGTTCAACGCCATCGTCCGGCACTCCCCTTTCTTCCCTTACAGAGGTTGTTTGAAAACCGACCTTTGGGATCTCCCACTTACAATAGCACGCCTGAGCCAACAAAAAAAGCATACCGTTCCCCGGCATGCTTGAATCCGTATCGTCTTTCATTTACTTCCTTCCGCATCCTATCGGCGCTTGCGGCTGTTCTTCATCAGCGTCATCCGCCGGGAATGGCGAAGCCAGGAATAATAGGATTTCAAATCGCGCAATTCAATGGTCTCCGACATCCGTCCCAGAAAGGTCACGATGATCATGCGATGCATCGGGCGTCCGGACAGGTCGAATTCGCCGGGAATTTCCGCAAATTCAGCTACCATCACGAGATCGTCATCGATCAGGTAGACATCTTCTTCCTTACGGTAATACGGCGTTATCCGTCCCTGCTTCAAACATTCCCAAGCCCATCCGGCAATCTGTTCGAAGCCGATATTGTCCCGATCGATCCTGTCCTGATACCGGAGCTTGGCATGATTCGTCACGACGATGTCGGCAACTCTCTTGTCCCCTAGCACAATATGGAAGGATTCATAGGTTCTCCAGCGTTCCGTTGCCCTGTCTCTCATGCCGCACCTCACATTAATAGGTCTGAAAAAATAAAAAATTGCCGAATTAGGTCTTTATAACTAAGCACTTTCGCCTATTATATTACAACAACCCCTAATTTTCTACAAGGTCAAAGCGAAATTATTCCAAGATTAAGGAGATTTTTGGTACTTTAGACTCATTTTTTGACACAGGCCATACATCCTACTTTCCCATAAAAAAACCGCACAGCGAATGTATCGCTGTGCGGCACTTAACTCCGGTCGCCCGGCCTTTCTGCGATTTCTACAATCCGTAGAAGCGGGTTTTATCCGGAACGTCCTTGCTGTATTCGGTTTTAATTTCCCCACGGTACGACCGCTCGATTTTGCGAACGTAGGAAAGCTTGCGGATGTTCCGCATCGTTTCCTCCGCCCGGTCAGCGTTGACATACATCACGACATAATGCATCCGCCGGGACAGATAATGCACGCTTCCGTATTTATCCAAGTTCCTTGCCGCCTTTAAGTCGCTCACCCATATGATATAGCCTGTACGCTCCGGAAACATGACTTTCCCCCTTCCCTTCCTCAACTATTGAAAATTCCGGAAAGTCGCGGTCCTGCCGCTTCTTCCGGAATTCTCGGCTGCCTATGCCTTTCAGCCGCAGCTGCAACTTCCGCCGCTGCCGCATCCGCCTTTCGGGTTCGGATCATTGCCCGGCACCTTGATCGTATCGGAAACGGCATAAGCGATCATTTCCGACATCTGGTGAAGAATATCGTCCAGCTCGTTCTCGGCTGCTTTGAATTTGCGGACCGCCTCGAAGCGCTCCAATTCCCGCTCCACCTCGGCCACTTTATCTTTGGCTTCGTGATAGTTGGGATGGAAGTGTCCGAAACGCTCGGTCTCCCGGAACAGCTCTTTCTGAGCCTCAAGCTTCTTGACCCACGCCTGAATTTCGCTATCCGCCTCCACGCGCTGCTTCCAATACAAGTATTCGGAAACGGCGGCGGATTGATTTATCATATCGCCCAATTCATAGGCGTTTGTCAGCACTGCGGCCATATCGACCGTGTTCTTCGCGATTACGCTCATGAATTTTCATCTCGCTTTTGCGGTTAATGTTCTACCCCTGGGTAGACGACATTATCATACCACAATCCCTTAGCGAGCAGAAGAGGTTCATCCTTCCTAATCTCCCGATCCGCGTAAACTTGCCGGCAAGATTAGGCGAATCGCCTGCCAATCTCCGGGAGAGAGCACGGTTTCCCTCGCCGGATCCCCGGAAGAAGGAAGCAACCGTACTTTTAAGCGCCAGTCCGTTTCGCCTTCCGCTCCAAGCGGCACGCCAAGGATTGTCTCCCCGCCGATTTGCAGCATGAGTTTGGCCCGCCAAGCTATGGCGCGTTCCACCAGCTCCCGGGCGGTCGAGGCGTGATACTTTCGCAGCTCCTTCCACCACATGGCGGGTATTTCGGACAATCCCGGAAACAATTCCTCAACGCTTGGCGAATTGATCTCCGGCTCGTAAAAATGCAAATCCGCGCCTTGATAGATCCACCCCTGGCCGCCCTGCCTCTTGACCTCTTCGCTATCAGGCCAGGGTACCTCCGCCAGCTTCGGATACATCGGTTCGTCGGGATTTTGCGTTTGCCTATGGACCGGCGCCAATCGCTCTCCGTCTAAGATTTTCAAGACGTCGGCCTCGAAGTCCGGATTTACGAGATAATGGAGCGGGCCAATCCGCTCCAGCTTGCCTGCCAACAACGGCAAGCCGGCGATTCGATCCGCGGCATCCGCATCCGCGCAGCTGAGCAGCTTCGCTTCGACCAGCGTCGTCCGGCCGATCTCCCGGCCCCACTGAAGCAGGGCGTCGCGAACAGGCTCCGGCAGGCCGGCGGAGTATTCCTCCAACAGCCGCAGGACCTCCTGCGGCGTACGGCCCAGCCGGCAAGCCTGCTCCAGGCCCGAGCGCGTCAGACGGTAGACGCTCATCACGCCGGAAGAGACCAACTCGGCGCATGCCTCCAGCTCGAAACGGACTGTAAAGGGCACGTCTGGCGGAACGAGTAGCTCGAAATCGGGTTGTACAATCAGCTTTCCTTCAGCGGCTTGAGATGTCACAGGCGAAGAAGGGCTCCGTTCGATCAGCCAACGGAACATCGCACCGTCCTCAGGATGGCTGCCGAGCTCCATCCAGCCACAGCCGCAAAGGGTGTCCAACCAACCTTGGATCCAGACTTCGCGCTCCGTGGACGGATTGCTGTCCGGTCCCAGCAGCCCCTGGTCTTGGAGTGAGCCGAGCAATTCCTCGAGCGAATACCAAACGCCGGTTCTCAAATCCGCCGCCGTCATTCGCAAAACAACATGCTGTAACGCGGCATCTGCCGGTACATAGCGCTGCAGCATTTCGTGCATCAGGACGACGTTCATTGCCTGCAGGTCAAAGGATAGCCACGCCGCCAATCCCGGCGGATGAACCCGCCATAACGCCCGTTCCTTGACGATCAACCCCAACGCCAGCATTAGATCCAGCGCGACGGCAAGCGCGGGTGAATACACGTCCGGATGCGGATAGTTTAGCTTTAGATCGGCAACGTCCTCCGCTTTCAACGCGATCCGCGCTTCCAGCTTGCCGCGTTCCTTCTGATGAATCGTCCCTTTCGCCGTCATCCGCAGCCCGTTGCCGGCCATCCAGGTTAAAGCGCGGAACAGATCCAGCGCCAGACCGGGTTTCGCCTCCCGACGCAGTTCAACGCGCGCCGGGTCCTGCACCCGCAGCTCCGCGTACCCCCACGCGTCCCCTATTCCCAGCAGCCGGTCCAGCGGCAGGTAATACAGCTTCTCGCCCCAAGCTTTGCGCACCGCGGCGAGGTCTCCGGAGCGCAGCAACGCCGGAAGCGCTGCGCGTATGTCCGCTCCGCTTACGTCTCCGGCCGCAGCGGCGTTGGCCTGTTCCAGCTTAAACGGCTGACCGGCAAAGCGGTGAAACAGGAGCTGAAGCGCCTGCATTTCGGCTTCATTCAACGAGTTCGCATTCCGCATCTCCTTCAAAGGAAGCTCGCCTTCATAAGCCGACATACTTGGTCCCCTGCTCATGCTTCAACCCCCTCCCGATCTCTCAGCACGGCATATTCATAACCTTGCTCCAGCAAAAACAACTGCCGCCGTAAAGCAAACTCTTGCTCCCGGGTGTTCTCCGAAACAAGCGTATAAAAATAGGCTCGGCTGCCGTCCCGCTTCGGCCGCAAGATCCGGCCCAGACGCTGGGCCTCCTCTTGGCGTGAGCCAAAACTGCCGGATATTTGAATGGCCACCGAAGCATCTGGTAAATCTACCGCGAAATTGGCGACTTTCGAAACCACCAGGACCTGCAGTTCCCCATCGCGGAAAGCCTGAAACAGTTTGCCACGCTCCGCCTGGGGTGTACTTCCGGTGATGAGCGGGACTTGAAGCTCCCTTGCCATGCACTGCAGTTGGTCCACATACTGTCCGATAACCAGCACCTGACGATCCCGATGCCGATCCAAAAGCCGCCTTACAATCTCGTTTTTGTATGGATTTTCCGCAGCGATGCGAAACTTCTCCCGTCCTTCGGCTTGAACGTATTTGTCCTGCTGGGGTTCAGGCATCGCCACCCGGATCTCCTGACAATCAACCTGTGCGATAAACCCGCTTTCTTCCAGGGTTCTCCACGGAACATCGTACCGCTTCGGTCCGATCAGGGAGAAGACATCCCGCTCGCAGCCGTCCTCTCGAACCAGCGTGGCGGTCAAGCCGAGGCGTCTCGTCGCTTGGATGTCGGCCGTTGCGCGAAAGATCGGTGCCGGAAGTAGATGCACTTCATCGTATATGATCAGCCCCCAATCACGTTCATTAAACAAAGACATATGCTTGAAGCCTTCCTCTTTCCGCGAGCGGTGCGTCAATATTTGATACGTAGATACGGTAACCGGCTTGACCTGTTTCTTCTCGCCCGAATACTCCCCGATCGCCTCGGCAGGCAGCGTTGTTTTCGAATTTAACTCGGCAATCCATTGGCGCACCGAAGTCACATTGGAAGTCAGAATTAACGTCTCGCATTGAAACCTTTCCATTGCCGCAAGACCAACCACAGTTTTGCCCGCACCGCAGGGGAGCACCACGACACCGCTGCCGCCGTCGCCCGTCTCGCTGGCAAATCCAGCGACGGCTTCCCGCTGATACGGTCTGAGCAGGAACGGATGCCCCTCGTCCAGCTCCTGCCGAAGTACGATCTCGAGGGTGCGGCCTTGATGATACCCTGCTTCGTCCAGCACGGGATAGCCCAGCCGGGCAAGCTCCTGCTTTAAGGAGCCGCGGCACGAGGCTGGCAAATGGAGGCGTCGCTCGTCCACCAGGCACCATGTCCCCGCCGGCAAAGCCAGTTGGCCGGCTATAGGCTCCAGGAAGCCGGCTTCAACGGTATCGTCGCACTCCAATTCCAGCCGGTCCGATTCCCCAGGAATCGGACGCAGCTTTAATTGCCCATACCGGCCCATCCAGCGTCGGATGTCTTCGGCAGCACCACTCGGCAGCCCGTACCGGGCCAAGGACGCAAGTTGATCCAGCACTTGGTCCGCGTCGATTCCACAGGAAGCGGCGTGCCATAAAGTGAGTGGGGTGATTCGATATGTATGATAGAAAGCCGGGCTCTTCACCAACTCGGCGTAATGGGATAACTGCTCCCGTGCCGTATCGAAGCCGGGATGCTCCTTCTCCAGCAGCACCGTCAAATCTCTTTGAACGATGCATGCTCCCGTTTCATTCATCGGTTTGCCCTCCTTTAGTTCAGTTCGCCGCAATCAGCAAAAAGGAGAAGTCCGCCGCACTGGCCGCGGACCTCTCCCGCTTGTTTCCATCTCCTAATGCACCTGCTCCGAGATTTCGGACAAAGCTTCTCCCGCATTGTCGGCAAAGATGTTACGCACGGCCATATCGCCGATTGAAACGATTCCGATCAAGCGATCCCCTTCGCATACCGGAAGCCGGCGAATTTGCTGCTGGGCCATCAGTTCAGCCGCCTCATCCACCGACATGTCGCGGGAAGCGGTTTTGATCCCTTTGGTCATCACTTCATCGACCGCGGTAGAGCCGGGCCGCTTCTCAGCGATCCCGCGAATGACCAAATCCCGGTCGGTGATAACGCCGATCAGCTTATCCCCGCCTTCGACCACCGGAATAAACCCCGTGTCGTTTTCTTTCATCTTTACCGCCACTTCATAGACATTATCTTGTGGGGTCACAGTCACGATGTCATCGGTCATGATTTCGCTAACTTTTTTCAACATATATCCCTCCTTCGGACATAGCGTGCCAAAGAAGGAAGCGGTTTATGCGTGTTCGTCCTGATAGGATTCCGCCATCGCGGCCAGCAGACCCGCCGCATGCAGCATGGCGTCCTCGTCGATGTCGAATTTCGGATGGTGATGCGGGTAAATCGCGCCTTTGTCGGGGTTTCCGGCCCCTACGAACATAAAGCAGCCCGGCACTTGCTGTAAATAGTAAGCGAAATCCTCCGCCGGCATAATCTTCGGCGACAACTCGGCCCGAAGCCCGAATACACCGGGAGCCACTTTCATAAATCGGCGGTATTCACCTTCGTCGTTCACCAAGCTCGGGTAACCCATCATATAGTTGATTTGGGCCTCCGCGCCGTACGCCTCTGCCGTATTTTTAGCCAAAACATGGATTCGCTCGCGAATCAGCTCTCTTGTCTCCTCACGGAAGCAACGAACCGTACCGGACAGCCTGCAGCGGTCAGCGATGATGTTCTGCGCCGTGCCGCCCTGGATGGAACCAATCGTGACGACGGCCGGATCCAGCGGATCAACCGAACGGCTCACAACGCTTTGAAGCTGCAGCACCAGTGCCGAAGCGGCCACTACGCTGTCTACCGTTTTGTGCGGCATACCGCCGTGTCCCCCACGCCCTTGCACATCGATGAAAAATTCATCGGTCGAGGCCATCAGCGGTCCCGGTGCGCTCGCTATGGTGCCGACGGGAATGGGCGTCCACAGGTGAACTCCGTAAATGACGTCTACCCCGTCCAACGCCCCTTCCTCGATCATCGATTTTGCCCCGCCAGGGCACACTTCTTCCGCCGGCTGGAAGAGCAGTCGGATTTCCCCGCGCAGCTTCGCTTGGGTCCGGCTGTAGTATTCGGCCAGCGCCAGCAACGTAGCCGTATGGCCATCATGCCCGCAGGCGTGCATCACGCCGGGGTGCAAAGAGGCGTACTCGCACGTTTTCTCGTCCTGGATCGGCAGCGCGTCCATGTCGGCTCGAAGCGCTATCGTTTTGCCGGGAAGCTCCCCCCGAATTTTGGCCACGAGTCCAAAGCCGCCGACGTTGGCTACTGTATCGATGCCTAGCCCCCGCAAGATTCCGGCGATCTGCGCCGAAGTCTCTTTCTCCATGAAGGAAAGCTCCGGATGACGGTGTAAGTGCCGCCGCCGTTCCACCATGGATGGAAACAAATCGCTTAACCGCTTCTCCTCCATCGTCCCACTCCTCTTTTCTTTCACGATCTCATTTAGCTTATTGTAGCAGAAAACGGGATCATGGATCAGGTCAACCTTGCGAGAAATCGCCGATTTGCGAGGTTTCCCTATGCTTGCACAACCGATGGAAACATAATATCATGAGGATAAGTGTGATAAGTTTGATGAAAGTTCACAATTTGAACAGCGAACTTTTGGACCAATATTTTTAAGGGGGCACTCTTTACAATGATCGTAGAAAATACCGGATTGGACGGACTGCAAAGCGATTTGGCATACTTGGACGAAGCTGCGGAGAAGGTGGGCTTCGTACGCTGGCAATGGGAATACTATCGCGCTACATACGATTTTAAAATCGAATACAATAACAGTGACTACTACCTCCGTATCAACACGCGGGCAGTAGAAGGCAAACTGGAACGTCCGGACACGGTACTGGCGATCGAAGCGGTCTATATGGGGCGGGCCACTTTTCCGCATGGATTAGAGTATGAATCGGAGATTCCCGCAATGGTAATGAAGACCGCCAATCATAAATTGACGGAATTGAAGGAACTTCTTGAGGCCTAAGCGGACACGGCGATGAAAGAAGGCACAGAGAAACCAAGACGCGGAGCCCCCGATTTTCAATTGCTCATCTTGACCTTACTGATGGTCGGTTTCGGAATCGTCATGGTATTCAGCTCCAGCTCCAGCATCACGCTGGTCAACGAAAATTTCGGATATGACCCGATGTATTTTACCAAACGGCAAATGATATTCGGCCTGATCGGGCTTGTCGGTATGTTCGTGACGATGAATATCCCTTACGAGAAATATAAGAAGCTGTTTATACCCATTTTTATTCTGGCCATCATCATGCTGTTGCTCGTCCCTTTCATCGGTGGGCGCATCAATGGCGCGACCAGCTGGTTTACGATCGGCACGCTGGGGATTCAACCAACGGAGCTGGCCAAAATCACGACGATCTTGTACTTATCGGCCCTCATTTCCAAGAAAGGCGAGCGATTTCGGGATTTAAGAACCGGGTATATCCCGGTTATGGTGATCGTCGGTTTCGTTGCCGGCTTGATCATGCTCCAGCCAGACCTTGGTTCCTGTCTGATTCTCGTCGCTACGGCTGGGCTCATTATTTTCGCCGGGGGCGCTAATTTGAAGCATATTCTCGGTTCGATCGCGCTGCTCGTGCTTGGCGCAAGCATCGTGCTTGGTGTCGGAGCGTTGTGGGACAAAATCAACCCTCCCGACCCGACCGTTGCTGCGGGTGGTGATTATCGGATGGGCCGGATCGAGGCCTTCCTGGATCCTTGGCATGATACGCAAGGAACCGGCTATAACCTGATTCAATCGCTCACCGCAATCGGTCATGGCGGACTCACCGGCACCGGATTCGGACAAGGGATTCAGAAACTGCACTATTTGCCGAATGCGTATAATGACTTCATCTTCTCCGTCATCGGCGAAGAGTTTGGCTTTATCGGGACTTTGATCTTCTTGCTATTTTATATTTACTTCATTTGGCGCGGGCTGCTGGTATCGCTTCGCTGTCAAAGCACGTTTGGCACGCTCGCCGGGGTCGGAATCATGGGATTAATCGCGATTCAGGCCTTCGTTAACATCGGCGGCGTCACCAACACCATTCCGGTGACCGGCGTCACGTTGCCCTTCATCAGTTACGGCGGCTCTTCGCTGCTCGTCACGATGGTGTCAATGGGGATCGTGCTTAGTATATCGCGCGAATCGTCTCTGCCGGTGAAGCAGGAACGCACCAAGTCGGTGGTGATTCGTGAATCAACGCCGTTTGAAATGCGAAGCCAGACACGGCGCGGATAATAGTCCTAATCGCAAAGAAGACTACGGAAGCCATCGCTCCGTAGTCTTCTTTGTGTTTGTTGCTTATGCCAGCAATCCGGTCATTCGAGGCCGAAAGCGAAACTCTATATGCTGCAGAAGGTCAAGGTAGGATCGATCAGATCTCATCGTCCTTAAACGCGACGCCCTCGACTTTCACGTTCACTTCTACAATTTTAAGCCCCGTCATGCTCTCTACCGCTTCTCGAACATTTTGCTGAAGCATCCGGCAAACCTCGTGGATCGGCGTCTCGTACAACACGATAATCCGCAAGTCGATGGCCGCCTCCAATTGACCGACTTCGACCGTCACGCCCTTTTGCACATTTTTGCCGCTTAACCGTTTCGCCCAGCCTTCGGACAGCCCTCCGGACATCGCGGCAATCCCCGGTGTCTCCAGAGCGGCCATTCCGGCGATTTTCGCAACGACATCGTCTGAAATCCGAATCAGCCCATTATCCAACTGCAGTTGTTCGGTCATGGTCATTCCTCCTTCAACCTCATTAGTTTCATTGTAAATCGGAAGTCGATTTAAAGCAAATGTAGACCTTCAGCTTATTTTTGAGTAAAATTGTTACATTCGGCTTTTGCCAAAAAATGACTAACACGAGGTGTTCCATGAAAAAGTATATTTCACCTGCATTGCTGCTGATTTTCTTTGCACTTAGTGCCATCGGGCATTACGCGCATTGGTCAGCAACTTTGGAATTTATCATCTCCGCGATCGCCGTGGTTCTGGTGGCCGGCTTTCTCGGCCGGGCGACGGAAAGCGTAGCGCATTACGCAGGGCAACGGCTGGGTGGCTTCCTCAATGCGACCTTCGGTAATGCCGCCGAATTAATTATCGCCATCATGCTCGTCCGGGAAGGACTATTCGATATGGTGAAGGCCAGCATTACCGGCTCCATCATCGGAAACCTGCTGCTCGTCCTCGGACTCAGCTTGTTTGCCGGGGGTCTGAAGCACAAGGTGCAAAAATATAACGTCGCCCTGGCTGGCATGAACGGCTCGCTCATGATCGTGGCGATCATCGCCTTGTTCGTCCCGGCGATATTTCTGCAAACCCATGTTCTCCATGAGGCTGACCGTTCTACGCTCAGCCTGGTCGTCGCCGGGATCCTGATCGTCGCTTACTTGCTGTGGCTGATCTTCTCCATGGTCACGCATAAGAATTACCTTGCCGACATCAGTGAGAAAGACGCAGAGGAGTTGCCGCACGAGCATGCTCCGGCCTGGTCAAAAGGTCAATCCATCCTCTACCTGGTGATCGCCACCGTTATGGTTGCTTTCGTCAGCGAATGGCTTGTACATACGCTTGACACGTTTACCGCTGAATTCGGGCTGAGCGAACTCTTCGTCGGGGCCTTTGTCGTAGCTATCGTCGGCAATGCCGCCGAACACAGCGCAGCCATCATGCTGGCCTTGAAGAACAAAATCGGAGCAGCCGTAGAGATCGCCGTTGGCTCCAGCTTGCAGATCGCTTTGTTCGTCGCTCCGGTGCTGATCTTCGTCAGCCATCTATTCGGCAAACCAATGGACATCGTCTTTACCGTGATCGAGTTGGCCGCGATCGGCGTCTCGGTGTTCATCGCCAAGTCGATCACCCAAGACGGTCAAACAAACTGGTATGAGGGTTTACTGCTTCTGGCGGTTTATGCCATACTCGGCGTTTCGTTCTACCTCGTATAACCCCTTCGATAACAAAACAAGCGTATGCTTTCGGAAACTTCCGAAAACATACGCTTGTATTATTTAGCGGCAACAGTAACGATTACTGTTGTTTATTGTTCATGGCTTCATACAGCGAAGCCAAATTCCGTTCCAATCTGCTGAGGATTTGCTTGCCGATCGTTTCTTGAATAAGTCCGACGCGAATCGCGTAGTCTACTTGCCTGGAGAATCCATACATCTGGGTATCCAGCACTTCCTCATAGAGAGGGCAGTAACGCGTGGCCAAGTTCTCCATCTGTACTTCGATCAACTTCTCGATTTTATCTGCATCTTCTTTCAGAAGATTAAGTGCTTTCAGGTTTAGTTGCTCCTGCAACTCAGATGAAGTCATGCTTCTTCCCCCCTATGTCCAAAATCGCTACCAATCTGCTCTAATCTTAATATTAGACGAAATCGAAGGCCAATACAAGAACCTCCTCAAATTAACCTTTCCTTGCGGAAACCGTTGAACACCGCTGTTTGGAGGTCATTAAAAAACGCCCCCGCCTTAAGCGGGAGCGTTTCTTTCGTTTCGTTATTCAGCGACGACTTTGACATCCAAACCGTGTTTGGCGAACACTTCGGTTACGGCTTTCTTCGCTTCTTCCGCATCCGGTCCGTGAACGTGAAGCTCATAGCTCTTCGTGTTTACGAGTGTGGTGAAGAGGCCGAGGATACTTTTTACGTCGATGTACTTGTTGTCCGCTTGGAGCACAATGGAAGAAGTGAATTTGCCAGCAGTTTGGGCAATTTCGACAACCGCTTCATTGTTCGTGGCCATAGGGATCCCTCCGTCTTTAACTTTGGAAATTACATACTATAATCATACATTGAATCCGCTTTCCTAGCAAGGAAATTTCTTCTTATTTCAAGTTTTCCGGGTTCAGTCCCGCCAGCTCGGGGATCACGAAAATGCCGTCTTTGCGGATCAGCACGTCGTCAAAATAAATTTCTCCGCCGCCGTAATCCGGACGCTGGATGAGCACAAGATCCCAGTGGATCGAGGAACGGTTGCCGTTATCGGCCTCCTCGTAGGCTTGCCCTGGCGTAAAATGCAGGCTGCCGGCGATTTTCTCGTCGAACAAAATGTCCTTCATCGGATGCAGGATGTACGGGTTGAAGCCGATCGCAAACTCCCCGATGTATCTGGCCCCTTCGTCCGAATCCAGGATTTCGTTCATGCGTTTCGTTTCATTGCTTGTGGCTTCGACGATTTTGCCGTTTTCGAAACGGAATTTGATGTTTTCGAACGTGATCCCGTTATACAGCGTAGCCGCATTGTAGCTGATCGTGCCGTTCACGGAATCGCGAACCGGAGCGGTATAGACTTCGCCGTCCGGGATATTTTTCTGGCCGGAGCATTTGATGGCCGGAATGTCTTTGATCGAGAAGCTCAGGTCGGTGCCTGGAGCAACGATCCGGACTTTGTCCGTTTTGTTCATCAGGTCGGCCAAAGCGTCCTGCGCCCGGTCCATTTTTGCGTAATCCAGGTTGCACACGTCGAAGTAGAAATCCTCGAAAGCTTCCGTGCTCGTATTGGCCAACTGGGCCATGCTGGCGTTCGGATAACGGAGCACGACCCATTTCGTGCGTTTCACCCGCTGTTCGCTATGTACGGGATGGGAATAAAGCGAATTGTACAGCTTCATCTTATCCTCGGGCACGTCGGACATATCATTGACGTTGGAACCCGCACGAATACCGATGTAGCAGTCCATCATTTGCATCCGTTTCAAATCGTATTCCGCCCAGGTCTTCATGCCGTCCTCGGTGGCGTACTTCAATTGCGAACGCTGCACGGTGCGGTCGGTAATCTCGACAAAAGCGTTGCCGCCCTTCTTCCCTACCTCTTCCACCACCGCTTTCAGCAAATCGCGTTCGTCGCCGATCATTTCGACCAGGACGTTCTCTCCCGGCTGTACGTTAACGGAATAACCGACGAGGTTCTCCGCCAGCTTCTGAATTCTAGGATCTCGCATCTGGCTCACTCTCCTCCAAAATTCGTAACGGGACTTTCGTTGGGCATTCCCTGCCTTCCTAATGTCCCGCTTGTTTAACCATTGGTTAATTCTTCTGCTATTGTAGCACGATGGAGGCGGAAAGTCAGCCTAACCCAGGATGTCAAGCTACTTATAGCCTTCGAACCGATTATCAGTGCGCAGCACTTCCCGCTGAGGTACGCCTTTGGTTGACAGGTAATTCAGCGTCGTTTCGGAAGTCAGCCGGGCGGGAAGCCCCGATTTACGGTCGATCGTTAAGTGGTAGACCACCGTCGCGTTCATCTGCTCGAGCATCACCGCTAATTGATCGCTGCCTGCCGCCCAAATCTTGGATAACTCGCTTTGCAGTTGCTCCCGCCGCTCTGCCGGAACACGCTCCAGGCGCTCATTCCCGCCTTCGCGCGTCAGTTCCATTTCGGACAGCAGGCGATCCTTTAGCCTCATGCTGGCTTCGGCCGGATCCATCTCGATTCGGAGCACCTTCGTTCCCCGCGCCGCACCGCTTTCGGAGGTGATCGTTTTCTTCGCCGCCGAGCGGATTTCCTCCAATTGATCCAGCGGGTTCAGCCGGACAACCCCTTGTTGCAGCGCATCGTGGTCTTCGGACTGCACCAGCCAGTTCCCGTTCTCGTAACGCAGCTTGGCTTCCCATCCGCTTGGTTGCGATAACCCCGCCGTCTGTAACCGGCCGCTGGGGTTTCCGCTGCTTGGCGCCGGTTCGGCCCGGATGCTCAATTCCCGGTGTTCCTGAAGCCGGCCCGTATAGCGGAGGCTCTCTTCCAGACCGCGCTCGTTCCCGCGCTGCAAGGCGGCCAGGCCACGGAACGTCAAAGCGTCGCAGCCTGCGAGCCCCGACCAGGTAAACTCGAACCACTGCTCCGGCGTTTTCGCTTCGTTCATCCCGCAGGACACTAGCGTTAGCGTTAATAGCAACCCGTTTATCATGACTGCTACCCGGTATCTCGGGCCTCTCTGTGCCATTCCCCTCATGCGCAAGCCCCCGCCTTCTAAATGCGCCGGATCATCTCCGGATGATCCCCCCGCATGTTTCTAGCAGTAGCCTGCCACGGAGGTCGCCGCTCTATGCGCCGACGCGGCCATCGCGCAAAAGAACGCCCCCGCCGTCCAAAGCACGGCTGGGAGCGTTCTAGACCGGTCGGGCCAACGCGAATTACGGGGCAGGGGCATCGTCCCTGGACCCGATTTGCGTTTGGTTCCGCCCGTTGTTCTTGGCTTTATATAAGGCCATGTCCGCCTGATAGAAGAGCGACTCCACGCTCAACTTATCATCGCCCCGGATCCATTCGGCAATGCCGCACGACACGGTGACCGGCGGATCGGTATCCATCGCAACGCGCAGCCGGATCGTTTCCGCGATTTGGTAGCTGTTATCGGCACTCGCGCCAGGCAAGTATACGGCCAATTCTTCGCCTCCCCAACGGGCGGCGATGTCGGTTTTGCGGATCGAGCTTTTGACGATTGCGCAGACCTGCTTCAGGATTTTATCCCCGGTTTGGTGACCGTACGTATCGTTGACCTGCTTGAACTGGTCGATATCGACGATAATTAAGGAGCCGTTCGTGTCTTTCTTCTGGAACTCCTGGATCGCATCGTCGACATAGTGGCGCGCGTAGAGTCCGGTCAGCATATCGCGGTTCGCCATACGGCGAACCTCCGCATGCAGCGACGCGTTCGCGATCGCCAGGCCGATATGCGAGGAAAGGACCTGCAGCAGCTTATAATTGTCATACGAGAAGAAACGGGTATCGCGGTGGGCCAGCATGATCACCCCGTTGACTTCCCCCCGTACGATCAAAGGGGCGGTAATCAGCGAACGCGAACCCGTCTCCTCCATAAATCTCGAGGATACTTTCCCATAAGCCTGAAAGTCCGATAGAATGATCGGCTCCTGCGTAGAGTACACCAACCCGCTAAACCCATAGTTTTTCGGAAAAAGTTCCTTCGACAGCCCCGGTACGTTGCTGGACATGATCTCAAACGTTTCCCGTTCTTTGCTCAGCTGGGAGATGCAGCAATATTCCGCCTTGAAAATCGACAGCAGCTCTTCGGTAGCAAATTGGAACACTTCCTTGAGCCTCAGGCTTTGATTCAGCCGTTTGGTCAACTCATTGATCAGCCGCAGCTCGTTAATCAGCAAGTTGGACTGTTCGTAAAGCTTGGCGTTCTCGAACGCCGTGCCGGCCGTATCGGCCAGCATGCCGATCAGCTGCAAATCCACGTCATCGATCTCTTCCCGCCGAATTTGCAAGTGGAAAACGCCATATACCCCTTGCTTGCCGTTGAGGGGCACGGCGATTTCCAGCTGTCTTTCGCCGCTTTCTTCGGAAATCACGGCATCCCTGACCTGCATCCGCCCCTCCATGAAGGCCCTCACGAGCAACTCATCGCCCTGCCCGTGCAGCTGCAGCGACTTGACCCTCGGATCACGGCTTAAATTCTCCTGGGACATCAACAGCTCCAGCTTCGCTGCCGGATACATTCCGGAAACCCGTTCGAACACTTCGGTCAGCACCGAATCCACATCGATCTTGTCATGGAGCTTCTGCACCACTTGAAACAGCTTGGAGCGGCGTTGTTCCTCACGTTTGGTCTGCTGCTGGACGCGCAGCAGATCGGAGACGAACAAGCCTTCAAAGCATTGATAGAAGCATGTTCGAAGCAACTGAGCCGTCGTTTTGGCAAACAGGACCGCTGCCGCGGCGCCGCTCTCCCGCAAGAAGCAGCCAAGCGCCGCAAATACCTCGCCACGGCTGCGGGTAAGCAAAGGTACGGCCACGTAGACTCCGTCCGCCGTTTCGATTGCGCACGCTTCATGCTCCCGAAGGCTTTGGGCGATTGCCGCTTCCATCGGCGGGGGCCAAGATGGGTCCAACGGCTTCCCCGACGCTGGCGAATCGGCCAGCAGCAAGTCTCCGCGGCTGTCGGCAAGGAAGAAGCCGGCCTCACCGAGTTCCGGCATATCGCTGACCAGCTTGCGCCATTCGGCATATCCTTGTTGTAAGATGGAATCGATGTAGGGGATATCGTGAACGGTAATATCAAGCTGCCGCAGCCAATCCGTATAATTGTCGCCATCATCAAGCCGCGGCAGGCTAGAAGCGTTATTCAGGTTCAGCATCGGCTGACCCAAGGATTGATCGGCCATAAAAAAAGCTCCTTTATATGCTGCGTTGGATTTTAGCTCTTCGATTTCGATTTGCGATAAATACCAAACGGACAAGCTTCCTTCCCTGAAGTTCAAGCTTGTCCATCTTCGCCGGATCCGATCTTGTCTGTTAACCCTATTTTACTATCTTCCTTAGGGTTTTGCATTATAATTCCTAAGGTTTGAGGCATTTTTTTAGGTCAAAAGCCCTATCGACAAAATATCGCCTTTCCCAACAAAATCACTTATTGACTTTATCTCCTCAAATCATATAATATATATTGTTGATGAAGACTGGATAGAGTCTTGCTTAGGGCGTAACGCATGCGAGCACCCTCTCGGTTTTTGTTGCTGACGGGACAGCGGCTGAACTTTCCTGTCAGGGAGCGTATATTTCATCTATCCTTCGCTCACCCAAACAAAACCCGCGCAAGTAGAACCCTATACGAAATTTAACCAACAAAGGAGTCTACCTATACAATGGCACGTTACACTGGTCCTAAATTTAAACTCAGCCGCCGCCTTGGCATTTCCTTGAGCGGTACAGGCAAAGATTTGAAGCGTCCGTTCCCTCCGGGGCAACACGGTCCTAACCAACGCAGAAAAGTAAGCAACTACGGCGCACAGCTGCTCGAGAAACAAAAATTGCGCCACATGTACGGCTTGGGCGAGAAGCAATTCCGCACCTTGTTCGAGAAAGCGCAACATATGCCTGGTATCGCGGGCGAAACGTTCATGTTCCTGCTTGAAAGCCGTTTGGACAACCTCGTTTACCGTCTGGGCTTCGCGAACTCCCGCGCCGGCGCGCGTCAGCTCGTATCCCATGGCCACGTAACCGTGAACGGCAAGAAAGTGGACATCGCTTCTTACCGTGTGAACATTGGCGACGTGATCGGCCTTCGTGAAAGAAGCCGCGGCCTTTCCTCGGTGAAGGAAGCTCTGGAAAACCGCTCGCATCTTCCAGCTTACCTGGAATTCAACGACACGGCTCTGGAAGGCAAATACATCCGTTTGCCAGAACGTTCCGAACTGTCGCAAGACATCGATGAGAAGCAAATCGTCGAATTCTACAACCGTTAAGATTTGCAAGCCAAACCGGCCAAGTCGTTATCGACTTTGGCCGGTTTTTTTTGTGTGAATAAAGAGAACCCCGAACCATGATCGAAGGTTCGGGGTTCTTTCATATTACTTGACTTGCAGTTTGGCGAACTTACGTTTCCCGACTTGGATGATCTCTCCGCCCGCCAGCTCCACTTCGGCATTCGGATCGCTGATCTTCTCTTCATTCAGCTTGACCGCGCCCTGCTGGATGCTGCGTTTGGCTTCCCCGTTGGAGGCTGCAAAATCGATCAGCGTCAGCAGTTTGATCAGGCGGATTTTCCCGTTCTCCAGCTCGGCGGCAGGAATCTCCTTCTCCTCGATATCCTCCGGCAGCGCCCGCTGCTGGAACACGGTCACGAAATGCTCCTGGGCTGCATCGGCCGCTTCTTGGCCGTGGTACATCCGTACCAGCGTGTGGGCGAGTCTCATCTTGGCATCGCGCGGATGGACAACCCCCGATTTGAGACCCTCGGTAAGGGCGGTTAATTCTTCCAGGGACAGGTCCGTCACGAGCTCATAGTATTTCGCCATCAGCTCGTCCGGTACGGACATCGCTTTGCCGTAAATTTCGTTTGGCGCCTCATCGATGCCGATGTAGTTGCCTAGGCTCTTGCTCATCTTCTGCACGCCGTCCAGACCTTCGATGATCGGCGTCATGATCGCGACCTGCGTGTCTTTGCCGTATTCTTTTTGCAGCGTCCGGCCCATGAGCAGGTTAAACTTCTGGTCCGTCCCCCCAAGCTCGATGTCGCTCTCCAGCGCCACCGAATCCATGCCTTGCATCAGCGGGTAGAAAAACTCATGGATGCTGATCGGCTGCCCGGTCGTGTACCGCTTCGTAAAATCGTCGCGTTCGAGCATGCGGGCTACGGTGACCTTGGCGGAGAGCTTCACGACGTCGGCGAACGTCATCGGAGCCAGCCATTCGGAGTTGAAATTGACCTGGGTTTTGGCCGGGTCCAAAATTTTGAAAATTTGCTGGCGGTACGTTTCCGCGTTCCGTTGTACGTCTTCTTCGGTTAACTGCTTGCGGGTTTCCGATTTCCCGGTCGGGTCGCCGATCCGCCCCGTGAAGTCGCCGATAATCAGCTGCACCTGGTGCCCCAGCTCCTGAAACTGGCGAAGCTTCTGCATGACTACCGTATGGCCGACGTGAATGTCCGGCGCGGAAGGGTCCAGCCCCAGCTTGACCTTCAGCGGTTTACCGGTCACGACCGACTTGATCACTTTCTGCTTGAGTTCGTCCTCCGGCACGATTTCCACCACGCCGCGGGAGATCACCTGTAGCTGGCGTTCCACTTCGGCCTGCTGTGCTGCGTTTAATTCTTCCCACTTCATTGCTCTTACCTCCGTCTAAATTGTTGATTCACCTATGAAAATGAACGCAAAAAAGCTCCTTCCCATCCCAAGGGACGAGAAGGAGCGCTCGCGTTACCACCCTAATTAAAACCGGTTCCGGATTCGCGGCGAAGTTGCCGAAAGGACCGTTCACGGTTTTCACTTCATTCACATAACGGGATAACCCGGTACCGGACTACTGGCGCTTCGGGATGTTCCCGCGCGTTCCCCCGGACGGCTCCAGACGGTATTTCAAAAGGGATCCGCCCATTCGGTTCGCAGCAACCACCGATTCTCTGAGCAGCGGGATTCCGCCTTCTACTGAGTCTTTCCAAGCCTTTTGTCGATATGCGATTTAAAATAATATATAACATAGATGCATTCGCGAAGTCAAACCTACGAAAGCTAGGTCATAAGCACGAAGAGGGCTCCAAAACGCGCCAAAATACGCTGAAAAAACATCCAAATCCCCTTTTTTATGCTATAATGTTGCTGTTTATAAAGGAGGATCATGCATGGATCATGAGAACGACAAAAACTCCGGCAAACTGCGGCGCAATAACCGGAGCGATAAACCCGCTAAACCCGCCCGGAAGCGCTCAAAGGGCCGGATGGCCTGGGCGATTGTGGGTTGGCTCGTTCTGTTTGGATTAGCCGGCGCTCTGTTTGCCGGGGGGGCCGTATTCGGATACGTATCCTCCATCGTCAAGGACGATCCAGTACGGTCGCGTGCCGACATTGAAGCGAAAATCAACCATAATGAAATGACGGGCTTTGCCTATTTCCGGGACGGTCAGCCGATTGGCCAGCTCCGCTCGGAAGAGGATCGCCGCCCCGTCACTTACAAGGAGATCCCGCAAACCGTGCTGGATGCGGTGATCGCCATCGAGGACAATCATTTCGAGGAACACATCGGCATCGACTTCATAGGGACGCTGCGGGCGGTCAAGCAGCGCCTGCTTCATGAGGATGTGCAGACCGGCGGCAGTACGCTGACGCAGCAGCTGGCTCGGCGCGTGTTCCTGAACCTGGATAAGACCGAAGACCGCAAGGTCAAGGAGATGCTGCTGGCGCTTCGGCTGGAGCGTTTTTTATCGAAGGAAGAAATCATTACGGCTTATCTGAATAAAGTGCCTTTCGGCAACGGTTCGAACGGGTATCAAGTCTACGGCATTAAGGCCGCGGCCAAGGGCCTCTTCAACGTCAGCAACCTGGCGGATTTGAATATCGCCCAAGCGGCTTATCTGGCCGGTTTGCCGCAGCTGCCTTCCACGTATTCCGCTTTTAACGGCAAAGGGGAATTCAACGAAGAAGCGTTCGGTCGGGCGGTGAAACGCCAGCAGCTGGTGCTGCAGCGCATGCTCGAGGAGAGCAAAATCACGCAGGCACAGTATGACGAAGCGGTAGCTTTTGACATCAAGGGTTCGTTGGCTAAGCCAACGAAGAAGGCTTACGACACCTTCCCGTATCTGATGCTGGAAACAGAACGTCAGGGCGCGATCGTGGTCGCGATGCTGAACAATCCGGAGATGACCAAAGAGGAAGTCGCGGCGAACCCGCAAATCCTTGAGGAAGCCCGCCAGGAGCTGCTGACCGGGGGTTACCGGGTGTATACGACCATCGATAAGAAGGTCTACAACTCCATGCACAAGGTGTCGGACAACGCCGACAATTTCTCGCCACCGAGCGAGAAGAAAGGCCTGGAGCAAGTCGCTTCGATGATGATTGACAACAAGACCGGCGCGATCCTCGGGATGATCGAAGGCCGCGACTTCTACACCGAGCAAATGAACTATGCGACGCAAATGAAACGGCAGCCGGGCTCGACGATGAAGCCGATCGCCGCTTATTTGCCGGCCCTCGAAGCCGGACTCGTTCAGCCGGCCAGCATCATCGATGATTCGCCGATCATCCTGAAGGACTACCAGAAGGGCTTCCACATCCCGGTGAACTCCAGCGGCGGTTATAAAGGCCTTGTAACGGCGCGGACCGCGCTGAACGAATCGCGGAACATTCCGGCGCTCCGGGTGTTCAACAACATCGTTGGCATCGACAAAGCCTGGGACTTTGCCAAGAAGCTGGGGATCACGACGTTGGAGGATGAGGACTATAGCGCGCAAACCGGCGTGCTCGGCGGCCTGAAATATGGCGTTACCGTCGAGGAACTGACCAATGCGTACAGTGCCATCGCCAACGGCGGGAAATTCACCGATGCTTACATGATCGAGAAAATCGCCGACGCCAAAGGGAATATCGTCTACAAGCATGAAGTCGAGCCGCAGCAGGTATTTTCCGAGCAAACGGCTTACCTGATGACCGATATGCTGCGCACCGTCATTAAGGACGGCACCGGCAAATCGATCAAAAGCGATTTCAAGAACTATGGCAAAATCCCGGTCGTCGGGAAAACCGGAACCACGCAGAACTACGCCGACGTCTGGTTCATGGGCTACTCGCCGGACGTTACGCTGGGCGTATGGATCGGGTACCGCGAGCCGGTGAACACGCTGTCGGAAGCCGGTAAATCGCGGGCGCGCAAAATTTGGGCGCTCGTCATGAACGAAGTGACTGAAAACGAACCCGATTTGTTCGCAACCGAGGCGTTTACCAAACCGGACGGCATCGTGACGAAGACGGTGTCCGGTTACAGCGGCAAGCTGCCGACTCAATTAACGCAGCAGGCCGGCAAGCTGGTTACGGATATTTTCAACGCCAAGTATGTGCCGACGGAGCCGGACGACGTGCTGATCCGGGCCAAATACGTGACGTATGAAGGCATCAACTATGTACCGCTGGAAACGACGCCTTCCGATATGCTGCGCGAGAAGGTCGTGGTGAAACGCGAGACGCCGATCGAAGTGCTCAAGGAACAGCTGGAGCAGGCGTTCGCAGGCATGTCCGGCGGCCACAAACCTCTGAGCTTCTACCTGCCGAAGGATGCCGGCGAAGACGCGCCTTACAAGCCAGATCCGCGGGTTGACGACGGCCAAGCGCCGGCACCTCCGGCGAATGTCGCCTTGTCTGGCGGCGGCGGAGCGGCCACGATCACGTTTAGCGAAAATACGGAGAAAGACGTCGTTGGTTACCGGTTGTACCGCGCGGATGACGGCGTGACGTTCCAGTACACCGGGAAAGCGACGTTGGTCGGAGATCCGGCCGCGATTACGGACGGCGGCTCGGCCGGCTTCACCACCGCGTACTACGTCACGGCGGTCGACGTGGCCGGCAAGGAATCGGCGCCGAGCGAGATCGTTAGCGCCTTTGGCGGCGGCGTGTTCCCGGACGGCGGCTCGACGCCGGATACGAACGGTGAGACGCCGGGCGGCAGCAACGACGGCACGATCGGCGACAACAGCGACGGCGGTCCGCTCCCCGCTTCGCCTGCCAACGTGAGCGTCAAGAAGGACGACCGCGGGTTCACCGTTAGCTGGGACGCGAACGGTGCGCTCGACCTCGTGTCAAGCTACAACGTCTACGTGTCCGATGCCCAAGGCGGCTCGTACACGAAGGTGGGTTCCACCTCGGACCCGCATTTCTCGTTCAAAACCGATTCCAGCTCCGTCTGGATCCAGGTCACCGCCGTCAACGTGCTGGGCGAATCCCCGCCGTCGGCACCGGTGCAGTATAGTAAGTAAGCAGTAAAAAGCAGCAGGTGTGAACCTGCTGCTTTTTTACACTTTGGTTTTCCCTCCCCTACTCCACCATCTGCTAGTTTCGTGTCACTTCTATCTGCTAGAACAGTTGATCAGCTAGCATCTATCTGATTTTTCGAATAGAATCCGCATCGCCCCCCCGTTTGGAGGAAATATGATCGATTTTTCATATAAAATCTCGAGGTTGGCGCTCCAAAGGGACAATTATGTATGAAATTTCATATATATTGAGAGAAATCCGCCTGAATCCAGCGTATATGTTCGATTTTTCGAATATAATTCCGATTCGGCGACAGAGATCGCTCCCCCAAGGGGCAGGTTTTCCTCCTTCCTGCAAAAAAAAAGAGTCCCCTCAAGCCTTCGCTTGTGGTGACTCCCTATTATAGATCTAACGACCTCAGTCCTCGATCGTCGACAAATCGCCGGCCGGGAGGTTCAGCTCCCAGGCCTTGAGCACGCGGCGCATGATTTTGCCGGAGCGGGTCTTGGGCAGTTTGTCTTTGAACTCGATTTCGCGCGGGGCGGCGTGAGCGGACAGCCCTTCCTTGACGAACTTCGCGATCTCCGCCTTCAGCTCCTCGGACGGCGTAAAGCCTTCGCGCAGCGAGATGAACGCCTTGATGATCTCCCCGCGCACGGGATCCGGCTTGCCGATGACTCCGGCTTCCGCCACGGCCGGATGCTCGACGAGCTTGCTCTCGACCTCGAACGGGCCGATCCGTTCGCCGGAGGAATTGATCACGTCGTCGATCCGCCCCTGGAACCAGAAATAGCCGTCCTCGTCCATGTAAGCCGTATCGCCGGAGATGTACCATCCCGGGATACGGAAATACTCCTCGTACTTCGGCGCGTTGTTCCAGATCAGCCGCATGACCGACGGCCACGGTGTGCGGATGGCCAGATTGCCCATCCGGTATGGCGGCAGCTCCTTGCCGTTCTCGTCGATGATTGCCGCCTCGATACCCGGTACCGGCTTGCCCATCGAGCCCGGCTTGATCGGCATTGACGGATAGTTGCAGATCAGTTGCCCACCCGTTTCGGTCATCCACCAGGTGTCGTGGATGCGGCGGTTATACACCTTCATCCCCCAGCGAACGACCTCGGGGTTGAGCGGCTCGCCGACCGACAACACATGGCGGAGCGACGACAGGTCATACTTCTGGATGATGTCCTGCCCCGCTCCCATCAGCATGCGGAACGCCGTTGGCGCGCTGTACCAGACGGTCACCTGGTTCTTCTGGATCGTCTCATACCAGTCGGCCGGGCTGAAGCGTCCGCCGCGGACGACGTTGGTCACGCCGTGCAGCCACGGGGCAAAAATGCCGTAGGACGTGCCGGTCACCCATCCCGGGTCCGCCGTACACCAATAGACGTCTCCTTCCTTCAGGTCCAGCACGACGTTGCCGGTATGATAATGCTGGATCATGGCGTTATGCACATGGTAAACGCCTTTCGGTTTGCCGGTCGAACCCGACGTATAATGCAAAATCAAGCCATCCTCGCGGTTCACCCACTCGATCTCGGCTTCAGGGGATGCGGCTTCCATCTCCGCCTTAAAATCGACGATCCCGTCCCCGGCTGCCACTTCGTCACCTACGACGATGATCGTCCGTAGCGTCGGCAGCTCCTCGCGCTTCACCCGAGGCAGCAGCGCTGGCGTCGTGACCAGTGCAACCGCACCGCTGTCCTCCAGGCGATCCTTGACTGCCGTTTCCATGAACGCCTCGAACAGCGGCCCAACGACCGCACCGACCTTCAGCGTGCCCAGCACACTCACATAGAGCTCCGGCGTCCGCGGCATAAAGACGAAGACCCGATCGCCCTTCGTGATGCCGTACTTGCGCAGCACGTTGGCGAAACGGTTCGTCAGTCCCTGCATATCCTCGTACGTATACGACTCCTCCCGCGCAGGATCGCTGAAGCGGAGCGCCACCCGCTCGCCCTTGCCCGCATCGACGTGGCGATCGATCGCCTCGTACGCCATGTTCACTTTGCCCGTGACGTACCAGGAGAACTGCTTCTCGACATCCTCCCATTGAAAATTCTTATACGCCTCCTCGTAGCTGCCCATGTTGGACGACGGAACGCCCGGTGAAATAACTTCCCCTTGCAGTTGACTCATCGTTTCATCCTCCCTTAATCTTTGGAAATCTCCAAGCAATAGATCAAAGTTTATGAAAACGGATACATAGCAGCGTAAGTTGAGAGCTTCATTCAGCGTCATGGGTGAGGGCATCCGTTTTGATCGAAAAAGCAACGACAGAACTCAAGCGATTTGAGGCGGTATTTCGAGTACAACGATCACACGCACGGCCTGAAAATGTGAATAATTTATGTCGGAGAACATTATAGCACACGTTTTCGCGCACAGGCTACACTTTTCAAATTTTCATTTTTCTGTTATAAGTGAGGGGAACGAGCAAAGGAGGCGGTTCCATGGAACACCAAAAAACGTATATCCGCCACACCCTGCCCCATCAGAATCGTGAAATCGTTGTGGAAGGTCCCGTATCCCCTTCCCATCTCCAAACCTTAAAGATGCATCCCGATCTGGATGCGTTCCGCAAACCGGCTGATCAACACGCCGCACTGGTGGAAATCGCCGGTCTTCCGGAAGGTCGCATCATCCTGGCCCGCGAGGATTCGACCATCGTCGGGTATGTCACCTTTCATTATCCCGACGACATGGAACGATGGTCGCAAGGCCACATGCCCGATCTCATCGAGCTCGGAGCGGTCGAAGTTGCTGATGATTACCGTTCTCTCGGGCTCGGATCGAAGATGATCCGCACGGCGTTCGAGGACGGTCAGATGGAGAAATACATTGTTTTTACGACCGAATATTATTGGCATTGGGATTTGAAAAAGAGCGGTCTCTCCGTATGGGATTACCGCACCATGATGGAGCGGCTGATGAAGACAGTCGACATGGTCTGGTACGCCACCGATGACCCGGAAATTTGCTCCCATCCCGCCAACTGTCTGATGGTTCGCATCGGCAAGGAGGTCCCCTTGTCCTCCGAGGAGCAGTTTGACCGGATTCGTTTTCAGCAGCGATTTATGTACTGACAGTATACAGGAAGGCGTGATGCATCCATGCCTGGAAGCGCTTTATTTGTCCACCATGAGCAGGCGATGAACTACCGGTTTCACGACGGCCATCCGTTCCATCCGATCCGGCTGGAATTGACGATGGATCTGCTGCGGGAGCTCGGTGCGCTGACGCCGCCGCAGATGCACCTGTCACGGCCGGCGACCGACGAAGAGCTGCTGTGGATCCATCAGCCGGCCTACCTCGAAGCCGTCAAGCAGTTGAGCCGCCCGAGTCCCGAGGCGGATTGGATCACGCGTGGCGAGCAGTTCGGGCTGCTGGACGAGGATACGCCTTATTTTCCCGGCATGCACGATGCGGCGGCCTGGGTCGTCGGGGGGACGATTACGGCCGTGGAGGCCGTGCTCTCCGGCTCCAGCACGCACGCCCTGCACCTCGGCGGCGGTCTCCACCACGCCCTGTCGGCCAGAGCGGCCGGCTTCTGCGTATACAACGACGCCGCGGTGGCCATCGACTATGCCCGCCGTAATTACGGCGCGCGCGTGCTGTACGTCGACACGGACGTCCACCACGGAGACGGGGTCCAGTGGAGCTTCTATTCGGACCCCGATGTGTGCACCTATTCCATCCATGAGACGGGCAAATACCTGTTCCCGGGCACCGGCTTCCTGCCGGAGCGAGGCGAGCATCAAGGTTATGGCGCTTGCATGAACCTGCCGCTTCAGCCGTATACAGAAGACGCCTCCTGGATGGAATGCTTCGAGGAATCGATCCGGCGGTTAACCGCGCATTTCCAGCCGGATCTGATCGTCAGTCTGCACGGCTGCGACGCCCATGCGCTGGATCCGCTGTCGCATATGCACTGCAGCATGTCGATCTACCGGGACATGCCGGCGATCCTGCACGAGCTGGCCCACACGTATTGCGAGGGCCGCTGGGTCGCCATGGGCGGCGGCGGGTACGACTTCTGGCGGGTCGTGCCCCGCGCCTGGAGCCTACTGTGGCTGGAGATGAGCGCTCATCCGCTAACCGCCGCCCTGCGCCGTGACCCGCTACTCCCGCTGCCGCAAGCCTGGATGGACCGCTGGCAGCCGCAGACCCCGTTCCAGCTTCCCGCCGCTTGGCTGGATGACCTGTCCCATTGGGAGGGGATCCCCCGCCGGGCGGAAATTACGGCAAAAAACCGCGAGAGTCTCGCGGTTGCCTTACAGGATTATCCCTAAGACTCAGGTGGGGTTGATTAACCTCACCTGAGTCTTATCGTTTTAACTCGCCGGCATGCTCTACCATGTCGTTCAGAATGGCAAACGAACGCCGGGCCGCCAGCGCGGTAAACTCAGCGAAATTCACGTCGGCAGAGCCGTCCGCCTTGTCCGAGATGGAGCGAAGCACGATGAACGGCACCCCGTTCCGATGGCATACCTGGGCCAGCGCTGCCCCTTCCATTTCGACGCAAGCGCCGTCCAGTTCCCCGTACAGAACCGAGCTAACGAATTCCGGATCCGCGATGAACTGGTCGCCGGACAGCACCCGTCCTACCCGATATTGATGGTCCGTGCACTGACGGGCGCAAGCGTCTTCTGCCAAGCGGATCAGGGCAGGGTCGGCCGGAAAGTCGGAGACGTCCTGGTACGGCGTAATGCCGCGCGCAAAGCCCAGCGGCCGCACGTCCATATCATGCTGCATACAAGTTGACGAAATGACGATATCGCCAACGTTCAGATCCGGGTGGACCGCTCCGGCCACCCCGGTAAACCAGATCGTATCGGCTCCAAAGCGATCGATCAGGATTTGCGTCGTGGCCGCGGCATTCACTTTGCCGACGCCGGATTTGCATACGACCACGTCCCGGCCGTGGAGCACGCCTTTCACGAAAGCAGCCCCTGCCGCATTCACCGCCTCCTGACGTTCCACCTTTTCGAGCAGCAATGCGATTTCTTCATCCATGGCCCCCATCAGGCCAATCGTTTGGTTCATGTGAGTCTCTCCCTCCTGTTCTCCCGTCCATCCGTGCGGGCACGAATTATTGTCCCCGAATACTCAAAAAAGCTCCTTAATGTAAGGAGCTTTTTTATCCGTAGTTAACCTTTTTCATATATATTTTCTATGTGTAACTTATCTCTCTATTCGAAACGCTTCAAGCTGCCGGGCCCTTAAACGTGGCTGACGGACAACCGCAAAATCGTTTCGTGCGGCAAAATCACCCGCGGGTTCTCGACCGTTTCCTTCTTCATCAGCTTCGTCAATAAACGCATCGCTACCGCACCGAGGTCATACATCGGCTGAGCGACCGTCGTCAGCTGAGGACGAACCATCGAAGCCATGCGGATATTATCCACGCTAATGATCGAGAAGTCGTCCGGTACCTTCAAGCCTTCGTCTTGAATGCTATGAATCGCGCCGATCGCCATTTCGTCCGTTGCCGCAAAGATCGCCGTCGGCCGTTTCTTCAGCCCCAGGAAATACTTCATCGCTTCCACGCCGGACTCATAGCGATAGTTACCGATCCGCACCAGATCCTCTTGGTACTGGATGCCTGCCGTTTCCAACGCACGTTTATATCCCTGGAATCTCGCGTAGCCGTTCGCCGGATCCTGCAGCGTTCCGCTGATCATCGCAATCTCGCGATGTCCATGGCGGATCAGCGTGCTGACCGCGTCAAAAGCCGCCGCCTCGTGATCGATATCCACGGAAGGATATAATCCGTTCTCGTCGCTCGTTGCGCAAAGCACGATCGGCACCGCGGACGTCTGGAACGCTTGAATATGTTCCTCCGTTACGGTTCCGCCCATGAACAGGAGCCCGTCCACTTGCTTCTCGAGCAAAGTGTTGATAACGCGGATCTCCTTCTCTTTGCGTTTGTCGGCGTTACACAAAATAATGTTATAGTGATACATGTTTGCAATATCTTCGATGCCCCGAGCGATTTCCGCAAAGATCGAATTCGAGATATCGGGGATGACCACGCCTACCGTGGTGGTCTTCTTGCTGGCAAGACCCCTGGCTACGGCATTGGGCCGGTAGCCTAACCGTTCTATCGCTTCGTAAACCTTTTTCCGGGTCTGCGGCTTCACATTCGGATTGTTGTTGACAACCCGGGAAACCGTGGCCATCGAGACGCCTGCTTCACGTGCCACATCGTAAATGGTAACCGTCACATTCTTCTCTCCATTGCCAATAGATTTTCACTCGTTCATCCGGTAAAGTTCCAGAGCTTCAATTAAATTTATGATACGACAAAATACTACTTTATGCAATGATAACGCTTCACTCAGCTTAAAATCTCCTGCAGCGCCGCCTTCGTGATCTTGGAATGGGACGCGTGCCAGACGGCTTGTCCCTCCTTGATCAGGATGGCTTGAGGGGATTCATGCTTGACGCCAAGCCGCTCGGCCGCCTCGTTGGATACGTCCCGGTTCTCGATGACGTAAATCAGCCCGTATGTAACGTCTTCGCGCGGAGTCCCGTTCAAATAAGCCTCCGATTCCTTATGTGCCCCGGCACTGATCGGGCAGCGGGTACTGTGCTTGAATAGCAATAGCGGCTGGCTTGAGGAGCGTTCCAAAGCATCATTCAGCTCCTGGACCGATTGTATTCTCATCCATTTGGACATGACGTTTCATCCCCTTTTGTGCGAATAAGAATCTCCAGATGTTCTGTTGATATCTTAACAAAAAGAGAAATGAAAATACAATATGATTTACAAAATGATTTGCAAAAATCGAGCAAAGTCGTCAATTGGCCTTGGAAAGTTGTCGATTCTTTACATATTTAGACAATTGGGAGAGACGTTTGGAGATCTCGTTCATCCAGTCCAGGTCGCCCATGTTCTTGGCTCCGCCGTACAGGTCCAGCAGCAGGTTGATTCGTTCCTCGCATTGCTGTTCCAGCAAGCTTTCAAAGGAAGCGCTCTCCGTTCGATTCCATTGGCGGTAGATGCCGAAAATCAGGTCGGCCAGCTCGTTCTGCTCGGTAAAATAAACACGCCCGTTAGGCTGCTCCTTTTTGAGCTCGGCCAACAGGTCCGTCAGATCCGACTTCACCTCGGGAAGCACCTCGTAATAGCTGCAGTCCTCGCACTCGTAAATCGGAACGCGGTCGATTTCATAGATTCCTTCAAAAATGACCAGCCTGAAGCCTAGGTTCATCATTTGCCCGCAATGACAGTGCTTACGCACGGTACCACCTCATCTTAGTCCTTTGCATTTTTAAGTTCGATGATTTTTTACGCATATAGATCCTATTCGACCCGTCTGCGAGAATCTCCTTCTGTTGGCGAAAGGTACTTTAAATTGCCATATTTGGAAAGGTTTCAGAAACCGCCGGGCATAGTAATAGTCATCATTTTTGATACAATTAAAATATCGAATCGAATTTTCGTCAAGTACCATAAAAGACAGGAGGAGTTGGATTTGAGATTAACTGGCAAAAAGATCATTGCCCTAGTAGATGAGGAATTCGAGGATTTGGAGCTATGGTACCCGATCTACCGCGTTCGCGAAGAGGGAGCCGAGATCCATTTGGCCGGTCCGGTGAAAGGCAAAAAATACATCGGCAAATACGGCGTCCCCGCTGAGGCGGAATTTGCCTTCGAGGAAATCGATGCCAGCGTCTATGACGGCATTCTTGTTCCGGGCGGCTGGGCGCCGGACAAGCTTCGGCGTTACGAGAAGGTGCTGCAGCTCGTCCGTGAGCTGCACCAAGCGAAGAAGCCGATCGGGCAAATCTGCCACGCCGGCTGGGTGCTCATCTCCGCCGGGATCTTGAAGGGCGTGACCGTCACGTCCACGCCCGGCATCCGCGACGATATGCAAAACGCCGGCGCGATCTGGCTCGACGAGCCCGTCGTCGTGGACGGGCACATCATCTCGGCCCGCCGTCCGCCGGACCTGCCGGCTTACGGCAAAGCGTTCGTGGATGCGGTGGCAAATCTGCGGTAGCCGTCTCGTCCCGCGCCGCGCCTGCTCCCGCCAAATGTAAAGGACAGTCTATTCTAACCGAACTCCCCGAAATTCGGGATTCGAATGCAAAAGTGCAGTTCACGTCGGCTCATTCGGTCCGATTCGCCGATATCAAATGCACTTTTGCATTTCAGAGGTCAAATTGTACGAACCTGCTACAGCTTATAATCCGATCCTGAAACGAAATAAGCCGTCCCCTGAGTCGAAACAGACTTAGGGGACGGCCTATTTTATTCGTGGGATCGCTTATTTGCCCAACCGTTCTTGCTCGAGCTCGTGCGCATAGCGAACCAGCTCGGATTCAACCTGATCGCTGGTCGACAAGCGGTAGCAGGCTGCGCCGACCTCCTTGCTCTCCCGCGAATCGGAGTTCAAGACGCGGTGCTTCACACGCAGCAGTGCTTGCGGTGACATGCTCAAATCGGTGACGCCAAGGTGCAGCCATAACGGCACCGCCTTCTCGTCCCCGGCCATCTCGCCGCAGACGCTGACCGTGATGCCCGCCGCTTTGGCCGATTGCACCGTTTGGCGCAGCAAACGCAAGACCGCCGGATGGAACGGGTGGTACATATGGGCGATCTTCTCGTTCATCCGGTCGACGGCCAGCACGTACTGGACCAGGTCGTTGGTGCCGATGCTGAAGAAATCCACTTCCTGTGCCAGCAGATCGGCAATCGCCGCCGCGGCCGGAATTTCGATCATTATGCCAACTTGAATGTCGGGGTCATAGGCGAGTCCGCGCCGGGTCAAATCCTGCTTGGCTTCCTCCAGAATCGCATTCGCCCCGCGGATTTCCTCCAGCGAAGAGATCATCGGATACAGGATCTTCATTTTGCCATAGGCACTGGCGCGTAAAACGGCGGCAAGCTGCGTTCGGAACAGCTCGCGACTGTCCAGGCTGATGCGGATCCCGCGGTAACCCAGCACCGGATTCTCCTCTTCCTGCAGCTCGAAGTATTCCAGTTGCTTGTCGCCGCCGATGTCCAGCGTCCGAATGACGACCGGGTGCGGCCCGGCTTTCTCCGCGACTTGCCGATACACCTCGAACTGCTCGTCTTCGCCCGGAAAAGTGGACCGGTCCATATACAAAAATTCCGTGCGGAACAAGCCGACGCCTTCTGCGCCGTGCTTCAAAGCTAGCTCCAAATCTTTCACGGAGCTGATATTCCCGGCGAGCCGCATGCGTACGCCGTCTTTGGTCACCGCTTCAACGGAAGCCAGCAGCTGCAGCTGTTCCTTGCGGCGGCGCTGTTTCTCCGCCAGCTCCGTATATCGCGTAACGACCGCCGGTTCGGGATTGAGATACACCAATCCTTCGTCTCCGTCGATGACCAACAGATCGCCCGTTTGCAGCGGCTCCGCCAGCTTGTTCTCAAGCCCCGAAACGAGCGGAATGCCCAGCGCCCGAGCCATGATCGCCGAGTGCGACGTTTTCCCGCCGGCCATCGTGACCATGCCCAACACGTTGTCCGGATTCAAATGGACCAGTTGGGAGGGGGAAAGCTCCTTGGCCACCAAAATATACGGCTGCGTATCGGCGGGCAGCGTAATGTCCGGCGTTCCGAGCAAATGCTTGAGCAGGCGATTGCCGACATCCTTGATGTCGAGCGCCCGCTCTTTCATATATTCATCGTCCAGCAGGTCAAACATCGTTACAAAATGGTCGATCGCTTCCTTGACGGCAACCTCCGCCGCCTTGTACTGGCGTTCGATGATTCCCCGGATCTCGCTCATAAAAACGGGATCCTCCAGGATCGCCAGATGGGCGTCGAAGATGCCGGATTCCTCCGCACCCACCGTCTCCTTAATCTCGTTCTTCATCACTTCGATTTCGGTTTTGGACGTGCGAATGCCTTCGTACAACCGCTCGAATTCTTTGGCGAGATCCACCTTCTCCATCCGGCGATCCGGTACGTCCCATTCCCAGGCGGGCAGCACAAAAGCTTTGCCGATGGCGACTCCCGCTGCTGCTCCGATCCCCTGTATCATGTAGTGACCCCCTAGTCCTGCTTGTAAGTTCCTGTTCCAAGGCACATTAAAATGGAGTTCAAAAATCAGCTTTGATGATTTTTGAACTTCCTCTGTAGGATGCCCTCTATCTATTTCATTATGGTAATCCTAGCCCCTTAAATTTGTCAAAGGAAAAACGAGAAGCCAAAAAAGGGCCCTCCGATTGTGGACGGGTCCTATTGGCCGTGCTGCATTTAACTGCGTTTTCCGATCAAAATGCTGTCCTCGACCTTGATGCAGCGATCCATAATGACGGTCAGACCGCCTTTCGAAGCGATTTCGTACGCCTCATCGCTCGCGATCCCCAGTTGCAGCCAGAGCACGCGGGCGCCGATTTTCACGGCTTCCTCGGCCACCGGCGGCGTCTGCTCGCTGCGACGGAATACGTTGACGATATCCACCGGCTCCGGGATGTCCGACAAGCTCGGGTACACCTTCTCGCCCAGAATCTCGCCGGTGACCGTCGGATTGACCGGGATGATGCGGTAGCCGTTATTTTGCAGCGCTTGGGCCACCATGTACGAGGTCCGGTCGGTTTTGTCCGACAGCCCGACCACCGCAATGTTGCCGGCTTTCAGCAGGATCTCCTTGATTTCCTCACGGCTCGGATTTTCAAATGCCATTTGAAATGCCTCCTTTGCCGGCGCCGGCCCCAGCCAGCGCCTTGCATCTTAATTCATGTTTATTCTACCCGTTCGATGGATGCGCCAAGCGATATCATGTGGTCAAAAAATTGTGGATACGATTTCGCCACATGATGCGCGTCCTTGATGACCAGCGGCTCCCGGCAACGCAGGCCTACGACGGTCAGCGCCATAATGACGCGGTGGTCGTAATGCGCGTTGATCGTCACGCCGCCTTCCAAGCCGGATGGACGTCCATGCACGATGATTTCGGCTTGGCGCTCCTCCACGTTCGCTCCGGCTTTTTTCAACTCGGTCAAGAAGTCCGTGATTCGATCGCATTCCTTATACCGCAAATTTTCCACGTTATAGAAGCGGGACGTTCCGTCGGCGAACACCGCGGCCGCCACCATCGCCAGTACGGCGTCGGTCGCCGCATCGCCGTCGAATTCCACCGGCCGCAGGCGGCCGTTTCCTTGCACGTGCACCGTACCGTCCTGATGGGTCAGCGGGACGTCCATCATCTGCAAAACGTCTACGACGGCGCGTTCCCCTTGTTTGCTGCGTTCCGCCAGCCGGTGCACCTTCACGTCCGACTTCGTCACCGCCGCTGCGGCCAAAATCGCCGCCGAGCCAGGGTAATCGCCCTGCACGGTATACGTCTTCGCCTGATAGGCTTGCCCGCCGGGTATCCGAAAATGCATATAATCGTCGCTGGCATGAATCACGATGCCCGCCTGCTCCAGCACCTCCAGCGTTTGCCCGACGACGACCTTCGATTTCAGGTCGTTCAGCACCTCGATTTCACTGTCTTCGGCCAGCAGCGGCGTAAGGAACAACAACGCGCTCAAATACTGCGAGCTGACCGCGCCGGACACGCGGATCTTTCCGCCCTTCGGCTCCCCGCCGCGTATCGTGATCGGCAGCCTGCCCTCGTTATGGCTGACCTCTACGCCCAATTGCCCCAGCGCATCGATGAGATCGTCATGCGGACGTTTCCCGAGCGAATCCGGATACGTATTCACGAACGTCACCTCCGGGCACAACGCAGCAATCGCCATCAGGAAGCGCAGAACCGCGCCAGCGTTGCCGACGTTCAGCTCTTTGACGTCCTTCGGCCGACGCCCAAAACCGGTGATGACGATCTTCTCCTCGTCCTCTTCCAGCACCGCGCCCAAATCGGCGATGCAGCGCCGCATGGCGTCGCTATCCTCGCTGTGAGCCGGGTAATAGACGGTGCTTGTCCCTTCCGCCAAAGCGGCAACCAGCAGGTACCGGGTCGTATAGTTTTTGGAGGACAATGCTCCGATTTCGCCTTTCAGCTCCGGCGTAGGCCTTACGATAACGTCCATATTTGTCTCATTCCCCTTTAAAGTTATTGATCAAGAACCGCGGTAATGCGTTAAAATCTCCGACGCTACCTGTTCCGCACTTTTCCCCGATGTGTCGACGGTCAGATGGGCAAAAGCATAAGCATCCTTCCGTTCCTCCAGCAGCGCCGTCACCCGCTCCTTCGCGCCTCCGGCCAGCAGCGGCCGTCCCGGATCTTCCCCAACGCGTGCGATAATCTCCTCCGCGGTCGCTTGGAGCGCGACAACCAGGCCGCCGTCCCGCATGGCCAATCGATTCTCCTCGCGCAATACGGCGCCGCCGCCGGTCGCCAGCACGATCCCGCGGTCCTGCAGCGTTCTCCGCAGCGCGGCGGATTCGAGGTCACGGAAGTAAGCTTCCCCTTCGGCCGCGAATAGCTCGGGAATCGTCCGCCCGGCCTCCGCCACGATCCGCTGGTCGAGATCGACGAGCGTCAGGCCGGTTTCGGCCGCCAGCAGCGAGCCGACGGTCGACTTCCCCGTGCCCATCATGCCGATCAACACGATATTTTTTAACGGTTGATTCATGTGTTCGTTCACCTACTTGCTCTGTTCAGCTCATTGAGGCAATCGCTCAGAGTAAACTTTTTCATATCATAACACAGGCCGATCAATTTTCAACACGAAAAAGAAGCCGGCAGGGACGTTTTCGTCCCTCCGGCTTCCAGGTGATCCGTTCTTCGGCTTAGAACCATTGATGGTGGAAGACGCCATCCTTGTCAACGCGTTTGAACGTGTGAGCCCCGAAATAATCGCGTTGCGCTTGCAGCAGGTTGGCCGGCAGGCGTTCCGTGCGGTAGCTGTCATAGTAGGACAGCGCGCTGGCAAAGCCCGGCACCGGTATCCCGTTCGCCACAGCGGCGGATACGACACTGCGCCATGCGTCTTGGTAGCTTTCCACGATATTTTTGAAGTAAGGGTCAAGCAGCAGGTTCTTCAGCGCAGGGTCGCGGTCGTAAGCTTCCTTAATGTTGTGCAAGAACTGGGAGCGGATGATGCAGCCGCCGCGGAAAATCATCGCGATGTTGCCGTATTTCAAATCCCAGCCGTATTCGTCGGAAGCGGCGCGCATTTGCGCGAACCCTTGGGCGTAAGAAACGATCTTCGAGGCGAACAGCGCTTTGCGCACGCTCTCAATGAATTCCTTCTTGTCGCCGCTGAACGCTTGCTTCGCCGGTCCGTTCAGGATTTTGCTGGCGGCTACGCGCTCTTCCTTCATCGCCGAGAGGAAACGGGAGAAAACCGATTCGGTGATCATAGACAACGGCACGCCCAGATCGAGAGCGCTTTGGCTTGTCCATTTTCCGGTACCCTTCTGGCCTGCGGCATCCAGGATGACGTCGACCATCGGTTTACCGGTTTCTTCATCGTATTGCGAGAAGATGTCGGCGGTGATTTCGATCAGGTAGCTGTCCAGCTCGCCTTTATTCCATTCGCTGAAAATCTCGTGAAGCTCCTTCGCATCCACGCCCAGCACGTCTTTCAACAGATGGTAAGCTTCCCCGATCAGCTGCATGTCGCCATATTCGATGCCGTTATGCACCATTTTCACGTAATGCCCGGCTCCGTCCGGACCAATGTATGTACAACAAGGATCGCCATTCACTTTCGCGGAAATGGCCGTCAAAATCGGTTCAACCAGCTTATAAGCGGATTCTTGTCCGCCGGGCATGATGGAAGGACCTTTCAAAGCGCCTTCTTCGCCGCCGGATACCCCGGTGCCGATAAAGCGGAACCCTTTGGCTTCCAATTCTTTGCTGCGGCGCTGCGTATCCGGGAAATGCGCGTTGCCCCCGTCGATAATGATATCGCCTTGATCCAGGTAAGGCAGCAATTGCTCGATCGTGCTATCTGTTGCCGGACCGGCTTGTACCATGATTAAAATTTTACGCGGCGTCTCCAGCGAGTTCACGAACTCTTCGACGGAAAACGTGCCGACCAGGTTTTTGCCTTTGCCTTCGTTGTCAAGCAGGTCATGCGTTTTTTCCGGGGAACGGTTAAATACCGACACGGTAAAGCCCCGGCTTTCAATATTAAGGGCCAAATTCTTGCCCATGACGGCCAAGCCGATAACGCCGATTTGTTGTTTTGACATGGTCTCCATCCTTTGCACACTATATTTTTTTCAATAGTATCATTTTAACTCTTTTGTGTACAGAAGTGAACCCTGCGCCCTGCGCCCAAAAAACAACCCCCAACGCCGTGGGAGCCAAGGACTTGCCATTCGTAATTCGTTTGTGCATTGCCGGCAATCAGGCAGGTACTCACTCCTTTAGGATGAGCCGTTTCTAAGGTTACCATTCAAGCCGAAGCAGTTCGAGCCGAAGCTTGCGCAGTCTCTCCTTACAAGCCTCGGAGGTTTCGGCGTCTCCCTGTTGGATCGCCTCGAACAACCGCTCCAGCTCGGCGTCAAGCTCCTCTTGCAGATGCGCCAGCTGCTGCTCCGCGGAATCGGAGGCGTACATTTCGGCCATCTGCGCCGTGTCGACGACCGGCCCTTTTTGATAGATGACGCGATGCTCCATTCCCGAGATTTCGACGAGACGGATGACTTCTCCGAACAAAATATTCTCGACCAGGATCTGACGATCCTTAAACCGTTTGACCACCGCATGGCCGCGCAGGTCCCCGATCAGCTTCTCCAGCCATTCGGCCAGCTTGGCATCCCGGATTACGTAATCGCCTACCAGCTTGTATCCTTTGGGAAGACGCTGAAACCGCAGTTTGGTCAGCTTTCGTCCGGTCCGGACCGAGATGATAAAGAGCGTTTCGTTTTCGCTCCAATATAAAGAATACCCGTCTTGGATCAAGTCGCGGATCAATTGTTGAATGTGCCGGCGGTCGAATCGGAGTTCCAGGTTGCAGTATTCCACTTCGTAACTTTTATTCACGGCACTCCCTCCTCACGGTTTACCTTATCTTATACTTCATCTTATGTAATGGAACTTGGTTTATTGATTATTTTTACCCTGATCAGGCCGGAGATGACGCGCTAAAATATGATATACTGGTACCGTTAAAAATCGAACCGCATTTGATTTCTGCTGAAGCTGGAGGTATTCACCGATGTCCTTTGAAGGATTTACGACACAAGATTTCGACGCCCTTACCGTCCCGGGGCTTGAGCCCCGGATGGAAGCGATTATAAGCAACATCAGGCCCAAGCTGGAAACGCTCGGTGCGGAGCTCGTTCCCTTCCTGTCCGCTTTATGCGGGGAAGAGATGTTTCCGCATGTGGCCAAGCATGCCCGCCGGACGGTGAACCCGCCGAACGATACCTGGGTGGCCTGGGCGGCCAGCAAACGCGGGTATAAAGCGTTGCCGCATTTTCAAGTGGGAATGTTCTCCACGCACCTGTTCATCATTTTCGCCGTCATTTACGAAAGTCCGAATAAGTCGGTGTTTGCGAACTATTTGGACAAGCAGGCAGCTCAGATCAAGAAGACGATCCCGGACGGATTCTACTGGTCCCTGGACCATATGAGCCCGGGCGGCACGCCCCACCGGGAGGCCGACGCCAAGCAGTTGAAGACCTGGGCCGAGCAACTGAAGACGGTAAAGAAGTCCGAAGCGTTGTGCGGGCTGCGGCTGGAGCGGAACGACCCCCTCGTGTCCGATGGGAGCAAGTTGATCCACACGGTCCAAGAGACGTTCCAAACGCTGCTGCCGCTGTATAAAAACGCGTTTTAAGCTTAGGCAACGCGCCTTGCTTTCGCTACGCTTCAAGCCTCCCTGCCTTACGGCTTCGGGGAGGCTTTTTGCGTGCGGGCGAGGGCGATATGCAGGAAGAAAAGCAGCGCCATCGTTGCCGAGCTGGCCAGAAACGGCGCGGTCGGGCCGATCAGGTCCCACATTTTGCCGGAGATGATCGGCCCGGCGACCATGCCCGAGCCCTGAATCGTCAGGAACAGGCCCCAGATCGTGCCTCTTTCCCCGCTCGGAAGCATGTGCGAGATCATCGTGTCCCATGTCGGGAGGATAAACGCATAGCTGCACCCGATCAGGATGACGAACAGCCAAACGAGCGACACCTCCCGCGACAGGGCAAACAACCCGATCGAGGCCGCCGCCAGGGCGAAGCCGATATGCAGAAACCAACGCGTCCCCAACCGGTCGACCAGTTTGCCGATCGGAATCAGCCCCAGGACGGTGATCCCGCCCCCGATCACGAGCATCGCGCTAAACGTCTCCGGGGACAGCCCGAGCTCCGTCCGGACGTACAGCGTGATGACCGGCGTCAGCAGCCCGACGGCGAACGATTGCAGGAACAGCGCCGGATATAATAACGGGCTGACATGCAAATGCGTGCGGATATGGCGAACCGAAGAACGCAGTTGGCTCCACATCCCTCCGCTCTTGGCGGGGGAGGATGTATCCCCGGGGACGGCGGCTTTCGCCGTGCCCGCGGCGGGTGAACCGTCCGCTTTTCCCGGCAAAAACAACGACACCAGCAACACCAGCGTTAGGCAGCCGAGCAGGAACCAAAAAACCGGCCGATACGAATCATGCAGGAAAAAGTTGATGATGACGGGACCCAGTCCGGTTCCGCCGAGGCTGGAAATCTGAATGACCCCCATCGCCGTCGCGAAGTTGTTATTCTCCTCCGTAACCGCGGTAATCCCCATCAAGACGCAAGGCCATAGCGGCGCGGTCCCGATGCCCAACAGCGCGCAGCCAAGCACGAGAAACCCCATGGAGGGCAGGAAAGCGATCATCGCCACGGCGCCCAGCGTGATGCAAAGCCCCAAGCTCATCGTCCGGCGAAAGCCGATCCGTTCAATCAGCCAGCCCGCCGGGCTACGAAACAAATTATCCCCGATATACTGCATCGAAAAAGACAAGCCGATTGCAAACGCGCTAAGGCTCAGCACATCCCCCATATAAACCGGAAGGATGGATACGATTAGCGCCCCCTTGACGAACTCCACCAAAAACATGATGAGCCACAGGCTGGCGAACGTGGGATTCAGCCATTTTTTTCGCGCGATTCCGCTCGTCAGTTCCACGAAAAAGCCCCCTCTCCTTGTTTCCGATCACGGTTTCCCTTTTCATTCTGTCCGTTTTCTTCGGCAAATTAACCCAAACTACGTCAATTTTGCGTAAAACCGTCTTGATTCGCTTGCATTCCGGGCGCATTTTGCTATACTCAAGCTTGTTTGAAAATTACGTTGACGAAAGGCAGGGATGGCCCGTATGGATCATCAAAGCACGCCGCTCTTCACCGCTCTCAAAAAGCACGCGGCCGGCAATCCCGTTCAGTTTCACATTCCCGGGCATAAAAAAGGGCTCGGCACCGATAAAGAATTCCGCGAGTTCATTGGCGACAACGCCTTGTCCATCGACTTGATCAACATCGCTCCTCTAGACGACCTGCATCAGCCTACCGGCGTCATCGAAGAGGCGCAGAAGCTGGCCGCAGACGCCTTCGGCGCCGACTATACCTATTTCTCGGTGCAAGGGACCAGCGGAGCCATCATGACCATGATACTATCCGTTTGTTCGCCGGGTGATAAAATCATCGTCCCGAGAAATATTCATAAATCCGTGATGTCGGCGATTATTTTCGCCGGAGCGAAGCCGGTTTTCGTTTCGCCGGCGCAAGACGCCAATTTGGGGATCGACCATGGAATCACGACTTCCTCGGTCCGCCGCGCGTTGCAGCGTCATCCCGACGCCAAGGCGGTCGTGGTGATTAACCCGACGTATTTCGGCGTTTGCGCCAACCTGAAAGAAATCGTCGACCTGGCTCACAGCTTTCACGTGCCGGTGCTGGTCGATGAAGCGCATGGGGTGCATATTCACTTCCATGAGAAGCTGCCGATGTCGGCCATGCAAGCCGGCGCCGATATGGCGGCCACCAGCGTGCACAAGCTCGGCGGCTCGATGACGCAAAGCTCGATCCTCAACCTGAATACCAAGAACGGTTACGTCAACCCGCAGCGCGTGCAGACGATCATCAGCATGCTGACGACCACGTCCACCTCCTATCTGCTGCTGGCTTCCCTGGATACGGCGCGCCGCAATCTGGCGCTGCATGGACGGGAACTGGCCGAACGGGCCATGGAGCTGGCGCATGATATGCGTTCGGAAATCAACCAAATCGAAGGCTTGTATTGCTTCGGGCGGGAGATTTTAGGCGGGGAAGCGACGTATGACCATGATCCGACCAAGCTGACGATCCACGTCCGCCACTTGGGGATTACCGGATATGAGACGGAAAACTGGCTGCGCGAGCACTACAACATCGAAGTGGAGCTCAGCGACATGTACAACATCCTGTGCTTGATTACGCCGGGGGACACGCAGGAGACGGCCGATATTTTGCTGACCGCCCTACGCGAGCTGTCCAAGACTTATTATAAGGAAAACAACGCCAACGAGCTGATCGTGAAAATCCCGGAAATCCCGCATCTATCCCTCATTCCGCGGGATGCCTTCTATGCGGATACCGAAGTCATTCCGTTTAAGGAATCGGCCGGACGGATTATCGCCGAGTTCATTTACGTCTACCCGCCGGGCATTCCGATTCTGCTCCCGGGCGAAGTCATTTCCCAGGACAATATCGACTACATCGTTGATCATGTCGAGGTCGGCTTGCCGGTGAAAGGGCCGGAGGACCGGTATATCGATAAGGTCAAGGTGATTGTTGAAGCCGATCCGATTTTCTGATCCAAACCAAAAATCAAAAAGCTCCCCGTATCGGGGAGCTTTTATCTTATATACCAGGGGATCAACCGCAAATCAGGCTTCATCCATTTGGGCGACAAGCTCGTTATAAGCTTCTTCCACCTGTTTCCATTCTTGTTCGTCTTCGATATTGTAAAGCACCATTTCTTCGTTTTCTTCTTCCATGCGGAGAATGATGCCGTCCGCTTCCGGATTGTTGCGCTCGAGCAGCAGCGCGTACACTTTCTCGCCAACGTCGAAAGTCTCGACAAGAACCATCTCTACGTCGTTCCCCTCTTCGTCAGTCAGCGTCAACACAAACTCTTCATGCTCGTGATCATGGTCATGATCGTGGCCGCAGCCGCATGCTTCGCCGTGTTCGTGATTGTGGTCGCTCATGAAATTACCTCGCTTTAAGTATGTTTTAATGGAGTGAAGCCGTCCTCCCGCTTCATTCCCCCCGTATCGTAACACTTTTGGTGGGGACAGGTCAATTTTCGCGAGTCATGCCGGGTCGGAGGCTCATTTGTCGGTTATTTTAAGACGTTAATGCCCTTTTCCGAGACTAACACGAAATCCGATCCGTTCGATGGCTGCATATAGAACCCAACGGTATAACGGCCCGGCGACTTGAAATCGTACGTGAAATCCTTCGTTCGGAACCAGAAGTTATCCCGCTGTTCCTTGATTTCATCGGTCTGGATTTCTTTGGACGTCCCGTCCGGGGCCGTGATGGAGACCCGTACCGCAACGATATCCGTGCGCAAATTATCGATTTGTGAAAATACGTTGAACTTCAGCTTCCCTGTCTTCTTTACGTCGCCAAAAACCGCATCGTCCGTAAATAGAAACATGTGAACGTTGGGCTTATAGTAATTCACCGTTTTGGTGCCGTCATGATATTCGACCAAGCCTTCCAGATTGCGGACGGGCACATACGTTTTCCCGTCTACGATATATCCGCCGTCCTCCAGCTCGCGGCCGTTCAGCATCAGCTTTACCTTTTGGCTCGCGGCGTCGGCAAACAGCAGGGAACCCCCCATTAGAGAGAAAGCGACCACCAGTAATGCAACTCTTCTCCATCTCATGAATTTGACCCTCCATTTGATTCCTGTTGATGTAATGTTATACTCCCCGATTTCGGTCAAGTTGCGGTGGTTATGGGAAATAGCGGCACTTTTTTTGGCGAGAGATGCCAGCCTTTTGTTTCTCTTGGAAATTGTGTACATTAGAGGGGTGATCCATACTTCTTAAAGGGGGATTCCTGATGCCATTACGCTTGCAAATGCTGGGTACGGGCGGGGCGTTTGCCAAAAAATATTACAATAACAACGCGCTCCTCTACGCCGGAGGCTTTACCCTGTTGATCGACTGCGGAATCACCGCCCCCATGGCGCTGCACGCGATCGGCAAACCGGTGGACGACATCGACGCCGTGCTGATCACCCATATCCATGGAGATCATGTCGGTGGACTGGAGGAACTGGCCTTCAGACGAAAATTCGGGACCGCGCCGAAGCCGATCCTGTATATCGCCGAGAATCTGGTCGAGCCGTTATGGGAAAATACGCTAAAAGGCGGGTTAAGCCAGGACGGCGTGATCCACTCGCTGAGCGACGTATTCGACGTGCGTCTGTTAACGGAAGGCCAACCGGCACAGCTCGCGCCTGAACTGAAGATGGAGTTGATCCGTACGCCGCATATCCCGGGAAAACCAAGCTATTCGCTTTATATCAATGAGGAGATTTTCTACAGCGCGGATAAGACGTTTCAACCGGAGCTGCTGGAGAAGCTCGTCCGCGAGCGGGGCTGCCGCCGCATCCTGCACGAGGTCCAGTTGAACGGGCCCGGCGAAGTCCATACCACGCTGCAGGAATTGCTAACCCTGCCGACCGAGATCCAGCGCCAAATCCTGCTGATGCATTATGGGGATGAAATGGAGTCTTTCCGGGGAGCGACCGGGGAAATGGACTTTCTGCGCCAGCACGAAGTATATACGCTGTAATAAAACAACCCTGCGGGTATGTAAGCCGCAGGGTTCATTCGTTTATGGGGTAGGGCTCCATCGTTATTCGAAACCAGGCAAGTTGTCGAGGTTATTGGACGGATCTCCGTCGGCATCGCCACGGATGTGCATTTCTCCGTCTCGCCCCTTGAACACGTTGACGCCGGCGATCGCACCGGCCTTGACCTCCTGCAGGGCCTGCTGGTAATCAAGCACGCGTCCGCTGGACGTTTTAAACGCCTCCAAATCCCCGTCGCCGTTCTTTCGCACGGCAATGAACGTTTCTCTGGTATTCAGGGCCATCGGCTAGCTCATCTCCTCTTCGTTCAGGTTAGATCTAGCTTGCCCCGAAACCTCAGAACCTATGTTTTTACGCTTACGCTTTCAACGGCTTAATCATCCGAACATGCGGAATCCCGGCGTCATCGAAGGGCTCGGTCGAGATCGTCTCATAACCCAGTTTGGCATAAAACCCTTCAGCATGGCACTGTGCATCCAGGACCGATTTGGTGAGCCCAAGCTCCCGCGCAAGCTCTTCCAGGGCGAGCAGCAGGATTTTGCCCACGCCTTTCGAGCGGAATTCTTGGCGCACCGCGATCCGCTGCATTTTGGCCGCGTTGTCTTTATAGTAAATCAGCCTGCCCGTCGCGGCATAAGCCCCTTCCAATTCAATCAGCACATGATGTACATCCGGGCCAATCTGATCGTATTCGTCAATTTCCAAATCGATGGGGACCTTCTGTTCCTCTACGAACACTTCTTTTCGGATGTCCAAGCATTTTTGCAATTGTTCTTCGTTCCCTACATGGATGATAGTTGCAGCCGACACTTCGTTCCCCTCCCAGCAAAGCTTGTCTGTTGGTTTGTTTAAACTGCATCATTATACAAAAAAATCAATTTCATGTATAGTTATTCTATTGGATTTCGGCGGAAAGGGGCTGGCAAAGGGGTTATGATCATGGGCATAACGATAGCCGCTGCGGTGCTGATCGCGGCATTGCTGATCGTCTCCATGTTTTACGTGACGAAGAAAGGTTATTCCCGCAAGTGGGACGAGGAATAAAGCGTTTATTCCGTGGAATACACGTCCTCCACGATCGTTGGCGAATAAACGCCGTCCGATACCGATGGGCCGAACGGCCAGGGCAAGGCGCGGGCTTGCCGGTTCATCGTCTCCTCGTTCGGCGCCAAACGACAGGCGCTGGTTAAGGCCAGCAGGAGGACGGCTCCTGCCACGGCTGCCCAAAGGGGCCGTGGACGTAGCCGCTTTGTCTCGCTATTTGGCGACGGGGTGTGGCCGTGGTTATGAGGGTTAAGGCGGATCTGGCGGTTTGAGTGGGTCCGACGCATCTGTTCAACTTCCTTTCTATATGTAGGGCATTTCGCTGAATGGACGGGGTTCCGCTGAATGCAGGGCATAGCGTTCCCCGAATGTAAGGCGTTATGCTGACGCAAGCGTGCCGTTCGTAGAGCGTTTCCTGACAGGATGGCGCTCCTCCTCCATTGTTGGCAGGGTCTCGGCTCCTTATACTTCAGGGAAGTGTTGACAAGAACCCCGGCGCCTGTTAAGATAAATTTTGTCTTCACTATAATTTGATCTGCTAGCTCAGCTGGGAGAGCACCATCTTGACAGGGTGGGGGTCAGTGGTTCGAGCCCACTGCAGATCATCGCAAAAGAACCCTTGAAGCTTAGGCTCCAAGGGTTCTTACTTTGTTCTGGATTCCACGCAACCTCTAACGGAACGTACAGACCTTATCTGCCCATTTCCCGGATATTTCCCAGGCTAACGGACTAGAGTGACCTTATTTGACCCTTTTGGTGATCATTTCACCATAATTCGCCCAAATAAGGTCTCTGAGTTCCGTTAACGCGTGGAGAGCTGCATTCGAACCA
>NZ_JAKSXN010000025.1 GCF_022427145.1 Paenibacillus timonensis
AGCAACTGGCATTCAGTAAATTTTGAACTAATCGTTTAATTTACTGTGTATCCCGTCTTATTAATGGCGTCTTTAATCTCATCCAAAGAAACCTTGTTGTCGTCGAACTCAACCGCTTCAGAAATGCAACAGACGGGATTGGAATGGCAAGAAGCTCGGTGAATTTTCGATTATTAAGGCCTTCGTTTCAACAAGGAGTTCAATTCCCCATTTCTTATGTGCTATTCTCAGACCTCCGTCAAAATTGTGATGCCATGTGCAAATTCGGGATCAGATTTAAGAGTGTTAGAAAAAATCGCAAAAACGGTGTAATGTAAGAAAAGAGCCCAATTAATTAATGGGCTCTTCTTTATTATTCTCCGTTACTTGTTTCACGGAATTAATTGTCGAATTCATACTGCACCCTCCTCTTATCTCAAACAATACCCCCCCTCCCCCTATTCTTTTCAATCACATACTCGGGGCGAATATTTAAAATAAACAAGCCATATCATGAAGTATAATATAGGTATAGGGGGTATAATCGTTGAACTTCATCCCATTTATTGCGTTGTTTTTTATTCTATCGGCATGGGTATATTTCTTTATCATGACTTTTCGTGCTCAGTTAAGTAGTATGACAGGCATGATGACAGCGATGGCAGTGGGAATGTCTGTCGGTTTGGGAATGGGTAGCCTCCTGACGGTAATCATATCAGACAACTTTTTCGGAACTACTTTGCTTAGTATGTTAGTAGGCGGCTTTACTGGAACATTGATCGGATGGCCAAAGGGGCTTATGGCAATATTAGACGGATTATTATCCGGAGTCATGGGAGGAATGATGGGGGTAATGCTTTTAGTTATGATACCCCCATCTTCAACCCATACCATGTTGTATATTATATCTTTGTTTACGATCGCAATCCTGTTCCTTGTCTTTATTCTGATACACGGAGAGATCGCCACTGGAGATCTACACAAGAAATCATTCCTTATATCCAACCCCATTTGGATGTTTTCGACGATTTGTTTATTTCTGGCTGCAGACTTATTTATCATGTAATTATGGATCACATTCCAGACGATTTAAAAACCCTAAAACCCGATGGAAACGGGTTTTAGGGTTTTTAATTATGCGGCCATTTTACGGCATGCTTCGGCACATCTAAAACATGTTTCCGCACATTGTTGGCAATGCTCAGGTTCATGCTTTTTGCATTCGTTTCCGCATGCTTCACAAACTTCCGCACAGACTTTACAGATCTGTTTCGCATAAGAGCTGTTCATGGACATCGCTTGTGCAGTGAAAGCGCAAATATCCGTACATTCCCGGTCCAATCGGAAGTTGATTTTATATTCAGAATTTCAATTGTTATGTACATCACATCGTTTCTACAAAGAAAACACACATTTTTCGGTTACAATTTATAGAGAACATATTCTGGGGATGACCAACTGATGGAACATCATCTTAAAAAAGGCGATTTAATCTTGATTGGTTGTATTGTTTCACTAGCCATATTATTAATGGGAGCCAGATGGCTCACAAACGATAGTGACACGACCACGAACCAGGATGATTATGCAACGATTCGAGTAGATAATGAGGTATCCAAGACGGTGAAGCTTACCGATGAACCCCAAATCATCGAAGTGAAAACTGAGATAGGCTATGATATTCTGAAGGTTCATGACAAAGGGATTGAAGTCATCGAATCTGATTGTCCGCAAAAGATTTGCTTTACCTTCGGATTAATATCTAAGCCCAAAGAAGTAATCATCTGTTTACCATTAAGAATGTTAATTGAAGTCAATGGATCAGATCACAGCAATCCCGACAACGAGGTCGATGCTTATGTAAGCTAAGTCGATGCATGACTAGATGAGCGCTTCTTATAAGACAGCTCATCTTTTATTTTGATATTTGGGAAAATGTAATGTGAACCGGGTACCTTGATTGATTTTACTCTCAACATCAATACTGCCGCCGTGTGCTTCTACGATCGCTTTTACGATGGCCAATCCGATTCCCGCACCGCCTGTTCTACGATTCCGAGATTTATCTCCGCGATAGAAGCGTTCAAATATATGCGGCAACTCATCGGATGCAATGCCCGTCCCCGTGTCTGAAATGCTTACATTCACATGATCAGCAGTTTCAATTATACGAATATCGATGGACCCTTCGCTGGTGTATTTATAAGCGTTATTCAACAGGTTCACAAAAACTTGAATCAGCCGTCCAGCGTCACCAGTTATAACAGTAGGTATCTCTTCCTGTATGATTAGATCGATCGGCTTCTCCTTAAACTGAGCCTTGACTGTTTTCTCGGATTCTCTGATCACATCAACCAGCCTAACCGGTTCTTGTTTAAGCTTAAGCATCGGATTCTCGACGGCCGATAAGCTCTCTAAATCCTGAACTAGTTTTACTAACCGGACAACTTGCCCATGGCATATTTCTAATTTGTCGGGCGTCGCCTCCCATACTCCATCTTGAAAAGCTTCAATGTGACTTTGAATCGTTGCAAGCGGAGTACGTAATTCATGGGCGATATCTGCGGTGATATTTTTGCGTAACCGATCTTCTTGCTCCAGTGCATCTGCTAAATGGTTTAAAGCGCGTCCCACCTCTTCGATCTCCGTTTGGTGATGCCCCGATGCAACACGGGAAGACAAATCCCCTTCCTTCATTTGATTGGCGATTTGTTTAATTCGCAATAAAGGTCTACTCAGGCTTTTTGACATATAAATGCTGTAGAACGTTACACCGGCAATGGCTAAAATAAATGCCCCCCAGATCAGGGCGTTAAAGTGGACTAGGAACTGTCGATTCTGTGTTTCGAAACGATTTGAAAGCCCTTCGATTTCGATCCAACCCTTTTTCACATGGTCTATCGTTATGTCTCGTTTAATCACTTTCGTATGATTTTGTAGACTTAAATCAACTTCGGTCCCCATTGAACTTTGCATCATTCTTCCCATGGATTTCGTATCCCATATCAAATGGCCATCAGAATCATAAATCCGAATGCTATAGCTCCTAAGCATGGCTTGGTGGGACACTGACATTAAAGAAACGTTGGACCATCCATCTGAACTTTGATCATAGGAACTCTCCAACTCCATAGCTATCGTATCCGCCTCTGTCTGTTGCTGGTTCTGCGTATACCTTCCGAATGAGAAGGACATGACGACATAAACAATGACCATAATGAGCAGAAGTGAACCAAGGCTTACGCCTAAATGAGAAATTAACAGTCTTTTACGTAGTCCTCCGCTATTCATCGGGAACCCCCTCAAATTTATACCCCACCCCATACACTGTAACAAGGAAGGATGGACTTTTCGGATCTTCACCGATTTTTTGGCGGATATTCTTGATGTGGACATCGATCGTACGTTCCATGCCTTCAAAATCATCGCCTTGAATCAGATTAACCAGTTCAAAACGGGTAAATGCTCTTTTAGGGTGTTTGGCTAAGGTTTCAAGCAATTTGAATTCAATGGGAGTAAGCTGAACGAGTTCACCTTTAACTACTATTTCATGACGTTCGGAATCGATAGACAGACGGTTCCCTCCGAAAGAAATCTTCTTCCCCTGAGTCGTAGCTCTGGCAGACTTCGATCTTCTTAACAAGCTGATCACCCTGGCTATTAGTTCACGCGGACTGAACGGTTTAACAAGGTAGTCATCTGCCCCGATTAATAGACCGTGGACAAGGTCGTCTTCATTGCTTTTTGCAGTTAACATTAAAATGGGGACATCCGATTTCTTCCGGATCGTTTTGCAGACATCCTCACCAGAAAGGTCCGGAAGCATTAAGTCCAAGATAATCAAGTCAGGTTGCAGTTGTTCAAAAAGTCGAAGCGCCCCCTGCCCTGAGTCCGATTCATAAACCAGGTAATCCTGTTTCTCCAGATAGGCTTTAATGACATGGAGAAGGTTTAGCTCATCATCGACAATTAATATTTTTGTCTGTTCCATACGAATCCTTTCAATAAATAAGGCAAGGCCTCACGCAACTCGCGAGGCCTGACTGGTTTTAGTATTAAAAGTTCATCATACTGCTGCCCCGTAGCGTGTTGTTCATCATGCCCGTCGAGGTGTTGCCGCCATGGCAGCTATTATACATCTCTCGGATTTGTTCTTCAGAAAGGTCAGGATGCATTTGTTTAGCATACGGTAACATTTGCTCAAAAGTACTTGGGTTGTTTGCTTTACCGCTATCGTCGGTGCCTTTATCGGTAGTAGCCGCATATGCACCTGCTGTTCCAATTCCCATCACCAAAGCCATCGTTGCAATTCCAATCCATAGTTTTTTCATCAGTATCTCCTCCTTATGACTATAATATAAACGTTAAATATGAAGAACTAATTTATACATTGTGAAGAAGTTATAAAAGCAACAAAAATAAATCATTTTACATAGGGATTGCCTTTGCCGCTTGTTTGCGTTTAAAGATACATCCCCTGATCCATTTCGCGGACAAAAAATTGATTTAAAGGCGTAAATAGTAAGAAGCGCGGTCACCGAGTTCTTCGGTAACCGCGCGCCTAGTTTAATGTTAGTATTAACTTCTTACGAGCACTTGCTATATCCACAGTTGCTGCAAGTTTTGCAGCCCTCGATGTTGATCAGCGAGGCGGAGCCGCAGGACGGGCAGAGGTCACGGGACGTCGCCGGTGCATTGCCGTGGCTGTGGCCGCCATGCGAGCCGTCCGCAGTGCCAGGATCATGCGTGACTTCGTCATGATGCGCGATCGTTGCAGCCACCGGCGCCGGGTCGTGGTCGCCATATGGGCCGTTTTGCACGTGCGTCTCCAGCGCTTTGGCGACGGCGTCCGCGATCGATTCGACGCGGTTCGGACCAAATCCGATGGCACCCGTGCCGCCGATGCCCTTGAGATGCTTGATCAGCAGCTCGACCTTCTCGCCATGGTCGCCGTAACGCAGGAACAGCGAGCAGACGCGGCCAAGCGCTTCCGCCATCGCAAACACGTCGGAGCCGGCTTTCCCCACGTTGAGGAAGATTTCACCCGGAATTCCGTTCAAATCATTGATCGTAATATACGCCATCCCAAACGGCGTGTTGATCTTATACGTTGCGCCATGCAGCACTTGCGGGCGTCTCTTGTATTGTTCGCCGGTTTTCGGGCTGCTTGCTTGAATCGAAGCACTAGCCTGTTGTTCCACTGGAGCCGGTGCTGCCGAAACTTCTGGAGCTGCCGCTTCCTCTTTCTTCTCTTCCTTCTTCTCCGTTTGCAGGACTTGCACGTCACGGCTGCCGTCGCGGTAAATCGTTACGCCTTTGCAGCCGAGGTCAAACGCCAGCTCGTACAGGCGCTTCGTTTCTTCTACCGTAAAGTCGGACGGGCAGTTCGCCGTTTTGGAAATTGAGCTGTCGACCCAACGCTGAATCGCCGCTTGCACGCGGATATGGTCTTCCGCCGACAAATCCATCGCCGTCACGAAGTAATCCGGCAGCGTTTCGCCCGGATGCGCGTCCATCCACTCCTGCGCGATCGGCACGAATTGCTCGTCGAAGCCGAGACGGCTTTGACGGTAATACTTGAAGGCGAAATACGGTTCGATCCCGGTCGAGGTGCCGACCATCGTCCCTGTGCTGCCGGTCGGCGCTTGGGTGATGATCGTGACGTTGCGGACGCCTTTCGTGCGAACCGCTTCGCCCACTTCCGGATACACTTCCGTCATTACTTTCATAAAGCCGCTTTGCAAATATTTGTCCGCTTCGAAGGCCGGGAACGAACCTTTCTCTTCCGCGATGTCCGCGGACGCGAGGTAGGCTTCCTTGGCGATGAAGCCATATAATTTATCGAGGAATTCCAGCGATTCCGGGCTGCCGTAACGGATGTTCAGCTTGATCATCAGCTCGGCCAGGCCCATCGTCCCGAGGCCGACGCGGCGCTCTTTCTTCTGGTTCTTCTCGTTTTCTTCAAAATGATAAGGCGTTTTATTGATGACGTTATCCAGGAAACGGACCGAATAACGCGTCGTTGTCGCGAGATCGTCCCAAGCGACGTCGTGGTTCTCTTCGTCGTAGAACTTGGACAGGTTCATCGCCGACAGGTTGCACACGCCCCAGCCCGGCAAACCTTGCTCGCCGCACGGATTCGTACAGATGATCGGGTTAAAATACCAGCTGTTGGACATTTGGTTGTAGTATTCCATGAACACGACGCCCGGCTCGGCGGATTTCCAGGCTGATTCGATGATCGTGTGCCAGATCTCGCGCGCTTTGACGGTGCGGTAATGGATGACTTTGCGTCCGTCCGCTTTCCATTTGTCGAGGTCGCCGTCCCAGACTTCGTTGTAGTCCTCGTAAGTCGTATCCGGGAACACCAGCTCCCAATCGAGGTCTTTCTTCACGGCTTCCATAAAGCCGTTGCTTACGCATACCGACAGGTTCGCGTTCGTCACTTGGCCCATCGTTTGCTTGACGGTGATGAAGTCCAGCACGTCCGGATGCCAATCGTTGATCATCAGCATCAGCGCGCCGCGACGGCTGCCGCCCTGCTCGATCAAACCGGTGGTATAGCTGAACAAGCCGCCCCAGGATACGGCACCGCTCGAGGAGCCGTTTACGCCTTTCACGACCGCACGGCGCGGACGCAGGGAGCTCAGGTTGATGCCAACGCCGCCGCCGCGAGCCATAATCTCGGTCATCTCCGACAGGGTTTCCATGATGCCGCCGCGGCTGTCTTTCGGCGATGGAATCACGTAGCAGTTAAACAAAGTCAGCTCGTCGCTGGCGCCGGCGCCCGCTGCGATCCGTCCGCCCGGTACGAGCTTCCAATCGTCCAGAATATAGCGGAACTTCTCTTGCCATTCCTTCTGCAGCTCCGGCGTCTCCTCCACGGAAGCCATCGCTTGGGCCAGGCGGTCCCACATTTCTTCAGGGGTTTTCTCGATATTGAGGGTCAGCTTCTCGACGTCCGACTCCACCAGTTCGCCCCGGCGAGTCTTGACCGTCACCGTGCGCCCTTTACGTGCAACGACTTCGCCGACTTCCTTCGTTGGGAATTTCGGATCGTCCTTCGTCAGAACGAGGACGACATCGCCAACTTTGGCGTGGCTAGGATCCGCGTCTTTCCAGGCGTACCGGTCCAAGAAGATTTTTTCGCTTAGCCCCTCAAGGCGCTGTTTCTGCTCAGTTTTCAAAGAAAACACCCTCCTAAAAGTTTGGTTCAAAGATCCATCCCTATATCGGTCATTCGCCCGGATTCCGATAGTCGAAATCAGGCGAAAAAAACGAAAAAAGCGCTGTTTCAAGCCGAAATTCGCCCGCTTGAAAACCGCTGCGCACACCCTATAAACGGTATTATCTTATGTAAGAATCACAATATATTGTGTGCGAATACCATTATACTATACAATATCTCGTTGTCACAGCAGGACAAACTGAAATTTTAGGGTTTTTTCCGAATGCTGCTCGCCCAAACACCCGTTTGCTCCGGTTCTCTCTATTTTTTAGGCCCGAATCTATGAAACCGCCATGTAACCACTTCCAATTCAGGCCGGGTTTGGCGTCTGGTTTTTTCCGCCGGGCCTTTTGTCCAATTCTCCCTTTCGGTAAACCGTTTCGCTATTTCGTTTCAATCTGATTAAAAGGGATAATCCTGCAAAGCGACCAGCAACATAGTTTAAGCTAAAGCTTCCCCTTCCCTCCTCTCAAAAGTTATGAACTCCTCCATTTTCGTCCATACTACACCTACGATGCACCAAAAGGGAGGTTTTACATCATGAATCCTCATCCCCCCGGCCCTTTCCCCAACCCGGCCGCGCCGCCGGACTTGCCAACCCAAGTTCCCGTGGAATTCGACCGGAGCTGGTTCAACGAACTGGAGACCCGACATGAAAAAGGCGGCCCCTGGGACGATTGGAAGCTGTTTAACCTTGCCCTTGAGGCCGAAACCGCTTCGCTTGTCACGAGTTTTGAGGAAATGCAGTGCTTGAAACATCTGCAAAGCGTAACCCCGTTGCCCCACCAAACCGAAACAGCCCGGAAGGTTCTGTTCGAAATGCGTGGACGGGCCATTCTGGCCGATGAGGTGGGCCTGGGCAAAACGATCGAAGCAGGTTTGATTTTAAAGGAATACATCGTTCGCGGATTAGTGAAAAAAGCGTTGATTCTAGTGCCCGCCTCGCTGGTGCTGCAGTGGGTCCGGGAGTTGAACCAAAAGTTCGGCATTCCGGCCGTAGCCCAGAAGAAAGAGCATTCCTGGCACAACGACGTCGTGGTTGCGTCCATGGATACCGCGAAGCGCGACCCGCACAAGAACATTTTGCTTAACAACGAATACGATCTGGTCATCGTGGACGAAGCCCATAAGCTGAAGAACAAGAAAACGACGAATTACCAGTTCATGCTGCAGCTGCGGAAGAAATATTGCCTGCTCCTCACCGCCACCCCGGTGCAAAACGACCTCGGCGAGCTGTTCAACTTGATCACGCTGCTCAAGCCGGGCCAACTAGGCGGGCAAAGCGAATTTGCCGCCAACTTCGTCGTCGACAAACGGCAGCCGAAGAACGAGGATCAGCTCAAAGATGAGCTGGCCAAGGTAATGATCCGCAACCGGCGCGGCGACGGTGAACTGGAGTTCACGAAGCGGATCGTCCGCAACATCGACGTGGAATTATCCCAAGAGGAGAAGAACCTGTACGACGGGGTTACTTCCTTCATTAAAGATCAATATAGCGCCGCCGGCGGCGACCTCAACAGCATGCTGTCGCTCGTCACCCTGCAGCGCGAGGTGTGCAGCAGCCGCGACGCCGTTTTCGTCACCCTCGTCAACTTGTCGAAGAAGCTGGCCCCCGATTCCCCGATCCGCGACCGGATTTGGGATCTGGTCGACCTGATCCGCCAAATCAAAGCCAACAGCAAAGCGGAGAAAGCGATGGAGCTGATCCGCGAAATGAACGATAAGGTGATCGTGTTCACCGAATACCGGGCGACGCAAGAGTATTTGCTGAAGTATTTTCGCGACCGCGGCATGACGGCGGTACCGTATCGGGGCGGGATGAACCGGGGCAAAAAGGACTGGATGATGGACCTGTTCCGCGGCCGGGCCCAGGTGATGATCGCCACCGAAGCGGGCGGCGAAGGGATCAATCTGCAGTTTTGCCATCAGATGATCAACTTCGATCTGCCCTGGAACCCGATGCGGGTGGAGCAGCGGATCGGCCGCGTGCACCGGTTGGGACAAACGAATGACGTCCAAATATATAACCTGTCCACCAAAGGCACGATCGAAGAGCATATCCTCCACCTGCTGCACGAGAAGATCAATATGTTCGAAATGGTCATTGGCCATCTGGACGTGATTTTGGAACGGTTCGAGAAGCAGCACTCGCTGGAAAAAAGCATTTACCAAATCATCCTCGAATCCGGCAGCGACGAAGAAATCGCCAGCCGCGTCGATTCGCTGGGACGCGAGTTCGATACGATTAAATCCGAGCTGGATGCGGAAGCCGAAGAAGGCGATAACGAAGGCGGCCTGCAGCAGCTCTTGGGAGGTTGATCCGCCGTTATGTCCATGACCCATGAACAGATTCGCGAATATGTCTTAACGTATTTGGAAGCGACCGAATGCCAGTTTCTCGAAAAATCGCCCCATCACGTCACGGTGAAGCTCTCCCCCCGCGCAGACCGCGATTTGACGAACCGCCCCTATTATTGGGGGTTCATCGAACGGACCGGGGCGGAGCCGGAAACGATGTCGTTTTCCTTTATTTTTGACCCGGAGGCGCACCAGGCGGCCGAAGAGTCAAAGGCAGCCCGGGATCAGGCGGGCTCGGGTCCGCAACTGCAAATGGAAGCCGCCCAGGAAGACACCTTGCTTGGGCGTTACTTCGGCGCGGTCCGGCCGCTTCCGATGCTCGGTCCCGGGCGGATTCAGCGCGAGGAGCTGGCGTTCGGCAGTCCGCGGCTCAAGCAGATATTCGAAGCGGCGCGAAGAGGCGGCCGATATGTGTACTTGTTCGAGGAGCCGGGGCAACGCCAGCGGATGGCCCTGCTGCCCGCCGCCTACGAGCCATGGCTGGGCGTCTGCTTCAAGGTGGAGTTCTGCTGCGATATGAAACGCGAGGAGCTGCATTACTACGGCGTATCCCTGCTGACGGGGGCGGTCGATGAAACGTTTCAAACCCGGCTGGCGACGAAGCCGCTGGTCCCTCGCCTGCCGGAAAATGTCCATATCGAACCTACCAAGCTATCGCTGGACGCCGGGCGTAAGGCGCTCGAACAGCGGCTTGCCGAACGGATCGCCGCCTATGATGACGCCTGGGCGCAGGAGGCCCGCGAACGACTGAACGACGAGCTGGCGCTGATCGACGCCTATTACAAGGATCTCGTGAAGGATCCCGAACCCGAGCGGGCTCAAAGCGCCAACGAGCAATACGAAGCGAGACGGGAAGAAATCCGCTGGCAGTACGAGCCGAGAATTGTCGTATCCGCCATGGGCTGCGGCATCTTTCATCTGCGTTCGCCGCGGTGACGAGAAATCAGACCTTTTCTCGCTAAAAGACCGCAAAAATAGAAGCCGTTCACGGCAAAACCGCGCGACAGGTTGCAACATCCTTTTTGGACCGGTTCCGGTACAATGGACAAGCCATCGAAATCAAGCGTATCCAGCCTGAACAATTGCTAGGAGGCGATCACATGCCACAACCACGCAACCCCCAAACGAAACGGTCCATGACCTGCAAAATCCTCTTATGCGCAAGCATCTTATATAGCGCATCCGGCGCCGGCCTGCCGCTGGCAGGAAGCCCCGGCGGACTTAGCGCCGCGGCAGCCGAAGCCGCAGGCGGGGGCCCCGGTGCGGCCGCGCTGGCGGCGCTCGGGGCTTCGGCGGAAGCGCCTGCGCCCGAGGCGCTCCGGCGCTTCGCCGCCGAGGCCGTCGGCAAGCTGGCACAAGCCGAGCCGTTTACGGCCTGGGCCGGCGCCGCCACCGCCATCGAGCCGCTGGGGCCGGGCACGCACAGCTGGCTCGTCACCGTGGCCGCCGACGGCAGCGGTCCCGGCGGCGAAGCCGGGACGCCGCAGGGCGCATCGGCCCCGCGCGGCTACCTCATCATCTCCGCGACGGAGAGCGGAGATTACAAGCTGGTCGAATACGGAATGGGCTCCTATTCCGTATTCGACCCGGCGCTGCTCGAGGCCGCGCTCCGCCAGGGCGGCCTCGGCGCAGCCGCCGCGGGACGGGTGACCGCCGTCCCGCTTTACGCCGGCCCGGCATTGGCCGCGTGGATGGTTCGCCCGCCCGAAGGCGGCGATCCCCAGTTCGTCAATGCCGCCGACGGCGAATGGCTGCCCGAAACGACGGGCAGCTGGGACAAGCAGGCGGGCGGCTACGCGCCGCCGCGGCTGGCCGCCGGCAGCCGCGCCCCGTCCTCGCCCGCCCCCATCGTCTATACGTCATCCCGCTTCGATCCCTACGACAACCTGTTATGGATGACGGCCAAGCCATTGGCGCTGAAGCCGGACGCTTTCATCGGCAAGCTGAAAACCAGCCGGCAGCTCGTCTACGCGGCTTCCGGAGCCGAACGCACTTATTCCTTTCCTTTGCCGGTCTACGGCTACCAAACCTGGACGAACGGCAGCCCCTCGGCAGCCGAAGCCGCCGGAACCGAAGCCGTTTACGTCGTCACCGGCACCGATACCGCCATCCGGCTGATCGCGCTGGACGCCTTGATGTCCAGCGGCAAATTCGTCACCTTTTAGCCCCTTCCTCCAAAAGGCGAGTCCCTGGAAGTTCAACTTCCCGGAGCTCGCCTTTGCTGCGTGAACTCTACCGGACCTTTTGGCTGATCGTCCCCGTCCCGCCTGCTGCGCCAGAGGTTAACCTTCCAGGTCTGCGAATCAGTTGGCGCAAGCTGTCCAGGTTGGTCAGCACCGTGCCGGCGATAATCGTGACCCCGCCCAGCACCGTAAACCATCCGGCCGTTTCCCCGTAAAACAACACGCCGATCGTCATCGCAATGAGCGGCGATACGTACAGCCAAGTTGACGGAAATACCGGGTTGGTCTTGGCCACCAGCCAATAAAACAGGCTGTGTCCTACCATCGAACCCACCACGATGAGATAGATCAGCGAGCCTAAGGCGGATGGCTGCAGCAGGTTTCCGACCGTCACCCGTTCGGTGAAGCTCGACAGGATGATTAGCAGCAAGCCTCCGTAAATCATTTGCGCCGCGTTCAGCGCAATCGGCGACACCTCCGCGTAACTCTGGGTGACCCGTTTCGTATAAAGTGCACCCATGGAATATAGCACTTCTCCGGTCAAAATCGCCGCGCAGCCGATGATCCAGCGGGGTCCGTCCTGCACCGAAGTCAGGTTGGGCAGCACGAGCAGCAGGACGCCGGCCAATCCGATGATCATGCCCAGGACGGCTCGTCTCGTCGCTTTTTGCCGCAACACGATCATCTGCATCAGCAGAATCATGAGCGGTCCTGTGGCCGATAATACCGCGGCGATGCCTGAGGTTACGTATTGCTCGGCCCAGTACAGAAAACTAAACGTGCCGAAGGTCAGCAAGGCTCCCGTCACCAGCATCTCCTTGCGCAACAGCAAGGCAAATTCTGCCTTTTTTCTCCAAACCATCCACAGAAACAGGATCGCCCCAGCCGCGAAGAAACGGAGTCCCGCCGAAAAAAACGGAGGCGCCGCATGGTCCACCCCGATTTTTATCGCTAAAAAAGTGGTGCCGAATACGAAACATACGATCAAATAGTTGATCAGAATCATCAAGATCTTCCCCTTTCGCCTATTGAACTGTATCATACAGGAAAGAAGACAGAACAGATTTGCCGAAGCAGAACAGATGCCGCGGCTTATCGCGTAAAATGGATGCGTGATGCAAGGAGGGAAGGCGATGAACCCGATGCCGAAACCGGCCGAGCCCGGGAAGGTTCTCTATACGCAAGTTTATGATTATCTCTTGGACCGGATTCGTCGGGGAGATTGGAAGGCGCACGACAAACTGCCCTCCGTACGTGCGTTAGCCGGGGAACTGCAGCTCCACCGGTTAACCGTATTCCGGGCATACGGGCTGCTGAAGGAACACGGAATCGTTTACGTGAAGGAAAAGTCGGGTTATTACGTTTCCGAGGGCAAGCCGCATGATGAACCTGCCGGACCCGAGGAGGCAAGAACTGCGTTTTCCATTCTGCCCGCTGCTGGAGCGGGCGAAAATGCGCGGGCCGCAACCCGGCGCGGGTCCGGACGTCTGCAGAATGCCCTGAGCGAGATCCACCGCATCCCGGTCCTCTACTCGTTCTCCCAGGCGCTCATCGATCCGAACCTGCTGCCGAACCTGTTCCTGTCGGATCACGTGAAGCAAGTGTTCGACCGCTATCCCAAGCTGCTTGGCACTTATTCCTCCGTTCAGGGAGACGAGGAGCTGCGGGAACTCCTCTGCGCGGACTTGCAGCGTAAAGATAAGCTTCAGGTCTCCTCCGACGAACTGCTGATCACGACCGGCGGCCAGCAAGCAATCGACCTGCTGGCCGGCGTTTTTCTTCGTCCCATGGATTACGTGTTGGTGGAACGCCCAACCTATAGCTCGGCGCTTGACTGTTTCCGTCAGCGGGGCGCTCGTCTCATGCCCGTGGAGATTCGCAAGGACGGTTATGATCTGGACCTTGTCGAGGCTTATATGAAACGCCATAAACCCCGGATGTTTTATACGAACCCGACCTTTCACAATCCGACGGGATATACCGTACCGGCCACTCAACGCAAGCAGCTGGTTGAGTTGGCGGAACGCTACGGGTGCCTGATCGTCGAGGACGACACGGTTCATGACGTCTACTTTGACGAGCCGCCGCCCCCGCCGATCTATTCCTACGATACGGAAGGTTGGGTCGTATACCTGCGCAGCTTCAGCAAGTATTTGGCCCCCGGACTGCGCATTTGCGCCGTTGCCGCGCGTTCGGCCGTGATGGCCCCGCTGTTGACCGCGAAATCGCTCGCCGACAACGGTACGCCGCTCGTCAACCAGAAGCTGTTCCAGCACTGCTTCGAATCGGTACGACTGCAGCTGCACCTGGAGAAGCTCCGAACGGCGCTGCAAATTCGCCGGGACGTGATGGAACGAGCGCTCGCCGCCGGCACCGGCTGGCAGTGTTACCGTCCGCAAGGCGGTTTGAATCTGTGGGTCCGCCTCCCTGACGGACTTCACGACGATCGGCTGATGACCGAAAGCGTCCGGCGCGGATTGACGTTCGTCCCCGGAACGATTTGCGATCCCCTGGGAGAAATGAACGGTTGGATCCGGCTCAGCTATTCGTTCATGAATGAAGCGCGGATTCGCGAAGGCGTTCACCTGCTGGTTCGATTAGCCGAGGAGCTGGCGCATAGCGAATGAGCATGCGATGAATCAGATAGCCCGATCTCCCGGGTCAACCTAAAAACAGCCGCCTTCTCCCTTGCGGGACGGAAGACGGCTGTTTTCGCTTGATGGGCTCGGCCTAATCATACCTCGCGGGAGCGGGAGGCATGCTCTTTCCTCCGGGCTTCCTTCTTCTTCGGCTTGGGAAGTTGCCCGGCCCACAGGGAGATGGAGAACGGGATCATGCCGAACCAGCGCCGGGTCCACGGTTCCTTCACTTTGGACCGCTCGCGGCGGACCTCCCGGGGCGTTTCCACGTAATCTACCACCCGTTCCGTGATGTATTTGACCAATTCGTCGCCTTTGGCCATGGGAGAAAAGCTCCTTTCCAGCTTTGTCGTTCTTCGTTAACCCTAGTTTGCGCCGATTCCCTTCTCCTTAAACCCGTGATCCGCCAAGCCTCCATCCGCTTCCCGAAGATGCATGATTTCACTGCCGCAGGTTCACTCTATAGAGGAAGAACCCCCTGAAAGGTGAGACATATGGGAAAGATGATACGATGCCTGCTGGCGCTAATCCTGATGGTCCCCATTGTTCTGGGAATCGGGATCGCCCCGGCTGCGGCTGAGGATGGCAAAGACCTTAGGCATGCCTTCCCCGAGCCGGTGATCCTGATCGACGCCGGTCATGGCGGGATCGACGGTGGAACGTCTTATGAACAGATTCTTGAGAAGGACATCAATCTCGAAATCGGGCGGCGGCTCTACGTCGTCCTGCGAAGCCACGGCTACCGCGCGATTCTGAATCGTACAGGTGATTATGCCTTAAGCGACGACAACCGTTGGCTTCGAAGCCGCTCGCGGCACCTTCGGGATTTGGCGCAGCGCAAGGAACTCAGCGAACAACTGCCCGCTTCGATCGTCGTCAGCCTGCATGTGAACTGGGGACGGAATTCCTCGAAACGCGGGCCGCTCGTGCTCCATCAGAATGAAGGACGGAGCGTGGTGCTGGCGGACTCGATCCAACGATCGCTGGAAAGGTTCTATCAGTTGGAAGCATCTCGAATTCCAGAACACGGCAAGCCGTTTTATTTACTGAACCATATCGACTGTCCGGCCGTGATCGTGGAAACGGGCTTTCTCAGCAACGCGGAAGACCGCGTCGTTCTCACGAACAGGCGCGGTCAACAGAGGATTGCCGAAGCGTTGTATCGCGGCATCGCCGAATACTTTACGGTAATGTAAACCCCGGTCCCGGCTGAATGCCGGGACTGATTTGTTCCCGCGCCAAATCGCTGATCCCGATGAAGTTCACGCCTTCGGCTTGCAGGATCGGGATGTTTTTTTTCAAGGCCGCCGCCGTTGTCTTGCCTTGCACGCCCACATGCCCAATGGTGACGCAGCTGCCGCGTTTGTTTTTCTTCAATAATTCAAGGACCTGCCGCAGTTGCCCGGTCACATGTTCCTCGCTGCCCACATCGTCCAGAAAGATGTCGTTTTCCAGCCGGGGCAACCCCTTCTCCTCGCTTAAGCGCGGAATGACGGACCAATAATTGGTTTTGCTGTCCACGAAAAATAACCCCCGCTCGCGGCACACTTCCAAAATCACCGACATCACGCGCTCGTCCCCGGTCACCTTCGAGCCCATATGGTTGTTCATCCCTACGGCGTAAGGCACTTGATCGACCGCAGCTTCCACCTTCCGTCGGATCTCCTCGTCCGTCATGCTGGAGAGAATCGCCCCGGGTCCCAGCCACTCCGGCCTGCCTTGCTTCGGCTCCATCGGCAATGAACGATCACGTCGTGCCCGCGCTCATGCGCCTGCCGCGCATCTTCCTGCGTCGTTTCCAAAAAAGGCATGACCGCAACGGTCAATTTGACCGGCAGGTTCAACACTTCGTCCGTCCCGCCCATCCGGTTACCCAGATCGTCGATAATCACCGCGAGCTTACGGGAAGGCAGTGGTTGTTTGTCGTCCGCCGTTGCTTCGGTCTTCTGCCTTCCTGTTCCTTCCGGACCTGTGGCCTCTTCCGGTGCGACAGGCGGCGCAGCTCGCCCGCTGACTGGCGTTGTCAGCATCAGCGCCGTCAGACAAGTGGCGGCTAGTACCGTCAACCATCGAACCGGGTTCTTGATTAATGACAATATGGCTCCCTCCTTCACTCCGCACCACCCAGAGTTTAGATCAAACTTCCGCGAAATGCGCGCCGCCGCGTCAGGCATGTCCACACCAGATCGGCAGCAAATAGCAATAACAAGGCTGGACCCGCTACGGGCCATACTGAGGAAATGCTAAGATACGCCTGTTCCGCCAAAGGGTGGACCCCTTTCAGCATCAAAGCCGACAAGACGCCCCAATACAAGGAGAACCGCAGGCAAACATGGCCGCCTAACTGAAAGCGAAGGCCCGAATAATCCCACCATCTGCGCCCAAACATCGTCAACAGCAAGTAGCCGCTGATCCCTTCGACAACGGTCGGGATGATCAGGCAAAGCAAAGCCGCCAGCAGCGGCTGAACTCCTTCTCCTTCAGGTACAAGTACCAGCAAGAGCAGCGGGGCTACGCCGTACATCGGCTTAAACGGGCCTTTCAAGAAGCCCTCCTTCCAGAACACCCCTTGCGTGAACAGGCTATACACATTTTCGAGCAGCCAGCCAAAAAGCGAATACAGCAGAAAATAAAAACCGATTTCTCCCGCCGTCATGAACACCAGCCTCCTTTCAGCTAGTATGACTGTCCCCGTAGGGAAACATGCGCAGAAGGCCCCTTCCTTTGGCATACAAAAAAAGACCCCTGTGCGGGAAGCCTATTGATCAAGCTTCCTAAACAGGGATCTGATGGAACCGTTACATGCCCAGCACCGGGTGCGGTACATAGGGTTCCTCGAGCCGGGCGATTTCCTCCGGCGTTAAACGGAGCGATACCGCGGCAACGGCATCTTCCAGATGATGCGGTTTGGTTGTGCCGACGATCGGCGCCGTCACCGGAGATTTTTGCAGTACCCAAGCCAAGGCAACCTGGGCGCGCGGCACGCCGCGATGAGCCGCGACCTCGGCGACGCGCTCGACGACCTTACGGTCGGCCTCCGCCGTCGTCGCGTACAAACGTTGGCCGAACAGGTCGCTTTGCGAACGTTCGCTTTGTTCGTCCCAATCGCGGGTCAAGCGGCCGCGAGCCAGCGGGCTCCACGGAATAACCCCGATGTTTTCCGCTTCGCACAGCGGCAGCATCTCGCGTTCTTCCTCCCGGTACAGCAGGTTCAGGTAGTTTTGCATCGAGACAAATCTAGTCCACCCGTGCCGCTCTGCCGTATGAAGCGCTTTGAGAAATTGCCAGGCATACATCGAGGAAGCCCCGATATAACGGGCCTTGCCGGCCTTGACGACATCATGGAGCGCCTCCATCGTTTCTTCGATCGACGTCGTGGGATCCCAGCGGTGAATCTGATACAGATCGACGTAATCCGTCCCCAGACGCTTAAGGCTATGGTCGATTTCCGTCAGGATCGCTTTGCGGGACAAACCACCGCCGTTCGGACCGGGACGCATCCGCCCGTGGACCTTGGTGGCGATCACGATCTCGTCGCGATTGGCGAACGCTTTAAGTGCCCGCCCCACGATTTCTTCGCTGGTCCCGTCGGAGTACACGTTGGCCGTGTCAATAAAATTAATGCCAAGCTCGAGTGCCTTGCGGATAAACGGACGGCTTTCGTCCTCGTTCAGCGACCAAGGATGCGCCCCGCGGTCCGGTTCGCCATAGCTCATGCAGCCCAGGCAGATGCGCGATACCTCAAGCCCGGTTCGTCCCAGCTTCACATATTCCATGCTTCATGCCCCTTCCGCTCGCATATTGAATTTCCTTTTCTGCCCTTTCATTATAACGCAACCGGCATCTGCACCTAAATCTCCTTTAAAGTACGAACGCGCTCTTGAATCAGCGCAATGAATTCCCGGGCGGCCGCGCCAAGGTATTTATCCTTCAGGTGAACGATCCCAACCTCCCGGGTCAAAGCGGGATTCCGCAACGGGAGGAGGCACAAATCCCGCAATTCGTACATATCCAGCAGCGTCTTGGACAGGATCGTCACGCCTGCGCCGGAGCGGATCAGCCGCAGCAAGGAGTCGATAGTGGTCGTTTCGATTTGGGGCTGCAACGTAAACCCCTTGACTGCGCAAGCCGCATCGACCAGTTGGCGGCAGCGATGCGTCGGAGGAAACATAACCACTGCTTCTTCGGCGATGCGTTCGAAATCGAAGGAGGTTTGCCCGGCCAGAGGATGGGCCGCTGGTGCGACGAAATAGAAATCCTCCTTGTACAGGGGGATGGCAGCGAATCGCTCGTCCTCCTCCTGCGGCAGGATCGTCACCGCAAAATCGACCTCCTCCGACACCAGGTACTCGATTACGTCTTCGACCCCGAGCAATTTGAGCTGCAAGCGGGGATAACGCGGATAGAATTCGCCAAGAAGCCCGGATACGAGTTCGTTTAATTCCCCGATCAACGTGGCCACTGCCAACTCGCCGCGTTCCAGATGATGCAGCTCGGAAATTTCCTCACGAACCCCGGCCAATGAGTTGAAAATGGCGGCGCTATATTTTTGCAAAATATGACCTGCCGGTGTCATCGTAATTTTTTTGCCGATCCGATTGAACAACGGGACCCTTAACTCGTCCTCCAATAGCTTGATTTGATAACTGAGGGTCGGCTGCGAGATATTCAAGCGTTCGGCCGCTTTCGTAAAATGCAGCTCCTGGCAAACCGCTTTGAAGCATTCCAGTTGCCTTAGTTCCATTCGTACTTCATCCTCCCCGGATCACGGATATCGATTTAAACTATCTATCATTATCATCGAAACAATCATATTGATCAATGATAATGTCGAACGGTACAATGAGCCTGAAATGAATAGAACCCGATCATTGAGGAGGAACCATGATGCCGAATTGGATTGCCGAAATCAAAATCCCCGATAGCAAGCTCGCTTTGGAAGCCGCCGAATTGCTGCGCGAATACGGAGACGAACTGCTGTGGAACCACTCGAACCGCGTATTTTTATTTGCCGCCATACAGGGGAACCAAGCGAACGTGAACTATGACGCCGAATTGCTATACATCAGCGCCTTGTTCCACGATTTGGGCCTCACCCCGCAGTACAGCAGTCCGGACAAACGTTTTGAAGTGGACGGCGCCGACGCAGCCCGCGAATTTCTGAGAAGCCGCGGCGTCCCGCAGGAATCCATCCGGTTAGTGTGGGATGCGATCGCGTTGCATACCACCCTCGGCGTCGCCGAATACAAAGAATCCGAAGTCGCCTTGCTCTACTCCGGGGTTGGTTATGACGTGATGGGCGAGAATTTCGAACGGATTTCGGAAGAGGTCCGCCAAGAGATCGTAGCCGCCTTTCCCCGCAACGATTTCAAGAACCGCATCATCCCTGCGTTTTTTGAGGGCTTTAAGCACAAAACGGATACCACCTTCGGGAATATCAAAGCCGACGTGTGCGCCGCCATGATTCCCGGTTTCCAACGGAAGAACTTTTGCGACTGCATCCATCACTCCCCTTGGAGGGAATGAATCGCAATTTGTGGTGGCTTATACCGTTGAACGTTCGATGAAAAGGAGGGGAATCTCCAGATGGGACCGGGTATCCGCGGTGGCTTGGCGGAACAACTGCCGGCCGATCTCCGCCAGCGGAATCTCGAACGTCGTCATATTAAGCATCTTGGCGATAGGTTGGTTATCGAACCCGACGAGGGCCAGCTCGTCCGGCACCCGGATACCTCGCTCCGTACAATAAGCCAGAATGCCTGCGGCAACCTGATCACTGGTCACCAGCAACGCGGTCGGCGGATCCTCCATCCGCCCGATCCGCTCCATGATCCATTCCCCGTCTTCCAGCAGGGCGCAGTCATAAAAGACGTAATCCGGGCGGTACGCCTGATGTTTGCCGGCAAGGAAATCCCGGTAGGCAGCGGTTCGCCTCAGGCTGTTCGGGCTGGATTTGCGAGCCAGGCAATACCCGATCTTCCGATGTCCTTTGCTCCACAAATAGGTTAACGCCCGGGTAAAACTGCCGTAATGGTCGAAAAAGATGGACGACACGTTCCGGCCCCGGCCATCCTCCAGCACCGTAATCGGCCCGTACTTCGCATATTCCTCGACAACCTCCCATTCGCAGGCCCGGGATCCGATGATCAGCCCGTCGATCTGCTTCAGCTTCAGCATCATCAACGCATCCAACTCCCGGTCAACCTCGTAATCGGTCTGGATGAACACCAGCTTGTAGTTGTCCTTCATCGCCTCATCCGCAATTCCGTCTACCAGCATGCCGTAGTACGGACGACGAATGGAAGGAACGACGACGCCGATCAGATTCGTTTTGCCCCGGCTAAGATGGACGGCGTTAATATTCCGCTCGTAATTTGCCGCCTCCATGGCTCGCTTCACCGCTTCTCTTTTGTCCGGGCTGACGTAAGGGTGGTCGTTAATCACTCTGGAAACGGTTGATACCGATACTCTTGCCCGTTTAGCTATCTCCTTGATATTGGCCATGCCATCCGGTCTCCTCCTCCAATTGATGTGCGATTCGGCTTCTTGAATACCACTTTACCGTATATGGGGCAATTGCAAAAGAAGGGGTTGACCTGAAATGCGTTTCATCCCTTAAAGTGACTTCAGTAGAGGAATCGGAACAGTCGAGGTGAAGAAACGGTGCTCAGTTACGAGGAGACGATCGTGGAGATGGAGCAGCGCCACGCCAGCTGGCTACAGCTCCTGGACCAATCCGCCGAGCGGCTGGAGAAGGTCTTGCTTGAGTTGCCGGTGCCGCAGAACGTAAGGGCCTATGCCTACATGCAGGGATTAACCCGGTTTCACAAATCACTGCTCGCCTTGCGTCTGCTTGTCGTTTCCGGTTTCGGCGACGAGGCAGCCAGCGTGTTACGGCGCCTGGCGGAAACGGCGGTGACAGTGAAATACGTCTCGATCTGCGGGGAGTCGCAGCTGTGGCCCCTGATGGAGGGGGCCGAATTCATTCCGGCGGTACAAGCCGACACCGCTAAGCGTGACATTCCGGACCTGCGAATGCTCGCGGAACAAATTGGCATGCCGGAATGGAAGGATGACATCCGGCCGGGGGATCTTCTCGTCGGTTTGGGTCCTCTATCTGAAACGGAAGATCCCGAGGACTGGTTTCCGCTGATCGGGCCCGCCCCGTTTGATGCCGCCGGCCTGCTCTCGAAAGGCTGCCGTTTAGCGGTCATCCTGTTAGATACCGTACCGGAATGCGGTTCCTAAGGCGTTCCGAACGGCGCGTTCAGCGGGAAATCAGCTTTAACCACGTTTCCGCCGCTTGCGCCGATACGTTTTCCGATAATCTCGCTCCCGCAAGGATGGGCAGCCAGGATAGGATCTCGTCCTTGGAGAACCGGCTTTTCTCGCAATAGAATTGCAGGTAAAGATCGGCGATTTCTTCGGACAGCTCATAATAAAGCAAATAGGATCGGCAGGCATCCGCCCGGGCATCCCCTCTCGTCGAATCTACCCAGTCAATAACGAACAGCCCCGTATCGGCCTGAATGAGGTTATGTACATGGAAATCGCCGTGACAAAGCCGGGTCCCTTCCGGCTGATCCTGCAACCGGCGCAGCAGATCTTCTTGCTGCCGAAGGGTTAAACCGGAGGCCGCGATCTTATGCGCGAGCCGCTCCGTCATTGCCGGCCAAGAGGCCGCTTCCGCTCCGTGGATCCGAATCTGCATCTCCGCGGCCTGGCTGAGGTAATCGGCCGCTTTCCCTGGCTCGCGCCGGATCCGTTCCCCCAAAGTCGGGCCGGGAACGTACTCCATCACGATCGCCTGCTGCCCATCGATCCGCTCTAGACCGTGTACCTTCGGTACCGGCAGCCCGCAGTCGCGAGCCCATCGCTGCTTGTCGGCTTCGCGGCCAGCCTCGTCATGCGGTAATCCCCGATGAAACAGTTTATAGATTTTCCCTTCGTGCAAATAGATTTGCGCCGTGTTTCCCTTTCCGATTTGCTGATCCAACACCATGCTTATCCCTCCTAGATTTACTTCGATTTTATCACAGTTCACCCTGGCTCTAGACGGAAGAATCCCTCATCCATACCGACACTTCGTGATATAGTAGAAAACAAGCATGTGATGTGCGTAAGATGCCGGGTTAAGGAGGTTCTCCAGAGATGAAGTTCAATCAAATTACCTGCGTGGATAACGTCGGGCTCGAAGGTTGGGCCTTGGAAGAATTGCAAACGTTCTCGAAACAACCGATTATCCGGTTTGACCAGGATCCGCAAAACAAAGACGAGGTAATGGAAAGAATCCAAGATGCGGATTGCGTACTTGTATCTTGGCGAACGAAAATCGATCGCGAAGTGATTGCAAGCCACCCCTCGATCCGCTATATCGGCATGTGCTGCAGCCTGTATGACGAGCGATCGGCCAACGTCGATATCGCTGCGGCGAGAGCGCATGGTATCGAGGTCCGGGGAGTCCGCGATTATGGTGATGAAGGGGTTGCCGAATTCGTCATGAGCGAGCTTATCCGCTTGCTCAAAGGTTTGGGCCCGCACCAATGGCTAAGCGAACCGGTCGAATTGCAGCAGCGCAAGCTGGGCATCATCGGGATGGGGGCAACCGGCCAGATCTTGGCGCATCGGGCTTCCGCTTTCGGCATGCGCGTCCAATATTTCAGCCGGAACCGCAAACCGGATTGCGAACAGGAAGGTTATGAATATGTTCCGCTTCGCGATCTGCTGCAAACTTCGGAGATCATCTCCATGCATTTGCCCAGAAACACCAAGCTCCTTGGGCCCGAGGAATTCGCCGCTTTGGGTCACGGCAAAATTCTGGTGAATACTTCCCTCGGAGCGCCTTTTGATGCTGCTGCGTTTCGGGAATGGATCCAGGAGAGCGGAAACTATGCGATCTTTGACGCGGATGGTGCAGGAGAGTTCAAAACCGAGCTTCACCGCTATCCCCAAATCATCTATACCGCTAAAGTGTCAGGTTTCACCCGGGAGGCCAGAGGAAGGTTATCTCGCAAAGTATTGGACAATCTGACGGGTTATCTAGGGACTAGCCAATGAAAAAAACAGCCTCGCAACCGCTCCGAAGAGCGAGTTTGCGAGGCTGTTGTTCTTGCAGCAGCGCATTAGGCAAGGTCTATTCCTTCGCGGCGGCTACCAGACTGACCGCATTTCGGCCATTCCGCTTCGAATCGTATAGGGCGGCGTCCGCGTCCCGAAGCAGCGATTCCAGCGTATCACCGGCAACAAGCGAAGGGGCTACGCCAAAGCTGGCCGTGATGCCGATAGAATCGGTCCCGGTTAGAAGCGGCTCGGCGCTCAACGCCGAACGCAGCCGTTCGGCCCATTCGACCGCTTCCCCGATCGCGGCATCCGGCATGCCTACCGCGAATTCTTCCCCGCCGTAACGGGCGAACAACGCCCCCGACGGCAGGATGCGGCGGCATACCTCGGTAACGTGCACGAGCGCCAGGTCCCCCGTCTCATGCCCGTATTTATCGTTGATCCGCTTGAAATAATCGATATCGAACAAAATGACGGCGAACGGCTTCCCGGCCGCCGTCGCTTTTTCCAACATCTCCTTGCCTTGACCGAGAAACCGTCTCCGGTTCGGAACCCCTGTCAATCCGTCCAGGAAGGCCAAATTTTGAAGCTGGTCCTGCAACCGCTTTTGTTCCGTAATGTCGATCAACAGCAGCAGCGTCCCCAGTGCGTCGCCGCCTTTGCTGATGACGGGCGAGGATCGGATCAGACAGGTGATCGGGCCGGCGGCGGTTTTCCAGTGCAGTTCCTCCTCCATGCCGTCGACGGAATGGACGAAGGGGAACGCCTCCCCCGTCAGCTCCGGCCATGCTTCGAACAACGTTTTGCCGATCGTTCGATGACTTACCCTCGGCAGCAGCCCTGACAACGCCCGGTTATAATCAACGATACGGTGCGCGCCGTCAAGGACGATAACCCCTTCCCGCATGCTTTCGAACAGGCTTTCCTTGGCGATCGGCACGATCGTCAGCATCCGCGAAGAGACGATTGCCCAGATATACATCGCGGAAGTCAGGCACAGCACCATCGGAACGGGGTCCATTCCCCACGGCGTGGCTCCCATCAAATACAGGAAGGCGGCCAGCATCGGGATCACTTGCGAAACGATTAATGTGGCGTGCTGGATACGGTACATCTTTTTCGTATGCCTCCAGCGACGCAGCAGCACCACCAAACCGCCAAGCAGGCAGCCGAAAGTGTAGGCACCGTGAACGATATACCATTCCCCAATATCAATGTCGACCAGCGGCACCGGGGAGGACTCCCGGATATAGATGTCTTTGTAAAAAAGATGGTGAACGTCATTCGTGGCGACCAGAAACAACGTAATCGCGGGAATGATGAACATCGCCGCAACCATCTTGCGCGAAACGTTTCTGCCCAGGTAGCGGAAAACGAGCAGCAAGCTTAATACTGCGGAGGCAGGCATCCCGATATACTCCACGACGATCCACCGCTTGATCTCTTCCAGCGAGTCGCTGGACAGCTCGAAAGCGAATCCGAAAATGTAAATGGCCAAGGCGGCGTTATAGATCAGGAAGGTGCGCGCATAAGGGATGCTTGTTCGATGAGCAAAAGCGTAAATACCCAGAAAAAAATTCAGCACGCCCGAAGTAGCGACGAGCGTAATATATACGTTGATTTCCGATCCCATCTCTATCGTTCTCCATGTCCTTGAATAATCGCAAATTTTGCTAACTTTGATTGTACAGGAAGTCTCACCGGATAGATATCTTTTTAAGGCGATAGACTTATATTTGCAAACCTATATATGAATTACATTCTATCACCTCTATAATTCATTAGTAATATTTACGATTAAGATCTTTGGACTCCTCAAAAAAAGATTCCTCATCGTTTGGATTAAAATACTTCCTCCCCATCTTGTCCGCCCCCTAATGTTAACTTCAGTATACAAAAAGGTCCCCATACAACTAAACACTTTTTTTAAGTGTCCCGTGTATGGGTACCAGTTTAGTAGCTCACGCTGAGCAATGCCGAACTCCTGTTGAATATACAGCCGGGAACGATCAGACTTTATTTGATAATTACATATTCCAAGTCAACCAGCTTGGCATAGGTCACAATTTGCTCCGTCGTTAAATTCAATGACACAACGGTATGGTGGCCGCCGCCGTTTTCAATCCAGGCTTTTACTCCATCCTGGAAGTTTGGCTTTACGTTCCAAAGCACGCGGGCCACCGGAAGTTTTGGAGCCGGGACCGTCGGCTCAAAGGCAGTAACCTCATTGATCAAGAGCTTATAATGCGTACCAAAGTCTGCCATGGAAACAACCACGCCGTCTCCCGCTTTGCCGTCAAATACTAAGCGCGCCGGATCTTCACGATCGCCGATGCCTAGCGGAGAAACGATGATTTTCGGCTTGTTGCTTGCCAAAGTCGGATCTACCTCAAGCATATGGGATTGAAGGATGGCTTCCTGACCTCTTGCCATCTCATAGGTATAATCCTCCATGAAGCCGGTGGATTGGTTATGGCTCATCACTTTAAGCAAGCGATCGAGCGCTGCCGTCTTCCAGTCTCCTTCACCGGCAAAACCGTATCCTTGGGCCATCAAACGTTGGACGGCAAGACCAGGAAGCTGTTTCATCCCATGCAAATCTTCGAAATTCGATGTGAAGGCGTTGTAACCGCCCTTATCAAGGAAACGCTTAAGAGCGATTTCATAGCTTGCTTGTACTTTTACGCTGGCCTCCCAAGCTTCCTTGCTGTAAGTGCCATAATCAAATTCATAAAGCTCTGCGTATTCCGCAAACAAAGCGTCGATCTCTTCCTCCGTAACGGCATTCACGCATTGAACGAGGTCTCCGATCCCAAAGTAGTCCACGGTCCATCCGAATTGAATTTGCGCTTCCACCTTATCCCCTTCTGTAACCGCAACGTTGCGCATGTTATCGCCAAAACGGGCGACCTTGATATTGAAGCTTTCGTTATAAGCAACCGCTACGTCCATCCAGTCTGCAATTTGCTGCTGCACTTCCGGGCGTTCCCAATACCCTACAACAATTTTATTTTGCTTTTTCAAACGGGCATTGATAAATCCATATTCACGGTCGCCATGAGCTGCCTGATTCAGGTTCATGAAGTCCATGTCGATGGTCGCCCAAGGAATGCTTTCATTGAATTGTGTTGCGAGATGAAGCAACGGCTTTTGCAGCAATTTCGTTCCGCGAATCCACATTTTTGCCGGTGAGAAGGTGTGCATCCAGGTGATGACGCCGGCAACATCGTCGCGATAGTTGACTTCTTTCATGATGCTTGTGATCTTATCCGCACTTACAGCCAAGTCCTGCAGTACCAGCGGATAGGGTAAAACACCGCTTTGATTTAACGCATCCGTCATCGTTTGCGCGTGGGCTTTGACTTCCGCGAGCGCTTCTTCCCCATATAGATGCTGCGAACCTACGACAAACCAAAACTGTTTTGTTCCTGCTGTTGACATCATGATCATCCTCTTTTCATTATTGAATAATAGGGGTTATTTCTGCCCGTAATAAGCGTTTTTTCCATGTTTCCGCAGATAATGCTTATCCAGAATACGCTGCGGCAGTTCTTCGGCAAAATGATTGAGTTCCCGGGCAAATAAATTCATTTTACAAACCTCTTCCAAAACAACGCTGTTCACTACCGCCGATTTTGCATCTTTCCCCCAGGTAAACGGCGCATGGCCATGAAGCAAGATACCGGGAATGGCCATCACGTCCAGCCCGCGCTGCTCAAAGGTTTCGATGATGACACGGCCGGTTTCCGCTTCGTAACCGCGGTCAATCTCCTCTTGAGTTAGGAAACGGGCACAGGGTACGGGTCCATAGAAGGTGTCTGCATGCGTAGTCCCCATCACGGGCACATCAAGGCCCGCTTGCGCCCAAACGGTCGCCCAGGTGGAATGCGTGTGCACGATGCCGCCGATTTCCGCGAAATGTTTATACAATACGGCGTGAGTCGCCGTGTCCGATGAAGGCCTCATCTCTCCTTCGACTACATTTCCATCCAAATCGACAACCACCATATCATCGGGTTTCATCGCTTCATAACTGACGCCGCTAGGTTTGATAACGAACAACCCGCTTTCCCGGTCAACGGCGCTCACATTTCCCCACGTGAATTTCACGAGTCCGTGTTTAGGCAAATCCAGATTCGCCTGGTATACTTCTTCCTTCAGTTGCTCCAGCATGTCAACCCCTCCAGTTCTCCTCCAGATGATCTACAGCGGCGCGCTCAATCGCCAGGCCTTTTTTGTAACGGTCGGTAAACACTTCGAAACCTTTAACGTCCACTCCATCCGGAACCATTTCCTGCGCCTGGACGTCTTTAAAAACCTTGTGGTCAAGAAAATCTTCCAGGCTTTCCTGCTGATCTTTGTTTATCATGTACGAGGCCAAAATCGCCATGCCCCATGCCCCTCCTTCGCCGGCGGTGGCCATCACTGAAACCGGAACATTCAGTGCTGCCGAGACAATCTTCTGTCCGACCACAGGGGTTTTAAAAAGACCGCCATGGGCTAGAACTTTATCGATGGCTACGTCTTCTTCCTTTGTCAGAATATCCATGCCGATTTTCAAGGCACCAAAAGAGGTAAAAAGATGCGTCCGCATGAAATTGGCCAAATTGAAATTGCTCTCCGGAGAGCGGACAAACAGCGGCCTGCCTTTATCCAATCCGGTGATATTTTCCCCGGAGAAATAACCATAGCTAAGCAATCCTCCGCCGTCGGGATCCGCTTCCAAGGCTTTATGCAGCAGCACACTGAAAATTTGATTCGTATCGGCTTGTTGCCCCATAGCCTCGTAAAACTCGCGGAACAACCCCAGCCAGGCGTTGATATCGCTTGAACAGTTGTTGGCGTGGACCATGCCGACCGGACTGCCGTTTGGCGTCGTCACCAAATCGATTTCCGGGTACACCTTGGAAAATTCTCGCTCCAATACAATCATGGCGAAAACGGAAGTTCCAACGGAGATATTCCCGGTACGTTTCCTCACGCTATTCGTTGCAACCATCCCTGTTCCCGCATCTCCTTCCGGAGGACAAAGCGGAATGCCAGGTTGCAAGCTTTGCGATACATCCAGAAGCTTGGCTCCGGCTTCAGTCAATTGGCCTGCCTGCTGGCCTGAGATACGGACTTCGGGAAGAATATCTTTAAGCTTCCACGGGTAACCTTTGGCGGCAACGAGTTCATCAAATTGCTTGAGCATCAATCCATTATAATTGCGTATGGATTCATCAATCGGGAACATGCCCGAAGCATCTCCGATGCCAATCGTCTTGTTACCGGTCAACAGCCAGTGAATGTATCCGGATAAAGTCGTTAGATAATCGATCCGAGGGACATGTGGTTCTTCGTTTAAAATGGCTTGATAAAGATGAGCAATGCTCCACCGTTCAGGAATGTTGAACCGGAATTTATCCGTTAATGCTTTAGCCGCGGCGCCGGTTGTCGAATTACGCCAGGTCCGAAACGGAACAAGCAGCTCGCCCGTGTGGTCAAAAGCCATATACCCATGCATCATTCCGGAAAACCCGATAGAACCAGTAGTTCGAAGGGTGATTCCAAATTGCCGTTCGACTTCCTGCTTCATTTCACGATAAGCTTCTTGCATCCCTGTGATGATATCCGTCAAGTTGTACGTCCAATATCCGTCTTTCAGGAGGTTTTCCCATTCATAGCTTCCGGATGCAATCGTTTCAAAACGCCGATCAATCAGCACCGCTTTAATGCGAGTGGATCCGAATTCGATTCCCAGAGATGTTTCCCCATTGGCAATCGCTTGTTTCACGTCTACATGATTCATGATCACGTAAATCCCCTCTCCGATACGGTTTTCATATCAATATTCGAAAGAATACGCTTTCCTTACTGACAGACTTAGTATATTTTTTGTACGTACATTTGTCAATCTTAATAGTTATATATGCATACAACTATCACTACAACAACTTTTTTCCTTCTCCCTGTCGCTTTTATAAGGATTTTCATTCATGAAAAATCATGTTAAAATCTGTACATACAACTATTCGGCATAAATCAATTAGTGCGCGAGAACATGAAAGAAGTGGGTTAAATGAAGCCAAAATATCAGGTCATCATTGAGGATATAAAGAGCAATATTCTCTCGGGAATTTACGGAGTAGGGGAACAAATCCCTACGGAATCGGCTTTGCAGGACAAATACCAAGTGAGCCGCCAGACGGTTCGGAAAGCCATTTTGGAATTGTCGAACGAGGGGTTCTTGAGAAGCGAAAAGGGGTCCGGCACATACGTCAGCGGCCAATACCGCTCCAAATCCGCCGGGAATTCCAATAAGAAAACGATTGGGGTCATCACCACTTATATTTCGGACTACATTTTCCCTTCGATTATCCGCGGAATTGAAGGGCGATTGAACGAAGATAACTATTCGCTGCTGTTGGCCAGTACCAATAATGATGTCGCGCAGGAAAAAAAAGCTCTGGAAATGATGTTGTCCTATGGCGTAGACGGATTGATTATCGAACCGACGAAAAGCAATTTATACAACCCCAATATCGCTTATTACCTGTCGTTCAAGGAACAGGACGTTCCCTTCATCATGATCAATGCCTATTATGAAGAATTGGAGGTCCCTTTCTTTTGTCTTGACGACGTGCAGTCGAGCTACCTTGCAACCAAAGAACTGATTTCCAAAGGACACACCCAGATTGGAATTATTTCCAAGATGGATGATTTGCAAGGAAAGTATCGCATGAAGGGGTATATCAAGGCTCTTGGAGAAGCGAAATTAAGATTTCACCCGGAGCAAGTGCTCTCTTACGATACGGAGACCAAGCCGGATTTATCCGCCGCTTTGAAGAAGTTCCTCAATGAAAACCGGGATGATTTGACGGCCATCGTTTGCTACAACGATGAAGTGGGGTTGGAAGTCGTCAATGGATGCAGACAGCTTGGCATATTAATCCCGGACGAATTATCGATTATTGGCCAGGACAATTCTTATATCGCCAAAAATGCGAACATCAAACTCACGACACTGACCCACCCGCAAGAGCAAATGGGGCGCGATGCAGCGGACTGGATCATAAAAAAACTGCAGGGGAGGAAGGATTTACCGAACAACACCTATTACCAACCCGTGTTAATTGAAGGCGAGACGGTAAAAGAGATGGAAGTACAATGATCTTTGGTACAGTGGGAAGCAGCGCCCTGATAATAACATTAAAAAATACGAGGGCATTCCCCCGGGGGATTCCGCAAGCTGCAAAGCTAACTCATATATGTAAGGGCCGGCATCCTGAATGATGCCGGCCCTGGTTATACTCCATCGAACGAGGCTTGTTTCGGAAGAAGAGACGCTTCTTTTTCCCATTCCTCAATGCGCCTCATCTATGTTTACGATTGGTTTTCCGTCTATAAATCAACTTTGAGGACACTTTACTTTTAGTTTGTTTTCAATCTCTCTTCCAATTCCTGTCTAATCTTGCCTTCATTTTTTTCATACTTTACATATTTCAACATAATGATGGCTCCGATTGCAAAGAAAATCGCCGGCAGCCAGGTAAAGCAAAACTTGATGGCTGCCAATGCTTGAGGCGTCTGTGTCGCATTTGCCACATAACCTGCAGAATCCAAGATTAACGAAGGAATAAAGCTTCCCCATATTTTCAAGATCAACGCCGCCAGTTGGCATAATGCTTACGTGAGGCATAGGACCTTTAATCGCCTTCACAAAATAGCTTTTTACGGATTGCGACGCCGTGAAATTGTCGGGCTCAAATGGGACGCCATCAGCTTTCAGCATCAGACCATTACCATCAAGCACACCGTTATCCCTGTATCTTATGAGGGCAAACAAATCATCGTTGCAAAAGACCGGGCCAAGAACAAATTGAGTTACCGCACTTTGCCGCTCGTCCTGAAAAAGCATATTTTACGCCGGATTCGATTTCTTCGGCTCAAGTGGTGAGCAATACCTTACAAAATACCAAGTATGCAAAAAGCTCTTGAATTCCACGAGGGAATCCAAGAGCTCGTCAATTGTTTGAGTAATGCGGTCGAGAGGACTCGAACCTCCACGGGGGGTTAGCCCACACGGACCTGAACCGTGCGCGTCTGCCAATTCCGCCACGACCGCGTTTGTGGTTGATGCATTGTTTTGCAGCAACGAAATATATAATATCATTTATATATCGAAGAGTCAACACTAAAAAAGGGACCAACCCGTCACCGCCGGTTAGTCCCTTCCTCCGCTCGGTGGAATCAAGCTAAATTAATTTCCTTGATTTTATCCATCGGGAACTTCGGTTTCCGTTCTTCCGTCAACAGCCCGTTGATTTCTTGCTGCACATCGGTTAATTGCGTATAGCAAAAGCCGCAAATATAGTCGACGCTTTTGATCGCCTGAATCAAGCCTTCGAAACGGCTCAGGAACTCCTCGTCCGTCCGTACCTGATGTCCATACCCCCACCCTTTATCCGATTCGAAAGCAATCCCGCCGAACTCGGTAATCATGATCGGCTGACCTTTGTACTCGTAACCGTCGGCCAGCGCGTATTTCCATTGGTTGCAGGAAATTTCCTTGTTGACGATGGCGTCCTTGTTGCCCGCATACCGTTTGAGGAAACCTTCTCCCGTCTCGACGTAGTCGTGCAGCGTAATAATATCGGAAATCGTATGCTCCCAGCCGTCATTCGTAATGACCGGCCGGTACGGGTCAATGGATTTGGTCAGATGGTAGATGGTTTCCGTAAATTTCTGCTGTCTCTGATCGTGCCGAATGTAGGGAACCCCCCAGGACTCGTTAAACGGAACCCAGGTGATAATGCTGGGATGGTTATACTGCTGATGGACGATTTCCAGCCATTCCTTGGTGAAGTTCTCTACCGCATCATCATGAAATTCGAAGGTTGCCGCCATTTCCGACCATACCAAGAGCCCTTTCACGTCGCACCAATACAGGAAGCGGGCATCCTCGATTTTCATATGCTTGCGCACCCCGTTATAGCCCATTTCCAGCATGTAGTCGATATCGGCAATAAGCGCCTCCTCGCTCGGCGGAGTCAGGTGACTCTCCGGCCAGTACCCTTGGTCCAACATCAGCCTTTGGTAGATCGGCACATTGTTGAGCAGCACTTTGCCTTTCTCGATCGATACCTTTCTCATGCCAAAATAAGAGAACACGCGGTCTACGACGACCTCATCCAAATACAGCACGAATTCCACGTCATATAAATTCGGTTGAGCGGGCGACCAGAACGATCTTTTCCATGGGCCGTTCGCTTCATGCACCAAGTCGACTTCCACGCTTAAGCGGGGCCGATCGACCGCAAGGCTTACCGTTTTTACATGATGATCCTTCAGGGTCACGATGGCTTCGAGCCTCAAGCTCCCCGCCCTGGTCTCAAGACCATGCACCCGGTAATCAAACGACACTCGGGCATGATCGAGATCAGGCGTGATTTTTACCGTATCCAGCCGTTGCTCCTCCACGTATTCCAGCCAGACCGTCTGCCAAATGCCCGTACTCTGAACATAAAAGCACTCGAAGTTATCTTTCGTCCAACGCTGCTTACCCCGGGGTTGGGTACAGTCGTTACTATCCTCCGCCTTGAGCGTGATCACATTATCCGCACCGAAGACCAGGTAGGGCGTGATATCTAGGGAAAATGCGGCATAGGCCCCCTGATGTCCGCCCGCCGACTCCCCGTTCACCCATACCTTGGCGATATAATCCACCGCCTGAAAGTGCAAGATGACTCGCTTTCCAGCCGCTTCCTTTGGGATCGGCACGCTCTTGCTGTACCACACCCGTGCATGGAATTCCTCCAGGCCGATGCCGCTAGCCTTGGTTTCGTACGTAAACGGAACCTTAATTTTATGCGTTCCCGCGAGCTGCTTCTGCCACTTTTCGGCTTCGCCGACATTCTGATCGTCGAAGCGGAAGTCCCATTCGCCGTTCAGGTTCATCCATTCGTTTCGGACGAACTGGGGCCTCGGATAATCTTTGATATAACCTTTGGTAGTCATGTGATGCCTCCTGTTTACGGGTTCGTTCTCATTTCCAACGCATATATGGATGACGGACGAAGAGGATATCCGGTCTTCCATGTCTCGATCGGTACGACGCTCATTTTGCTGGCGATCCGATTCGGCTCGAACACGGTATTCAAGTCCTGATCGGAGTCTCCCGTAATGACATGAAGGAGCGTTCCTTCGGAAACTTCAAGCTCACGCAAATCAAGGGTCGTCATCACTTCATGCAAGCTCCGGTTGACGATAAAGACCGTGATCACGCTGCCCTCTTCATTCGTGCAGGCTACGACATCCAGATCCGGGAGCGCATCCAGCTTGATCGGAGCCGGCTTATTCGTTTGAACGGAGAAGGTCCCGCATTCGATGCGCACAGGCAGCAATCGCGTGATTTTCCGTCCGGCATAAAGCTTCATCACTTCATAAGTCGGGGTTCCGTAAACGGTGAGCGGATGCCCGCTCCAGCCCGGCAGCTTGCCGCAATATTGGTCGGCATAATGATCGCCAACCCGGATGCATCCCCCAAGCCAGCCGTTGACCAAGTCGGAGAAGCTGCCGATGTGCACCAGATCGCTCGCGCGCAGCATTTCGTTCAGATTGGCCGCGTTGGCAACCGCTGCGCCCAGCGTATGCTCTTCCGGCACTCCTTTTCTCACGTTATTGGGATAGTACATCGTGTTATATTCGGTTATTGCCAGCTTCACATGGCTGTGTTTCGGACTTTCCAAGATTTGTTCTCTCGTCTGCTCGATATGGTGTCTCGTCCATTCCGGGAAGCTGGCGATCGCCTTATAGCGCTCTTCCGCCGGCGTGCTGCGGTCCATCGCAAAGCGGTTGTACCCATGATACAAGTGCAGGGTCAGGTAATCGATCCGCTCTCCCGCGATTTCAAGCACCGCCTTGTTCCAGTCCGGATCGGTATGTCCGCAGGCTAAAATCACAATCGCAGGGTCGGTCGCCTTCATGGCTTCGATGAAGGTTACGGTACGCCGAGCGAAATCGTCGGCGGTACACGTCCCTACCTGCCAAGCGCCCCACACCTCGTTGCCGATCTCCCAGTACTTCACGTTGTAGGGTTCAGGGGATCCATTGGCGGCGCGGATCGCCCCCATGGGGGTATCAGCGCCTCCATTGCAGTATTCAACCCACTGCGCAGCTTCCTCTGGCGTTCCGGAGCCGTCATTCACGCAGATCAGCGGTTCGACCTGCAGCTCCCGACAGAACCGGATGAATTCATCCGTACCGAAATATTTGCTCGTCCAGCCTCCCCACGCCTCGTTGTACATGACCGGGCGTTCAAGCACCGGTCCGATGCCGTGTTCAAAGTGGTACGCGCTGATATAGTTGCCGGCCAGCCTCATCATCCCGGCGTTCAAATCCCTCGCCATCTCGACCACTTCCCGCTTCACGAAGCCGATATGGTCCTCCGGCAGCAAGGAGATATGATCGATCCAGAGCATGCCGGTGGATACGCTGTCTTGCCATCTTGGATGCTCCGCAGGCACATAAATGCGGAATTCCGCATCGGCGCAATCCCTGCTGATGGTCAACATGGCCTCATATTCCCGCCAATTGTGGCTGTCCAGCTCAATCCGTTCCAGGCCTAAACGTTCCTGACGAAGCCGGTCCACAACCTCGACAATGACATAGCTGATTTCAACCGAAGCCCTGGCCACCAGTTTGATCGAATAGCGGATCGGCCCTTTAATCGCGAGCTGCTGAGCGATTCCCGCGTAAGCCTCATCATCGCTCAGTATCCGAATGCGCTGAGCGCGTCCCGAGTGCTTTGGCGCCGGAGCTTCCAGGGCATATTTCGTATTACGTCCGTTCGTGTAGGGATACCATCTTCCCGACACCTCGGCCTTCCCTTCCGCTTCGCTCTCCAAATCCATGTCTTTCAGCGGAAAGGCCAGCATCGCTTCCATATGATCCCGGATGTCTTCAACGAAATGTCCAAACAAGTAGGGGTTAATCCCATGCCCGTTCGACTGGCTGCCGTCGATGGTAATCGTGGCTTTATTCATCAATGGTTTACCTCCGTTCGCGTTTATCCTTTAATTGAGCCGATCATGACCCCTTTGACAAAATGCCGCTGCACAAACGGGTACATGACCAACACCGGCAGACTGGAAACAATAATCACCGCATATTTAATGCTTTCGGAGAGAAGAATTTTCTCCTCCATCCCGACGTTGCCGCCATCGACGCCCGCAGACTGGCTGATCATCAAAATTTCCCGCAGGATCAGTTGGAGCGGGTAAAGATGCTCGCTGCGAATATAAATCAGCGCATTAAAGAAAGCATTCCAGTGGCCAACCGCATAGAACAAGACCATCACCGCCAATATCGGCTTGGACAACGGCAGGATAATGCTGATCAGCAGCCGCCAATTGGAGCAGCCGTCGATATGCGCCGCTTCCTGCAGTTCCCAAGGAATGCTGGATTGGAAATACGTTCTCATGACGATCAGATTGTAAGTGGAGATCGCCCCCGGAATGATCAGCGCCCACATCGTATCGACCATTCCGAGACTCTTGACGAGCAAGTAGCTCGGAATCAGCCCGCCGCTGAAGAACATCGTCAGGGTAATGATCAGCATCAACCCTTTACGTCCCGGCAAATCCGGCCTTGATAGCGGGTATGCCGCCAAAAGAGTCATTGTAATATTGATCAGTGTGCCGACGACAGTGTAGAGAATGGAGTTCCGGTAGCCGGTCCAAATCTGATCATTGTGCAGAATATTGTTATAAGCTTCAAGGGTGGGGCCCTTCGGAAGCAACCACACCTCACCGCTCAGCACCCTGGCAGGGTCGCTGAACGATGCGCTAACCACGAATAACAAAGGATAAAGCACGATCATAATGATCACCGCAGCGATCAAATATACGATAACATCGAACCAACGTTCGTCCGATGGACCTTTCGCAATTGCCTCTTTAGCCATACTTCGTCCCCTCCATTACCAAAGGCTCGTCTCCGACGTTTTGCGCGCGAACCGGTTTACCAGCAGCAGCAAGGTCAGGTTGATCAAGGAATTGAAGAGCCCGATGGCCGCCGTGTAGCTGTATTCCCCCTTCAATATCCCCGTCGTATACACAAACGTGGAAATAACGTCGCTCGCTTCGAGATTCAGGTTGTTTTGCATGAGCAATATTTTCTCGAAACCGATGTTCATGAACTGCCCAATATCCAAAATGAGCAAGATGACGATGACGGGAACGATGCCCGGGAGAGAGACGTGCCAGATCCGCCGCATCCGCGATGCGCCGTCCATCTTGGCCGCTTCGTACAACTGCGGATTGATTCCGCTCAGCGCCGCGATGTAGATAATGGATTGCCAGCCCATATTCTGCCAGATGTTCGAACCGATAAAGATGGTCTTGAACCATCCGGCCGATTCCATGAAGCGGATTTCCGATCCGCCCAAGGCTTGGATCAGCATATTGATCGGGCCGTTCGTAGACAGAAGCACGGTTAATATCCCTACGATGACGACAACCGAAATGAAGTGCGGAATATAGGTGATGTTTTGCAACAGCTTGCTGTAGGTTTTGCTTCGAATCTCATTAATGAGAAGGGCAAGCATTATCGGAATCGGAAACGCAAGGATCAAGGAGAACAAATTGATGGAGAGCGTGTTCCAGAGCAGTCTCCAAAAGTAATACGAATCGAAAAACCGCTGGAAGTGCTCGAAACCAACCCAACTGCTGCCCAGAATCCCCTTGCCCGGATTAAAATTTTTGAAAGCGATTTGCAGCCCGTATAAGGGGCCGTAATGGAACAGCAAATACCATGCGATCGGCAACAGCAGCATGAGATACAAATCGTATCTCTTTGCGATCTGCTTGATGAGGCGGCTGCCCCGTTCCGCTCGGAATCGGGGCGCCGCGGCAGTCTCATGGATTTCTGCGTTCTTCATGAACATCCACTCCTATCCCACTTGAGGATCTGCCTTATTTAGCCATTTTGTCATAAGCGTCTTGATAAATTTGCTGAAGCTCTTCAATGTTCATCTTTTTCAACGTGGACTGGAACTCTTCCCACTTGTCGAAGCTCAAAGCGCCTGCGATAAATTTGGTGCTTTGCTCATCATAATACTTGTCGATATCGTTGCGGAGCACGTTCACCTTTTGGGCCGTTGCCTCGTCAAACATCGGTGCAGCATAACGGATTTGCGGCATGTACGGATCCAACGCTTTCTGGGCTTCTTGTACTTGCGGAGGATTGATGTAGGAAGCGACATATTCGCTGATCAGGTGAGGCGCGCCTCCACCGGCATACGGAGTCAGCTTCGGCTGCGTCTCGGCTGTAGAGAATTCCGGCTTATAAGTCGGGATGCCGTCGACCAATTCATAGTGCTCGCCTTCCCGTCCGAATCTCAGCAGTGTCGAGCCTTCATCGCTATAGAAATAGTCGATCCAGCGCATGGATACTTCCGGATATTTATTGACCGAAGTAATGGCGAACGCACCTTGGTCACGCGGAACCGGGGCTCCCTGGCTTTGAAGACGGTCGCCATGCGGTCCTTCAAACGGAGCAATCCCCGTATACTGATCGGCAATCGGCAGGAAGTTGTTGTTGGTCTGGTCAAAGAACACGCCCGTATTTCCCGAACCTTGTTTAGCCAAATACTGCGCTTCCGTATGGGAGAATACTTCATGATCCAGCAGATTCTCTTTGTACAGCTTGTTCAGGAACATTAGCAGTTCCTTATTGCGTTCGCTCCCCATCCAGATTTCAACCTTGCCGTCGACGATGTTCACGTTGTAGCCGAACTGCTGGTCGAGTCCATACGAACCGCTCATCGCAACCACGATCGGGAGGCCGGTGCGGGCCGTGAGCGGAATTTCGTCCTGCTTTCCGTTTCCGTTCGGGTCCTGATCCCGGAAAGCCACCAGCACATTGTACAGTTCATCCAGCGTTTCCGGCGCTTTCAGGTTCAACTTCTCCAGCCAGGCCGTATTGATCCATCTCTTGTCCGTCCGGGCCGAATCCAGCGTAACAATGCCCGGAATCGTGTAGATATGCCCCTCCGGCGTAGTGATCGATGCGCGGATCTCCGGGTATTCCTCCATCAGTTTCTTCAGATTCGGAGCATATTCTTCGATCAAATTTTCCAGCGGAATCAATTGACCGCCAGCGCCGTAGCGAACCGCTTCAAGCGGCGTGATTGCGGAGCGGTACATGATGTCCGGCAACTCGTTGGATGCAAACAGCAGATTCTTCTTCTCGGCAAAACCGTCGGTCGGAGATTCGATGAACTCCATTTGGACATTGCTCATTTTCTCGTAATCCTGAAATACCGGCATGTCCTTAAACGGCCCGTTAACGGGCGCGATCCGGGTAAACGCCTTCAGTTTGACCGGTTCCTGCACGATCGGAAATCCGTCTTTGCTGACCTCGGATGCTCCGCCTCCTTCAGAAGCGGTTTTGTTCGCGCCGGAGCCGGAGCCGCATCCCCCCAGCACCAATGCGGCAATCAGCACCGCGCTGATCGTTTTTCCCCAATGTTTTCGCATCTTTTGCATGACCTCCTTCGTAAATGGCAAAACATCGATTGCTGTAAGCGTTTACCTTGGTGTGAATTCATTATATTCGATCCGCACGGGCGCCAAATTCCACAATTATGACCACATACTCCACTTATTTGACGGTAGGGGTAGGCCTGATTTTCTGCACGTAGGCTTGGGGGGTCATGCCGGTCCACTCCTTGAACACTTTGAAAAAATAGTTATACGTGCTGAACCCCACCTGCACGCTCACCTGCTTAACCGAGTACCCGCCGCTTTCCAACAGCTTGCGACTGGCGTCGATCCGAACCCGGTTCACGTATTCCGAAAACGTCATCCCCGTCTCCTCTTTGAAAATCCGGCTGAGATACGAGGGATGAAGCCCGATGGCTCCCGCCGCAAGCTCCAACGTGATATAGCTTGGGTATTTCTCCAGGATCAGCAGAATCGCTTGCGAAACATGCCGCGAATGGTGACCGGCCGCACGCTCCCGCTTCAACCGGTCAAGCAGCTCCTCGTAATAGGAGTACAGCCATTGCTCCAAACCGTCCACGCTGCCGATCCGACCCAAATCCTCCCGCGCCGTGAAGCCGCTTCCCGCCGGGTCGTCTCCGGCGAAAGGAACCCATTTGCGAGCCGCCTTCTCCCCTATGGAGAGCAGCTCGCGGACGATCATCTGAACCGCTTGGGCATGGACCGGCTGCTGACGAATCCCCTTAAACGCGGAGGCAATCGCTTCCCGCACGCCTTCCCGATCTAAATTTTCCATGGAGAGGAGGAGCTGCTTCTGTTCCTCGATCGTTAAAGAAACCCTTTCAGCGAACGCCCCCTCCGCAGGCAGGGGACGGGAAGCGTCAAGAACCTGCTCGGCGGTCCGGTAACTAGCCTCAAGCTTGGACAAGCTGGAACACACGTGGCCGATCGCATACGTACATTTCAAATTCAAAAACAGCTCCAGCGAATGGCGCAGGTGACTCATCAGCCTTTCCGCTTCGCTCGCGGCGACCTGCTCGCTCCTGTCCTTGAAAGCGAACAAGGCAGCGATGCGGCCGTTTTCCACGTAAGTCACGGTCCGTTCCGGTTGATCCCCTAAGGTCTGCTGCATCAGGTCAATGGCCTGCTGGACCATCCGGTTGGTCTGCACGTCGCTGCGGGATTCCGTCAGCAGCAGGAAGGAGGAGATTTGCATCGCCGCGGCGGTATAACACACCGTATCCTGTAACCGTCCGCTATTCCGGGCATAATCCTCCAGTTCCTTGACTGCGCCGGGCTTCCCCCGCATGGTTTGGGCAAGGAGTTCCCGAAACTCCGAAGGGCTGCCGAGCTTTCGCAATTGGCCGTCCTGGTCCTTCTCCATTTCGCGGGCCGCTTTCCTCAACACGCCGCTAAGTTGATCCGCGTCCAAACGATGCTTCAGCAAATAATCGACCGCCCCGTTCTTCAAGCACTCGCGAACATAGTCGTAATCGTCATAGCTGCTAAGCATGATGGTCTTCACGGAGGGATAACGCTCCCGGATCGTTCGGTTTAATTCCACGCCGTTCATGCCCTGCATATTCACGTCCAGGATAACGATATGGGGCCGAAGCCGTTCGATCATCCGGAGCGCTTTCTCTCCCTCATAGGCTTCGCCGCAAAGTTCGAAACCCTGGTTTCGCCAATCCGACAGCGTACGAAGATGGTGGTGCACCAAAGGTTCATCGTCAACCAACAATACTTGATACATGGCCTATTCCCCTTTTAGTATTTTTTGTCCAGGTCTGCCGATCGAGGAAACCGAATCTCCACTTTCGTATACAATCCCTCTTCGCTGTAGAGTCTGATGCCGTAGGGTTCACCGAAAATCCGGGATATCCGCTCATGCACATTGCGAACCCCCATGCCGCTGAATCGCGAAGGCGCTTCGGCGTCCTCCCTCATCAAAGCTTCCAGCTTCTCCTTGCTTATGCCCTTTCCGTTATCCATCACTTCGATCTTCAGATCCCCGTCCTCCTCGAAAACGCGGATCAGCACGAATCCCCCCTGCACCGACGGGTCGAAGCCGTGCATGAGCGCGTTCTCCACGATCGGTTGAAGCGTGAGCTTCAACACCCGGCATTCCAGCAGTACTTCATCCTCAACCTGAAATTCCACCGGGATCGGTTCCAAAAACTTGTATTTGGCTATGGCGACGTAACTGGATACATAACCAAGCTCCTCCCGCAAGGTTAGGAACTCTCCGGAGTTCCCAAGCACGCCCCGCATCAACTCGACCAACGCCCCGGATACTTCCTCGATATTGGGGACTCCGTTCAGCTTGGCCAAATACTTGATCGTGTTCAGCGAATTATAGAGAAAATGCGGCCGGATTTGCGCCTGCAGCGCGGTGAGCTCCGCCCCCCGCTTGGCCTGCTCGCTCATTCGGATCCCTTCCATCAAGCGTTTCAATTCGTCGACCATGCTGATGAATACCCGATACAAATCGCCAATTTCGTCCTTGGTATCGATTTCCGTCCGCGGGAAATCCAGATTTCCATCCTTGACCCGCATCATCATCGTTTTCAAGCGGCGGATATGAAGGGTAGTCCGCTTGGACGTTTGCAACGATCCGATCAGCACGACGGCAAACACCGCGACGGCAACCTCCACCATCAGATTGCGGATCTTCTCGGATTCGCTCAGCAGAGAATCAAGCGGAATCAGGGCTCGCGTCGTCCACCCGGTATTTTCGGACTTTCGGCTGACGACGATATAACGTTTGCCGTCGATGGCTCGTTCAACGGTTTCCTCCCGATCAGAGGGTTCTACCTCGTCGTAAATAGCCTTGGTCATTTCGGCGGAAACAGCCGAGGGTGCGGAATCGGACTGAAAAACAAGCTGTTTCTGCCCATCCAGCACGTATAAAATGCTGTCTGAGGTCGGTTTCACGCCGTACGTCGTTCGGATGAAATCATAATTCAAGTCGACCATGACGACACCGATCGTCTCCCGGTTATAGCGGAGAACGCGCCCGACGGAAATCGCCTCCGACGTATCCGACCTTTTGAAATACGCATGGCGTTCCCCTTTGCTTAGCATGAAACCCATCATTTCGGTATCGAGAAACGTACGGTCGATCCAGGGGCCTCCCGAGAAGAATACTTTACCGTTCAGGCCAACTACGGCAATGCGGGAGATATAAGGCTTGTAATCGATCATTCCGGACAGAAATTCGGTAATCCGCTTCTGTTCCTGAAACCATTCGTAGCTGATTTCTTCGTTAGGACTCAAAATCGTATCGATGACCGTATTTTTATTCGTCGCCACCACCGTATTCATGCGGTCGATTTCCTTGAGCATGACGTTCAAGGATTCGTCGGCATGACGAATGCTGTCCGAAACGGAGGTGATGGCATTTCTTTTGATCGTGTCGCGCATGTTGACATAAATGATGCTGGTCACGGAGACGATGGCTAGAAGCGTCAACACCCCAAAAGCAATAAATATTTTTCCTTGAATGCCCAGCTTCGGCGAAATCCACTTGCGCAGCCTTGCTAATTTCATGATCTTATCCCCTTTATATCCGGATCCGGCCGCTCGCCGAGTAAGCGCTTACGAAATGATCCCGGCTTCCCCCTGCTCGTTAAGTCCTGCTGTTTCGCATCGCCAAAGGAGGCATTTTGAAATACATTTTAAAGGCTCGAGTAAACGTATACAGGTTCGGATAACCCAAAGACAAGGCGATCTCCGTTACGGAAGCATCCGTTTCGACGACAAGCCGCTTGGCCTTCTCCATTCGAATCTTCTGCAAAAATTTCTGCGGCGACACCCCGATCTGACTGGCAAACACATTGGAAAAATACGAGCGGTGCACCCCTGCAAAAGCGGCGACCTGCTGCACGGTAATTCCCTCCGTCGCATGAAGGTCCATAAACTCCATGCACTCGCGGATCCAGCCCGAAGGCTCGCTCAGTTCGGCAGGGGCCGTCTCGGGGATCAACTCGGCCAGCAGCCGGCAAATTCCCCCTTGGAGCTCCAAAGAAGCAGACGGGCTCCACCGCTCGACGTTTCCTAATTTTTCGACCATCTCCTCCTGCAGTTCCCGCACTTGCCGAGTGACGATCCCTTTCCCGAACGGTCTCTCTGGTACCAGACCTGCAAGCTCCAATAACGGCTTGACGCGGCTGCCGTCCATGGCGAGCCAGTTCATTCGCAGCGGCTTCTCCGAGGGCAACGCATGATAAAAGTAGGTCCGTCCAGGAAACAGGCAAAATAAATCGCCCGGCTGCAATTCGATCCGTTTGCCTTCGAATTCGAAGCACACGTTTCCTTCCAGCACGAAATGAAGGCTATAGCACTCAATCCTTTTCGGCCCTACTTTGTAATGGGGCTTGGCAATGTTACGCCCCGCCCGGACGGGCCACAGCTGGGCTTCCCGGTCCAGGTAACCGGGCGTGTAATAAATAAACTCGGCGTATTCATGCTCATACTCCTGCATCATCACGTACTATCCCCCTCCTACTCGATCCCTTCACAGACAACAAAATGATAAATGTAATGTAACACAACGCCATTTATAAATCACGCTGTAATCAATATTATCATAATAGGAGGGGATAAAATTTGTCCAGTAGACCTAACATTTTACTAATTACTAGCGACCAACAGCATTGGAATACCATCGGTGCGTTCCAACCTGAAATTTCCACGCCGAATTTGGATCGCTTGACCCGGGAAGGGACGATGTTCGGCCGTGCCTATTGCCCGAATCCGACCTGTACGCCAAGCCGGTCTTCGATCATCACCGGCATGTATCCAAGCCAGCACGGCGCATGGACGCTTGGAACGAAACTGTTGGAGGACCGTCACACCGTCGGCGAAGATTTTAAGCAAGCCGGGTATCAAACTTCATTAATCGGTAAAGCGCATTTTCAGCCTTTGAAATCGACGTCCGAATACGATTCGAAAGAAGCTTATCCGTTACTGCAGGATTTAACCTATTGGCGGGACGATCATGGGCCGTTTTACGGCTTCGATCACGTCGAACTCGCACGCAACCATACGAACGAGGCTCATGTGGGGCAGCATTATGCCTTGTGGTTGGAGGAACAAGGATGCACCAATTGGCGGGACTATTTCCTGGCTCCGACCGGAAATATGGATCCCGCGCAAACCTACAAATGGCCGATTCCGGAAAAATATCATTACAACACGTGGATCGCGGAACGGACCAATGCCCGTCTGGAGGAGCATCGCAAAACGGGGGACCCGTTCTTTCTATGGGCCAGCTTCTTCGACCCTCACCCGGAATACTTGGTGCCTGAACCTTGGGATACGATGTATGATCCCGAGCAGTTGACGATCCCGTCGATGACGCCGGGAGAACATGACCGGAACCCGCCTCACTTCGGCTTGACCCAAGAGGAACATCCGGATTTTTCCTATTTAATGGAAACCGGTTTCGGCATCCATGGCTACCGTTCCCATCATTATTACGAATACGGAGCGAAGCGGCGGCTTACGGAGTACGATAAAAAGAAGCTGGTCGCGGTTTATTACGGCATGATCAGCTTGATGGACAAATATATCGGTCGGATTCTCGACAAGCTGGACGATCTGGGCCTGGCGGACGATACCCTCGTCGTATTCACGACGGACCACGGCCACTTCTTCGGCCAACACGGTTTGCAGGCCAAGGGAGGGTTTCATTACGAGGATTTGATTAAGCTGCCGTTCATCATCAGGTACCCGGGCCATGTTCCCGCCGGACGGCGTTCGGATGCATTGCAATCCCTGGTCGATCTAGCCCCGACCTTCCTCTCCTTCTGCGGTTTGCCCATCCCGCGGACGATGGCCGGGGTCGACCAGAAGGAGGTGTGGCTAGGTCGCCGGGAGAAGGCGCGGGATCACGTCATCTGCGAGTTCCGGCATGAACCGACGACGATCCATCAAAAAACCTACGTCGATGAACGTTATAAAATCACGGTATATTACAACCAGACCTATGGAGAAATTTTTGATTTGGTCGAGGACCCTGGCGAGCTTTATAACTTGTGGGATGAACCTGGCTACGAAGGGTTAAAGACGGAACTTCTTCTCAAGTACGCTTGGGCCGAGCTAGGCAAGGAACCGATGCCGATGCCCCGGATTCATCATGCATAGCTTGGAATATGAATTAACTCCATAACGCGACAAAGGTTGCTCTTTAATTCAGGGCAACCTTTGTTGTTGCTGGGATAGAAACCTCGGTAGGAAAACTGTACTCCGCCTTCACTCCGGTTTTTAGAAAAGAACAATACCCGCGACCGCGGACAGCATGATGACTGCAAAGGGATGTACTTTGTATTTGCTTACCAAGAGGAGGCATCCGGCGCTGATCAGCAGCGTTCCGACCATCGACCAACTGAGCAGCGGATCGGTGCGTCCGCTGAACCCGAAGTGAAGGGCCGCGTAAATGATCAACCCGGTCACGATCGGGCGCAAACCGTAAAAGGACGAGCGCATCCAATCGTTGCCTTGCAGTCTTAGGAAAAATGCCGTCAACACAATAACGATGAGGAGCGAGGGTAAGATGATGCCAACCGTGGCCACAATAGCGCCAACGACGCCACCCTCAGCGTATCCGATCAGCGTGGCCGCATTCGTGGCGATGGAGCCCGGGGCCATTCCGGCTAATGCCACGATCTCCTGAAACTCCCCGGGATCCACCCAATTCCTTGCTTCCACCTCACGTTGAATCAGCGTCAACACGGCATATCCGCCGCCAAAGGAGATGAGCCCGATTTTGACAAAGACCCAAAACAACTGCCAGAGCATGGGGGTTCCTCTCCCTTCAGATATAATATTCGGGGAATTGCAGTTCCCGCGCTTTTTCGGTCTGTGCCTTCTCGGTCCGTACGACCATCCCGCATTTTTTCTTCACGAAAACGATCGCAATGCCGGCAATCGGTCCACCGAGGATCAAATAAACCGAATGAATGCCGGTAAGCAGCAGCGCCGCTACCGCCAGTGCCATAATTACCAGGGTTGCCGTATCCAGCACCGATGACTTCCACATTTTGGCGGCAGCCACGATAATCAAAGCTACCACGGCCGCATGAATCCCTTTCAGCGCAGCCGCCACCTTGGCGTTATCCTTATACATGGCGCTGAGCGCACTGAGGAGGAAAACGATGAGAAACGTCGGCATCGTAATGGCCGTGACGGCGGCGACGGCACCGATCACCCCGCCGAGGCGGTAGCCGATGAACGCGGCCGAATTGACGGCTACCCCGCCGGGCGCGGAGCCCGAAATCGACACCATGTCCCCGATTTCTTCCCGGCTCATCCATCCTTTTCGATGAACGATTTCCCGTTCGATCGTTGCGATCATCGCATACCCGCCTCCAAACGTGGAGGGACCGATTTTTAAAAAAACCACAAAGATTTGCCCAATCTGTTTCATGCGTTTGCTGAAATTAGGTTTCATTCCTGTCTCATCCTCGATTCTCTCCTGATGTACGTCACCTTCATTTACTTGTATTATATCATCTTTATTTCATTTTGGTTTAAAGTTATGTAAATATGTAAATAAAAATATCTATATAATTCTAAATTAAAGTTAAAATCCTAATTTCCCTCTATGTTTATTCCATATTGATATTATCTAAGCTTTTCTGATGAAATTAACTGGTAAACCCCTGTTGTTAACGCTATACTAAAATGTATCCCGACTAATTAGCTTGGAAATGGAGAGCAGTACCTATGATGACTCATTCCAATCCTTCGATAAAGAAGCAGGTATACGATCGAATCTCTCATCTCGGGACCGTCTCGAAGGCTGACTTGTTGAATTATTTTCCACTCACCAGCAGCAGCATGACGCGGTTATTGGAGGAGATGACCACCCAAGGCATAATTGTTGTCTCCGGACTTGGACACTCTACCGGCGGCAGAAAACCGATTTTGTTCCAGACCAATCCTACCTACCGGTTTCTGTTCGGATTGGAAATCTCGCGAATTTATTCTGTCCTTGGATTGTATGACATGCATCTGAATACGTTGTCGTTGACCCGCTGGAAGATGGATGCCGAGATGACGCCCAACCAACTGGTCGACAACGTTACGTTAACTGCCAAACGGTTTCTTGACGAGCACGACATTTCGCCCGATGACGTATTGGGCATCGGCATCGGAGCGGTGGGGCCGCTGGATCAACGGAAAGGGATCATTCTTGAACCGGAGTTATTCCCATCCTCTGCCTGGAAGAACGTTCCGATCTGCGCCATGCTTGAGGAGCGGCTAGGCTTTCCGGCCTTGCTTGACAACGGAGCCAATACCGCACTCATCGGCGAACACTGGGCGCTTCGCTCCGAAACCATCGAGCACGCCCTATATGTACATGCAGGCGTGAATATCCGCTCGGCCGCCATGTCCGGAGGCCGTATTCTCCGTGGAGCCGCGGACACGGAAGGCGCCGTCGGCCAAATGATTATCCAGGCGAATGGACCAAGGCTGCGAAATAAAGGCAATTATGGGGCGCTGGAGGCTTTTGTATCCGTACCGGCGCTCGAAGAACGGGTGCGCACTCAACTGAAAATTGGACGCAGCAGCATTCTGTCCGGCATCGCACCGGAACTCGTAAATTTCGCCACGCTGGTCGATGCCCTAACGAAGGGCGATCCGCTGGTGAAGGAACAATTTACAGAAACGGCCGCCTACTTGGGGATCGGACTCGCCAACCTGATTAATGCCCTCCACCCCGAATACGTTATTCTGGGCGGCCCGCTCATCAGCGCCCATCCGCTCGTATTCGACTCCGTGCTCGAGATCGCAAAGAAAAATATCTACCATTATCCCGAGTACAGTCCGGTGTTTACGCAAGGCTTGCTGACGGATGAAGCCGTAGCAACGGGGGCTGCCGTAATGATGATGCAAAGATGGTCAGGTGATTAAAAATGAAGAGGCGTTGTACGCGCAACGCCTCTTTTTGATGTCGAAGAATGCACCAGTTAAATTCAATTTGAAATAAAGTCGGCGTTAATAAGCTGGAATCGGATAAATAACGACATCATTATGACCTGCTTTTTATTGTTTTGACATTAACCCAATGAGCTGCTATCTTTGTGGTAAACATAGACAGGAGGAGGAGCCATGTCGGCAGCCTGCGTGACAAATGGGCAAGCCAACCTCGGCGTGATGTGGAAAACCGTATCGGAAGATTGTAACTTGGCTTGCGATTACTGCTACTACAGCACCTGCGGAGGTAAGCCCGGACCCAAGATCAACCGGATTGATTCAGCCTTATTGGATAAATTCATCAAAGAATACATGCAATTCAGCCAAGGCAACGCAACATTTGCCTGGCAAGGCGGGGAGCCTTTGTTGGCCGGTCTTGATTTTTTCGAGGAAGTCGTTTATCTTCAGGCCCTTTACGCCCCGCCGCATACGGTCATCAGCAATTCCTTGCAAACCAACGGCACGCTCGTCGACGACCGCTGGGCGGCCTTTTTTAAAACCTACCAATTCCTGATAGGCGTCAGCCTGGACGGTCCTAAGGAAATCCATGATTCACGGCGAGTGAATGCCGCCGGCAAGGGCAGCTTCGATCGGGTTATGGCGGGAATCGGGCATTTGCGGAAGCATCAGGTCGATTTCAACATTTTGACGGTGATCCACAAAGGAAACGTAGGCGAAGCGAAGGCATTAATGGCGTTTTATCGTGAGAACGGTTTCAACTTCGTCCAGTTCATCCCCTGCATGGATTTCCGATCCCAGCAGGTGGACCAACCCGGCGTATATGAAATTACGCCGCAAGAATATGGCGATTTCCTGTGCAGTATGTTCGATGAATGGTACAATGACGGCTATCCCGAGGTGTCCATCCGCTTCTTCGACAATATGCTCGGCGTCGATCTGAACCGGGAGGCCGAGCATTGCGTGCATCGGGCTGCATGTCCGACTAGCCTTGTGTTGGAGCAAAACGGGGATGCTTTTCCGTGCGATTTCTTCATCAATAAACAGTGGACCGTAGGCAATGTCGCCAGCGCATCCATCACCGATATGCTGTCTCATCCCAATTTTGTGCGATTTCGCAAGATGAAGCCGGCCTTGCCGGACCCATGCCGTTCCTGCGAATGGCAGCGGCTTTGCTACGGCGGGTGCCCGCGGAACCGCAAATGGAATCCGGAAACGGATCAGGCCGATCCGGATTTCTTCTGCCAAAGCTATATGCAGATTTATGCTTATGCCCATGAGCGCGTGCTGGAAATGAGCAAGCGGATGCGCCGGGAAATATATTCGTATCATTTGCAACAGGATTATGCCGGCAAAGCCCCTGGGCGTAACGAGCCTTGCCCTTGCGGAAGCGGCAAGAAGCATAAAGCCTGCTGCGCTGCCCTATAGACGCTGCTCCCCCTGCATAACCGGACTCATTCCTTCCATATCGCGCTGCGGTAGTCACTGGGAGACATCCCGGTTGCCTTCTTGAACTGACGCGAGAAGTAAAGCGCGTCGTTAAAGCCGACGGAAGCGGCGATTTGGTCGACGGTTAACGAGCCGGCAAGCAGCTCCTTCGCTTTTTCGATCCTCACCTGGGTCAAATACTGTTTCGGCGACAGTCCTGTCCGGGCTTTAAAGGCGTTAAACAAATGCGCCCGGTGGTAGCCCAAATTGCGGGACAACTCTTCAATGCCGATTTGCTGCGGGTACTGCAGCTGAAACCAGCGGATCGCCTGCTCGACCTGCCGGTCGATCATCGCCGGCTCTTTCGCGGCGGGACGGGGCAGCAAGTCGCGGTTCGCCAATCCGAAATGGTGGAACAGCAGCGTCAGCCAACCCGCCGCCTCAAGGCTCTCCAAATGCGGGTGATCGCTCTGGCGAAACGAGGAGCGAAGACGAGTGTAGATCTCCCGTAATTCCTCGGGTTCCCCGGAGCTTACCACCGGCCGGTCCGGCGTAATTCCGACGTCCGCCAGCTGGCGAAGGACGCCTGGCCCTTTTAACGCGACCCATGCGTAATGCCAGGGATGCCTAACATCCGCTTCGTATGTGAACAAGCCGCTCGGAAAAATAACGAAGGTGTCCCCCGGTCCGCAGGAATAGACCCGTCCTCCCCAAGTATAAGTTCCCTTCCCCTCAAATACGGTATGCAGCAAAAAATGGTCATGCACGGACGGCCCGATGCGGTGGTTCGGATGGGGGCGTCCTTGACCGCTAAACAAGACGGCCACCTCCCGTTCCCGGTGATCGGGATTCATATGAACTTCAAACAAGTCGTGTTCGGGAATCATCACGGCCCCCTATAAATAACGTTATGCCCTGCTCCCCTTAGCGTACGGGATGGCAGACCAAAATACAACATTCCTCCATACTTCCCTTTCATTCCTCCATACCTTTATTTCAGGACGAGAGCTATATTGAGGAGGAAAAAGGAGGAGATTGGGTATGTCGAAAATTACATTTATCGGGGCCGGCAGTACGGTGTTCGCCAAAAATGTCTTGGGCGATTGCATGCGGACCCCCGCTTTGCAGGGCTTCGAGCTCGCCTTGTTTGATATCGACCTTCAGCGGTTAAAGGACTCGGAGAACATGCTGAACAATCTGAAGCGCAGCAGCGGCAGCACCTGCATCGTGAAAGCCTACACCGACCGCAAGGAGGCACTGAAAGGCGCGAAGTACGTCATCAACGCCATCCAAGTCGGCGGGTATGATCCGTGCACCATTACGGATTTCGAGATTCCGAAGAAATACGGGCTGCGCCAGACGATCGCCGATACGGTTGGGATCGGCGGGATTTTCCGCAATTTGCGGACGATCCCCGTCATGCTGGACTTTGCGGCCGATATCCGCGAAATGTGCCCGGACGCCCTGTTCTTAAACTACACGAACCCGATGGCCGTGCTGACCAACGTCATGAATACGTACGGCCAGGTTCGTACCGTCGGCCTTTGCCACAGCGTGCAAGCCTGCATCCCCGGTTTGTTCGACAGCTTAGGAATGGACAAAACCGGAGTTCAAGCCAAAATCGCCGGCATCAACCATATGGCTTGGCTGCTCGAGGTCACCCGGGACGGCGTCGACCTGTACCCGGAAATCAAACGACTTGCGGCGGAGAAGCAAAAGCAACCGCATCATGACATGGTTCGGTTCGAAATGATGCTGAAATTCGGGTATTACATCACGGAATCGTCGGAGCATAACGCCGAATATCATCCTTACTTCATCAAGCGAAACTATCCTGAGCTGATCGAACGTTTCCAAATTCCGCTGGATGAATATCCACGTCGCTGCGTCGAGCAAATCTCCAATTGGGAGCGCATGCGCGAGGAGCTCATCGGCAACCGGGAGCTGAAACATGAACGTTCCCATGAATACGCTTCTTATATCATGGAAGCCATCGAGACCGATATCCCGTTCAAAATCGGCGGCAACGTGATGAATACGGGGCTGATTCCCAACCTCCCGGCAGAAGCTTGCGTGGAAGTGCCCTGCCTCGTGGATGCCAGCGGTGTAACCCCTACCTATGTAGGTAATCTGCCGCCGCAATGCGCCGCCTTGAACCGGACGAACATCAATACTCAGCTCTTGACGATCGAAGCGGCGATCACCGGCAAGAAGGAACATATTTACCATGCGGCGATGCTGGATCCTCACACCTCAGCCGAATTGTCCATCGACGATATCATCGCGATGTGCGATGACCTGATCGAAGCGCACGGGGATTGGCTGCCAGCTTATCGCTAAAAAACCAAAAGCGCAGGGGAGCGATGCTCCCCCGCGCGCATTAGGTCAAGGTCATACCGTTTCTGCAAACTCGCGATAACCGGAAACCTGATTTCGTCCGCAGGCTTTGGAATGATATAGCGCCCGGTCCGCCATGGATACCAATGCGTCCGGGGATGAGGACTGCGGATGCACGCATCCGGCAACTCCTACGCTGATGGTTAAGACCCCGCCGTTTGTTGATCCCTCGTGGGGGATTTGGGCCTCAAAGACCGCTAACCTCAGGGACTCGGCGGCTTCCAGCGCCATGCTTTCGTTCGTGCTCGGCAAGATCACGGCAAATTCTTCACCTCCATAACGGGAAATCGTATAGTCCGGGTTGTTCAACGTATTTCTAACGATTTCCGCCACCCTGATCAAACAGGCGTCACCGGCCGGATGACCGTAAATATCGTTATATGCCTTAAATCGATCGATATCAAACAAGATCAAAGCATGCCCGCAGCGGCCCGAAGCTATCGCCTTCTCCCATTCTTGCGCTAAGGCTTCGTCAAAATAGCGGCGATTGGTCGCGCCCGTCAACCCGTCGATCATGGATAGCCGATATAACCTGTCCTCCATCTCTTTTCGTTCGGAAATATCGGTCGCCAGAAACACGTAACCGACCCCCTCTTGTCCAAGCCACAGCTCCGAAACATGCAGCAGCACGGTCAGTCTGGCCCCATCCTTGCGAACGTAGGTAAATTCTTTGCCTTCCGTCAAAATGCCTGATACAAAATCGGACAGCCGATACGACGGGTGGACGAAGTCGTTGATTTCCTCGGGGGCGTGAAACAGGAAAGGCGACCGGCCGAGCAGTTCTTCCACCGTATAGCCCAGCATTCGCTCGGCGGCCTTGTTGATCCGCGTAATCCGTCCTTCCCGGTCGACGACCGTAATGATCGTACCGACCAAAGAATCGAAAACGGCCTCTTGCAAGGAATGAAGCGCGCGGTATCTCTTCTCGCTGGCGGTCAGCTCCTCGGATAATTGATGGTGCCGCGAGAACACCCGGATTAAGCCCGCCGCGAAAAATCCGCCTAGCGCAAGCAGGGAAATATATAGCAGCGTATAGGCCGGATCTGTTTTTTTAAGGATAGCCGTCAACGCAATGGTCGAGGTGATGAGCACCAAGGAGACTTGCCATTTCCGCCAATAATCGGCGCAGTACCGCATCACCAGACCGGAACCGATCCCGTTTAAGGTCAAAGTGGTCATCGCGATCAAGGTATATACGGTCAAATCCCCGAAACTGACGGCCCGGACCAGGATCAGGATGCCGGCGGCAATGCACGAAGAGACGGCTCCGCCGAAAAAGGCGGCGCTGATGATGGCGATATGCCTGAAATCGATATAGACCGTTTCATTGATCCGAAAACTGAACAGAAGCAGCAACGAACCGCAAACCCCGTGCAGCAGCCCGATCCATACTTTCACGGATATCGCGTTCTTTTTGATCAAATAACTGTAATAGATCTGATTAAAAATAAAGAGAAAGGCGGTCAACAACGCTAAGTTAGCAATCATACTCCGAAACATGATGTGAGAAATCCAACCCCGATCCAATTCGCATAAATAAAAAACATGATACTATAGACGGCTCCCGGAATGCAAAAAAGCTCCTAAAATCGCCGCGTGGGCGTGTTTAAGAGCTAATTTAACCGGCGACAATGGGCGATACCCGCCGCCTCCCCGTCACCGCAGATCCAACCGATAATTCACCGCGTATTCCGCCTCTTTGAACCCTTCCTGAAGATATAACGCCTTGGCCCGTTCATTTTCCGCGTTCACGCACAGGATGGCACGACGATACCCGTTTTCCCGGCCAAACCCCAATGCCCGGCGGAGCAAAAGACGGCCGAGTCCCTTCCCCTGATATTCCGGGAGCAGCGCCAGCGGGCCGATATTCATGATCGGCGCATCCAGGTACTCGTCATCCGTGCACCTGACGATACCTACCGGACGATCCCCATGAACCAGGAACAACATGCCGCCGTTCAGATAATCGGCCTCCCCGGCATACTTCGCCACCATGTCCGGGGTGATCGGCGTCTGGCTGCCTTTCAACTGGGCAAAGCCGGCATTCCGCACGGCGCACCAGGCTTCCTCGTCCTCCCCGGGTCGAAACGCGCGGATACCGTAGCCTTCCGGCAGCTCGTAGGACGCGGGCTGCAGCGGCTCGTTCACCAGCAGGAAGGAGTACCGTTCCACCTGAAAACCAAGCTGACCTATGATCTCCATCAGTCCGGGATTCACGGACGGCACAAAGATGAACATTCCTCCCAAGCCCTCGCCATGCTTAACGATTTCGTCAAGCAACCGCCGGTATACTGCCGGGTCCCCGCTCTCGCAATGCAAAATGCGGAAACGCGCCTGCATCCCCTTTCGCTGGTAGGCGTCGGCGATGATCGAAGCGGCGCCGATCAACTCCCCCTCCCCATTCAAGGCGATATAAGTGGGATGCTCCCCATGAATTTGAAATTCCGCCAGATCCTCATCGTACAAAAAGGAGTCATCCACCTCCTGCCGATGCTTCCGGCAATACGCCTTGAAGTCCTCCAGCTTCTCCGAACTTAAGGCCACTATACGCGTGTCCATGTTGGTTCCTCCGTTCTATGTATTCGATCGAAAATGATTCTTCGTGTTCTTTCTCACTTCCTTCGTCCCCAACACAATGCTAGGATATCGTTAATCAGGATGGAGGTGTGTGAATGAACCGTTCCTTTATCGAGGCCTTACGCCATAACGCGCTTGATGAGCTGCAGCGAATTCCGAAAAGCGACTTGCATAGTCACGCCGGACGCGGCGGCAGCATCGCCTATATCGAAGCCTGGTCCGGTGCCCAAATCGATCCCCCGAACCGCCCGTTCGACTCATTGCGGGACATGCAGGCCTGGTTCGAGTCCAACATCAAAATCCATTGCCGCGGGATCCAAGGCTACTTAAAACGGATCGAGGCGTCCTTTGCTCAGGCGCAAACCGACCGAATCAAGGTGTTGGCCCTTGGCTTCGGCCTGGATGAAATCGCCGCCTTGGGCGGAATGGGGACATTTACGGGAATTATGGATGATCTGCAGAGCCGTTTTGCTCCCGATACGCTGTTTTTTCCCGAGTTATCCTTAGGCAGGGAAAGCCGTGTCGAGGATCTACTAACTCAAATCGAGGAGGTATTGGCCTATCGCTGGTTCACCTCCATCGACATCTGCAACGATGAATTGGCTCAGCCGATCCGCCATTTCAAACCGGTTTACCGGCTTGCCAAGGCCGCAGGCTTAAAGCTCAAAGCGCATGTCGGGGAATTCGGTACGCCGGACGATGTTCGGGAAGCCGTGGAAGAACTGGAACTGGATGAGGTTCACCACGGCATCGCGGCGGCTCGTTCCGTCTCCGTGATGAATTGGCTTGCCGATCACCGCATCCGCTTGAATGTCTGCCCGACGAGCAACGTCATGCTGGGCGTGGCGGACAGCTACGCCCGTCATCCCCTTCGCAAGCTTTACGACAACGGGGTCCCCGTGACCATCAACACGGATGACCTTTTGATTTTCAACCAAAGCGTTTCGCAAGAGTTTCTGAACTTGTACCGATCCGGACTCATGACCGCAGAAGAGCTCGACGGGATCAGGGAAACCGGGTTGAATTATGCCGTTCCTCCTAAATAAACATCACTAAGACCAACACAACAGCAGCAACGCCGATGGCGTACATCACGCCTAGCCGAAGCCAATTCCGGCCCGTTTGTTGGGTGTAGCGCGAATTTTCTTCCCGATTGCTTGGCGATTGTCCGATCCGTATCGTCGCGATCAAAGCAAACGCCAAAATCAGTATAATGGCAATGCTTAACCATGCCATACCCATCACCTCCTAGAGCGAGTCGTTGTCCCTATTATAATCAGACCTGGCCAATCGTGCACCCGCGATTATTGGATTTCCCGATAAAAGCCGCCCCGGACAGCAAAACCCCCAACCGTCATCGGTCAGGGGGTTTGCCGCATTTCGCGAGTTTCTCTTTTTGTTATGTTCCAACCTTTTTCCCGGTCCTGCTGCCTTCGGTTACTTGGACTGCTCCTGTTCCAGCTTGTCGATTTCGGCCTCATACTGTTTGAATAAGTCGGCCAAAGCGGATTTGATGATTTTTTCATCCTTTGACTCGACCGCTTTCGCCAAATCCATCTGGCTTTGAAGCAAGGTATCCGCAATAGGGACTGCCGGGGTTAACGTCATCATTCCATCCTTATTGGCCACTTTAAGATCGCCGGCTCCCGTGATGTGGGGGCCGCTCTTTAATTTCACCGAGACGCCGTCCTGAGCCTTCATCGCTTGAACGATCAGCGCCTTCCCACCGGCAGGCGGCACGATGCCGTCTCCGGTTGGCGCCGCCTTGATGTCCAAGGTGACCGCTTTGAAGTTAACGGCAAGCTCCTCATACTTTTTCAACAAGCTAGTCCATGCCGAAACCGTATCCGGCGCATATTGCTTGGCGATTGCCGCCGGATCCTCGAACTTCACCGTCACAGCAGCCTGGGCGGCAACGGTTTGAGGGGCATCAGGGGATGCCGTTTCTTCGGCATTTGCTGCCGCGGGACTTGCAATAGCCGATACCAGCAGCGCCGATAAGGCAATTTTCTGCACGATCTTTCCGTTACTGAGGTTCATCATCTGAAACACGCTCCTTGAAAGGGGATTTTGTCTTGCACGTCCAAGTGTATCTCCAGGCAATGGCAGGACATTGGTGGAATTATGGAAAAACGATGGCAGAAGTCGCAAGCAACAACCCCGTTGTTATAATAATGAGGAAAGGAGAGTCGAACTCATGAACGATTATTTCATCGCCGTCGTGGACGATGACCAACATATCCGCAATCTCGTCGAAGCCTATTTGGTGAAAGAAAACTTTCGGACCATCGGGCTGTCGTCCGCCGAAGAAGCCTGGGTGCTCTGGCAGAACGACCCTCCCGATCTCTGGGTGCTCGACATCATGCTGCCGGGAATGGACGGCTACGAACTGTGCCGGCGCATCCGCGAAGAAGCCGATGTGCCCATCGTGATCATTTCCGCCAAAGACAGCGAGGTCGATAAAATCATGGGACTTGAATTCGGGAGCGACGATTATTTGGTCAAACCGTTCAGTCCAAGAGAATTGGTCGCCCGGGTGAAAAGGCACTTGCAGCGTTGGTATAAACTGCGCCCGTCCGATGAGATACCGGAAGCCGCCTCCGCCCAGCTCATCCTGAAGATCGGCCCGCTGCGGCTCCTGCCGGAAGAACGCCGCGTATTCTGGGACAAGCACGAGGTCGACCTGACGTTTAAGGAATTTTCCCTGTTACAAGCGTTCGCGGAGCATCCGAACCGCGCCTTTACCCGGGAAGAACTGCTCATTCTCGTCTGGGGCGACGATTATTTCGGAAGCGATCGGGCGGTCGACCATTTAATCAAACGGCTGCGCAAAAAAATCGAGCAGTTGCCGATCGAGGCGGTTTGGGGACATGGATATCGGATGCGTGCGGAAGGCGGGGATCTGTTGTGAAATTGGTGCACCAAATCAACCTGGCGTTCGGCCTGCTCCTGGTGGTGATTCTGGGAGCGACCGCCACGATCATTCACTTCGTTTTGCTGGAGCATCTGATCGACGCAAAGAAGCAGGAAATGAGAACGCTCGGCGCCAGCGTGGCGGTCAGCATGCAAAATCAGCCCCTACGGGCCGAGCCTGCCGTGAATAGCACCACATGGCAAGGGACCGCCGTACCTCTTGCCTCCGGGGTGCAAGCCATCGTTGCCGACGCTAACGGGAACGTCTTGTCCGGAACGCTTCCCGCCCAGCCTTTGGTTGCCGGCAACATCGCGCTTGCGCCTGTCGGTATGGTCGAAAGCGAGCCGCTGAACCAAAAGAAGTTGGAAGCACTGCAAGCAGGCGAAGACAACCGTTATATCGTTGCGGTCAGTTCCCTTCCTCAAGGCACACTGACGCTAGTCACGCCGATGAGCACGGTCAGCGCAATCGAGCGCGCGTTATACGTGCGGTTGCTAATCGTTCTTGGCATCGGCGCGGTGCTTGTCCTGCTGCTTAGCCTCGTGATCACGCGCAAGCTCATTAACCCGCTGATGAAGCTGAGGGATGAATTGAAGAAAGTGAAAGAACGCCGGTTCGCGGAGGTAAGGCAGATTCGGGCCGGTGGCGAGATCGGGACCGTGGCTCAAACCGTGTATGAATTGGCCGGCGAATTAGACCGCTATATCCAGGTACAGAAGCAATTTTTCCAGAACGCTTCCCATGAGTTGAAAACCCCGCTGATGTCGATCTCGGGGTATGCGGAAGCGATTCGTGACGGCGTTTTTGAAGGGGAGCATACGCAAAAAGGGTTGGATATCATTCTTAGCGAAAGCGGCCGGTTGAAACGAATCGTCTCCGAGATGACGCTGCTCGCGAAGCTGGACAGCGAGGCGGATATTTTCCATCCGACGGGGATTGCCGTCAAGGAGTTGCTGGAGGAGACGGCTGAACGCGTAAATCCGCTGCTTAAGGACAAGAACTTAAGTCTGGCCGTCGAGTATGCGGACGAAGCTGCGGAACGGGCAACCGTGAGCGCCGATCGGGACAAACTGTCCCAAGCCCTGCTGAACGTGGTCGCCAATGCCGCCAGACACGCTAACCGGGCGATCGATATCCGCGTCGGCGTAAGTCGGGATCGGGTCATGATCGCGGTTGCCGACGACGGACGGGGAATTCCCGAGGAGCTGCTGCCGCACCTGTTCCACCGTTTCGTGAAAGGCAAAGACGGCGAAAACGGATTGGGACTCGCCATCTCCCGGGCCATCGTTGAACGCTGCGGCGGTCAGATTGAGGCTGCCAACCAAACGAACGGGGGCGCTTTGTTTTCGGTCACCCTCCCGGCGCTATAGCATCTTCTTTCTTTGCTCTTAATATATTGGAGTCAGGAAGGCGAAGGGGAGGATGAAAAGATGGAATTAAACCAGGCTCAAGTTCAGCGCGCGTTGTTCTTGGCCGCGGTCTGCGGCCAAACCTACGCGCAATTCGCGAACCCGGACGGTACGTTTGTCCTCCCTCCCCCTTATGCGTTGTACGATACCCTCGAAGCGAAATCCTTGATCGGCCTTTGGGAGCGCTTCGGATTTATAGGGCATTCGGCGGACGAGATCGTCATCGCTTTCCGGGGCACCAGCTCGGCGTCCAACTGGGTCGCCGATGCCATCGCGACGCAGCAGAAGTTCAAATGGGTCAAGGATGCGGGCCACACGCACCGGGGATTTACCGGCATTTATGCCTCGTCCCGCCGTCAGATCCATTCCGCGCTCCGTCGGCTGCCGGAGGACAAGACGTTATATATCACGGGTCATAGCCTGGGGGCCGCGCTGGCTACGTTATGCGCGATGGATATCGCCGCCAATTCGAATCGCGTTCCCATCCTGTTTACGTTCGGTTCACCCCGTGTCGGAGACCCGGATTTCGTTCATGCCTTTGCACAGCAGGTCCCGAACAGTTATCGGATTCATAATGAATTCGATGCTGTGACCCACGTGCCTCCAACGATTTTCAAGCTGCCAAAACAAGAAAAAACCTACTACTACCGTCATGTCCCCGCCTCTTGCCCCTTGTACTTCGCCGACGCTTCTTTATCGTCGAACCATGTCATCGGCAGCTATTTTGCCGAGCTGGCCAAACTTGACTCCGGTTACGCCCATCATTTATCCTCCGTGAACCCTTCATTTTGCCCGGATCCAGCTTGATCGTCGATTGTTACTTACTCAAATGAATGCGGAAAACGCTGAAACGGCGGTTAGCAGCATCGCGACTCGAAACATCCCTGCCTCACCTCCATGGGATTCGCACGGTTCCCCTCTCCCTTCTCGCATCTTTGCATGATTATCCCCTTCGATCAGGGAGTAGAGTCGGGGATTCACTTTCTCTCTTCTGATCCAACGGGATAATTGTGCAAAGAGCGTACAGGACAGTAAGAGCGTCCATCCGCTGCAAAATCCGAGTAAGCAAAAAGCTCTTGAATTCTATGAAGAGAATTCAAGAGCTTTTTGGTTTAACGAATGCGGTCGAGAGGACTCGAACCTCCACGGGGGGTTAGCCCACACGGACCTGAACCGTGCGCGTCTGCCAATTCCGCCACGACCGCTTGGCATCGGGTACCCGCGAAAAGCCATCAGCTTTTTTTCGCGGCGACAAGATATAAAATATCATGCGCCGCGAAAAGAGTCAACCCTTTTATTCCACCGTGATGGAATGCAATTCGATTCGGCCTCCCTGCACGCTGACGACGAGCGCGGAATCGGCTGCCTGCGCAAGCAAGCCGCTGACGCGGCATGGATCGCTGCTTGGCGACAGCACCGCGCGCGCTCTCTCCATCCTGCATGATGGTTACGATCGCGGCCTCTCTGCATACCAGCTCCAACTTCACTGTATTTCCCGCATCGATGCCGCAGAACGAGTAAGCCGCAAACTCGCCGTCTGTCAGTTCCAACGCGAGGTTCTGCCAGCCGCTGTCGAACCCGAACTTCTTCGGTTGAGGTTCGCCATTGATCGGCACGATCTTCATGCCTGTTTTGGCCCGGTACTTATAGAGGTTCCCTTCCATGCGCCCCCCGCTGAAGGAGATCCCTCTTCCCGGAAGCTCGTCGAAATCCGTGCCGCGAACCCGGCAGCCCGGCTGACGGAACACCGCCGCCGTCACCTCCGGGCGTGGGGTGCAATTCTCCACCTTGATGTTTTCCAGATAGGCATCAAGAATTTGCTGCACGCGTTCATAACTTGGCCGCGCTCCCCCTTCGGCGTAAGCGAGAAACTCGTCCCAGCCCTCGGGTTGATTTACGGTATACGGCGAGGTGGCCCGCTCCATCTTCTTCCACGGCCATAAATTGTAGCCGATCCCCAGCGACAAAGCCAGCGGATACATCGCAGCAAACCATTCCAGGTCGTTCTCCCCGGTCTCGCCCAGCCATAACGGCAGATCCAGCGCCTCGGAAAGCGCCAGAAACTCCTCGTACGCCTCTTTTCCGGGCTTGCAGGCATACCGATGGAAATGAATGACCATGTTGGGATCGTACCGCTTATAAAATACGGCCGTATTCGTTGCCCAATGATGCCCTTCCACCGAGAGCAGATGCCGGTCATCGATTTCCCGAATGGCAGCGATCACTTCCTCGTAAAACGCCGCCAATCGGCGGACGAGGTAATCCTCGTGTTTCCCCTCCATCAGCCCTGGGCGAACCGGCTCGTTCAGCAGGTCGTAACCGCCTACGATCCAGCGGTCGCGGTATCGGCGGGCCAGCTCCTTCCACAGCTCGATCCCTTTGTTCCAGCTGTCTTCATCGGTGAACAACCGAGGGAAATCGTCAACCGAATCGTCGATGTTGGCTCCGGTCTGCCCGCCAGGCGCACCGTGCAAGTCCAAGAAGGCATAGAGCCCAAATTCCTCGCACCAATCCAGGCAACGGTCGATCAGCGCAAAACCGTCCTCTTTCCAGCGAATGCCCGGCTCGTCCTCCATCAGGATCCGCCACCCGAACGGAATGCGCACCGAATTGTAGCCCTGTTCCGCCATCAGCCGAATATCTTCGCGGGTCACGTAATTATCTCGGAACCGCTTCCAAAATTGTTCGGCATATGAACTTCCGGCTGCTTCCCGTATGACCGCTTCGATCCGCCGAGGACGATCGAACCGGGAACTGTGGGACTTCCACATATATCCTTCGCATAATAGCCAGTTTCCGAGGCCCCAGCCCGTAAGCAGGATCTCCTCCCCGTCGCCGTTCACGATTCTTGTTCCTTCTGCGCGGAGAAAGCCTTTCACCCGCGAGCGATCCGTTTTCTCGTGCATCGTTAGTCTCCTCTCGCTGCTCATCGGTTCTATCGGTATATCGATGAATCGGAACCATTATAACATCCCCTGATTTCGAGGACCTTTCGTCCCGATATTTGCGACCCGCCACCCGAAAAATGCGACCTGCCAGGGCAAGCCTCTTCAAATGCGGAAATCCCCGTCATCTACGAAAACGTCCATGCCGAACTCACATCCTAGCATAAACTGCTAGAGAAGTTTAGTTGACAACACCGCATGGAATTAGAGGAGTTGATATGTGATGCCGGAAGACTTACGGAATCGTGTAAAACTGATTATCGAGATTCACTTTAACGATTGGGGCGGAACGCCGGACCGTTTAACCCAAACCTGGATCGAAAATCGGCTGGGCCTGTTCATGAAGTACACGCGAACAAGCTTGCAGCTTCAAACTTCCCAGGACTTTTCCTGTTATGTGCTGTACGATCCGGGATCCGAACGAACGGTGCAGGAGGTCCTGAGCCGTTACGCGCCGCTGCCGAAAAACATTCGCTTCGTAACCCCGAAGGCCTATCATGCCCAGGTCGCGAAAGACATCGCCGGCTATCCCCGCTTCTACCGTGTTTACCTCTCCAGCGACGATATGTACCATAAGGAGTTCATCCGAAAACTGCGGGCATGGACGCCGCAAAAGGATACGCTTGCGCTGGTGCCCCAATACGGCTACATTTACGATTCGGTACAACACCGGCTGGGCAAATTTTTCTTCTGGCTGCCGAGCTATGGCGCGACGATCCATGACGTAGGGAAGTATTTGAAGGGCCAGGAGCCAAAGGTCTCCTGGCGCGACGCCTTAAAAGTCCCCCACGAATTTATTCATGTAAAAGAACCGATTTGGATCAATCATATTCATGCCTTGAACACGGGAATGTCTTTTGATAGAGCAAGTAACTGGACGATTCCCGGCATCAAGGATGCCATGCATATAGAGCCTTGGGAGGACAGCCAGCGATCCAGAGCCTACTTTGGCCCGGAAATCGCCAGTCCAAGCGAAATCAAACGGGTACTGTCCAACTTCTGCTAGCGCCGCTCCACTAAAACGCACGTCCCGCACATTGCCCAAGTAGAACCCGCGCCCCGCCGCCATCATGGCGGGGCGGCCGGGAATCGCGTCCTTCGCCATCGAGATCTCGATGTGATCGAAGGTAATTTCCGAAATGAACCGTATCGAATTGCATCTTTCAGCAAACAAGGCGATCAACAGCTCGCAGTTCCGTTCATGTAACTTGCGAGCTGTTGCCCTTTTATTCAAACTGCTCCAGCACCACTTTGCCTACCGAACGCCCCGTTTCCAGCATCGCATGCGCTTTCCGCAGATTGTCCGCGTTAATCGGCGTAAGCTTCTCGGCTACCGTCGTGCGGATCAGCCCCCGGTCCACCAAAACCGCCAGCTCGTTCAACAGCTTATGCTGCTCGATCATGTCCGCCGTTTCGAACATCGGACGGGTAAACATCAACTCCCATACGAAGGTGACGCTTTTGTCTTTCAGCATCGTCAGATTAAGCCGTTCATCCGTTTCTACGATCGAGCAGATTTTCCCCTGCGGCGCAATGGCGTCCGCCATGTTCTTCCAGTGCTTTTCGGTGCTGTTCAGGCAGAAGATATAGTCCACGTTCGCCAAGCCAAGCGCCTTCAACTGCGGAACGAAGTCCTCGTAGTGGTTGATGATCTGATCCGCGCCAAGCCCCTTTGCCCAAGCGGCCGATTCCGGGCGGGAGGCGGTGCCGATAACGGTCAACCCCGCATATTTGGCCAGTTGGACCGCGATGGATCCAACGCCGCCGGCGGCCCCGATGATCAGAATCGTTTTCCCCGGGTTAGCGCCTTGATCGGGAGAAATGCCCAAGCGGTGGAACAATCCTTCCCAGGCGGTGATCGACGTCAGCGGCAACGCCGCGGCTTGCGCAAAGTCCAGCGAAGTCGGCTTCGAGCCGACGATTCGCTCGTCGACGAGATGAAATTCGCTATTTCCGCCGGGCCGCGTGATGCTGCCGGCATAATACACCTCGTCGCCCGGTTTAAAGAGCGTGCAGTCCGGTCCCGTCTGCTCAACGACGCCGGCTACATCCCAGCCGAGCACTCTTGGCTTGCTCTCCGTACGTTCTTTCGGCCCACGTACCTTCACGTCAACCGGATTGACGGAGACGGCTTGAACGCGGACCAGCAAATCCCGGCCCGTTGGCACAGGTTTCTCGATCTTCACGTCCAGCAAGCTATCGGGATGATCAATAGGTAAATATCGGGTTAGGCCAACCGCTTTCATAGTGGTTTCAGGCATGTTCGTTTTCCTCCTTCGGATTCAGTTGGATCACTACGTTTGCAAGTATATCGTCTAAGAAACGGATCCGTAAGTACGCACATTCGTGTTATATAGTACCCATTTTTATACCGTTAGACGGTTTTACCGAATAGGATGGTTTTACTGCAGCGGAATGGGGACGTACTCGCCGTAACCCTCTCCCGAGCTTACATGTTCGGGGTCATTTCCTTTCGATTCGATATAAAATCGCATCAGTTCAAAGGCAACCTCGAGCTGTCCCCGATTCTCTTCCGCTCTTAACGTACGGACGTTCGGAGGCAGCAGCTCCGCACACCCGCTCGTGCAGAAGACGGTCAGCTCAATCTCCAGCCCTTGCGAGGCGTTAGCCACGAACACGCCAACAAATTCGTTCAGCACCGTGCCGCAGCCTCCTTGATGCCGCGCCAAAAAATCGGGCAAATCGTCCGCGTTGTCGGCCATCAGCACGAAGACCGATTCCGGATCAAGCTGCGCCGCGTCCACAATCGTCCTCATCGTGCTTTCGTTAAGGAAGGCGTCCAGCACCAGGAAGCGCCGTCCGCCTCTACCGGCCGATCGCGCTCTCCATAAGGCGAACGCTTGCCGGTAGTCGATCACGACCTTGTGAAACAACGGATCGTCGATATGGTTGTCCAGCAGGACGATCGGAACTCCGATCTTGAAGTGGATCGATACATCCCGAAAAGCCTCCTTCTTCACACCGGCCAACAGTACTCCGTCAACCTCCCGCTGCCGGATGATTTCCGGACTTGGCCGCTCCGCGTCCATCCCCAGGACGAGCAGATGGTAGCCTGCTTGCTTGCAGAGCGCTTCCATGCGCTCGGCCAGCCTGCCGTAATACAGCTGCTTCCATAACCCGTCCCGCTCACTGCGGCTGAAGAGCAAGGCCACCATGCCGGACTTCCCCCTGACGAGCGAACGTGCCGTAAGGCTCGGGGTATAATTCAGCTTATCAGCGGCCTCCAGCACCCGGCAGCGCGTCTCGTCCGTAATTTTTTGATTATCCACTTTATTCAGGATATAGCTTACCGTCGCCACCGAAACCTTCGCTTCGCGGGCGATATCCTTCATCGTTGCTTTTTTCACGGCAAGTCCTCCCACTTCTCTACGATGAAATGAAGGCTAACCGGCTCCGTGGTGTCGAATCGCCGGCTCGTTTCCCTTCGCTCATGAATACCGAACCCCCGCGATACCTTCACATCAAACGCCAAGTCTCTTGGCAGCACAAAGCACCCTTTGTAAAAACCGTCCCGGACCTTCGGAATTTCGAGTCCGGCATGGATTCGGGCATCAACCGGAGTTGACGGCGGCACGGTCACGCTGATTTCAACCCGCACGTGATCCGACACTTCAGGGACGACCTCGAAGTACGCCGATTCGGCAAGGCCGCCGTATCTGACCGCGACTTCGGTCGTCCCTTCCATCAGCGGAACGATTAAGCCGTCCGAGCCGATCCTCAACACTTCCGGACGGCCCACCGTATATTCCGCCGCCAGCAGATTGATCTCGAAGCCCGAGTCATAGGTCACCTTCGGATACAACTGAACCCTTAGTCCCTGCAATCCGACCCGCTCCCTCCCCGCCAGCCGCAGGCTGCGGGGACGGCCGATCTCGCCGAATAGATCCAGCAGCGGGTTATGCAGTCGTCTTGCCCAATCCAACTGAGAGTGACCGGCCGCCTCGTCGAGCAAAAACATCAAATCCTCGCCCGGCTTAAATCCGGCTTCGATCAGCTCGTCGACGAAGGCCCGTACATGACGGGGCATGATCAGCCCTTCCGCTCCGCCGACATCGACCCAAACCCGCACCGCTGGCGGCTTGACCGGATAGGAGCGATATAGTTTAAGTTCGCGCAACGGTTCCGTCTTGTTCGTACCGTCTCCCTGCTCGTTCACCACCGTATGCACCAAGAAAGGCGACAGAATTGCAACCTGCCCGAATACGTCCGGCCTCCGAAAAGCAATATGGTACGAGACAAGCCCGCCCGCGGACGAACCGATTAATGCGGTATGCTCCCGATCCGTCAAAGTGCGAAATCGGCTATCGATCATCGGCTTCAGCTCCTCGATGAGAAACCGTTCGTACAACTCCCCCTTGCAGGATGCGTGGAATGCTTCACGAACCCCCGGATGTTCGTGGAAATATTCCACTATCCGTTGATCCGAAATCGACGAAACGGCCACGATAATCACTTCCCGCATCCGGCCTTCCTTGCTTAGCCGCTCCGCCGTCCGGTGCATCTCCCACGAGCCCCCCATCCCGTCCGATGCGAACATATGCTGTCCGTCCTGCGCATAAATCACCGGATACCGGCGATTCGCCGCTTCTCCATAAGAAGGGGGCAAATAGACATAAATATCCCGCGAGTTGCCCAAATGCTTCGAATACACATTAGAAAGCGTGACGATTTCCGCTCCCATCCGTAACCATCCCCCGGTTGATCATATTCACTTAATCGATTAATGATAATCACTTATACGTTTAAGTTAAGTTGATTTTATTCCAGTCTTTGGTTACTGTCAACGAGGTCTGCCACAGATCAGCACAAAAAAAGCCCCTGATTGCCGACAAGGCAAATCAAGGGCTCTTCTTTAGATGCGGTCGAGAGGACTCGAACCTCCACGGGGGGTTAGCCCACACGGACCTGAACCGTGCGCGTCTGCCAATTCCGCCACGACCGCATATTGGGTATCGAGCAAAAGTTAACTTTTGCGGCGACAAGATAGATCATACCACGTCCACCATAAAGAAGTCAATGCAAAACTTTCAAGGGTTGCGCTTGATTAAAGGCGTTAGGCTGGGGTATGATAAGAACATAAGTTCGCATAAAGAGGTGTTGTTCGATGGCTGTACCCGGCATCAAGGAAGAGGAACTGGCGCTAATTAAGAGCGCGTTGCTGCTTGGTTTTTTGCAGAAAGTATTCGAGCGGGATGCCCGGATTCTCGAACAGAGCGGGCTGTTGAAGAGCCCCGAAGCTTACGTCGATCTCATCCGCGGCGGTGAACGCCGCGTGGCGATAGTCCTCACGGAGATTCACGGCAAGTTCCGCGAGCGGAATATCGAAATCGAGCGGATCCGTCAGGACGAGAACGGCATTCAGGCCGAATACCGCTGCCGGGGGTATCACGGGAAGATGCGGATCTTGTGGGCGGGTCTGCAGCGCGAGGTGTCCTCCCGGATGCGCGCTTACTTGAACGGAAGCGCCCCGGCACCCGGTTCGTCCCGTTCGGAGCGTAAAGACAAAGAGAACCTTAAGGTGCATCAGCTACCTTAAGGTTCCCTCTTCCAGAGAAGTTTATTGAACATGCGGGACGGTCAAAGCCTCCTGTACCCGGGTGACGCCTTGGGATAGCGCGTTCCCAGCCAAGGCAGCCGAAGCGACGGCTACCGTCTCGAGGATCTCCGCATCGGTCGCCCCTTTGGACCTCGCCTCTTCGGCATGGTAGAAGGTACAAATTTCGTTGTTCGTCGAAAGCGCGATACCCAGGGCGATCAATTGCTTCGTCTTGGCATCCAGCGTTCCGTCCGAGAGGCTTTCCCCGGTAAACGTATGGTACGCTTCGGTTACCTTCGGCAAGGTTTCCCCGAATCGGTTGATCTCGTCTTTATAGGCTCTTATTTTCTCGCTGACCAGCGACATGCGAAACATCCTTTCCTGGCTATTGTACTCGCACTTATACGATGTCCCGCCCGGTCAAAAATATGCTAATCCACCGGCGAAATCCTTGGTTCTTTCGACGGTTGGTAAATGTAATTGCGATCCAACTTCACCACGTTGCGATTCGGCTTGCGGATTAACACATGCGTGTCGTCCCAGGCCACCACGATTCCCCGCACGTCGTTCTCCGGAATCCCGTCGCGCACGACGCGTACTTTTTCTCCGGATAGCCGGTATTGGTCCAATGTTTCGTCTGAAATCATGCGAATACGTCCACCTCCTGAAATTTAGTCATGGCAAAGATAACTCCGATTATACCCTAGCAAAAAAAGCCCCGCCGGCGTACCAGCGGGACTTCGATGGCTTTGGATGCATCCAGCAACCGGTGCGGCGCCGAAATTGGATGAGGCCGCTTAACGCGAGGCGTGCTCCCGGCTGTCGTTCGTTTCGAACCAGAAATCAAGCACTTTCGCCGACATGACTCTTTGTTCCAAATACCCTACTTGTTGCGGACTGAACTGTTCCTTCCAGGGCACTTCGAGCTCTTGGCACAGCCCGGCTATCGTCAACAATTGCGACCATGCTACATAGCGTTTGTACCAGAAAAACTGAGGATGTTCAAGCATATAGGGATAAAGGTCATCAAACTCGGTATGTTTGCAATCCAGGGCACGTTCAAAAGTAACCTTCGCTTCGGACAATTTCGAAAGAAAAAACTCCGCGTCTACTGCCAATTCTTTCCCCATTCTTTAAGCCTCCTCTCCCTAGTAATCCTCATTATAGCGAAAAAAAGGGGGCCTGCAAAGGATTAACCGAAATTTGGCTGTTTTTTCTGTGCCTATTTGTCCCTAGTCGGCAAACGTTATTTGTCCGCCCTCCAGCGATGCGATACGCGCCAGCGTCTCGAGCCGGATGCCTTGCTCGCGAATCGCCTGGGCTCCGGGCTGAAAGCATTTCTCGATGACGATCCCGGCTCCCACCAACTCCGCTCCGGAACGGGCGATGATTTTGATCAATCCCCGGGCCGCGTCGCCGTTGGCGATAATGTCGTCGATAAACAGCACCCGGTCATTCTCTCCAAGAAAATCGCGCGATACCAAAATGTCCGTGACGATGCCCTTCGTAAACGATGGTACCCGCTCGCATAACATGTCCGGCTCGGCCAGCAGCGTCTTCTTCCGCCGAGCAAAAACGAGCGGAACGCCCAACTCGTAGGCGGTGGCAAACGCCACGGCGATCCCCGACGACTCCACCGTAATGACGCGGGTGACGCCTTGATCGCGAAACCGCTTGGCAAATTCCTTGCCCATCTGCATCGTCAGCTGCGGATCAACCTGATGATTGAGCAGTCCGTCAAGCTTCAGCACCTGGTCCGAGACGATGACCCCTTGCTCTACGATCTTTTGTTTTAACAACTCCATTTGATTTCCTCCAGATCATGATCTATAAAGTCCAGTCCAAAAAGTCAGGTTCCGGGCGCCGTCGCGAGTGGCGTGCGGCTGAGCGGCGTGCGACTGAAAGTCGGTGCGGTTGACTCGCTAGCGGATGAAAGACGTATGGCTTGACCGGCGTGCAGCTGAGCGACGTTCGAATGAGCGACGTTTGGATGAACAGCAAACGGCTGAACGACGTTCGGATGAGCGACGTTCGAAAGAACAGCAATCGGCTGAACGACGTACGGCTGAGAGCCGGGCGAGCGGCGGTGCGGCCGTCGGCGTCGACTGAGCGTAACGGAACGTAGCGCCCTTATTTGCACATTTCCCGACTATTTCCCGTTCTAACGGAACACAGAGACCTTATTGGGCCACTTTGGCGGTTAATGAACAAGAATTTCCCCAAATAAGGCCTCCTCGTTCCGTTAGAATCTGAAACTCCCCATCCTCCAGCCAATAACGTCTCTGAGTTCCGTTAGGTTGACGAAAACTGGTGCAGCCACCTCAAGGAGCATCGAAAGACGACTTTTTGGACGACCCCTTCAATAATGGTTCAAAAAGGCGGCTTTCCAGCACCGAGAAGGTTGGACGAAGCCAGGGACTGAGTAGCGGAGCGTAGGCAGACCTACGTGAGCAACGGAAGGCCCGGCTGAGTTCAAGATTCGACGTCGAGTAAGCTTCATGATTCGCCTCGTGATCGAAAGACGACTTTTTGGACGACCTCATAGGTTTAAGTCATGTCCCGTTCTTGGACAACATACCCTGTACTATATATAGCACAAGAACCGGGGGGAAAACCATGAAAAATGCCGTAAAAGTTCTGCAGATCGCCTTCACTTATATCGGCACCGTCGTTGGCGCCGGTTTCGCGACGGGACAGGAAATTCTCCAGTTTTTCACCCGGTACGGCAAATGGGGCGTCTTGACGATCCTGTTGTCTACGGTGCTGTTTGTTTGGCTCGGTACCAAAATGATGCTGCTCGCCCGCGATATCAAAGCCGCTTCTTATGAGGATCTGAACCGACGCCTGTTCGGCGAACGGGTCGGCAAGGCGCTCAGCTTGTTTACGTTGATCGTGCTCATCGGCGTCAACAGCGTGATGCTTGCGGGAGCCGGCTCCGTTTTTATGGAACACTTGGGGCTTCATTATCAGACAGGCCTATGGATCACCTTGATTTTCACCTACCTTCTGTTGGGCCGGGGAATCAATGGGGTGCTGCAGCTGAACTCCATCGTAGTGCCGATGATGCTGATCCTCTCGCTCGCGATCATTACGAATACCGCCGGCTCCCCGGGAGCGGCCCGCTTCCTGACGCTGGAGACGGACACTGCGCTGATCGCGGCCTGGGCGTCACCGCTGATGTATTCCGCGTTTAACCTGTCGATGGCTCAGGCCGTGCTCGTGCCGATCGGCAGCCATACCGAAAGCCGCCGCGTCATTGTTCTGGGCGGTGTTCTCGGCGGGTTGGGCGTTGGTTTTATGTTAATGGCCGGTCATTTTGCTTTATCGGCCTATATGCCAGGGATCGTACAGTACGAAATCCCGATGGGCAGCATTGCCCAACAGCTAGGCACAACGATTCAGCTGATTTACGTCCTGCTCATTTTCATGGAAATCTTCAGCACCTTCGTCGCCGATGTATATGGGGTCACCCTCCAGTTGCAGCAGCGGATTCAGGTCCCGCCGATGCTGATTTCGGTCACGATCCTGTGTATCTGTTATATCACCAGCCAGTTTGGCTTCAGTTCCCTGCTGTCCGTGCTCTATCCCGTGTTTGGCCTGTTCAGTTTGTTGTGGGCGCTGATGCTGGGATTGTATCGGCGAAAAGAAACCCCCGTGGGCTAACC
>NZ_JAKSXN010000026.1 GCF_022427145.1 Paenibacillus timonensis
TTGATGGATTGTTGACGGTAGGCTGGTTGCCTATAGGGCCTCTTTGCACGATTATCCCTTTCGTTCAGGGAGTAGAGTCGATCCGTGATCTGTGTTTTTCGGTAGCCTGAGCCAACGGGATAATCGTGCAAAAAACCGTACGAACAGCGGGGGGGTTAATCTGGCGCCGGAAAACACCAGCCAGCCCTAGGCTTCCCCGGCCAAGCGGCGCAGCGCTGCCGCATCGCGGATCTGCAACTGACGGCCCGAGACGGTGAGCACGCCGTCGTCGCTGAGCTGGCGCAGCTTGCGGCTGAGCGTTTCCGGCGTCGCGCCGATGAGGCCGGCGAGTTCTTTTTTGGATACGGGAAGCATGAATGCTTCGGAGTTCGGCGCGGCTTTGCGGCGGAAATACAACAGCATCTTGGCTAAGCGACGGTCGGCCTCAAGCAAGGTCAGCACGGCCGCCCAGGCGTCGGCCTCCTCCAGCTGCGCGCTGAGCGCGGTCATAAACCGGGCCGCCGTGTTCGGATCACGGCGCAAGATATCGAGGAAATCGCTGCGGAGAATCCGGCAGACGCCGGTCGCATCGGCCGCTATCGCGCTGGCGTAATGGGGCTTCTCCTGCAATAGGGCGAACTGGCCGAAGAAATCCCCGGGAAACAGCAGCCGGATGATATGCTCTTTTCCGTTATCCTCCAGCTTGGTCAGCTTAATGATTCCGCGGTTGACGACAAACAGCGCATCCGAGCGGTCGCCTTCGTGGAAAATGACTTCGCCCTTTTGGTACTGCGAGGTACGCATCACGGAATGAAGCAGATCTACTTCCGCTTCCCGCAGTTGGGCAAAGACGGGGACGTGAGACAGACAGGACGGTGTATTTACCGTATCTCGGGCGTGACAAGCGCAGGAATTCATTAGTTAACCCTTCCTTTCTTGGGATGACATCGCGTTATTTTAACTCTAACGTAACAGTCGATGGATCCAAGGATAGTGATTGTTATCACAATATTTACGCCCCATTCTTGATCCAGATCAAGGCTCTTGGCATGCAGATGTGGCAAAGTAAACCTATCGAGGGAGATAACCCGATGAACGACGACAGGAGGAAGAAGAATGAAAGGTTATACGTTTCATGATCTGCGGCAGATCGACCGCTCCCGGCTGGGAAATCAGGTGCCGCTGGAATTGTTTCGGGCGATCCGGCTGATCGGTATGCAGCAGGGGTTGCCGCTGGAGGGGAAAGGAACAACCGCTTCGATCGGCCGCAAGATCGGCGAAAGCCTGCCCGTAACAACGTTGGACGAGCTGCTTGGCTTATTCGCAGAACTGCGCATCGGCCTGCCGCGAATGGTGGAGCAAGGTGAACGGCTGATACGGATCGCCATTGACGATTGCTTTTGCAAAGGGTTGCCGGTGATCGAGGAGAAGAAAGTGTGCGACCTGGAGGGGGCGATCTTGGAAGGGGCGCTCGGCAAGATGTTAAACCGAAAAGTCAACGTGCGGGAGACGAAATGCAATGTTTGCGGCGACGAGCACTGCGAGTACGAAATCCGAATTTATGAGTAATTGGGGGATGGCCTAGAGGAGTATCTGAAAAAATCGAAAAATGTCGAATAATCAGCTAAATATTAGGTAAAGTTTCTACATAAAACGACATATCCTGCCGATATTGATTTCATACGTCAATACTCTAAAGAGATGCGCAGGAGGTTATGGAAATGGCTGGTCAAGATGTGAGCGATTTTTTGTACAAGGATTTTCGAAAAAGGAACCTATTGATCTGTTTGACTTTAACGACGACGGTCATTTTGAGCCTCGCCATCCTGTTAGGACTACATACGAGCGCCATGGTTACCTCGCTGATCGTGATCCCGAACGCACTGATCTTGTCGCTGGTTTGGGGGGGATACGTGACCCGAAAGAAAGAAAATTGGATCCCCTATATCGCTATCGTGGGCATATTTATTACTTCGATGATTACCGTTCTTCAAGGAGGCGGGGGACCGCTCGGCGCGGTTTCGGCTTTCTTCGTTCTAAGCGTCGGCATCATGTACAATGATTTCAAGGTGGTCATGACCGGACTCGTCGCGGCTTTGGTGGTGATTCTGGTCAAATATACGGCGTTTCATGACCCGGCTGGCGAAGGCTCCAATATTGCGGTACTGCTGTATTTCTTTGCCGTGACCGCATGGGTGCTGCTGGCCCAATCCTCACTGGGACGCAAAATGCTGGCTAACTCGGCGAGAATGAATAAGGAAACGACGGAACTCTTGGCGCGTGAGCTGGAACGGGAGAAAATTACGTCTGAAGCAACCCAGACGATTGCGGTTAGCATCGGGGAAATCCGCGGCAACAGTCAGGACAACTACCATGCGTTTCAGGAAATGGCTACGGCATTTCAAGAGATGGCTTCCGGTGCGGCCGCACAAACGGAAACGATCGGCGGAATCTCGGATACTATCGTGACCTCGAACGGATACATCGACCGGATGACGACCGCTTTAAACGAGTTGGTAGAGACGGTGTCGGAAACCAAAGCGGCTTCCGGCGAAGGCGCGGCGGTCATCAGTCAATTGACGGAAACCATCGACCGCTTCCACGCGAACATGAATGCGATGAAAGAGGATATCGGAGCGTTGATCGGAAATATCCATCTCATCGCCGAACTGACCGCCTCGATTCGCGAAATTGCTGAACAAACGAGCCTTCTATCGCTAAATGCAAGCATCGAAGCGGCTAGAGCGGGCGAGCAGGGGCGCGGGTTCGAAGTGGTAGCTCATGAAATCCGCAAACTGGCGGACTTGACGAACGAATCCGCCAAACGAATTACGGATAATGTGGGTCAAGCCACGCATCAGGCCGATTTGTCCCAGGTACGGCTGGAGGAAAACGTCAAAGACATGGAACAGAGCCTGGCGCTGGTAAAGAAAACGGAAGGTGCGTTTATGTCGATTAACACCAACGTGGAGGAGCTGGCGCAAGGGGCAGTCGAAATGACCGACGTGGCCGGTTCGGTGCAGGAGAAGACGGACGAGATCGAGCAGGCGGTTAACGACTTTGTCGCCGTGGTTGAGCAGTCTTCGGCTACGCTGCAGGAACTGTTGGCTACCGTTGACACGTTGACTTCGCAGAACCTGCCGATGGTCCGTCGGATCGAGGAAACCGACCAGGCCGTCAAACAGCTGGTTGACATGAAATCGCAGGCGAAATAAAGTCATACCCCTAAAATAAACGGCTTGGTCCATGAGACCAGGCCGTTTTGTCCGTTATTTCGCCAGCAAATACACGCCGAGCAAGATGACGACTACGCCGAACAGCTTGGTCAGGGTGATCGTTTCGTGGAATAAGAAATAAGCCGGAACCAGCGCCAGAACATACGCCAAAGCCTGAAGCGGATAAGCGACGCTTAGCGGGAGGCGGGATAACACGACAAACCATAGCAGCGTAGCCAGTCCGTATAAACCGACGCCGCCGATCACTGCCGGCGAGGTCGCCAGCTTGCCCCAATGAAGACCTCCGGAACGGCCTAGACCGATTTTAAACAGGATTTGCCCGGTCACGAGTAGCAGGATATTGCCTAGCAACAGCAAATAACTAATGGTTTTGTCCATGGTCACGGACCGCCTCCCGTTCTTTAAGGATGACGACTTCCTGGGTCAAGCGCAGCACTTGGGCCGTCAGGCGGGTAATCACGATCGTCAGGTGCAGGATAAACGCAAAGCAGAACAGCAGGCCGAACAGGAAAAGCACGGCGGGAGCATACTTCACGCCAAGCTTGGCGGCGAGCCATTCGACGAAATGAACGTTCATAGAGCAGACCAGCAAAACTACGCTGAACAGGATCCAGAGCAGGGAGTACTGCTCCCGCAGTTTTTGGCGGCGCACCAGTTCCAGGACGAATACCAGGAACAATGCGGCAACAAACACGGAAAGAATATAGATCGCCATTTAGTCCGTCACCGCCGTCCGATGCAGCGGGCGGCGCAGCGCGCTCATGAGCACGGATAACGTCACCTTCACCATGTAGTAAGCGGAGCGCCACGGCGTTATCGACGATCTTCCGGTGGTGCGGGGGCGCATTTCAACCGGGATCTCGGCGATCCGGCAGCCTTGGCGTTTCAAGTACACGATCGATTCCACCTCGGGATAATCGGTCGGATAATACCTGGCATACAATTCGATGACCTTGCGCCCGGCGGCACGGAAGCCGCTGGTCGTGTCGGTGAAGCGTTCGCCGGTCACCCAGGAGACGAGCCGGGAGAAGAAGGCGATCCCCATCCGTCTCGCCGTGGAAGATCGGAAGGTCGCCTCCCCTAGGAACCGGGAGCCGATCACGAGGTCCTGCTCCGTAATTCCGGCAATCAGCTTGCGCAATTCTTCAGCCGGATGCTGGCCGTCGGCGTCCATCTGCACGGCGATGTCATAACCCATTTGCTTGGCGTAGAGATAACCGGTTTGCATGCCTCCACCGATGCCGACGTTGTAAGGCAGCGTCAACACCTTGGCTCCGGCTTCCCGGGCACAGCTCTCCGTGCGGTCGGTGGAACCGTCGTTGATCACGAGGATATCGGCCTCCGGCGCGTGCTCCCGCACCTCCCGGATCACAGAGCCGATGCTGGCCTCTTCGTTATAGGCCGGTATGATGACGAGAATGCTCAAAGGTTCGAGATTCATGAGGCGGCAGCCTCCTTTCGTGCCGACCTTTGATGCGAGCAGCGGAAGAACCGGGCGGACAAGTCGCCGAGCAAAAAAGATCCGAACAGGATCAGCAGCGTCATATTGGGATAGCCGTAACGGTTAAACGCTACGAACGGAACGTAGATCACCGTGAAATAAGCCAGCGCCAACAGGAGCGGGAGCAAGCGGTCCAGCTTCAGGCGGTGCGAGGCCATCGCCCACAGGATACCGGCCATGTTCACGTACATCATCACCTCTTGGGCAACGTTCATCACCGGACGGTTGACCGGCCAAAACGGGCGCGAGTAAAACGGATGGAAATACAGCTCCACCCATCTCCCCAGCGTATACCAATACAGGTATTTCATCGGCTCATGCGTAAAACCGTAACGAAGGATGTCCAGACCTTTGCGAATGGCCGCGGAATCGGCGCCTTCGAAGATCGTTTTTGGATCATATTGGGGGTAGGCTTCGAAAAAGCCGGCCGGCGGCAACTGCCAACGGATACGCGTACCGAGGAGAAACGGGCTTCCGCCGGAATTGGTAAACAGGATAAATTCATGAAACGTCACCCAGTTGCGGATCCACCAAGGCGTCAGCAGCAGAGCATAGGTTCCCCCCATGAGCAGGGTGTATTTCAACATCGTTCGCCAAGGAAGCTTCGTGCGCAGCCAAATGACCAGAAGAACGGCCGGGTACAAGGAAGCGTGCGGCTTAAAATAAGCCGCCGCCGCAGTCAGGACGCCGATCAGGACGTATAGGGCCGCTCCGCCGCGTTCCATGGCCAGGATCGTGCAACAGACGAGGAGCAGCAGCAGCGTGCGGAAAGTCGTTTCCGAGAGAATGACCCCGGAGGAAAAGTAATCGGGCGGGTACAGGGCAGACACCGTGCAGGCGATCAGTGCCGCACGGGTGTTGAAGATGCGCCTGCCGATCCAGAAGATGAGGTAGATGCACAAGGTCTGCAGAAGGCACTGGAATAGGCGGAAGGCGACGATGCCGCCCTGCTCCTGGCCGAAAACGGCCATAAACCCGGACAGCATCAGCGGCAGCCCGGGCATGATGAAGGCGGAAGGCGCCTCCTTGGTATTGTAGGCTAGTACGCCTTCGTTCAGCAGAAGACGAGCGGACTGAATATACTTCACGTCATCGTTGTTCGGGCGAACCGGGTCGCCTAAGAGGAAGTAATCGTTGTACATCAGGACGACAAGGCTCGATACGATTCCCACAAATGCCATCAGACCGAACAGATACCACTTGGTCGGGCGGCGGACTTCGGATAACGAGAACACAGCGATTCAACCCCACTTTGTTTGATTTTTGTCTCTAAAAATAGGCATGATCCCCTTCTATTTTATATTATATCCAATATATTCCTGTGACAAGCTTAATCTGTCCGGACGCCGCCCAGCCGCTCCCTAAAGGTTTCTCCCGAATCGACATGCCCTCGGTTGATGGCTTCCCATAAATACAGCGAAGCAATGGAGCCGTAAGACGGCCACCGCGTGGCCGCTTGTTGCAAGTATTTGCGGTCGTCCCGATCTTCCATGTCGTACACCCATTTGGCCGCCCGCTGCAGACCGGCATCGCCGTAGGACACGACATGTTCTCGGCCGAGAGCGAAGATCAGGAACATCTCCGCCGACCAGCGGCCGATGCCTTTGACGGAGACCAGCTTCCCGATGACTTCCTCATCCTCAAGCTCCTGCAGCCGGTCGAGGTCGATCTGTCCGGACAACACTTTGTCGCTTAAATCTTTCAGATAGGCGACCTTTGAAGCGGACAGCCCGGCTGCCCGCAAGTCGGCGTCGCTTTGGGCCAACAGGGCGGCCGGGGACAGATCCCCGGCCAATTCGATCACCCGGCCGCGAATGGTGGAGGCGGCCTTGACCGAGATCTGCTGGCTGATGATGGAGCGGGCCAGCTCGGTGAACAGGGGGCCTTGCGGTTTGGTCGCAAGGCTTCCGATCAGGGCGATCAGCCGGCCCATCCGGGGATCGGCGCTGGCCAGCGCCTGGGCCCGGGGTTCGTCCGGGTGCAGCTCAAATACCGGTTTCCCGAGGTTCATGGGATAACCTCCTTTAGTTTGGATTCTCCTCCAGCAGCGTGACGTACTGCTGGAGGAGTTCGTCGGCGCGGAGCTGCAGGGCGTCACGCCGCTCCTGCAGCTCTGCGAGCCGCGCGGCGTCGCAGGCAGCCTCCGGCGCCTGCATCGCCGCGTCCACCGCCGCCAGCTCCGCTTCGGCGGCGGCGTAGTCGGCCTCCAGCTTCCGCACGGAGGCCGGGTTTGCCCCGGGCTTGCGCGCCGCTCCCGCGGCCGCATCGTCTTCCGCGCGGGCGGCGCTTGCCGCGGCGCCCGCGCTTCCGCCTGCGGCGGCCGGGCCCGCTGCGCCGGGCCGATCGGCCGCGCGGCCTGCAAGCCCCGCGTCCCCGGCGGCGGCGGTCTTCCGGGCGAGATCCGCCCGGTAATCCTCGTACCCGCCGAGGGTGACGGTCAGGCGGCCGCCCGCCAGCGCCCACACCTGCCCCGCTACTTTATTGATGAAGTAGCGGTCGTGGGACACCGCCAGCAGCGTGCCCGGGTACTCTTCCAGCGCCTCCTCCAGCGCTTCGCGCGAATCGATGTCGAGGTGGTTGGTCGGCTCGTCGAGCACCAGCAGGTTCGGCTTCCGGTGCATCAGCACGGCGAGCCGAAGCCGCGTCCACTCGCCGCCCGAGAGGCTGCTCACCTTCTTGAATACGTCGGCGCCGTAGAATAGGAAGCGGGCCAGCTGCCCGCGGGCTTCGCCCGCTTCGAGGCCGATCTCGTCGCGGAAAAATTGCAGGACTGTCTCGTCGTGATCGGCAGGGGCTGCCTGCTGGGCCAGGTAACCCGGTTCAATGCGCGAGCCGAGCCGGACTTCCCCCTCTTGCGGCGGCTCCTGGCCCAGGATGTTCTTGAGCAGGGTGCTCTTGCCGGCCCCGTTGTCGCCGATCAGCACGGCCGCCTCGCCATAGCGCAGCGTGTGGGTCAGGCCGCGGTACAGGATGCGCCCGCCGCGGGCGTCGCCCACGTCCTTGAGGACAATCGCGTCTTTGCCGGAACGGTCCGCATGCTCCAGCTCCAGGCCGATGCGTTTCCGTTCCAGTATCGGCCGTTTGAGCTTGACCATACGGTCCAGAGCTTTTTGCATCGAAGCCGCCCGCCGGTGAAAGCCGGGATTCGGCGGGTTGGACCGGTTGCCCCATTCGATCAGCTGCTTGATCGTTTCCTGCATCTTCTTGATCTTCTTCTGCTGTTCCTCGTAATCGGCAAATTGCTGAAGCAGCCGGCGTTCCTTCTCTTCCTTGTAATAGCTGTAATTTCCGTGGTAGGTGAACGCTTCTCCGTCCTCCAGCTCAATGATCTTGCCAACAACGGCATCGAGGAAATAACGGTCATGGGAGATGATGACGCACGTTCCCGGGAAGGTGCGGACGTATCCCTCGAGCCACTCCGTAGCCGCCATGTCCAAATGGTTGGTGGGTTCGTCGAGCAGCAACAAATCCGGCTCCCGCAGCAAAATGACCGCTAAGCCAACCTTCGTCTTCTCTCCGCCGGACAGCGAGGCGAACGGGCGGACGAATTGTTCTTCCGGGATGCCGAGGCCGCCGGCGACCCGGGCGATCGACGCTTCAATGTCGTAACCGCCGCCGCGTTCGAACGTCTCCTGCAGCCGGCCATATTGCCGAAGCAGCGGATCCAACGCGCCTGAATCGCCGGCTCCCGCCATCTCCGCTTCCAGCCGCCGCATCTCCGCTTCCAGGCTTCGCAAATCCGCGAACGCTCCAAGCAAGACGTCGTAGACCGTTTCTTCCCGGGAATAATCGGGAATTTGCGCCAGATTGCCGATCCGGGCGTTTTTTGGAATGGACAGCAGCCCTTGATCCGGACGCTCAATGCCGGACAGCAGCTTCATGAGGGTGGTTTTCCCCGCACCGTTGCGGCCGATCAGCCCGACCGTATCGCCGGTTTTAATTTCGAACGTCACATCGCTCAGCACCAACTCGGCGCCGTAAAACTTTTGTATATTTTGACCTTGGATCATCATGGCAATGTTTATCTCCTTTAATCCCATGCCGTCCATACAAAAAAAGAAGGCAGCAGGAAATCCTGCTGCCTTCAAAGCTCACGCGTTCGCGAGGTTAAGGTAGGAGCGGCATTTCGCAATTTGGTTTGGATATCGAGTTTCCGAAAAAGGACAGACTTCTCCCGTTGTCGGCTGCTGCATGAACATTGCCAAACATTGCCATCGGCAGTTGGCTCACTCGACTCCACGCAAATTTGCGATCCACTCTACCCACCTCCTTCACGAAATAATTACGCCAATTATATTCGTAAATTTTTGGGAAATCAAGTCTTTATCTATTGAGCATACTAGAGGGAGTAAAAAAATATTTGATGTCTCGTGGCGAATTGTGTAATATTCGATTAAACCCAGTGATTTTGTAGGGAATAAAAACACCAAATGGATAGACGGGGGATGGATTGGATGAAAAAATGGAGTTTATTGCTGTTGACGCTGGTTCTGACCGTGCTGGTTGCGGCTTGCGGCAACAACAATACAAATAATCAGGCGGCGGGCAACGCAGGCGCTAACCAAGGCAGCGAAGGGAATGCTGCCAACGAGCAGCCGGCGGAGCAAAACTCGTTGGAATCCGTGAAAGCCAGCGGTAAGCTGCGGATCGGGACGGAAGGCACCTATGCGCCGTTTACGTTCCATGACAAGGAAGGCAAGTTGACCGGGTTCGACGTGGAGATTGCCCAGGAAGTGGCCAAACGCCTTGGCGTAGAGCCTGAATTTATCGAGACGCCGTGGGACGGTATTTTCGCCGGACTCGACGCCAAACGGTTCGACGCGGTATTCAACGAAGTGACGATCCGCGATGACCGCAAGGAAAAATACGATTTCTCGGATCCTTATATCGTATCCCGCGCCGTGTTGATCGTGCCGGAGGACAACGAGGACATCAAAACCTTCGCCGATTTGAAAGGAAAGAAAGCCGGACAATCGCTGACCAGCAATCTGACGGATATCGCCAAGGCGAACGGTGCGGAGATCGTTGCGACGGAGGGCTTTAACCAAGCGATCGACCTGCTGTTGTCCAAACGGATCGACGCGACGGTCAACGACGGCTTGTCCTTCCTCGATTTGAAGAAGCAAAGACCGGACGTGAAGCTGAAGGTCGTTGACGAAATGCCGGATGCGGCGGAGAGCGCGGCTTTGTTTAACAAGGGCAACGAAGAGCTGGTGCAAGCGGTGAACGAGGCGCTGGCGGCGATGAAATCCGACGGGACCTACTTGAAAATCTCGGAGAAATACTTCGGGGAAGATGTGTCGAAATAAGCTCTTCAACAATCGGAGGCGGCCCTTGGGGGCCGCTTCCTTCGGAAAAGGATGCTTGAGCGATGGATGAACGCATTTGGAATATTATCGTGGACTCTTTCCTCCCCCTGCTGAAAGCAGGGGTTGCCTTTACGGTTCCGCTGACGTTAATTACGTTTGCGTTAGGACTGGTGGTGGCGGTTCTGACCGCGCTTGCGCGGTTGTCGAGCTTCGGTCCGCTGCGGCAGCTCGCCAGGTTCTACGTTTGGATCATACGCGGGACGCCGCTGCTTGTTCAATTATTCATCATCTTTTACGGTCTTCCGACCATCGGGATTACGCTTGACCCGTTCCCGGCCGCCGTCATCGGGTTTACGCTCAGCGTCGGCGCATACGGTTCGGAAATCGTGCGGGCGGCGATCCTGTCGATTCACGAAGGCCAATGGGAAGCGGCTTTTTCGCTGGGCATGACCCGGCTGCAGGCGCTGCGGCGGATTATCCTGCCGCAAGCCTCGCGGGTTTCGGTACCGCCGCTGGCCAACTCCTTCATCAGCTTGGTGAAGGATACGTCGCTGGCCGCTACCGTCACGTATACGGAGATGTTCCGCACCGCCCAGCAAATTACGGCAACGACCTATGAACCGCTGGTCGTTTATTGCGAAGCGGGCTTGATCTATTTGATTTTCAGCACGATCCTATCGGCGCTGCAAAACCGATTGGAGAAGCGGCTGGACCGCTTCACCGCCCGGTAAGGAGGCCAGACATCATGATCCAAATCCGCGATTTACATAAGTCGTTTGGTACCCAGGAAGTTTTGAAGGGAATCAATCTCGAGGTCGAGCAGGGCAAGGTGCTGGTCATCATCGGGCCTTCCGGGTCAGGGAAGACCACCCTGCTGCGCTGCCTAAACCTGCTGGAAACCCCAACGAAGGGAGCCCTCCGGATCAGCGACGTTCAACTGGAATTCGGTGAAGGCCGGAAGCCGAAGGCAAGCGAAGTGCTCGCGTTGCGCAAGAAGACGGGAATGGTGTTTCAGGCGTATTACTTATTCCCGCATATGACGGCCCTCCAGAACGTGATGGAGGCTCAGGTCCAAGTGCTGAAGAGGAGCAAAGAGGAAGCGCGTCGGGTCGCCCTAGAGCTGCTGAGTAAAGTGGGTCTCGGCGACCGGGCCGATTTCTATCCGCATCAGCTGTCGGGCGGCCAGCAGCAGCGGGTCGGGATTGCGCGGGCCATGGCCGTGAGCCCGGACGTGCTGTTATTTGATGAGCCCACATCGGCGCTGGACCCAGAGTTGGTTGGCGAAGTGCTGAAGGTGATGAAGGAGCTGGCCCTTGAGGGACGGACGATGGTCGTCGTCACCCATGAGATGAAGTTCGCCGCCGAGGTTGCCGACCGGGTCGTGCTTATGGACGAAGGAATCATCATCGAGTCGGGAACGCCGGACCAGGTGCTGAATCATCCGTCCAGCGATCGGGCCCGGGCTTTCCTGAACCGGATTGCGCAGCGGGAAATCGAATAACCAAGAGGGGGTCGGAGTTCATTACACTCCGGCCCCCTCTTATTTATTGTTCTAGTGGATGCGAATGTTGCCGGAAGTCGTCCGAACCTTGATCAGATCCTGCGTCTGGCGCAAGGAATCCGGAGCGGTGATGTTCCCGGAACCCGTATGCAGGTCATAGAAGCCTTTGAACTGCGCATCGGTCGACAGCGACGCATTGCCGGAGCCCACGGAGATGTCCAGGTTGTCGGAGCGCTGCTCCGACAAGGTGATATTCCCTGAGGTGGACTTAAAGCTGCCGTCGCCTGTAAACCGCTCAAACCGGATATTGCCGGAGCTTACCGAAGCTTGGACGGTTCCTTGCACCTGGTTGGCCGTGATGTTGCCCGAGGTTGATTTGGCAATCAAGTCGCCTTGCAGCGTGTCGATGCGGATGCTTCCCGACGTCAGCTTGATCTCCGCATTGCCCCGAATGTTCTCGGCCGTAATGTTGCCCGACGTAGAGGCCAAGCTCATCCGGTCGCTCGTGATGTTTTCCGCGCGAAGGTTTCCTGAGCCGATGGACAAATCGATGTCACCGGCGCGGAGCCCGCGGAATGTACCATTGCTGGAGCCGGATTTGTAACCGATCCGATCCAATTCGCCCTTATCGCTAAGCGCGACGGTGATCCGCTGCTTGGTGGACTGGAAATTGACCGAGAAGAAGGTCCAGTCGAAGTCATCCTGCAGGTCTAACTTCAGCGTGTCTCCTGAGATTTGGGTTGCTTTCAGCGCGTCGATCGTCTTTTGCTCCATATTGCCGCTAACTTCCACGTAATTCGTCCCGTCGGGGCTGTCGATCAACTCGAGCTCGATGTCGTAGTCGCTATCGACGAGCAGCGTCTTCAGGGCACCTTGCTCAAACGTCCATTTCTGCTGGTGGGACGGCAGTTGCTCCCCGAAATCAAAATGCTGGTAAGCCATGCCGGCAAACCCGGCCAGAATCAGCAGAACCCCTATGAACGACCATCTCTTCGTATTCATGCTTGGTGATCCCCTTTCGCCACCCGGACATTCCAGCGCAGGAAAGCGGCGCTGAGCCGGAGCATTCCTTTATAAGCGTATCGCGTGACGACGGCGAGCAGAATGCCCAATCCGACGGCCGCGACCGATGCAAATATTTTCGCCGTGAAAATATCCCCATGCCATACATACTCCAGGCCGAGGAGCAGGGGACTTAGGATTCCGGCGGCAGCGCTGGCGGCTAAGCTGACGACCACAGCCCAAAAGGAGATCAACAGCGGAACGGCGATGAGATTGATAAAGAACAGGCCGATGTAAACCATGACGCTGGTGAAACCGCTGCGCCGAGCACCGGCTCTGCTTCCATAAACTCCTGCCGTTGGAGCTTCCGGCACTGCAGCGGGCTCCGCACCTCCAAACCAGTACACATGCTCCCGAGGCACGTAGCGGTTGCCAATAGCCTCCTTCGCCAGCTCCGCCGGGTCGCCCAGCTCCAGAACGATGTCTTCCTCCGTCCGGCCGCTTTCCAAACCAAAGGCGAAGTGGGCCTCGTAATCCTCCAGCAATTCGTTTTGCTCCTCCGGCGGAAGAACCGACAAATGGGCCCGGAGATTCGCCAAAAACTCGCTTTTATTCATAAACGGCTTCCTTTCTCGATTAATGTCGAAACATTATGCACGAACTGTTTCCACTCTACGACAAGTTTCTGGGTGTACGCTTCGCCTTCGGGAGTCAGCTTGTAATATTTACGCGGGGGACCGCCTGTGGATTCCTGCAGGTATGTCGTGCAATAACCTTCACTGACCAGCCTGCGCAGCAGAGGATACAGGGCCCCTTCGGCCACCTCGATATGCTTCGATACCGATTGGGCCAGTTCGTAACCGTACCGGTCGCGGCCTTGGATCAACACCAGCACGCATAGCTCCAAGGCGCCTTTCTTAAACTGGATGCTGATATCCAACCATGCTTCGCCTCGTTTCCTATGAAATGGGATGTTCGTTTTGGGTTTCAATAGTACTGAACATTAATTAGTATCTTTGAAAGCATAATATCATACAGTACTGATTAAAGCAAGGTAGTGAACGAAAAAAGGCATCTGTTCCGTTCGCCCCTTTGCATTCAAGGAAACAAGTTGGACAGATGCGCTTAATTTGCTTGTTCAAAAAGCCTATGGAAGCGGAGCCTCGACGGGTTGGTACGTGGTACCGAAAGGGCGGAAGGCTGGGTGAAGCTCAGCTTTTGGCTTGCTCGGGTTGACGATGGAGGCGAGGGAGCGCCTCCGTGGCCGGCCCTTCGATCACTCCACCCTTGAAATCGAATCTGGACCCGTGACAAGGGCAGTCCCAAGAACGTTCTGCTTCGTTCCATTTCACCTCGCAGCCCATATGGGTGCAAGTCGTATCCACGAGATAGAGCAGTCCTTCCTCGTCGCGGTAGGCCCCGGCCCGTTTGCCTTGGTGCTTCACCACGCCGCCTTGGCCGGGAACGAGATCCTCCGGCTTCAGGTGGACGATTTCAAGCTTGCCGGTCACGAATTCCTTGGCCACGTCCGCGTTCTGGGTTACGAAATGCTTGATCGAGGGATCCGCTTTAAAACGGGATGGGGTAAACAGCTCGACATAGCGGTTTTCCTTCTCCAGGATGAGGTCGCGGATCATCAGCGCGGACAATGCGCTGGAGGTCATCCCCCACTTATAGAAACCCGTAGCGACGTAGATATTCGGATGGTTCGACGTAATCCGTCCGATATAAGGAACTCCGTCAAGGGTCACTAAATCCTGCGCCGACCAGCGGAACGGAATCGATCGGATTCCCAGCGTCTCCCGTCCGAATTTCTCCAGGGTTTCGTAGGATTGAATCGTGCAGTCGTTTTTGCCGGTTTTATGCGACTCGCCGCCGACGAGGACCACCTGTTTCCCGTTGAGCTCCGCGGAACGGAGCGAGCGCGTGGGGGAGCCGCTGTTGATGTACATCCCGCCGGGATACTCCTTCTCCGGCTCGATGGCAACGACATACGAACGCTCGGCATGCAGCCGGGTGAAAAATAACCCCTTCCCGTCAAAAAACGGATAATGGGAGGCGGATACCGCGTGGCGGCAAACGATGCGGTGCCCGTCTTCCGAGGTGAGGCGAAGGCGTCCGTCCGGCTCCGGTTCGGCGGCATCCTGCAGCGTCGTGTGCTCATACACGATGCCCCCGTGGGACGTGACATACGCCAGCAATTCGGTCAAATAGTGAAGCGGGTGGAATTGGGCCTGATTTTTCATCACGACGGCCCCTTTGGCCTGCAACGGCAGATCGAGGGAATCCCGCCACTCCGCGGGAAGCCCCAAACGTTCATAAGCCCGCCACTCGGCTTCCAGCTTGTTGAGCTGGTCGTTCGAATCGGCATACAAATAAGCATCCTCCTGGCGAAACTGACAATCGATCTTTCGTTCCTTGACCGTCTCGGCGACCCAACGGAGCGCTTCTTCATTGGCTTCGAAATATAACCTTGCGCCTTCCTCGCCGAAGTGGCTGATCAGCTTGTCATAAACTAGCCCGTGCTGAGCCGTGATTTTAGCGGTCGTATACCCGGTCGTGCCGTCCAGGATTTGGCCGGCCTCCAGAATCGCGACCTTAACGCCGGCTTGCGTCAGCAAGTAAGCGGTGGTGATTCCGGTAATCCCGGCGCCGACCACGGCGACATCGGTCTCGATGTCCTCGTTTAGCTTGCCAAAGTTCGGCAGAGGCGTCGTTTGGCGCCACATCGATTCCGGGAACCGCGGAAGTCCACCGGACATAAAGGGGATGTCCTCCATTTTAGGCTTCCTCCTGTCTTATTTTTTTCCTTATACTAGGGAGCCGTATCGGATACATTATTTCCCGTTCGCGATCAGAAAAACCGCCGAACCCTCGTATGCGGGTACGTCGATTCCTGTCGCATGAAAAAGGCAAGAAAAGCAAATAATGGGGACAAGATACGCAGAACAGGAGTTGCTGACATGCAGCGCCATTTATCCCGAGGCCGCTCAGGCCGGCAGAACAAAAGCAACGGACAACCACAGATCACCGGGGACTTGCAGCAAATGCTGGACCGCATCGTCGCGGAATCCGGACACAGTCCCGATATCGTGATCCGTCATCTCAAAATCGGCGGCCCCGTTCCGACTCCCGTGAAGGCGGCAATCGTTTATCTGAATGCCCTCAGCAACCAGCAAATGATCAATAATTTCGTCATTAAGCCCTTAATGGAGTTGGACCCCGAAAGGGTTAACGCTTATCCTACCGATCGGCTCATGAAATACATTCTGGAGGATGCCTTGACCTTGGGAGAGACCTCCGTCGTTAATGAATGGAACGATATCATGATGGCCGTTCTTTCGGGGGACACCGTGCTGCTGGTGGATGGCAGCGACCAAGGGATCGTCTCCGGCACGGCGGGCGGGGAATGGAGAGCGGTCAACGAACCCACCTCGCAATTGGTTGTGCGGGGCCCCAAAGACAGCTTCGTGGAATCGATCGCTACGAACATCTCGTTGATTCGGCGGCGTATTAAATCGCCTGATCTTTGGCTGGAGTCGATGAAAATCGGCTCCGTGACCCACACCCATGTGGCGATGATGTACCTGAAGAGCAGCGCCGATCCGGATTTGGTAGCGGAGATCCGCCGTCGGCTAAAGGAGATCCGAATCGATGGCGTCCTGGAGTCTGCTTATATCGAGGAGTTTATTCAAGATAAGACGATCACCCCTTTTCCAACGATCTATAATACGGAGCGCCCGGATGTCGCCGCCGGAAATCTGCTGGAAGGACGGGTGGTTGTGCTTGTCGACGGTACGCCGTACACTCTAATCCTGCCTACGGTTTTTGCCCAGTTCATGCAATCGCCGGAGGATTACGCCCAGCGTTTTGACATCAGCATCCTCATGCGCGTCATCCGCTACATCTGCTTCGTGATCCTGTTGCTCGGTCCGGCGGTTTACGTCGCCTTGACCACCTTCCATTACGAGATGATCCCCACGCTGCTGTTGGTCAGCTTAATGGCCCAGCGCGAAGGGGTGCCGTTTCCGGCCTTCGTGGAGGCCGTCATCATGGAAGTCGTATTTGAGATTTTGCGCGAGGCCGGGGTGCGGATGCCGCGGGCGATCGGCCAAACCGTCTCGATCGTTGGCGCGCTGATCCTGGGCCAGGCGGTCGTCGAAGCGGGGATCATCACGCCGATTATGGTTATCGTCGTGGCGCTGACGGGAATCGCCAGCTTTGCTTTGCCTTCGTATAATCTGTCGATCGCAGGCAGGCTGTTCCGATTCTACTTCTTGGTACTTGCCGGTTTGTTCGGCTTTTACGGAATCACGCTCGGTTTGATTATGCTGATTGCACACATGAACAGCATCCGGTCGTTCGGCGTTCCTTACCTGTCACCTTTCAGCCCGTTCGTGCCGCAAGCCCAGAAGGATGCGATCCTGCGGTTGCCGATTTGGATGCACGGATGGAAACCGCTGATGACCTCAAGCCAACAGGATGTTAAGAAAACGGGGGAAATCAAACGGATGAGCGGGGGCAGTTCCGGAGAGGCTCAGGGACAGTCCGACCCAACCCAGAAAGGCCAGGAGCAAAGCGTCGGGCGCGAATCCGGTCAAAGAAAGAAGGCGGACCCGGATGAGAAATAGGGGGCTGTTGTTATTGGCCATCCTGTGTGCCGTGTTGCCCCTGTCCGGCTGCTGGGATGCGGAAGAACTGAACCGGCGGGCCGTCGTCTCCGGGATCGGGATTGATCGGGCACCCGGGGAACAGGAATATCGGGTTTCCTTTCAAGTCATTATCGCCGATGAAATCTCCGGGAAGAGTGGTAGAGGCGCTACCCCGACGATGGTCTATTCCGCCCAGGGGCGGTCCGTTATGGAGGCGGTCCGCAAAGTCTCCCTCTTGGTGCCGAGGCTGGTTTCGACGGCCCACACCCGAATCGTGGTCATTTCGGAGGAACTGGCCCGGCAGGGGATTTCCGATATCGTCGATTTTCTGGACCGGGATTCGGATATCCGCCTTACGACGAAAATCTACATTGCGAAGAACGGCGTTCAGGCGCACGACATCATCTCCGGGCTTACTCCCATGGGGAAAATCACCGCATACTCGATTGCCCAGAAAACCGAAATGACGGCCCAGGAATTCGGTGCCAATTATCCCATCGAACTGGATGATATCATTCGGGATTTGCTTGTGCCGGACTCCGGACCTGTGATTAACGGCGTCGATATCTTGGGAAGCGCCAAAGAGGTCGGAAAAAAAAGCAATCTGGAAAAAACGGACAACCTCGGGATTATTCGCATGTCCAATTTGGCCCTGTTTAAAGGGGATAAGCTGAAGGGGTGGCTCGACGAGGAAGAGAGCCTGGGGCTGGTCTGGATCAAGGACAAAATGAACAAGACGCCGATCATCATCGCGCCGGATGGCCTGGGGGAAATCTCGCTCGACGTGCGCAGAAGCAAAACCTCGATACGAGTGATCCCGAAGGATCCGGAGCATCCCGTCGTCGTCGTAAAAGTAACGGCTCAGCTGTCGATCCGGGAGATGGACAGCACGATCGACCTGCGCGATCCCGCGGCCTTGAGTGCGCTGGAGGTTTATGTTAACAAGGAGATCGTGAAGAAAATGAAATCGGCCGTCAGCAAGGCCCAGTCCCTGAACAGCGACATTTTTTGTTTCGGGCAGAAATTTGAACGCCAGCATCCGAAAGCGTGGAAGCAGTTGAAAGGCAAATGGTCCGACCTCTTTCCGAAGCTGGAAGTCGAATATCAGGTCGACTCGATTGTCCGCAATTCCCAAATGAGGGACCGCTCTTTCAAGTACGATCTGAAGGAAGAATAGGAGGCGAGATCAAGTTGGAAACCACGAAGTTTAGTCCGCTGCAATTTTTCTCCCTGCTGGTCTTGTTTCAGCTCGGAACCGCCCTGGTTGTCAACTTGGGGATGGAGGCGGGCAAGGACGCCTGGATCGCCGTATTATCCGGCATGATCATCGGGATGCTGCTATATCTGGGATATGCCTTCCTTTACAACACCTTCCCGGATAAGCTTCCCACCCAGTACAGTCGAATCCTGTACGGCAAATATGTGGGCGGGGCGATCGGCCTCGCCTATTCGGTGTTTTACATGAATAAGGCCTCCCGTGATTTGATGGACGGCGGGTTACTGGTTTTCGCCTCAACCTTGAAGGAAACCCCGTTGTTCGTCATTAATATGATGATGATCCTAACGATCGTTTACGTGCTGCACAAGGGGATCGAGGTACTGGCCCGTACAGCGTTTATCCTTCTCTGGATCGTGTTTCTGATCGGAATCGTTATTTTGCTGCTGGTGTTGTTTTCCGGAATCCTGGATTTCGCCCGGATTCTTCCGGTGCTCAGCAATGGCGTCCAACCCGTACTGAAATCCGTCTATCGTCAAAACTATCAATTTCCGTTCGCGGAAAATATTTGCTTCACCATGCTCATGCCATTTCTGAACAATCAAAAGGCGGGGGTTCGGGCAGGGCTCATTTCTGTGCTGCTATCCGGGCTCATTCTGTCGGGGACGGTCGTGATTACGATATCGGTGCTTGGCGTGGAAATCGCGGAGCGTTCGATTTTTCCGCTATTAACGATGGTCGGGAAGGCCTCGATTGCCGACTTTATTCAACGGACGGACATTTTAGTGGTGATGGTGCTGATCATCGGCGATTTTTTCAAGATTTCGGTTTATTTCTATGCGGCGGTCATTGGCACTTCCGATCTATTTCATATTCCGTACCGGAAAGTCCTGTATCCGTTAGCCTTGATCGTGTTGTTTTCTTCGTTGACCATTGCCCGAACCTACAGCGAGCACGTAAAAAAAGGCGGTGACGTGCTGTACATGATGGATCCCTTATTTTACGTTGTTCTGCCCGCCGCCTTGATTGTTGCTGCCGCGATTTATCGATTCCGCTCCCGACGGCAGACCGGAACTTGAATCGTCTAGCGGCACGGAGGAATCTTTGTCCGCCATGGCGTGCATGGACCCTCCGTGCAGGCCGGCCCCTTCGCCGGAATTTTGCCCATCCTTCTTCCGCTTGCGGCTGGCGAGGTGCAGGATATCCGGAACAACTAGGAACAAGACTAGGAGATAGGCAAAGATCCGCTCGGCAGGATCGGTCAGCGAGTAGTTCCAGTTGATGATAAAGTTATTCCATGGAAGCCCGATCAGCACGTCGACCCAAACGGTATAGCCTATCGTAAATACGGCGATGAGGAGGGTAATCAGATATTTTCGGATCAACAAAGAGATTCCTCCTGATTCGTAGGTGATGTACAGTCTGGCCTTAGTATGCGGGAAAGGGTGCTGGAACATGCAGGGAAACCGGGGTCAAGGGAATTGACGAATTATAAAATAAGACTTATACTAATTCTAAAAACAACTACAGGGATTGATGATAAATGAAAGCCTTAAATTTAACGACTCAGCGCCAGGCGGTGTACGATGTCGTCCGTAACGCCACCGACCATCCGACGGCGGCGGAAGTGATGAACCGTTTGGTCGAGCAAGGATATAATTTCGCTTACGGCACGGTCTACAACTCGCTGCGTTATTTGACCGACAAGGAACTGATTCGCGAATTGAAGCTGGGCGAGGCGGCCAGCCGGTATGATGCGAAGCTTGACGACCACCAGCATATCTTGTGCGAGGTATGCGGCCGCGTGGATGAAGTGATGTCTCATGTGCCCGAAGAATGGAACCGTACCGTGGCTAAGGAAACGGGATATGATGTACATCATGCCCACGTCGTATTTGGGGGGGTGTGTCCGAATTGTCAGCAGAAGAAGTGATTCGGGAAGGAATTTCGGGTAAAACCGTACCTTTCCGCCGGCCGTCCGGCGTCGAGGTTGCCGAGCAAGAGGACTTGATGCCAGAACGGGTGGCTTGTCCGGTAACGCAGCGCGTCATTCTGGTCAGTCCGTTTCCGAGCGATGTTCATGAACTGGTGCGTGATTTGTCCGAAAATTGCTTTGACGTTCTCGTGTTCCATCACTGGGAGCAAGGTATTCGCAACGCTTTGGCTGCCGACTTGCTAATCTTCGATTTAACCTCCTACCGGGAAGACGATGAGATGGCGGCCGTCCGCGCGCTGGTGGGACAGGAAACCGGCGGAACCCCCTCGCTCTTGCTCGTCAAGGAGTCGATGCTGGGACAACTGGACCAAGGTTTGATGAATCAAGAGCTCCTGGTTTGGCCAACCCGGCCGATGGAGATCGTATATCATACGCAGCGAATTATCCGCAGCAGCGGCCCTCGGCCGTTGTCATCCCGTCTGCTCGCCGGCACTTCGCCAGCCATCTTCAAGGACTTATGGATCGACCGCAAGAAGATGGCCGTTTACCGGAGCGGCGCTAAAATCGAACTGACCAAAACGGAGTACGAGCTTCTGATCAAGCTACTTGAGCAGGAAGGAACCGTCTTGTCCCGCGAAGAGCTGCTGTCCGAGGTATGGGGGACTTCTTTTCTTGGCGGCAGCAATGTCGTCGACGTTCATATCAAGAGTCTTCGGAAGAAGCTCGGTGACAAGGCCGCAAGCCCGACCTACATTACCACCGTCCGTGGCGTAGGCTACCGGCTAGCCGATTAATCCATGCTGCATCATGAACGAAGCCGTTTGTCGATCCGACAAACGGTTTTTTGCGTCTATATTCAAGCCCCGAAAGAGCGAGTATAATTTAGGCTATAAATCTATTACTCCGTTAAAAAAGGAAGGGTCTGCTATGAAAAAACGCGTAAGGTTATCCCTGTTACTGACAACGATACTGGTAGCGATTATCCCATGTATTCTGGATGTGGTGCTAAACGGTGAAGTCGAATCGACCTGGTACCCGATTGCGGGCATTTCCGTCATACTGGCGGCCGTAGCCGCCTGGATATCGATTCGCATGATCGCCGTGCCGCTCGATCGTTTGACGGATACCACCAAACAAATCAGCGAAGGGGATTTAACCAAACGCGTAGACTATTTGAACCGTCCGGATGAGATCGGCGTTCTTGCCAATCAATTTCAACGGATGGTGGACCATCTGCGGGAAATGATTGCAAGCGTCCGGGATACGACGAACCAGGTCGTCACCTCGTCCGAACAATTGTCGGCCGGCGCGGAGCATACGGCGAAAACGATCGAACAGGTAGGCGTAGCCATTCAAGAGATCGCGGTCAGCAGCGAACGTCAGCTGTCGGAACTGGAAACCGGAGCCCAGGGGATGGGAGAAATGTCCCGCCAGGCCGGTATTATGTCGGAGCAAGTTTATACCGTTAGCGAAACGATGGAGAAGACGACGGTAGCTGCTGAGGAAGGAAACTCTTCCGTGCTAAGCGTTGTGGAGAAAATGGAACGCATCCAGCAGACGGTTGATGAGCTGGGAGAGGTTATTCGGACGTTAGGCGAGCATACGGCGAATATCGGAGGCATCGTTGAAGTAATTACGGGGATTGCCCAGCAAACTAACCTGCTGGCGCTGAACGCATCGATCGAAGCCGCACGGGCCGGCGAGGAAGGCCGGGGGTTTGCGGTGGTTGCTTCGGAGGTACGCAAGCTGGCGGAAGGGTCCGAGCAATCCGCGAAGCAGATAGCAGAGCTGATCGGCAGCGTCCAGGCTGAAGTCGAGCGGGCAGTCGTTTCGATGGAGGACGCCAAGCAAGGCGTTCAAGAGGGAATTCTCGCCGTCGATACCTCCGGCCGTTCCTTCTCGCGGATTCGCAAAGCGGTTCGCAGCGCCGCTGACAAGATGGAAGGGATCGTCGCGGGCGCTAAAGGGATGACGATCGGAACTGAAGTCGCAAAGGAGTCCATTAAGGGGAACCGGCAGGTATCCGAGGAGCTTGTCAGTAAAACGCAGACGATTTCCGCCGCAGCCGAGGAACAGCTCGCATCCGTGGAGGAGATCGCGGCCTCTGCAGCCAATCTGTCCCGGATGGCCGAACAGTTAAAGGTTATGGTGGACAAGTTTAAGGTGGATCGGAAGTAATGCTTTAATCTTTTATTCCAAGCTCTCCGGCTGGCAGCCGGGGAGCTTTTTTTGGTCTACATAGATTTTCCAAAATGGTACATTCTACATCATGTCAACGATGAATCGGCAGACCGGCAAGGAGTGTTTCCATGAAGGCCAAGGAACGTAAACAAGAGGACAAAATCAGCCGGGATTTGGCGGAAAATATCAAGCAAGTGAAAACCGTATTCCAGGACTGTTCCGACGTCATCTACCGCGAGCTTCAGTTGACTGAGGATCTTCGCGGACTGCTGGTGTACATCGAAGGGATAATTAAAGTCGAGGACGTTCAGCAGCACATCCTTCGTCCGTTGATCGAGGGTTTGGCGCAACGCCCGGAAGCGGACGGGGATATTTATCCGTTATCCTTCACAAGAGTCTCCCTCAGCCAAACGCAAGCGGCCACCGACTGGCCGGCGGTGATTAACGGGGTATTGACGGCGAACGTCGCCATCTTCGTCGACGGCATGGATGAGGTGCTTCTGTTCAGCGTAAAAGGCGGTTCGCGGCGGAGCGTCCAGGAGCCGCAGACCGAAGCGGTGATCCGCGGTCCGCGCGAGGGCTTCACGGAGTCGCTGCGGATCAATACCGCCTTGATCCGGTTCAAAATCAAAACGGAGAAGCTGAAATTACTCGATATGGTGATCGGAAAGGTCACCAAGACGGACGTCGCGATGGCCTACATCGAAGGCTTGGCCGAGGAGAAGCTGGTCGCGGATGTGAAGGACCGGCTGGAGAGCATCGAGATCGACGGCATTCTGGAAACCGGATATATCGAGGAATGGATCGAGGATAATCCTTCCTCCCCGTTTCCGCAGATGCAGTATTCCGAACGGCCCGACTCGGTCGCCGCCCAACTGCTGGAGGGAAGGATCGCCATCTTTGTGGACGGTACGCCGTTCGTGCTGATCGCGCCGGTGACGTTATGGCAGCTTCTGCAGGCCAGCGAGGATTATTATGAGCGTTATTTCATCAGTAATATGTTCCGCTGGATCCGCATCTTTTTCCTGTTCCTGGCCTTGTTTCTGCCCAGCTTGTACATTGCGGTAACGACATTCCACCAGGATATGCTGCCTTCTACCTTGATCTTGAGCATCGCGGCCTCCCGGGAGGCCATTCCTTTCCCTGCCTTGGTGGAGGCCTTTATCATGGAAATCTCGTTTGAAGCGTTGCGGGAAGCCGGGATTCGTCTGCCGAAGACCGTGGGGCAAGCGGTCAGCATTCTGGGCGCGCTGGTGATCGGCCAAGCCGCGGTGCAGGCCGGAATCGTCTCCGCGCCGATGGTGATCGTCGTCTCGCTGACCGGGATCGCATCCTTTACGATTCCCCGGTTCAGTCTCGCGGTGACGGTTCGCATGCTGCGCTTTCCGATCATGCTGCTGGCCAGCGCATTCGGATTGTTCGGCATCGTGATCGGTGCGATTTGGATCGTCGTTCATTTAACGTAGTTAAAATCGTTTGGCGTTCCCTATATGAACGGCATCGCCCCTTATGAACCGCAGGATACGAAGGATATCTTCAGCCGGGTTCCGATGTGGAAGATGAAGAAGCGGCCTTCCGATGCCAATGGGGGCAATGTCCGGCGGATCGGGAAATCTCGGCCATTGGGGAGTGATTCCAATGAGGGGTGGTAGCATCATCCTTCGAACGGCCGCGTTCCGGCTGCGGCTTACCCTTGCCGTTCTGCTGCCTTCCCTAGGCCTCACCGGCTGTTGGGATCGCATCGAAGTGAACGATGTGGCCTTTGTCCTGGCGACCTCGACGGATATGGAACAGGGCCAAGTTCGCTCCACGGCCCAAATCGCCTTGCCCAGCTCCTTGGGGGGGGCCGGCAGCCAAGGCGGTGGGGGCGGGACATCGGGCAGCAAAACGTACTTGATGGTTTCTCAAACGGCGCCTACGCCCTATCAGGCGAATAAGTCCATTCAAAGCAACTTATCACGGATACTCAACTTTTCGCACCGACGCGTAACGATTATCGGAGAGGAATTCGCCAGATCAGGAATCGGAGGGCTGATCGACGTGTTAGCCCGTTTTCCGCAAAACCGCTTGACCACATATGTGATATTGAGCCGAGGTCCGGGGTATAAACTGCTAGGGGTCGACGCTCCGATTGAGCAATCCCCTTCGGAAATGATTCGTGAACTGGCCAAGTCGGCTATGAAGGAGCCGGTTTGTGTCCAAAGCCTGGCGAACACCTTGCTGACCGAAGGCATCGATTTGGCCCTTCCGGTGATGGAAACCAAGGAAAGTGTTCCTCAAAAAGTCGGCAACGGGCAAAGCTTGATCAAGATAGATGGAATGGGCTTATTTCGCGGCGACAAGCTGTCGGGATATCTTCCTTCGACGCAGGCTCAAATGGCTTTGATGGCGATGGGGCAAGCGATGAATCCCAAAGTGACGGTCACGATGAATGAGGAGCGTCCGCATGAGGCGGTTACGGTCGTGTTAACCCAAACCGGTACAAGGATCCGACCTCATTTAAAGGGCTCGAAAATTTCGTTTGATGTTGTGGTGAGGGCCAGAGGGTTCGTCTTGGAGAATACGACCCGACAAGATATCCAGTCCACGATGATGGAGATCGTAGAGAAAAGCTGCAACGAATATGTGACCGAGGGGATCCAAGCGGCTATTCATGAGGCAATCCGAAAAAACCGGTCCGACATCTTCGGCTTTGGCGTCGCTTTTAATAACAAGTACCCTTCCGAATGGAAGAGGATTCATCGTCAATGGCATGACATGCTGCCGGAAGTCGACGTGAATGTCCGTACGGACATTCATTTGGAAAGCAGTGGAGAATTAATCAACTCGGTTGGAGTGAGGGAGGATCGTCTCGAAAATGACTAGTACCCATATCTCGTTTCTGCTGCTGATCGCTTTCAGCTGCTGGCGGGACAGGGAGGCGCTGCGGGAGGGAGGGGCGCTGAGCCGATGGACATTTTATTTGGTCATCGCGGTGTCCTTCGGGATTGTGGTCTATGTAACATGGGCCTCTCGCGTCTTCTATCCGACGGATTGGCTGAGCCGGGTGCTTGGGCCGTTGCTGCCGTTTCATAAACTATGAAACCCGACCGAATATGGAGGAGTGTGCCCCGTCATGAAAATAACCAAACGGCAAATCGTTCTGCTCGGGATCCTGTACATCGGATCGATTTCGTACCTGCAGACGTTCTCTCTAGCGACTCAAGCGGCGCACCAGCACGCCGTAATGAGTTATATCGCGGGCGGGCTGATTAGCCTTACGGCATTGTGGCTGGTGTCCACGACCCTGAAGCGATTCTCCGATCGCAATTTGCTGCAGGCCCTAACCGGCCGGTTTCCTATTCTCGGCAGGGCGCTGCTGGTACTGTACCTTCTGTTTCTGCTGTTCGTTTGCGCGAGAGACATCCGAATCATCTCGGATTTCACCAATACGGTGCTGCTCAACCGGACGCCGATCCCGATTCTCGGATTGATGGTTACCGCCACGGCGGTTTACATTTGCCAGGGGGGAATTCGGGCTTTTCTGGGTCTCAGCGAAATTTACATTCCGATTTTTATCGGCGCTGTGTTTTTTATTGTCTTGGTATTGGCGCGTGATCTGCACCTCTCTTACCTGGTTCCTTACTTCTCGCTGGATTGGTCCGGTATCATGAAGGGGACCTGGTTCGTTTTCCCGTATCAGGCCGAAATCCTGGCGCTTCCGCTCGTGATCTCCGGAAAATATTATAAGGCCACGGCAGGTTATGTCAGCCTAGCCATAGGCAGCGCCTTGATGATGGTGCTGCTGCTGAATACGCAAATGGTACTGGGCATTCCTTTGGTCGGAAAATTGATTCATCCCGGTTACGAGATGATCCGCCAAATCCAGATCACCGATTTTATCGACCGCTTCGATTTGCTGTTAATGGCTCTGTGGTATCCGACGGCTTTGGGTAAAATCGCTTTCGATCTCTACGTGCTGTGCTACACCGTGCAAATCGTCGTCCCCAAGCTGTCCGGCCGCCTGATGACGGCCCCCGCCGGCGCGCTTGCTTTTGCCTGCTCGATCTGGTTCTTCAGAAATGCGCTGCAGCAATTTCATTTTAACTTCGTGTTTCCGTTAATTGCTTTCGCTTTTCACATTGCCCTTCCGGTCTTGTTCTTTGCGGTGCTGCGTCCGCGCCGGGGGAAACCGGAACCAAAGGCGGGCTAACTCGCATAGGCCGAAAAGGCAATTTACTTCGCCCTCTCCGTCGTATAAGCTGAAGGTAGCTAATAGGATAAACCTGGGAGGGATACAATGGCAAGGAGACTGGAAGGGAAAAGAGTGGCGTTGACCGGGCCCCGCCGGGCGGAGGAATTGGGCAAGCTAGTAGAGAACATGGGCGGTACTCCGCTGTATCGTCCGGCGCAAGGAACGGTGCTTCTGGACGATCAAGCCTTGCGAAGCGGCATTGTCGACTGGGTGGAGCATCCGCCGGACTGGTCCATTTTTACGACGGGGATGGGACTGGATGCGTTGTTCGACATGGCCGGGGAGATGGGCGTCGCCGAGCAGTTGCGGGAGCATCTGCGGGTGGGGAAGATTGCGGCTCGGGGCTACAAGACGGTAAATGCCCTGAAAAAGCGGGAATTGACGCCGATCGTTCGCGACGATGACGGCAGTACGGGAGGGCTTATTCGCGGGCTGGCGGAACACGAGCTCCGCGGAGCCACCGTGTTGCTGCAGCTGCACGGGGATCCGGCCCCACGCTTGGTGGCCTGGCTGGAGGAACAGGGGGCGGAATGCCGGCAGCTTCTACCGTACCGGCATATCGCTCCTCCTGCAGAGGCGTTGGAGCAGCTCTTGAACGATATCCTGGCCGGGGAGGTCGATGCCGTGACGTTTACAAGCGGCCCGCAAGTGCGGTTCCTGATGGAGCACGCGGATCGCCAGGGACGTCTCGCGGCCTTAATGGACGCCCTGGAGGGGCCGGTATTGGCGGTGGCCGTGGGCAAAGTGACGGCAGCCGGGCTGTATGAGGCCGGGGTGCCCCGGGTGCTGGCTCCCAAGGAAGAACGCATGGGCAGCATGATGGTTGAGTTGGCCCGTTATTATGCGGGCGAAGCCGAGCCTCTCTTTGCAAACACGCTCGGCGGGGATGAATAACGAGCCTAAATGGGTAATGATAAGGATAGGAACACCAAACCTCGGATGGAAAGGATGATGGGTAATGAGCGATTTGCTGAAAAAAGCGATTTCCCTGGGATGGGGTTTGACGATCATGAGCAAGGAGAAAGTCGAAAGCATCGTGGATGATTTGGTGAAACGCGGCGAACTGGCTCCTTCCGAATCGAAACAGCTGGTGGAGAGGCTGATTGACCGCGGCGCCGAGGAACAAAGCAGGTTCAAAGAGTTGGTGAATGAGCAAGTCCGGTCCGCGCTGCAGAGCATGGGCCTGGCCTCGGCCAAAGAGGTGGAGGAATTGACGCGGCGGGTAGCGGAGCTGGAGATTAAGCTCGCCGAGATGCAGCAGCCTTAACGATGAGCAGCTTTGTCCGTCATACCGGCCGTTATCGTGAAATCGCCATGGCGTTAGGGCGCCATGGCTTTGGCTATTTAGCCGAGGAAATCGGCCTGACCCGGCTGATCCGCTTGCCGCTGCGACGGTTACGCAAATCCGAGCCGGGTACGCGGACTTTGGCCGAGCGAATCCGGCTCGTTCTGGAGGAGCTGGGTCCGACCTTCGTAAAGGTCGGGCAGTTGGCCAGCACGCGCTCGGATTTGCTGCCGGAGGCGATCATTCAAGAACTCGTCAAGCTGCAAGACCAGGTTCCGCCGTTTCCGGCCGAGGAGGCCCGTGCCATTCTGGAGGCGGAGCTGCACCAGCCTCTTGCGGAGCTGCTCCAAAGCTTCGAAGAGACGCCGCTGGCCGCGGCTTCGATCGGCCAAGTGCACCGGGCTCGCCTCATCACGGGCGAACCGGTCGCGATCAAAATCCAGCGGCCCGGGATCACCCCGGTGATCGAGCTGGATCTCGACATTCTGCAGCACCTGACGACGCTGGCGAACAAACGATGGTCCTGGGTCTCTCGGTATCAAATTCCCCAGATGGTCGAGGAATTCGCCCGATCCATCCGCGCGGAGCTGGATTACGGTTTTGAGGGCCGGAACATGGAGAAGATCCGCAGGCAATTCAAGGCGGATGAGGGGATTTACATCCCTGGGGTACATTGGTCCCTCACGACCTCCCGCGTGCTGACGATGGATTTCGTAGAGGGGGAGCATCTCAACCGTTTACTGGCGATCGATGAGCTGGGGTACGACCGCAAGGAGCTGGCGGAGCGCCTGGTCAACGCGCTGCTGCGGCAGATCTTCGAGGGCGGCTTCTTTCATGCCGACCCCCATCCCGGCAACCTGCTGGTGACACGGGAAGGCAAACTGGCTTTTATCGACTTCGGCATGGTTGGGCGGCTTAGCGGGGAGATGAAGGACCATTTGTCGTCGCTGGTGATCGCCTTGATGCGGCGAAGCACCGAAGGCATGGTGCGCGCGATCCTGCGTATGGGCCTTGTCGGGGACGATGCCGATACGGCCGGGCTGCGAATGGACCTGGAACGGCTCCGCGAACGCTATTACGATATCCCGTTCGCGGAGATTCAGATCGGCCAGGCCTTGCATGACCTGTTCGCGACGGCCCAGAAACATCAAGTGGTGCTGCCCGCCGACCTCCTGCTGCTTGGCAAAGCGCTGTTGACCGTCGAAGGGGTGGCGCTGGCGCTCGACCCCGAGCTTCGCATCCTGGATATGGCGGAGCCCTTCGGGCGCAAGCTGCTGCGCGAGAAGTACGCCGCGCGCCGGCTCGGCAAGAAGCTGTTTGACGAAGCCGCCGAGCTGACGGATTCGCTGGTTGACCTTCCGCAGCAGGTACGCAAGCTCTCGAGCACGCTGGCTCGCGGCAAGCTGAAAATGGACATGAACGTGCCGGAGATGGAGCAGTTTCTCCGCAAGCTGGACCAGATCAGCAACCGCTTGTCGTTTAGCATCGTGTTGCTGGCGTTCAGCATTATTATGGTCGGCCTCATCATCGGCTCTTCTCTATCTCGGATGCCGACCCTGCTCTGGGACATTCCCGCGATCGAAATCGGCTTCGTCGTGGCGACGTTGATGTTCTTGTGGCTGCTGTTTTCCATCTTCCGGTCGGGAAGGTTCTAAGGATGTGTTACAATAAGAAAGCTGATTTTAAGGCACCCTCGCGCAACGTGAAGTTAAACGCTGCACGATAAGAATATGAGGTGAAACCTGTTGACGACTTTTGAAAGTTTAAATCTATCGCCCGTCTTGCTCCGCAAGCTGCAGGGACAAGGCATCGTAAATCCTACGCCGGTGCAGTCTGCGGCGATCCCCGTGCTGCAGTCCGGCGAAGATGCCATCGTGCAGGCGCAGACCGGCACGGGCAAGACCCTGGCCTTCCTGCTGCCGATTCTGGAGAAGATCCGGCCTGATCGCCCCGAGGCGCAGGCGCTGATCATTACCCCGACGCGGGAACTGGCGATTCAAATTACCGCGGAGGCCCGCAAGCTGGCGGAGGCCCGCGAGGGATTGTCCGTGTTGGCCGCTTACGGCGGCCAGGACGTGGAGCGGCAACTGCGCAAGCTGAAGAATGGCGCTCAGCTGGTCATCGGCACGCCGGGCCGGCTGCTCGATCATTTGCGCCGGGGCTCCCTGACATTGGGGGCCGTCCGCATGCTGGTGCTGGATGAAGCGGACCAGATGCTGCATATGGGTTTTTTGGCCGAAGTAGAGGAGATCATTTCGCTCGTTCCGCGCAGCCGCCAGACGATGTTGTTCTCGGCGACGATGCCGGACAATGTCAAGCGCTTGGCCAAGGCTTATATGGACAAGCCGCGGGATATCCGGATCGCGGAAACCTCGCGCGTTACGCTGGACAGCATCCGGCAGATCCTGGTGGAGTGCACGGACCGGACGAAACAAAGCGCGCTGATCGAGACGATCCGCAGCCAGCGCCCGTATTTGGCCGTGATTTTCTGCCGCACGAAGCGCCGGGCCAGTACGTTGAATGAGGCGCTGCAGGCCGCGGGCTTCCAGTCGGACGAGCTGCACGGCGACCTCTCGCAGGCGAAGCGCGAGCAGGTGATGCGCGCGTTCCGCGACGCGAAGCTGGAGCTCCTGGTCGCGACGGACGTGGCGGCGCGCGGGATCGACGTGGAAGGCGTCACCCACGTCTTCAACTACGACATTCCGCACGATGTGGACAGCTACATCCACCGCATCGGGCGGACCGGCCGCGCCGGGGAGAAAGGCGTGGCCGTCACGTTTGCGGCGCCGAAGGACATGGAGGCGCTGCGCCTGATCGAGCGGGGCATCGGCCGCAAGCTGGAGCGGCAGCGCTACGAGAAGAGCGGCGCCGGTTCGGGCGCCGAGAAGATCGTCGCCGTAGGCCGCACCGGTGCGGGTGCGGACAAGGCGGGCGGCACGAGCCGCCGCAGCCGCGATGAGCGCGGCGGCGCACAGCGCCCGGCCGGCCGCCGCAGCGATGCGGGCGGTGGGCGAGGCCGCTCGGCCGGCGGCGCAGGGGCGCCGGCCAAAGGAGGCCGCGGCGCGGACAGCCGCCGCGGCGATGGTGCGCGCGCTCAGCGCGGCTCCGCCGGGGGCGCCTCGCGCGCGCAAGGGCCGGGCCGCCGCGGAGAGAGCGAGCGCGGCGGCGGAGGGCGCGGGCGCCGGGGACGTTAACCCGGCGCCCCCGCTATTTTCCATGTAACTTCTTGCTCGCAGGATGCGTTTAAAGGATAGGAACAAAGAACAAAACATACCGGGGTGCCCCATGATGCATCATGCCGAGGCACCTGCCTTAGGGGAGGAACCAGGATGTACAGCAAGAAAGGCGCGGTAACCGTGGCGGTAGCGCTGATGTTGACGGCGGTTTTATTCGCGGGCTGCGGGAAGCAAGCGGCGGACGCTCCGCAGACGCCGGAGCAGAACGGCACGAACGCGGCTGCCGGATCGAACGTCGATTCAGGAAATGCTGCCGCAAACGGTGGCGGCGCCGAGGGGAATCAAACGGCGGGTGACAACAACGCAACAAATGACGGCAATGCCGGAAACGGGGATTCCGCCGCTCAAACGCCGGACCCTGCCGGTTCAGAGAACGGCAGCGGGGGGGACCGAACGGCGATGGCCGACCCGGAGAGCGTGGCGGTGCTGATCAACAAGCAGTTTGCCCTGCCGGATGAATACGAGCCGAAGGATCTGGTTTACCCGGACGTTCGTTTCACATTCAAAGACAAAATCGAAAAACGCATGATGCGCAAAGAAGCGGCTAGCGCGCTCGAGGAGCTGTTCGCAGGAGCCGAGAAAGATGGCATCTATCTGGCCGGCGTATCGGCGTACCGTTCGCATAGTACCCAGACGGCCCTGTTTAACCGTTATGTGGAGAAGGACGGCGAAGAAGTGGCCAAGACCTACAGCGCCGTGCCCGGCCACAGCGAGCATGAGACGGGATTAGCCATCGACGTATCGGGCAGCGATGGGAAATGCGCGGCGGAAAGCTGCTTCGGCGACACGAAGGAAGCGGCTTGGCTGGCAGACCATGTAACCGAATACGGATTTATCATTCGTTATCCGGAAGGCAAGGAAGACATTACCGGCTATAAATATGAGCCATGGCACCTACGCTATGTAGGGAAAGAAATCGCAGCCGATATCGGGGAACGGAACATCACGCTGGAAGAATACTACGATGCCGTGCCGGTTTCGGGTCAGTAATTTTTTGAGGACCGCCCAGAACTGTGGGCTGTGAGGGGAAAGACGCCTGCAGGGCGTCTTTTTTATGATTTCAGCAGATGCTGCGACCATCTAAAATTAACAGTTGACAGCTGATAATGATTATCAGTATCTTTAAGAAGATGAAGTTTACATGAATTCATGATGAAGCCGTTAACCGGATTCTTATTTTAAGATGATACATTTGGCGGGTTTATTCAGTTGGACACGGAAAGGAAGAGTGCCATGGTCTCCTTAAAAACTTCGCATCTGGACATTGCCTATGAGGATCGTCTGATTGTCGAAGATTTAAACATTTCGATTCCCGAGGGGAAAATCACGGCGTTGGTCGGAGCGAACGGCTCCGGCAAATCGACGGTCCTGAAAACGATGGCCCGGATCCTTCAGCCGAAGTCCGGCAGCGTGCTGCTGAACGGCAAGTCGATCCACAAGCAGTCGACGCGGGAAGTGGCCAAACAGCTGGCCATTCTTCCGCAAAACCCGACCGCCCCGGAGGGGTTGACGGTATATGAGCTTGTATCTTACGGGCGTTTTCCGCATCAAAAAGGGTTCGGCGGTCTGAAGTCCGAGGACCGGAACATCGTGGAATGGGCGATCGAAGCGACCCGCATGACCGAGTTCAGCGATCGGGCCCTGGAGCAGTTGTCCGGCGGACAGCGGCAGCGGGCGTGGATTGCGATGGCGCTGGCACAGGAAACGGATATCCTGTTCCTTGACGAACCCACGACGTTCCTGGATATGGCGCATCAGCTGGAAGTGCTGCAACTGCTCGAGGAGCTCAACGCCACTTCCAACCGTACGATCGTGATGGTCGTCCATGACCTGAACCATGCCGCCCGTTACGCTCATTACATGATCGCGATCAAGCAAGGCCAGGCGGTCGCTTCCGGCACGCCGGAAGAGGTCGTCACCTCCAACGTGCTGCGCGACGTGTTTGGCATCGAGGCGGACATCGTCACCGATCCGCGGAGCGGCGTGCCGCTGTGTCTCCCTTACGAACTGTACAAGGCGGCATCCGAAGGTAAAGTACGCAAAGGCAAAAACGATGGACCGGAAGAGGCTTCGCCCAAAGTAGTCTCGTTCCTGTAACGGAGGAACCGGTCATGAGTATAGATTATCAGCTGCTCGAGCAGCAATTGGGAATCGTCACGCACAAACGAACGGATGCGCTGTTCACGATGCCGGCCGCTAAGCTGTTGGATCGTGGACAGCTGGTTGCTTTTTTGGAATTGTATCAGGAGAAGATCAAGGGGCTTGACCTTCAGGTGTCGGCGACTTATTTCGCTACGAGCTGGCGGGTTGTGTGCGCGGCGCTGCAATACATGGTGTCCGCGACGCCGGGCAGGCTCCATTTTGCGTTGGGAAACTTAACGATTCAACTCGTGATGGTAAACGGGTTTCCTTGGGTTTATTTTGTGCTGAACGATAAGTCGGAACAGCCTTGGTCAGGCGGGGATCATTCAGCTTCTCGAGTAAACGAGCTCAGCCGTTTCTATGGCGAGGTGCTGCGTCCGGTCATGGAGAGCGTCGCCGCAGTTTCGGGATTGCCGGTGGCCCAATTATGGGGTCAACTGCCGTTGGGCGTCCAATTTTACGTGAACGCGGTTGCCGAACGTCTGGACGATGAAGCTTCGCGTTATCGGCTTATGAAGGATTATGAGCTCGTTAAGCAGATGCCGGGGGAGGCGTTTGGCCTGAGACGCAATCCTTATCAGATCAAGGAAATCCTGCTGGATGATCCTTATCGGCCAGGCGAGAAGTCGCCGATGAAACCGACCTGTTGCTTGGCTTACCGGACGGATAGCGGACATGGATACTGTTACGGATGTCCTAAACTCTCGAAGTCGGAACGAGAGGCCAAATACGCCGAGATTCGGGAACAGCTTACTGCGGCTCAAGCGCAGTGATGCGCCGGCTTCCGCTGAGGAATGCTGGGAATATGGGCGGAATTCGAATAACAAGCACTTGGCAGTCCTGAAGGAAGCTTCAGGATTCTGGCCAAGTGTTTTTTTATTAAACCGCCCCCTCGACCTTCCAGCGTAACATTCGAAGTGGCCGGGAAACCTGAGAAAGGCTCGATTCGGAAATTTAAATTGTGAATATTTAAAAAATTGTCCTTTACCTCTTGCAATGTGAAAAAAGTCACACTATAATAAAGGACATGAGGTGAAAGTTTTCACAACCTAGCAATTTTATAAGTGACAAAATTCACAAAAAAATTCGTTATCTATGACAAATTACAAGCAACGACTTCTGGAGGAGGAAGAAATCATGAAAGTAGCAGTTATCGGATGTACCCATGCAGGCACGGCGGCGATCGTCAACACGGCAAAACTTTACCCGGACGCGGAAATCACTGTTTATGAACGGAACGACAACATTTCGTTTCTGTCTTGCGGCATCGCCTTATACGTGGGGGGAATGGTGAAGGATCCGCAGGGGTTGTTCTACTCCTCGCCGCAGCAGTTGGCCGAACTTGGGGTAACTACGAAGATGCGGCATGAAGTAGTATCGGTCGATACGGATGCCAAAACGCTTCAAGCCCGGAATTTGGAGTCCGGCGAAGTGTTCGAAGATACGTTCGACAAGCTGATCGTGACAACCGGGTCGTGGCCGATCGTACCGAAGTTCGAGGGCAGCGACCTGGAGAACATCGTACTTTCGAAGAACTTCAACCACTCCAACACGATCATCGAAAAAGCGCAGCAAGCAGAGCGTATCGTGGTGGTTGGGGCCGGCTACATCGGCGTGGAGTTGGTGGAAGCGTTCCAGTTGAACGGCAAGCAAGTGACGCTGATTGATGCGGAGGACCGCATTTTGAGTAAATACCTTGATCCGGAATACACGGACAAGATTGAGCAATCGCTCCGCGAACATGGCATCGAGCTGGCCTTGGGCCAAAAAGTCATGCGCTTCGAGGGCAAGAACGGGAAAGTGGCCAACGTCATCACGGACAAAGGCGCTTACGCCGCCGACCTCGTGATTATGTGCATCGGGTTCCGCCCTAACACGGAGCTGCTGAAAGGGCAAGTCGACATGCTGGGCAACGGCGCGATCATCGTAGACGAATACATGCGCACCAGCAAGCAGGACGTGTACGCAGCGGGCGACAGCTGCGCAGTATTCTATAACCCGACGGGCAAACACGCGTATATTCCGTTGGCTACGAACGCCGTTCGAATGGGCACGCTGGTGGCACGCAACCTGGTAGCGCCAACCGTGAAGTATATGGGTACCCAAGGCACATCGGGGATTAAAATTTACGAGGATAATATCGCGGGGACCGGGCTGACGGAAGCGGCGGCGAGAGAGGCCGGACTGGAAGCCGAAGCGGTATTCATCACCGATAACTATCGGCCGGAATTCATGCCAACCCACGAACCAGTCATGCTGAAGGTGGTCTACGAAAAGAACACCCGCCGAATTCTCGGGGCGCAAATCATGTCGAAAGTGGACCTGACCCAGTCGATCAACACGATTTCGGTTTGCATTCAAAACGGCATGAAGATGGAAGAACTCGCGTTTGTCGATTTCTTCTTCCAGCCACATTACAACAAACCGTGGAATTTCCTGAACAGCGCGGGTTTGGGGGCGCTGCCGGAAGTTCCAAAGCGGGAGACCGTTCACGTTTAACGGCGACGACACGCGCATAAAATTTTAACTTCCTAGCCGGCCGAACGGGGCGATTGCGATTGCCTCCTTTGGCCGGCTTTTTTTGCTCAAAGGGCGACAGGTTTGCTTTGATGTGAAAAATTTCACCATATGAAAACGCTATCGTGATCTATGTTACTTATCCGGGGCAAATCGGCAGGCTACAATAGACACGGATCAAAAGCAAGGATGACAAGCAACAAGTCAAGCGATATAAAAAGGAGACTGGATCATGGCTTACTATAAACCTGCGCAAATTGCCGACGTAACCGTGGAAAATGGGATCAAAAAAGCGCATAATCCTTTGTTGACCGTACTGATTCTCGGTTTTTTGGGCGGGGCGTTCATTGCCCTCGGCTTTCTGCTCGATATCCGCGTCATCAGCAGTGCTCCGGCGGAATGGGGCAGCATTGCTACCTTCATCGGCGCCGCGGTGTTCCCGATCGGGCTGATTCTCGTACTGCTGGCGGGCGGAGAGCTCTTAACCGGCAATATGATGGCCGTCCCGTTAGCGCGTATGGCAGGGCGGATTTCTACCGGGGACATGTTCAAGAACCTCGTACTCATTACTTTGAGCAACTTCGTTGGCGCTTTGTTCGTCGCTTACTTTTTTGGGCATGTGGTTGGTTTGACGTCCAGCGGCCCTTATCTCGATAAGCTGGTAGACATGGCCGGCCATAAGCTGGATGACAACTTCCTGCAAGCGTTCGTATCCGGCATCGGCTGCAACTGGTTGGTTGCTTTGGCGGTATGGCTCTCTTACGGCGCAGATAACATGAGCGGCAAAATCCTCGGCATCTGGTTCCCGACCATGGCGTTTGTTGCCATCGGTTTCCAGCACGTAGTCGCCAACATGTTCCTGATCCCGGCGGCGATTTTTGAAGGATATTACTCCTGGGGCGAGTATTTGAAGAACTTCGTACCGGTTTGGCTGGGCAATCTGACGGGCGGCGCCATCTTCGTGGCTGCGGCGTATTGGACCGCCTATTTGAAGGACAAAGGACATAAGGACGCACCGGCCACCGAGCATGCAACTTCTGCATCCGCACCAGTAAGCAAAACCGTCTAGTTCGGAAAATATCTGGCGTTAATCTTTAACCGCTTCTCTTTCCGGGGAGGCGGTTTTTTGCGTTGTCCGTCTGTGGGGGGAGGGTGCGAATCTCGAAAAGTGTCGTCGGGCCGCGTTTTGCACCATTATCCCGTTTAATCAGGTATCCAAAGTAACGAGCTAGATAAGCTTCCGGTAGGAAATAGATCGCGTAAAGTGAACGAGTCGCTTTGAGGCAGATCAGTCAGCCGCATTGCCGAGATGCCGTCGGGAGGAATAACTCCAGCACTTGGAACCACAACCGACTTCGTCTGCCCGCGCTGTGCTCACACCCGGTGCAGCCGTCTGCCCCAGTTGATTTGTAAAGTCTAAGTCTAACATCATCACTACTGCACCTGAACAAAAGGGATAATCGTGCAAAGGGGTGGGCAGAGTGCAAGTTGGTTCGGGATACAAGGCGCAGGGTGTAGGTGCAGGATGTCTGTATTAGGATACAGGAACAGAATACAGGAAGCTGGATGAAGGTCCGTAAGGAAATTCACGCCGGGGGTTTACGCAGGGGACCGTTTTTTCTTACAATAAGCTACAGACAGGAGGGGTGGAACATGATCCATGAACCCAATGGGGTGTTTCCTGCGGTGTGTCCGCTGGATTGTCCCGATACGTGCAGCTTGCTGCTCCATAAAGAGAACGGAAAAATCGTCAAGGTGACCGGCAACCCCGATCACCCGATTACGCAAGGCGCAATCTGCAACAAGGTCCGCAATATGACGGAACGGGTCTACCATCCCGAGCGGGTCCTTTATCCCCTGAAACGCGTTGGAGCCAAGGGGGAAGGGAAGTTTGAACGCATCACCTGGGACGAAGCGGTCCAGGAGATCGCGGGACGCTACAAAACGCTGATTCGTGAGCACGGGGCGGAGTCGATCCTGCCGTACAGTTTTTACGGCAATATGGGGTTTTTAAGCGTCGACGGCATGGACCGGCGGTTCTTCAACCGATTGGGCGCGACGCAGCTGCAACAAGGCATATGCAATTCCGCGGGCAACGCGGGTTGGAGATATACGATGGGATTCGGCGGCGGGACGAGCCCGGAAGACACGGTCAAGGCGAAGCTGATTATCGTGTGGGGCGGCAATCTCGTCAGCACGAACATGCATCAGGTCGCCCTGATCGAAAAAGCCCGCAAACAAGGCGCGCAGCTCGTCGTCATCGACGTGCACCGCAACCGGACGGGTCAGCGGGCCGACTGGTTCATCCCGCTGTATCCCGGCACGGACGGCGCGCTGGCGCTCGGAATGATGCACGTGTTGTTCGAGCGCGGCCTGGTGGATGAAGCGTTCCTGGAACGCTATACGTTTGGTCATGCCGAGCTGCGCGAGCACGTGAAGCAGTATACGCCGGAGCGCGTGGCGGAGATTACCGGCGTGCCGGCCGGAACGATCGTGAAGCTGGCCGTTCTGTATGGCGAAACTTCGCCCGCCTACATCCATATCGGCAATGGCCTGCAGCACCACGACAACGGCGGCATGACGGTCCGTACGATCAGCTGCCTGCCGGCGCTCACCGGACAATGGTTGGTGCCGGGCGGCGGCGCGTTCAAGTCCAACGGGGCATACGGCAAGATGAACGCGGCCGCGCTCGAGCGTCTCGACCTGCGGCCGAACCCGGGCGTGCGTACGGTAAGCATGAACCAGCTGGGGGACGTGCTGTTAACGCTGGATCCGCCGATCCGCGCCCTGTATGTTTATTGCTCGAATCCGGCGGTCGTGGCTCCGGATACGGGCAAGGTGGAGCAAGGCCTCATGCGCGAGGACCTGTTCACCGTCGTGCACGATCTGTTCCTGACGGACACGGCGAAGTACGCCGATATCGTGCTGCCGGCGACGTCTTCTTTTGAAAATACGGATCTATACGGTTCTTATTGGCATCATTATATCCAGCTTCAGGAGCCGGTCATCGCGCCTCGGGGCGAAAGCAAAAGCAATGTCGAAACGTTCAAGTTGCTGGCGGCGGCAATGGGATTCGAGGATGAGGCCTTCCGCGACACGGAGGAAGACATGATCCGGCAGGCGCTGGATTTCCGGCACAATCCTTACCTTGAAGGCGTTACGCTGGAGAAGCTGAAGGAGCAGCGGGCGGTGAAACTGAACATGGAGCCGCAGCAAACCTGGCTTGATCGCCTGCCGACGCCGTCGCGGAAGATTGAGCTGTACTCCGCCACGCTGGAGCGGGCCGGACTGCCGCCGCTGCCGACGTATGTACCGCTGGTGGAAGGCTATGATGGCGAACGCCGTCCCGGCAAGGACGCGTCATACCCGCTGATGTTCGTTTCGCCGCCGAACCACAGCTTCCTCAACTCCACGTTCGGCAATGTGGAGAAGCTGACGGCGCTGGAAAAAAGCCCGCTACTGCAGATTCACCCCGATGACGCAGCCGCTCGCGGGATTTCGGATGGCGACGAGGTTACCGTGTGGAACGATCGCGGCAGTTACGACGTCAGGGCTTCCGTCACCGACAAAATGTTGCCGGGTACGGTCGTCAGCCAAGGGCTGTGGTGGCAGCAAGAAGGCGGAAAGCGCACGCGCGCGAATGCCTTAACGCCGGACCGGTTGGCCGATATGGGCGGCGGGGCGGTGTTCTTTTCCACCGTCGTTGATGTAAAGCGGCGATAGATGTACTTGCCTGACTTGCGCTTTTAGGCGATACTAGTGTAATCTGGGCGTTGTACAAGCAAAGGTTGCGTACCGAAACGGTAGTAGGAGAGCCCCTGTCGGCTCTCCTTTTTTATACATAGGCATTACTTTGGGCAGCAAAGGGGGAGAAAAAATGAGATGGCTGCAGTCCTATCCGCGGGAAGTTAAAGTGTTTTTGGTGGCAAGCTTGATCAGCTCGGCCGGCGGTTCGCTGATGTGGCCCTTGGTCACGATGTTCGTGTTTAAGGTGCTGGGGCGGACGGTGACGGATGCCGGTTTGGTGATTCTGGTCATGTCGGTCGGAGGGATCGCCGGCCAGCTGCTGGGTGGGGCTTTGTATCACCGGCTGGGCGTAAAGCGCCTGATCGTGGGCGGTCTGGCTTTGAACGCGCTGTTCTTGCTGCTGCTGCCCTACGGGAGCGGAAACTGGCATCTGTTTATGCTGTTGATGTTGCTCGTTGGTTTTTTTAACGCGACCTCGATGCCGGCGATTCAGGCGTTTATCGGCTTCCGATTTGCTGAGCGGCGCGGGGAGCTGTTTAATGTCATTTACGTAGCCAACAATATTGGCGTGGCGTTGGGGACGGCGATCAGCGGATTTTTGGCGCAGATTTCCTACGACCTCAGCTTTATTCTGAACGGGTTGACTTCGGCTGCGTTTGCGTTGTTTTTTTGGTTTTATTTGAACAGGGTTCAAAAAAGCCAAGGCGAGCTGCAGGTGCAGAAGCGCAAAAAATCCGTGGAAGGGCAAAGCATCTGGCCGCTGTTGCGCGGGTATCCCGTTTACCTGTTCATGGGCGTGGGGTCGTTTTTTCTCTGGCTCGGCAATTGCATTTGGAACAACGGCGTATCGCCGTATACGATATCCCAAGGCATGCCGGAATGGAACTACAGCATCCTGTGGACGTTGAACGGGTTGTTGATTTTTGTGGGACAACCGTTTATTTTGTGGGTAAAGCGGACGTTTGCCGGCTCCCCGCAAGCGCAAATGACGGCCAGCGCGCTGTTCTATATGCTGGGGTACGCGACGATATTAGGCTTTCATACGTACCCGAGCATGGTGGCGGCGATGGTGCTGACGACCTTCGGGGAGATGCTGATCTCGCCGGCGATTCCGTCCTTTATTTCAGACCGGACGGGCAAGGCGGCACCGTTCTATCTCGGGCTGGTCGGCGGGATGGGGGCGGCAGGCCGCGTGGTTGGCCCCTATGCGATGGGGATGTTGTTCGACTGGAACGGACTGATTCCGGTCGCTTGGCTGGCGGTGGGCATTGCCGTGCTGTCGGTTGCCTCCTTCCTGGTGCATGCCGCCATGAACCGGGACGACAGCCTGCACCCGACCGGCCTGCCGTCTTGACAGGCTAGAAGCCCCATAGTCCACATTTATCGAAGGGATGGGATACCATGAACAATCGTGACATTTGGACGCGGCTGTCGGAAATGCGCGATGCGGCTGCATTAATGGAGATAGACAAGCTCACTTGGGACCACGACAATACCCCGGCGGAAAAGATGGAATGGGATTCGCGGGAGCAGTATCTGCAGAGCTGCCCGCCAGGGAGCCAGATCGTAGCGGGCCTCGGCGAGGCCATATGCGGCTATATCGGCTTTAAGCCGCCGACACCGCTGCCAAGCAACCGGCATGTGCTTGAGCTCAACATCGCCATCCATCCGGCCTACCAGCGACAGGGCATCGGACGGGTGCTGATGGATGCCCTCCTCGAACAGGCTGCCGGACAGGGCGTCCGCAAGCTGTCGCTGCGCGTGCTGGCCAGCAACCCCGGGGCCATTGCGTTTTACCAGAGCTGCGGATTCGCGGAGCAAGGCCGGTTGGTGGATGAGTTTTGGATCAATGGAGCGTATGTCGACGATATTTTAATGTGGCGAAAGGTTTAGCGGATGAAGGTTCCGGCATTGAACTATTCGGAAGATATCGGTATATTTAGAAGAAGAAAAATCGGGTCTTGCACACAGTTGCATAAGTTACTCTTAATGAATGGAAAGGTTGATACCCGTGGAGAACAACTTTACCCCTCCCAACTTTATTAAAAACATCATTACGGAAGATTTGAAATCCGGTAAGGTGAAAACCGTCATTACGCGGTTCCCGCCGGAACCGAACGGTTACTTGCACATCGGGCATGCCAAAGCGATTTGGATCAACTTCGCGCTGGCGGACGAGTTCGGCGGACGGACGAACCTGCGGTTCGACGACACCAACCCGGTTAAAGAAGACGTGGAATACGTCAATTCCATTAAGGAAGACGTCAAATGGCTGGGCTTCGATTGGGAAGAGCTGCATTTCGCGTCGGATTATTTTGAGGAGATGTACAAACGTGCCGTGCTGCTGATCCAAAAAGGCAAAGCCTACGTCGACGATCTCAGCGCCGACCAAATCCGCGAGCTGCGGGGGACGTTGACCGAGCCGGGGAAAAACAGCCCGTATCGCGACCGTTCGATCGAGGAGAACCTCGACCTGTTCGAGCGGATGCGCGCCGGCGAATTCAAAGACGGGGAAAAGGTGCTGCGCGCCAAAATCGACATGGCTTCGCCGAACATCAACCTGCGCGACCCGGTCATTTACCGGATCGTGCATGCGTCCCACCACAACACCGGCGACAAATGGTGCATCTATCCAATGTATACGTTCGCCCATCCGCTGGAGGACGCGATCGAGGGCGTGACGCATTCCCTGTGCTCGACCGAGTTTGAGGATCAACGGCCGTTCTACGACTGGGCGATTGCCGAGACGGAAATGCCCAATGTCTCCCATCAATACGAATTCGGGCGGTTGAATTTGACGCAGACGGTGACCAGCAAGCGGAAGTTGAAAAAGCTCGTCGACGAAGGCATCGTTGACGGTTGGGACGATCCGCGGATGCCGACGATTTCCGGGATGCGCCGCCGGGGGTATACGCCGGAGGCGATTAAAGCGTTCATCTTCGAAACGGGAATCTCCAAGAACTTCGGCAGTATCGATCCGAAAATGCTGGAGCACTTCATCCGCGAAGACTTGAAAATGAAAGCTCCGCGCACGATGGCCGTGCTGGATCCGTTGAAGGTCGTCATCACCAACTATCCGGAAGGACAAATCGAATGGCTGGAAGCGGAAAATAACAGTGAAAATCCGGAAATGGGCAGCCGCCAAATTCCGTTCTCGCGCGAGATTTACATCGAACGCGACGATTTCATGGAGAATCCGCCTAGCAAATACTTCCGTTTGTTCCCGGGCAACGAAGTTCGCCTGAAAAACGCCTACTTCGTGAAATGCAATGACGTGATCAAGGATGCGGAAGGCAACGTGGTGGAGATCCACTGCACCTACGATCCGGAGACGAAGAGCGGGACCGGTTTTACCGGCCGCAAAGTTAAGGGCACGATCCATTGGGTGGAAGCGACCCAAGCGGTGCCTGCCGAATTCCGGCTGTACGAGCCGCTGATCCTGGAAGAGGAATCAGAGGAAACGGCGAACGTGGCGTTGGAGGAAACGGTGGAGGGCCTGGTGGATGACGCGGCAGCCGATGCCGGGGATGCGGTTATAGAAGCCGCCGAGGAGAAAACGTTCCTCGACCTCATCAACCCGGTTTCGCTGACGATTGCCCACGGCTTTGTGGAACCGAACATGAAGGATGCGAAGCCGCAGGATAAATTCCAATTTTTCCGGCATGGGTATTTTAACGTCGATACGAAATATTCGAAGCCGGGACAGCCGGTGTTTAACCGCATCGTTTCGCTGAAAAGCTCGTTCCAGCTGCCGAAAGCGTAAGCGGCGGAACCCAAGTTTTTGCCTAATACAAAGGAGCCTTGCAGATCCCTGCAGGCTCCTTTATTGGTTTCACACCGAGCTTCGCTCGATGAACCGAAAGCCCAGCTCCTCCGAGACAGGCGTGCCGCCGCCGTCGGCAATTTGCGCGTGGACGATGGAAAAGGCCCGCTCTCCGATTTCGGACAGCCGATTGTCGATCGTCGTAATCCCGAGCAAGCCGGAGATCGGCTGGTTATCGAAGCCGATGACGGCAAAGTCGTTCGGCACCTCCAACCCGCGAAGGCGTGCGGTGAGGATGAACCCGGCGGCGACCTGGTCGCCGGTGATGAGCAGGGCGTCCGGACGCTCGTTCATCGCGAGCAGCCGGTCCACCAGCGCCGCGCCATCCTCCCAATCAAGGCAGCCGTCCAGCACCCAATCCTCCCGGGCCTGTCCGCCCAAGGCTGCAAGGGTGTCGGCATAGGCCTGCAGGCGGCTGCGGCTGCTGGGGCTGTTGCGGCGGCTGATCGTAAACGCGATGCGGCGTCGCCCCTGCTCCCAGAGATGGCGGATCGCGGTTTGAAAGCTGGCGTAGTGGTCGATATACACCGAAGAGAGGTTACGGCCGCTCACCCGCTCGCATAACGCGATCGGACCGTAGGCGGCATAGGTCTCGATTTCGTTGAGGGAAAGCGCACGCGAACAGATGATGAGCCCGTCCATCTGCTTGTTGCGCAGCATCTCCAGCACCTTCCGTTCTACATTCGGACGGTAGTCGGTCTGGCATAACATCAGCTGGTAGTTGCATTTCAGCGCTTGCTGGGCCATCCCCTCCATGATCCTGGCAAAGTAGTAATGGTTGATGTTCGGCAGGATCACGCCAATCGTTTGCGTAATGCCTTTGATCAAATGAACCGCGTTCATGTTCCGCGAATAGTTGAGCCGGCGGACGGCGTCCTCGACCGCAGCCCGTTTGGCCGAGCTGACGTATGGATGTCCGTTCAGGACGCGCGATACGGTGGTGACCGAGACGCCGGCGGCTTCGGCGATCTGTTTGATGTTCGGCAAGGCGAGCAGCTCCTTCCCCGAATGAGGTCGAAAAAATATCTTGCTATGGAATGCATTTCATATTTTACACTGGAGCTGCAGTAAAGAAAACAATGCCCTCAACCGGCGTTACCTCGTGAAAATGCGAGGGCGTTACGGCATCAGGCATTGTTTTCTTTCGTGATGCGGCGGAGAACCAACCGCTCTTATTGCTCGTCCCGTCCGAGCTTCGGCGAATATCCGTGATGGCGGACCTGGTACCAAATGGCGGCGAACCCCAGCGCACCGATCAGCGTCAAGGCCACTCCGGACCGGTACATGACGACTGAGCCGAAATTTTGGAACATCCAGCCGCCCCAGAATCCGGCGATAACGCCGGCAAGGCCGCTGGCGGCAAATGTATACACCGCTTGCCCCGCCGATCTTAACGGCCGCGGCAGCAGTAGGGTGATCAGTTTCGTGCCGACGTAGAAGAATCCGCCAAACGTCACGGAGTGCAGCAGCTGAATGAGCAGGATTTGAATCGGTTGCGTCGCCTCGGACATCAGGTCCCAACGGACGGCAAACAGCAGGCTGACGATGGTGATACAAGCAAGCAAATAAGACATTTTCCGTTTCAAAAAACGATCCAGCAGGATAAACGCCAGCAATTCAAAAACCGTCGATAGGAACACGGCGCCGCCGACCGCCAGCCTTGATCCGCCGAGATCGGTCATGAACAACGGCATAAACATGCTGTTCATCGCGTTCGGGATCGCCACCAGCATGCTAAACACCACGAAGGCGAGCAGGTATTTGTTCTGCAGCGCCCGCCGCAGTTCCCGGCCCTTCAGCCAAGGCGTCTGAGACGATTGGCGAATGGACGGAAGCAAGAGTGTGGCGCCGATCGCCAGCATCAAGGTGATGCTGAAGAGCAGGGAGATCCCGTGGTGGCCGATGGCGTCAATGATCGGTCCGGCGGCCAAAGCGATGAAGGTCCAGCCGAGCGAACCCCAGATGCGGTAGGTCCCGAACCGGTTTTCCGTCTCCGCGGTATAGCCGAGAATCAGGGTGTTGCTATGCGACAGCAGTGGACTTAGAAAAAAATAAAGCAGGATCATCGTCAAATACAGCATCGAAAACGTGTTGACCTTAAACATCAGGTGCCCCATGACGAGCAAGCCCAGCATCATGGCTAACAGGATAGCGCGCGGATTTTGCCTTTGGTCGCCCAGGTATCGCCAGAAGGGATGAGCGAGCAGCGAAATTAAGGGCCCGATGGCCATCAGGCTACCGATTTCGAGCTTGTCCATGCCGATGTCCTGCAAATATAATTGAAAAAAGGCGGCAAAAATGACCATGGTTCCGTAAATGAAAAAGTTAAGCAGCCCTAGCGGCAACAACGAAAAGGACGAATGTCGTCTTTTGTCCTGCAAACGCGCCATTCCTTTCTGTCCGGGTCCAAGTGGTCACAAAGGGTAGCTTGTGACTATGATCCCAATGTAACACACAGGTGAAAGGGGATACAAACCAAGTTTTTTTGGATTTACCATAATTTATGCATCGGGGGAAAACTGATGAACACAACCGCCATCATTTTAGCCGGAGGACGATCCAGCCGCATGGGCACCGATAAGGCGCTGCTTGAGCTTGGCGGATGTACGGTGCTGGAAAGGCTCATCCGGGAGCTGGAGCCGGTGGCTTCCAGAATCGTGATCGCGGCGGGCGACAAAGCGGTGTACGACCGGTTTGGAAAAGAAGTCGTGACCGACCTATTCCCGGGGGCCGGTCCGCTAGCCGGCCTGCACGCCGGTCTGGAGAGCTCGGCGACCTGCTGGAGCCTTGCGGTAGCTTGCGATACGCCGTTCGCGAACAGCGGCTTGTTCCGGGCCTTGCAGGAGCGGGCGGAGGCGGCGGAGGAAGCCGAGGCCCGGGCGGGTGGCCCGGCAGGCGAGCTGGCAGTGGCAGGCGCTCAGGAAGGCTTCGCTGCGGCGGAGGCGATCCTGGCCCGCACGGAGGGGCGGGCACATCCGCTGCTGGCGGCCTACCGGCGCAGCGTGCTTCCGGGCCTGGAGGAGCGGCTGCGCGCAGGCCGCCTCAAAATGACGGCTTGGACGGAAACGCTGCGCACCGAATATATCGAAGGGGAGACCCTCGCGTTAGCGTCGGGCCTCCCCTTGGAGTGGTGCGCGTTTAATATGAACAAGCCGGAAGATTACGAGCAGGCCCGCGTCCTGTTGGAATCGGGCCTGCTGAAGGACTAACCGCCGATTTGCGACATCCGGCGGGTCGTCGGCGTATGGCTTTGTTGCTTTTGCTCCAAGGCCAGCGCCATTTCGTGGTTTTTCGGCTTGCCTCCAAGCGCCTTCAGGAACAGGGAGCGGATGCCCTCTTGGTCGCCGACAGCGGCATACGGGCGCACATGCAGTTCATCCGACCAATACAAGCAGGCCTTGATATGTCCGTCGGCGGTCAAGCGCAGCCGGTTGCAATTGTCGCAGAAATGGTCGCTGACCGGATGAATCAACCCGAACGTTCCGGCCGCGCCTGCGATCCGGCGGCTTTCGGCAGGACCGTTTCCGCGAGGACCTTCGACTCCTTCCACCTCCCAGCCCGCTTCCCGGCACACGTCTTCCACGGCCGTCAGGGGCAAGTATGTTTTGCGCCAGGAGTCGCTGGCACTGCCGATCGGCATGTATTCGATAAAGCGTACATGCAGCGGCCGATCCAACGTCAAGGCGAGGAATTCGCGAATTTCATCCTCGTTGATTCCTTTCATCAGGACGACGTTGAGCTTAATCGGCTCGAAGCCGACCTCAACGGCTGCCTGAATCCCTTCCAGCACTTTCTCAACCTCGCCGCCGCGGGTGATCATGGCGAAACGGTCCTGACGCAGCGAATCCAAACTGATGTTCACCCGCTTTAATCCCGCTTGCTTCAGCAACTCCGCTTTCTTGGCCAGAAACATGCCGTTTGTGGTTAACGCGATATCTTCAATGCCCGGAATGCCGGAAAGCATGGCAACAAGTTGTTCCAGATCCTTGCGCACCAGCGGTTCACCGCCGGTTAGCCGAATTTTGCGGAGGCCCATCGGAGCAAGAGCCGATACCGTCTCGGCAATTTCCTCGTAGCTCATGATTTCCTCATGCGGCTGAAAAACCATTCCCTCGGCGGGCATGCAGTAGACGCAGCGCAAATTGCACCGGTCGGTGACGGAGATGCGCAAGTAATCGTGCTTTCGCCCAAAAGGGTCAAGAAGCTGCTCCATGTGTATGCCTCCTTTCGTTCTAAGTGCTTCAAATTTTATATATATTCAAGCGGGTCGTCAATGCGTTGACACACACTGTTCAAGTATATTCTGTGGCGGACGATGATACAATGGAACTATAGTGAGTGTAAGAAAGATCACATTAAAGCGCTTACATTGTAGGGTATAATGCAAGTAAGCGATACGTGATCCCCCTTAATCATGTGTCGGTATATGCATTCTAGATGATTTCCGACACTTTAAGGAAGTCATCTTTTTTTTTTAGATCGGAAGATGACTTTTTGAACAACCTATATAGGGAGATGAATTCAGATGGCAATGCTGTTCAAACCTTTGGTCTACACGCAGGAGCAGGTTCAGTGGCTGGAAACACGCGGGATGGTCTATCAGTTATTGATGGACTTTCTGAGCCGCCCGCCGCGGATGTCCTTGATTGCTCAGTGGCGCCGCAAGGTGGAAGGGAACCCGAAGGCAGGGGTCAGCAAGGGCGGCCGGAGGCTGATTGCCTATCTGGAAAGCATCCCCGAAGAAGAGTTTCGCAGCGTCTGCCATCAGGAGGCGAAGGAATACGATCGCCTGTTTTCGGGCCGCGAGGCGATCATCCCGTCCTGCGAAAGCTTGTTCCGCAGCCGCCGGGAAGGATCCGGCGCTTTGGCTTGCAGTGCCGAGGTTCGCAAGTTATACATGGATAATGCGGTGGTATTCAACAAATTGAACGGGGAGCGCGACGACCATATCGCGCTGGAGCTGGAATTTATGGCGGTGCTGGCCGAAGGGATGCTGGCCAAAGCCAGCCTGCAGCAAAGCTGCCTGGCCTTGGCGGACGCGCAAATCCAATTCCTAGAGGCGCATTTGCTCAAATGGGCGCAGCCGTTTGCCAAAGAGCTGATGCAAGCAACGCAGAGCCCGCTCTTTACCGGCTTGGCTGAAATGATGGATGAATTCCTGGCGGACGATTTACGGCAGCTTCGGGCGTGGCGTGAGAGCCAGCAGCCGGCGATCTAATTAAAACAAAGCAAAAAAGACCTTAACCTCCGCAGAGATGCGGGGTTGAGGTCTTTTTTAACGGCCGGTACAGCTCTAACGCTTATCACAGGGCTTATTTGCGTAAACGCCACCGGTTTGAAATCCTAACGCTTGGGACAATGCTTATTCCCCCATTTAGCGGCCGGGATCAGCTGTTTTGACCGGAATAGGGTTGCTCACCGTCGTTAGAATCTCCATCCCCTCGGATTTGCCCAAATAACGCTCGTCATCAGCGTTACGCCCGGGATTCGTCTGCGGCAAAGGGACAATGGCTCATTCAATGTGAAAAGACGGCGCAGGGATTATTTCCTTGCGCCGTCTTTGACTGTTCTATTCCAGTTCCTTGGCCGATAAATCGCGGCGACGGAACTTCATCAGGAATTCGTACACGATCGGCACGATGACCAACGTGAGCAACGTCGAGCTGATCAAGCCGCCGATAACGGTGATGCCGAGGCCGCGCGAGATAATCCCGGCGCTGTGCTCCCAGCCGAAGACCAGAGGCAGCAGCGCGCCGATCGTCGCCAGGGCGGTCATCAGAATCGGGCGAAGCCGGGTCGTCCCCGCTTCGAGCAAGGCTTCGCGGGTCGACATGCCCTCGCGTTCCTTATGGATCACACGGTCGATCAGCACGATCGCATTGGTGACGACGATACCGATCAACATGAGTACGCCCATCAAGGCCGAGACGTTTAGCGTCTCTCCGCCGATCAGGAGGCCCACCATGGCACCGATGACAATGAACGGCAGGGAGAACAGAATCGTAAACGGAGCCAAGCCGCCGCCGAAGGTGACAACGAGAACAAAGTAGACGATGGCGATCGCCGCCAACATGGCGATGCCCAGCTGGCCAAACGTATCGTTGATCTGTTCGGTGACGCCGCCGAATTTGACGGTGACGCCGTCCGGCAGATCCAGCTTGTCGATTTTCTCCTGCAGGCTGGTCGAAGCTTTCTGCACGTCGGTAGAGGTGATTTTTGCGCTGACCTCAACGACCATCTTCCCGTCGATCCGCATGATGGAATCCGGGGAAGTGCCTTTTTCAACCTTCGCCACGTCCTTGATCGGGACCTGAATGCCCAGCGGCGAGGACAGCGTTTCGTTCTCGATGTCCGTGATGCTGTTATAGGTCTGGGTGTCGGTTTCGATGTACACGTTGTAGTTCTTGCCGTCGATGGCGACCTCCGTCAGGACCGGACGTTCGCGAACCGGGCTCAGCTTCATTGCCAATTGGCCCGGCGTGAGGCCGAGGGAACTTAGCTTCTGTTGGTCCGCGACCAACGTGTACTGCTCATAGGTTTTCGACAGGCTGGTTTCGCCTTTCTCGAAGTTCTTCGTATCCTCCTTGATCAAAGCGAGGATTTGGTCCGATACGGGCTTGATTTGCTCCAGCTCGTCACCAAACACATTCACGCTGAGCGAGCCGCCGCCCAGACCGCCGGTCATGAGCTCGGACATATCGCTCCATTCGCCTTTTGGAAGCTCGGCCCGTAAGCCTTCCATCAGCTTCTCCTTCACGTCGCTGAAGTGGTCGGTATCCGGCTCATAAGCGATGTAGAACAAGGCCGAATTGGAGGAGCCCATCCCCAGCGGATTGTCGCCGCCAACGGAATACTGCATCTTATCGACGCCCGGCTGCTCCAGAATGTATTTCTCAATATTCAGCATTTCCTTCTCCACATCTTCCAGTTGGGTTCCTGGTTCAGGGGAGTAGGTTGCCATCACATATTTGTCCTCCTGCTCGGGCAGGAAGCTGACGCCGACCAGCGGGTACAGGAACACGCTGCCGACGAGCAGGACGACCGCAAGCCCGAAGGTGATCAGCTTATGGGACAGCGACCACTCCAGCACCCGCCGATAGCCGCGGGCAATGCCTTTCGGCTTCTCGTCGCGGTTGTGCTTCTTGCCGAGCCCCTTGCGGAACAGCGTATGCGCCAGCGCCGGCACGAGGGTGATCGCTACCAGCAGCGAGGCCAGCAGCGAGAAGACCATCGTCAGCGCAAACGGTTGGAACAATTCGCCGACCATTCCGCTGACGAAAGCGAGCGGCAGGAAGACGGCGATCGTCACGATCGTCGAAGACATGATCGGGACGAACATCTCCCGCGTCGCTTCGATGATCAGCTTGCTGCCCTTCAGCTTCTCGCCGGTCAAGGACAAGCGACGGTAAATGTTCTCGATGACGACGATCGAGTCGTCGACGACGCGGCCAATGGCGACGGTCATAGCACCCAACGTCATCATATTTAGCGTAATATCCATCTGCTTCAGGGCCAAAATGGCGATCAGCAGGGACAGAGGAATCGAGATAATGGAAATAATCGTGGAACGGATGTTGCGCAGGAAGATCAGGATGATCAGCACCGCGAACAAAGCGCCGAACAAGGCTTTAGACAACATCGTGTTCACCGAGTCGGTGATCGGCTGACCTTGGTCCAACAGGACCGTAAAGTTGATATGGTCGTATTGCTTGCCGAGCTCCTCGGCAGCGTCCTTAACTTGGTTAACGACGTCAACCGTGTTGGCATCGTTGGATTTGACGATCTGAATGCCGATCGACTCCTCCCCGTTGGTCCGGGAGATCGATTCGGCTTTGCCGATCGTTTCGATGTCGGCGATGTCGCCAAGTTTGACGGTCGGGATGCCGAGCGGCGTTCCCGTCATGGCGCCGCCAGCGGCGGCGTTGCCGGAGTTCACGCCTGCGGCGCCTGCAGCTTGGCTGGCACCGCCCGGCGCAGCACCTCCAGCGGCATTACCGCCAGTTGCCGTGCCGGGAGCGGGGCTGGGAACGGCTGGGATGGCCAGGTTTTCCAAGTCCTCCACGGTCGTGATGTTGCCGTCGACGACGACGGCCTTCTGGGATTGCTCCAGACTGAACAATCCAAGCGGGACGCGGAGCGCGGAACCTTGTACGATCCCTTTCACGGTATCTTCCGTCAGGCCGAGCTCCTTCAGCTTGGCTTGGTCGAATTTCAGGCTGACCTCGCGAACGAACTGACCGGCGATTTGCACCGAAGCTACGCCATCCAGATCTTCGAGCACCGGCTTGATATCATTCTCCGTAATCCGGGTCAGATCCTCAAGGCTGCCGGATTCCTTATCCGACAAGCTGAGGGACACGACCGGCATGGAGCTCAGGCTAAATCGGGTGATTTGCGGCTTCTGCGCATCTTCGGGAAGCTGCACATCGTTCAGCGCTTCCCGAACGGCCGCGGTGGCGTTATCCAGATTGGTGCCGTATTCGAATTCAATAATCAGCGAGGCGGCGTTCTCCATCGAGGTGGAGGTGACCGTCTTTACGCCGTCGACGTTGTGCAGCCGCGTCTCCAGCGGCTTGGTGATCTCCTCGACCACGCCCTCCGGCGCGGCTCCCGGATATACGGCCGTTACGCTGAGGTAAGGCACATCGATGTTCGGAATGGTCTCTTGCTTCATGGTCAGGCCGCTGTACAAACCAACGGCGGTCACGATGACCGTGAGCAGCCAAATAGCAAACTTATTGCGCAGGGAAAACTGGATGATACTCTTCATAAGCGGGTTTCTGCTCCTCTCTTTCTAGGGGTGACATCATCAATTACGAGTGCTGGGTATAACCCTGTAACAATTGCTCCAGTTCCGCCGCATGACGGGCAAGTTCCGGCAGGGCGGCCAAATTGGCCAACATGCCTTTGATGATGGCGCGGCGCGGGCGAAGCTCCAGGATTTCGCGCTCCAGAATCTGCAGCGTTTCCAGCGCTTCCTGTTGACTGCCCGGATCGGCGATGGCATCGCCAAGCGTATCGCGGAGTCGTTTGATCGCGATCAAAGGATGCTGCTGCAAATCCAGACTGCCCGGAGCGCCTTCGGACATCAGCCGCAACGTCTCCTCGGAAATCAAAGGGACCGGACGATGGTTCAGCTGATGCTGGGCCGCAAGATCGAGCAGCTCCATCAGGTGGACCGCCATCCGTTCCGGCGAGGCCGAAATATGGGGCTCGAACAGCAAGCGGATATAGATGCTGACCATACCGTAAGCGATCGTTAACAGGTCGCCCGCGTACGGCTCGATCTCTGGTCCGTAGACCGCCACGAGCTTGTTCTTGCCGTGTCGCAGCAGCTTGGCGTTATGGGCTTGGACCGCCTCCGGTTCCTTATAAGGCGTGCCGTTCTTGTGCCAGTCCTGGAACTGCATGATCAAGAATTCCCGCAGCTCAAGCACCAGCTCAAGCATGACGACCAGCTGGCGATGCAGCTTCTCCTTCGGCGATAACTCCTGCTGCAGTTCTACCTGCGTCAGATGGTCGAGCAGCATCTGGTAGCAGTAGTCGAACAAGCTCTGCTCCAGTTCCTCCTTCGATTTGAAGTGAAGGTACAAGCTGCCCTTGGACATCCCGCAAGCTTCGGCGATTTCCTGCATCGACGTGGCGGACGAGCCCTTGGCTGCAAACAACTGCATGGCCGCGCGCAAAATCAGCTTCTTTTTGTCGATGGATGGATGGGTCAAAAAGGACCGAACCCCCTTTCTCTGACTCACGGGTTCTTTTTTTGACTTATGGGTCATTTCCGATTATAGTACAAAGCCCAAGCGGATACAAATCGGCGCGCAAGTACATTTTTCCCTCGCACCAGTAGGAAGAATTCGAACGTTCATGTAGAATATAAACATGCATCAATAGAAAAAGAAGGAGTACAACGATGAGACGGGGACTTCAAATCATTTTCATCGCCGCGATTTTATTTGCTTTCTATTATTTCGGATTTGGCGTCTTCGGTAAATTCGGGGGTACGCTCGTTAGTATTTTCCAAACGCTGACCGTCATCACGATCGGCTTCGCCATTTTTATGGAGAACCGCAATCCGTCCAGCACGGTGGCCTGGATTATCGTGCTTGCCTTGCTGCCGGTCGTCGGGCTGTTGCTCTATTTTCTGCTGGGTCAAAACTATTTCAAACGGCGCAAATTCGATAAAAAAGCGGAGCAAGACCGCCTCAGCTACGAGCGGATCGACCGCAGCGGCCACCCGCTGCCCCGCGACTTGTCACAGTTCAGCCCCGGCCAGCAGCGCCTTCTGCATCTGTCGCAGAGGCTGGCCCGCACGCCTTATTCGATGGCGACCCGCACGCAGGTGTTAACCAACGGGGAAGAGACCTTCACCAACCTGCTGCGTGAGCTTAAGAAAGCCGAGCACCATATCCATATGGAATACTACATATACCGCGCCGACGACATCGGGCGGGAAATCCAAAAGACGCTGATGGAGAAAGCGCGGGCCGGCGTGGAGGTCCGGTTTATGTTCGACGCCGTCGGCAGCATCGGCCTGCCCAAATCGTTCATCGCGGAGCTGCGGGAGGCCGGGGTTAAGGTCGGCATTTACGGGCAGATGCGTTTCCTGGCCCTGTCGAGCCGGGTGAATTACCGCAATCACCGCAAGATCGTCGTCATCGACGGCAATACTGGATTTATCGGCGGCCTTAACGTTGGCGACGAATATTTAAGCCGCAGCAAAACCTACGGCTTCTGGCGCGATACGCACATGCTCGTCAAAGGGGAGGCGGTCCGGTCGCTGCAGGTTATCTTTCTGCAAGATTGGCAGTATGTGACCGGGGAGAAAATCATGGACCTCGCTTACCTGTCCCCCGAGCTGGAGCAGGGCTGCAGCGGCGCGGTGCAGATCGTGCCGAGCGGGCCGGACAACGAAAGCCGGACGCTCAAGAACATTTTCTTTGCGATGATCACGTCGGCAAAGAAATCGGTGTGGCTGGCTACGCCGTATTTCATCCCGGACGAGGATATCCTGACCGCGTTGCGCGTAGCCGGTTTATCGGGGATCGACGTGCGCATTCTGTTCCCGGCCAAACCGGACAAATGGCTGCCGTTTCTGGCGTCCCATTCCTATTTTCCGTCGTTGCTGGAGGTTGGGGTGAAAATATTCGAATACGAAAAGGGCTTTCTGCATTCCAAGCTGCTCATCGTGGACGGGGAAGTCGCCACGGTCGGCACGGCCAATATGGATATGCGCAGCTTCCATTTGAATTTCGAGGTGAACGCGCTTTTAGTACAAAGCGACAGCGTCGCTAAGGTCGTGAACAATTTCGAACGGGACCTGCTGTCGGCGAAACTGATCGACAGGCATGTCTTCATGAATAAGAAAATCCCGGTACGCCTGGCGGAATCCGCGGCCCGGCTGTTATCCCCGTTGCTATAGGGGACGGGAGGGCCTGGCGGTAAGCCGCCCGGCGTATTTTCGCGGTACAAGGAGGGCTTCCGCATGGAACCGACATCGGAACGCAAAACCGAGCATATCCGGCTCTGTTTGGAGGAGCAAGTAAACGCGGAGGGCATCCGCAACGGGTTTGAAAAATACCGCTTCCGGCATAACGCGCTCCCGGAACTGGATTTCGCCGAAATCAGCCTGAAGACGGCGTTTCTCGGCGCTTCGCTGCGCACGCCGCTGTTGATCAGCTCGATGACCGGCGGCAGCCGGTTGGCCGGCGAGATCAACACGCGCCTGGCCGAAGCGGCGGAGCGGCGCGGCTGGTCCATGGGCGTCGGCTCGGTCCGGGCCGCTGTAGAGCGGGACGAGTTGGCGCCTACGTTTGCCGTGCGGCGGTTCGCGCCGTCCATTCCGATCATCGCCAACTTAGGCGCGGTGCAGCTCAATTACGGCTACGGGCCGGAGGATTGCAAGCGGGCGGTGGAGATCGCCGGAGCGGACATGATCGTGCTGCATCTGAACAGCCTGCAGGAGGTGTTCCAGCCGGAGGGAGATACGAACTTCGGCGGGCTGCTTCGGCGGATCGAGGAGGTCTGCCGTGAGCTGCCGATCCCGGTTGGCGTAAAGGAGGTCGGCTGGGGCATCGACGGCGCTACGGCGAGACGGCTGCGCGAAGCGGGCGTCGCTTTCATCGACGTCGCCGGCGCCGGCGGCACCTCGTGGAGCCAGGTCGAGAAGTTCCGCGGCAGCGACCCTGTTCGCCGCGCGGCGGCGGAAGCATTCGCGGATTGGGGCATCCCCACCGCCGAATGCATCCGCGAAGTGCGGGCGGCGGTGCCGGACGCCGCACTGATCGGCAGCGGGGGCCTGAACACCGGCGTGGACGCCGCCAAAGCGCTGGCGCTTGGCGCGGACTTGGCCGGGTTCGGCCGGGCGTTGCTCGAACCGGCGGTGCATTCGGAGGAGCGGCTGGACGCGCTCTTGGAGCGCGTCGAGCTGGAGCTCCGCACCGCCATGTTTGGGGTTGGCGCCGGCAGCATACCGGCGCTGCGCAATACGCCGCGGCTCGTTCGCCGCGAGTAGCAGCGTAGCGTCGGTTCAGCCGACCGCGGCAAGGCAGAGGCGGAACGGTGCGGGTGGCGTGTACGGTGCAGGTAGGGTACAGGTGCAGTGCGGGTACAGGAGCAGGTAGTGTACGAGTGCAGTGTGGGTGCGTGTACGGTGCAGATAGGGTGGGAGTGCAGTGTGGGTACAGGTGCAGGTGCAGGTGCAGGTGCAGGTGCAGGTGCTGGGAACGAGGCTAGTGCAGGTACAGTGCGGGTGCGATGCGGGGTACACGGCATCGAGTTGTCGCGGCCGGCTCCTTTGCACGATTATCCCTTTGATTCAGGTCTGGTAAAGGAAGCTTGCGGCTCAGTATCCTATCCTTACTCTCCACTGTTTGTGAGCTGATCCCCGGCACCTGATCGAAAGGGATAACGGTGCAATGTACTGATCGAAAGGGATAATGGTGCAAAGCTGATCCAAAGGGATAATGGCCAAAGCGGTGGGTCCACGAATGAATGCATGAATTCCAACTAATCTAGTAAGAATTTGTTGCAATCGAACGAAATCCCTATTATATTGAAGGGGAACACCGGTCCGCATGGACGGCAGCCTGGATAGATTCGATAAGGAAACGGCGGCCGGTCATTACATAATTCGGCGGCGGATCCCGCGATGCGGCGGGTTTTGGCGTGCGGAGGGGGAGTTGGAAATGAAACCTTCATTGTGGAAGTGGAACACGAGAACGGTGGTGACCATCGGGATCGGGGCCGCCCTGTACGGAGCGACCAGCTGGATCGGCATCCCGATCGCGCCGGATACGCAACTGCGTCCGGCCATCGCCTTGCTGGCGATTTTCGGTGCGTTGTTCGGACCGGTCGTTGGTTTTATCGCCGGATTTATCGGACACGTGATCAACGATCTGATTACGAGCGGAACCGTATGGTGGGGCTGGGCACTTGGCTCGGGCATCACAGCGGCTTTTATGGGACTGATCTATTTGGCCAAGGATTTCAACGCCAAAGAAGGGCAGATGAAGAAAAACCACGTGGCTTGGTTCGTCGTGTACGGCATCGTGGGGATCTTCGTGTCGCTGGCTTTTTCCGGGTACTTCGACATCCTCGTGATGGGCGAACCCAACGACAAAATCGCGGTTCAGGTCATTTCCGCGGGGCTGGCGAACCTGGCCGTGTTTCTCATTCTGGGGCTTCCTGCGGTGCTGGCCTACGTGAAACGTAACCGCAACAACTCGAATTTAAGCGTGGACAGATAGGAGCTAACTGAAAAAATGCAGGCAGTTATCACTTTCCGACAGTTCAGTTTCCGCTATAAAAACCAAAGCGAACCTACGCTAAAGAACATCCATTTGGAGATAACACGCGGGGAGAAAATATGGATCGCCGGCCCCAGCGGGTCCGGCAAATCGACATTAGCCCATTGTATCAATGGGCTAATTCCCTTTTCGTACGGCGGCGAAATGTCCGGGCAACTGCTGTTGGACGGCCAAGATGCCTCGGCGATGACGATCTTTGAGCGCAGCCGCCGGGTTGGGACGATCCTGCAAAACCCGGACGCCCAGTTCGTCGGCCAGACGGTTGGCGAGGATGTGGCGTTCCAACTTGAAAACGAGGCCGCTCCGCAAGACGAGATGAAAGCGGCCGTCTCATCGGCGCTGGATCTGGTCGGGATGCGGGCTTACGAAGCGCAGGGGCCGCACGAGCTGTCGGGCGGGCAAAAGCAGCACGTATCGCTGGCCGGCGTATTGTCGACGCAAGCGGATATTCTGCTGTTCGACGAGCCGCTTGCCAATTTGGACCCTGCGAGCGGCGCCAAAGCGATGCGGCTGATTGACGAGATCCACCGAAGCCAAGGGAAAACGGTGATCCTGATCGAGCATCGGGTCGAAGACGTTCTGCTGGAGCATATTGACCGCGTCGTCGTGATGAACGAGGGGGAAATCGCGGCGATCGGCACGCCGGACGAGCTGCTGGCGGCGGGCATCCTCCCCCGGTACGGCTTGCGCCAGCCGCTGTACCTGGAGGCGCTGAGCCATGCGGGGCTGCCGCTGTCCGCCTTTGCCGGCTTGACCGGCCCGGAGACGCTGCACCTCCGGGAGCCAGCCTCGGAGGCAGCCGACGAGGAATCGCCCGCCTGCGCAGGGCTGAGCGAACCGGAGCTGCGGGAGCGGCTGGAGGCCTGGGCGGCGTCCGTTCCACTGGCCGCACGGGGCGGCCTCGGCGAGCCGCTGCTTGAGCTGCGAGGCGTGTCCTTCGCCTACGAGCCGGGCAGGAACGCGGTAGCGGACGTCTCGCTGACCGTCCGCTCGGGCGAAACCGTTGCCCTGCTCGGCAGTAATGGGGCCGGCAAATCAACGTTATCGGGGTTGATTACCGGCTTGCTGAAGCCGAGCACGGGCGAGATTCGCCTGCGCGGCGAGGGGATCGACGGCTGGTCGATCCGCCGGCGCGGCGAAGAGATCGGTTACGTGATGCAGCATCCCCATCATATGCTGACTCAGCATATGGTGCGGGACGAGATTCGCATCGGCCTGATCGCCCGCGGTGTGCCTGAACCCGAGCGAGAGCAGCGAACGGAGGAAGTACTGCAGATTTGCGGCCTGTATCCGTACCGCAACTGGCCGGTCTCCGCGTTGAGCTTCGGACAGAAGAAACGGCTGAGCATCGCGGCTATTCTGGCGCTGCAGCCGAAGTTGATGATATTGGATGAGCCTACGGCGGGACAGGATTATCGGCATTATACCGAATTTATGGAATTCATCGGCTGGCTCGCCGCTAGGGGGATGGCGTTCCTTTTCATTACGCATGACATGCATTTGGCGCTCGAATATGCGGACCGGGCGGCAGTCATGTCGGAGGGCCGGATCATCGCCGAGGATGAGGTGGCCCGGATTCTAGCCGATGGGGGAATTACCGCCCGGGCCAACCTGCGGGAGACGAGCCTGGCGCGTTTCGCCGAGGCCTTGGGAATGGCCTCGCCTTCGCGGTTCGTCGAAGCCTTTATCGCCGCGGAAAAGAAGGTGAAACGAGCATGAGCCGAGCGAGTGGATTATACGCTGCCGGGGACTCTTATTTTCACCGCATGGACGGTGCGGTCAAGCTGATCCTGCTGCTGACCTGGACGGTCGTCACCTTCCTGTTCATGGATTTGCGCGTGTTCGCCATCATGTTGGCCGGCGGGGTCACGATGCTGCTGCTGGCCCGGGTGCCTTTCCGGAAAATGGCGCTGCTATTCTGGGCGCTAATGGTCTTTACCGTCATCAACAGCGTCTTCATTCTCCTGATCACGCCCCGCTTCGGGACGACTTTGACCGGTAGAGATACGCCGCTCATTCCGCTCGGATACGATACCGTGAATGCGGAAACGTTGTTTTACGTACTGACGCTGTCGTTTAAATATTTGACGTTGCTGCCGATTACGCTGCTGTTCATCTTCACGACGCATCCCAGCCGCTTCGCAGCGAGCTTGAACAAGCTGGGCATACCGTACAAGCTTGCTTATGCCGTCAGCATCGCCTTTCGCTACATTCCGGATCTGACGAAGGAATTCCGTACGATTCTGAACGCGCTCCAAATGCGCGGATTGGGGATCTCCCGCGGTGACGGCACGTTGCTTCAACGGGCGCGGAACCTGACGCAGGCGGTCGTTCCGCTGCTGCAGTCCTCGCTGCTGCATATCGAATCGGTCTCCGATGCCATGGATCTGCGCGGGTTCGGGACGAAACCGCGGCGGACCTGGTACATGGGCACCGTCATGACGGGAAGCGACAAGTTGATCGCGCTGCTGTGCGTCGTTCTGCTGGCAGCCGGCGTCGTTCTGAAACGCAGTTGGTTTCAGGGGTTTTGGTATCCGTTTGGATAAATCGGAGTTCATTCAATAAGGTCCGTTAAGGATCGGCTAGGAGAGGATACATATGGTGCAATTGGTTCCCATGACGAAGGAGGAATATCAGGCGTTCCGCAGCCGCTCGGTCCGCGAATATGCGGAGGAGAAAGTCGCTGCCGGCGCCTGGAAGGCAGAAGATGCGCAGGCGCTTTCTGAGGCAGCGTTCCGACGGTTTCTCCCGGACGATCTGGAGACGGCGGGAGCCCATCTATTTAGCGTGAAGGAGAAGGAACGGCTTACCTCTGTCGGACATCTCTGGTTTAATGTGATGGAGCAGGAGAAAGGTCCGGTTGCGTTCATCCTCGACATTCTGATCTATGACGAATTCCAGGGCAAAGGTTACGGCCAAGCGACGATGACCGCGCTGGAGGAGAACGTGCGCGAATTGGGGCTGAATACGATCGGCCTCCATGTATTCGGACATAACCAGCGGGCGTACCGGCTCTATCAAAAGATGGGTTATACGGCCACGGACATTCAGATGAGCAAAACCTTGGAGGATCGCGGCTGAAACGCGGGGCCGGCGCGGGGGGAGATCGTAATCCTTGAAATATTCCCGGCGTATCGTTACTATGGTTGAAGGAAGCTGAGCAATTACAAGAATGAGGAGTTGTCAATGATATGGCTTTGAAAGCAGGCATTGTGGGTTTGCCGAACGTGGGGAAATCCACACTGTTTAACGCGATAACCCAGGCGGGGGCCGAATCCGCCAACTATCCGTTTTGCACGATCGACCCGAACGTCGGCGTGGTCGAGGTCCCGGACGAGCGGCTCGACAAGCTGACCGAGCTGGTGGTTCCGAACCGCACGGTTCCGACGGCGTTCGAATTTGTCGATATCGCCGGTTTGGTGCGCGGTGCAAGCAAAGGCGAGGGACTAGGCAACAAGTTCCTGGCGCATATCCGCGAAGTGGATGCGATCGTCCATGTGGTCCGCTGCTTTGAGGACGAGAACATTACCCACGTGGATGGCAAAATCAACCCGATCAGCGACATTCAAACGATTAACCTGGAGCTGATCTTGGCTGACGTGGAAAGCGTAGAGAAACGAATCGAACGCTCCAAGAAAAACATGAAGGGCGGCAACAAGCAATACGCGCAGGAAGTCGAGGTCCTGGAACGGATCAAAGAGGCGCTCTATAACGATCAGCCAGCGCGCAGCGTCGAGCTGACCGATGAGGAGAAGCTGATCGTGCGCGATTTGCACTTGTTGACCTTAAAGCCGGTGCTGTATGCCGCCAACGTCAGCGAGGACGGCGTGACCGAAGCCGACAGCAATCCTTTCGTGCAGCAGGTCAAAGAATTCGCCGCGGCTGAAGGAGCCGAAGTCGTGCCGATCAGCGCCAAGGTGGAGGCGGAGATCGCGGAGCTGGAAGGCGAGGACAAGGCGATGTTCCTGGAGGAGCTCGGCTTGAGCGCTTCCGGTTTGGACCGCCTGATCCAGGCTGCTTACCGCCTGCTTGGCCTGTATACGTACTTCACGGCCGGCGTGCAGGAGGTCCGCGCTTGGACGATCCGCAAAGGCACGAAAGCGCCGCAAGCGGCAGGCGTGATCCACTCCGACTTCGAGCGCGGATTTATCCGTGCAGAGGTGGTCTCTTACAATGACCTCGTCGCGGCAGGTTCGATGAACTCGGCGCGCGAACGCGGCCAGCTGCGGCTGGAAGGCAAAGACTACGTCGTCCAGGACGGCGATGTCATGCATTTCCGCTTTAACGTCTAATTCGACTCTTGTAACAACGGAGGAGGATGACTGCCCCAGAGATCGCAGACCCCATGCGATCCTTGGGGCAGTTTTTTTGATTAATTTGCATTTTTTCATAATTTATAGAAGATGAATAATTTGGGGATGACCGGCATACCCTCATTTAGAAAGATGAACGTTCAGGAAAAATTTGCATTGTTTTCATAGAATCGAGTTTGTATACTTAACTCAAGTTTGATTATTTGTAATGAGTATGGATTACGCCTTGCACCGCAAGTCCCAGTTGGATACCCGAGAACTGTTGCTGCTGGAATCCGAGGTGAAGAGCCAGGGGAAAAACATGTTTGTTGCTTACATTCTATGGTATTTCCTTGGTGTCGTCGGGGGACATCGTTTTTACATGGGGAAAATCGGAACGGCCGTTACCCAGTTGATCTTGTCGCTGACGGTCGTCGGGCTGATCGTCACCGGGATCTGGTGGATCGTGGACGCTTTCCTGGTGCACACCTGGGTAAAACAGCATAACGCTGAGGTAGAGAACCGGGTCATCGACCGGATCTTCTATGATCGCGGCAGATCTCCGGAGTATCCAATCTAGTTATGCCGACCAAAAGCGATCTGACCACGAGTGAATTGATGCTCCTGAACTCGGAAATGAATAAGCGCGAAAAGTCGCTGGGCCTGGCGTACATGATGCTGTTGGCCGGTCATTTAGGCGTGCATCGTTTCTACTTGAAGCGAATTGCCAGCGGAGTCATCCAGCTATGTTTATTCATCCTGGCAATCGGGCTTTACTTTGGGTTTGCCATTGCGGCGGGGATCGAAAGCGTGGATTCCCCCGATACGGCGTATTCGCTGTTGCTGCTCATTCCGGTCATCCTGTTCGGATTGGCGTTGACCGTTTGGGTCATTGTCGATGCTTGCTTGCTGCCGGGCATGGTCCGAGACTGGAACTCGAAGCTGGAGCAGTCGCTGATCGAGCAAATTGTTGCCCTTCGCCCGCCTGCGGGATTCACGAATCCCGAGGCAAACGGAATGGCGAATGGCGGCCATCCGCTTGATGTTTAGATAGCGGTTGTTCATGAACCTGAAGAAAGACGCCTTCGCGGCGTCTTTTTTTGGTGCAAAGATCCAGGGGGGAACGCAGGGGGTTCGGCAGATGTTCCCTAGCCAAAACACGGCTTCCATGGTATAATAAAAAGTCGTTTATCCCTGAAATACTAAGCCTGCGGATGAGCGGCTTTTTATAAGAACATGTGATTGAATGAAGAGAGGTGACATCCCTTGTTGGACCGACTACAATCCCTAGCTGACCGTTACGAGAAGCTGAGCGAGCTGCTTTGCGATCCGGACGTGGCGAACGACTCGAAACGCCTGCGGGATTACTCCAAAGAACAATCGGATTTACAGCCGGCTTATGAGGCGTACACCGAATATAAGACTGTTGTCGAAGAGCTGGAAGCCGCAAAAGCAATGCAGGCCGAGAAGCTGGATGATGAAATGCGCGAAATGGTGAAGATGGAAATCGAGGAACTGAGCGCGCGCCAGCAGGAGCTGGAAGAGAAAATCCGCGTTTTGCTGCTGCCGAAGGATCCGAACGACGATAAGAACGTGATCGTGGAAATTCGCGGTGCAGCCGGAGGCGATGAAGCGGCGTTGTTTGCCGCCGATTTGTACCGGATGTATACGCGATATGCCGATTCTCAAGGCTGGCGCATTGATATTATGGACATGAATGAAAGCGACCTGGGCGGGTTTAAAGAGGTCATCTTTATGATTAACGGCCGGGGCGCGTATAGCAAACTGAAATACGAAAGCGGTGCGCATCGCGTACAGCGTATTCCTTCGACGGAATCGGGAGGGCGGATCCACACATCGACTTCGACGGTAGCTGTGCTGCCGGAAGTCGAGGACGTGGATATTGAAATTCTGGATAAGGACATTCGCGTCGATACGTTCTGCTCGAGCGGCGCGGGCGGCCAATCGGTCAACACGACGAAATCCGCTGTGCGGGTGACGCACATCCCGACCGGCATCGTAGCGACCTGCCAGGACGGCAAATCGCAGAACTCGAATAAAGAGAAGGCGCTGCAAGTGCTGCGCGCCCGGATTTTCGATATGAAACGGCAGGAAGAGGAAGCGAAATACGCCGGCGAACGGAAGAGCAAAGTCGGTACCGGAGACCGCAGCGAGCGGATTCGGACCTATAACTTCCCGCAAAGCCGGGTGACCGACCACCGCATCGGCCTGACCCTGCATAAGCTGGACCAGGTCATGAACGGCGAGATCGAAGAGATCGTGTCGGCGCTGACGATTGCCGAGCAAGCCGAACTGATGGATAAAGGAGAATAACGTGTTGCACAGCGAAGGATACCGGATGTCCGGTGCAATGACGATTTGGGAAGCCCGTAAAGAGGCTTCTTCTTTTTTAGCGGCGGCGGGCGTGCGGGAGCCCGAGTCCAACGCGGAGCTGCTGCTCCGCCACGTGCTGAATCTTGGGGGCGCGGCGTATTTGGCCGCGCTGCGCGATTCGTTCCCGGCGGACAAGCAGGACGCCTGGGAAGCGATGATCCGCCGCAAAGCGGCGGGCGAGCCAGCGCAGTACATCATCGGGGAGCAGGAGTTCTACGGGTTGACCTTCCGGGTCAACCCGGCGGTGCTGATCCCCCGCCCGGAAACGGAGCTGCTCGTGGAGCGCATCGCGCTGGAAGGCGATGCGCTGTGGCCCGGCGGCGCGCCGTACGCCGCCGACATCGGCACGGGCAGCGGCGCCATCGCCGCGGCCCTGGCCCATCTGCGCCCAGCGTGGCGCGTCGCGGCGAGCGATATCTCGCCGGACGCCTTGGCGGTGGCGCAGGATAATGTCCGGCGGCTTGGCCTCGCGGTGGCGTTCAAGCAGGGAGACCTGCTTGAACCGTTTGCCGGCGAGCCGCTGGACATCGTGGTGTCGAATCCGCCGTACATCCCGGCGGAGGACATCCCGCACCTGCAGCCGGAGGTGCGGGACTTCGAGCCGCGCGGCGCGCTGGACGGCGGCCCGGACGGGCTTGCGCCCTACCGGGCCATGATGGCGCAGCTCGCGCTGCTGCCGCGGCCGCCTCGCCTGATCGGCTTCGAGCTCGGCCAGGGCCAGGCCGCCGACGTCGCGGAGCTGCTGCGCGCCGCCGGCCATTGGGACGAGATCGTGACGGTTCCCGATCTCGCCGGCATCGACCGCCATGTGCTGGGCATCGCGCGCGGGCGTTAACCCCCGCTGCGCGACTCTATGAAAATAGGTGAATCGGCTTTACCAAAAGCCGCTCACTTTGGAAGAGTAGTTTCATAGAATGTGGTATCTCAAACCGAAAGGAGGAGATTCCGCATGGCATTCACATTGACGTTTCCGTATGCGCAAGCCGCCGGCGTCGGCCAAGGGTATTTCGTGGCTGCCGATCCGCTGGGCCCAACCGGGATTGTTACGGTTGCGGCTACGCTGGGTAACGTCGAGCTTCGCATCACCCGGTACAACGCGCCGGATTTTATCCAAACCGTGGCCCAAGGCAGCACGTTTTCCGTTGAGCTTGGTAACATTCAAACCATCGGTATTTTCGCGCTGACGGCCGCCACGGGCCTCATCACGCTGATCACCCCCGTCTAACCTGCGCTCCCCCATTTTCCCCTTTCTATCCCGACCCCCATTTCGGGCGCCGACGCTTGCGTCGGCGTTCTTTTTTTGCGCCCCTGGAAGGAAAAAAGCTGCCCCTGAGTAAAAATAAAACCGAGAGGGGAAACCTTTTAGGGGTTTCACCCGTTATTTGGGTCGAAGGGCTCATTTGTAGTTGGGGCGGGTTTCTTTTAAAGTAAAGGTACGGGGTTTCTTGATAAAGAAAAGAGGATGTTCATGCTGAGCAAACTGAAGAAAATCGATTACTCCATCGTCGTGATCCTGCTGCTGCTCATGGTCATCAGTATCGCGGTGCTGTACAGCGCCACGTCGGGCACCAAATATGACGGACACCATCTTCGCATGCTGGCGTATTACGCGCTGGGGTTCGCCGTGTTTTTCGGCGTTTCGATTGTCGACTACCGGCTGCTGGTGAAGTATGCGCCCTATCTATACCTGAGCGGCTTCGGGCTGCTGGTCGTGGTCATGTTTATCGGCAATACGTATTACAACGCGACCGGTTGGCTGACGATTCCGGTCATTAATCAAAGCTTTCAGCCGGCGGAGTTTTTCAAGCTGCTGCTGGTTATTTTTCTCGGGTTTATGCTGCTGCGCAAACGAAAGCCCCGGCTGGCGTTCTGGCGCGATGTTGTGCCGATCTGCTTGCTGACCTTCATTCCGTTCGTTGCCGTGATGGCGCAGAACGATTTGGGGAATGCGCTTAGTTATATCATCATATTGGCGGGCATGCTGTGGATCGGGAACATTAAATATTGGCATGCGCTGATCGCCGTCGTGATCTTCGTCGGTTCGGTGATCGGAGGCATTACCGCCTACAAGACGTATCACGACCAGGTGTACAACTTCTTCGTCGAGATTGGACGGGAGCATTGGATCAACCGGATCGATCCGTGGCTGATGCCGGAGAAAGCGTCCGAAGACGCCTCGTATCATACCCGGAACGCCAAGCTGGCGATCGCTTCCGGCGGCATGACCGGGGAAGGGTACATGAAGGGGGAGACGGTTCAGTCGGAACGCGTGCCCCTCACCTATTCGGACTCGATCTTCGTGGTGATCGCCGAGGAGTTTGGTTTTATCGGAAGTTCGGCGTTATTGCTGCTGTATTTCGTGCTGATTCATCGTCTGATCCTGATTTCCCTCGAGAGTCGCGAGACCAGCGGGCCGTATATAATCGTGGGGATCGTGGCCATGCTGCTGTATCAGATTTTCGAAAATATCGGCATGTTCATCGGCCTAATGCCGCTGACGGGGATTACCTTGCCGTTCATCAGCTATGGCGGTACTTCGCTGCTCATTAATATGGCGAGCATCGGCGTAGCGATGAGCATCCGAATTTACGGGCAGGAGAAGGAAAAGGAGAATCCCGTGACGCCGTCAGCGTCGATGTCGCGTTACTCCCTGCTGAGATCCAAACGCCGCCCGGAAAGCCAAGGGTGAACGGGATCGCGAGGGCAAGTGAAGGGAGCGTGGAAGCTTGCGGATTAGCGGGCTAACGAGCTTGCGAATAGAGTTGCTTTTTCACCTTATTTTTGAGCGGAGCGGGGGGGCGCCGAAATAAGGTGATTTTTTATGCTTATATTCGGATGCAGGGGCCAAAACGGCGCATTTGGAGGAGGATAGGGTGAAAATTTCATCTTATGCGGCTCGAAAACGGGAGATTGGCAGAAATAAGGTGATTTCATCACTCTATTTTTCGCGAACGAAAATTTACTAGATTCCGAGGTTTAGAAGTCTCTTAACCGGACATACTGATAGACATCAGCTGCTGAAATACCGGTTTGGTTAGGAGCAAGGAATCATGAGCCAACGTACGCCTTCCCGTAAGAAACTCGCCCTTTTCTTTTTTTCTATCGTCATGCTGTTGATGTCCTGGGAGGGACAAATGGTCGATACCGCCGCGGCGGCGGGGACGCAAGGGGTTATTCCGCAGGAATCCATTCGGCTGCGCATTTTGGCCAATTCGGATGGGACCACGGATCAGCTCGTCAAACGCCGCGTTCGCGATGCTGTGGTCGAGCAGATGAACGGCTGGATCGCTCAGTTGGAAAATCCCCAGAGCCTGGACGAGGCTCGTCAAGTGATCCGCGATCATCTGCCTGCCATCGAGGAGCAAGTCGGCCGAACGCTCCAAAAATACGGAAAGAACTACGATTACCAAGTCGAGCTCGGCACGGTGCCGTTTCCGACCAAAATGTACGGCGGGGCGGTTTATCCGGCCGGCAATTACGAAGCGCTGCGCGTGACGCTGGGCGAAGGCAAAGGAAAGAACTGGTGGTGCGTGCTGTTTCCGCCGCTGTGCTTCATCGACGCCGGGAGTGGGGACGCGCTGGCTAAGGACGCGGTTGCAGGTACGGATAAGGGCGCGGATACAGCCGCAAAAGCATCTGCAGACGGCGCGCCGGGAGATGCCGTTCAAGTGGAGCCGGAACAGGCGGAGGTACGCTTCTTCCTGTGGGACATGCTGGTGAATTTTTGGAATTGGATTACCAGTTTATTTGCTTAATCGTTCATGATGAGAAGATACCGTTCGGAGGACTCCGGGCGGTTTTTTTGCGCCTTGTTTGCGGGGACGGGCTATGCGCCTGACCGGGTTCGGGTATAATAGTAGAATATATCGATTATTGAACAGTTTGGGATGAGCGAGAATGAACCGAAATGAATCTATTGACAATACAACCCGCGGCGCAGGAGATCTGCCCGCTTTGCGAGAGGTGGCGCCCAAGTCGACCCGGTGGTGGAAAGTAGAGCCTAGAGCTGGGGGGGCCTCTGGTGGACAAGTTGCCGATGCAGTCAGCATGCCGGACGCTTCGGAAGCGGGGGAGGAGGCGGCGGGCCTGAAGGAAGCCGCCGCCGTGTTGGCCTCCGGCGGGACGGTGGCGTTCCCGACGGAGACGGTATACGGGCTTGGCGCGGATGCGCGGAATACGGCGGCCGTGGAGGCGATATTCGCCGCCAAAGGCCGTCCGTCCGATAATCCGCTGATCGTGCACATCGCCGACGTGAGCCAGCTGGACGGACTCGTCACGGAAGTGAACGAGACGGCACGGCGGCTGATGGAGGCGTTCTGGCCCGGGCCGCTGACGTTGGTGCTGCCCGTGGCCGAAGGCGCCGTCTCGCCCCGTGTGACGGCGGGGTTGTCCACCGTGGGCGTGCGGATGCCTGCCCACGACGTGGCGCTGCGGCTGATCGCCGCAGCGGGGTGCCCGGTGGCGGCGCCCAGCGCCAACCGGTCGGGTCGCCCGAGCCCCACGCTGGCGGGCCACGTGGGCGAGGACCTGTCCGGCCGCATTGACGGCATCGTCGACGGCGGGCCCACCGGGGTGGGCCTGGAGTCGACGGTCGTGGAAGCCGGCCGGGACGGGGTTGTCACCGTGCTCCGCCCAGGCGGGATCACGGCGGAGCAGCTCGCCCGCGTCGCCGGCGCGGGCGTGCGGCTGGACGCCGCCCTGCAGCCGCAGGCGAAGGCGGGCGGCGGGGCGGCCCCTGGCCCGGCGCCTCGCGCGCCGGGCATGAAATACACGCACTATGCGCCGCAGGGCGTGCTGCGCATCGTGCGCGGGTCCGCCGCCCGGGTGGCGGACCGCATTCAGGCCGAGCTCGCGGCGGCCGCGGCGCGCGGGGAGAAGACGGGCGTGCTCGCCTTCGACGAGCGCCTCCCGTCCTACCGCGCCGACTGCGCGCTTTCGCTCGGCCGCGAGGCCGAGCTGGAGACGGCGGCGCACCGTCTCTACGCCGCGCTCCGCCGCTTCGACGAATGCGGCGTCACTTACATCCTCGCCGAAGCCTGCCCCGAGGAGGGGCTCGGCTCGGCGGTGATGAACCGGCTGCTGAAAGCCGCCGGTCACCGGGTGATTGAAGCCGGCGGAGATTCGTAAAAGGCAGGGGGTGAGGACATGATCCGCATCGGCCTGGCCGGCTGGGGCGATCATGACGATTTGTACCCCGCCCGGACGCCGGCCAAAGACAAGCTCGCCGAATACGCGAAATATTTTAGCGTGGTGGAGGTCGACAGCTCTTTTTACGCCGTGCTGGGGGAAGAAGTGTATCGCCGCTGGCTGGCGGAGACGCCATCCGATTTCACATTTATTATTAAAGCTTATCAGGGGATGACCGGCCACAGCCGGGGCAAATCGCCCTTTGGCGGTCCGGGCGACATGTTCCAGGCTTATCTGGATTCGATCCGCCCGGTGGTAGAGGCAGGCCGGCTAAAGGCGGTCATGTTCCAATTCCCGCCCTGGTTCGACTGCACGCCGGAGCATGTCCGGCAGCTGCGGGCCATCCGTAAATGGATGGGGAACCTGCCGTCTGCACTGGAGTTTCGCCACCAAAGCTGGTTTTCGGCCGACAATCGGGAGCGCACGCTCGATTTCATGCGCCAAGAGGGCTGGATCCATATCGTTTGCGATGAACCCCAGGCGGGGCAAGGCTCGGTTCCCACGGTGCTGGAACCCACCGATGCCGAGTTAACGATCGTCCGCATGCACGGCAGGAATGCCACGGGATGGAGTCAAGCGGGCGCGTCGAACTGGCGGGAGATCCGTACGTTGTACCGCTACTCCCAGGAGGAGCTGCAGGAGTGGACCGGCATGCTGGACCAACTGTATCGCAAAGGCACGAGGGAGATCTGCGTGATCTTCAATAACAACTCCGGCGGGGATGCGGCGATGAACGCGCTGGAGATGATGGGCTTGCTGGGCCAATCGCCGCGCGGGCTTCCGCCGCGTCAGCTGGATTTATTCGGCGGCTGGGAGGATGAATGGAGCTAATGCTTAACCCGCTGAATAGTTGGATGGATTAAACCTAGTCCTTTTGCGGCTTGGTGGGCGCTTCATTTCAGAAATAGCGGTATTTCATGGCGTTATTTTAAGCGATAGGCCTCTGTTTGAACAAATAGCGGTATTTTATGTCGTTATTTCTGCGGAAATCCGGCGGTGGG
>NZ_JAKSXN010000027.1 GCF_022427145.1 Paenibacillus timonensis
TTTCTTTTCCGGTACAGGCACGCCTAGGCCTCCGCCCACATACAATGAAATGACCCAAAGTGAAGCGAGGTTGTATTCATTGTGATGTGAATCAGCAGGAGGTGTCATCTTTGCCTGGATTGTTTACCGCAATTGCTTTGTTCATTAAACAGCTGACTTTGCTCGTATCGTATGTGAAAAATAATGCGTTTCCGCAGCCCCTGACCGAGGAGGAGGAAACGAAGCATCTGCAGCGCATGGCGGAAGGGGACGCGGTGTCCCGCAATATTCTGATCGAGCATAACTTGCGGCTGGTGGCGCATATCGTGAACACGTTGTGAACACGAACCGATGTCGGGAAACGGCACGGTTTGTGTGCAGCGGTAGGTTTGTCCGGTGAGGGTGGACAAACTATATGGAGCCTGAATCAGCCGGTCCGAGGGGGCCGGTTTTCTGCTTCTTCTGGAGTTAATACCGATACTTGAGAACCTTGTGCGGCAAGTATTCCGTATACCAATGGAGCTTGCCATTAAGATTGAAGGGAATAGCCGTATTCTACCATACTTTATATCTTCCAAATCTAGTATAATAATGTATCGACATTTTTCTCCGAAAGGGTATGCGCGCGGTATGATGAACTTGTTTGATGTAGTACCGGAAGGATTATTTCATCTTCTGACGGGTTCCAATCGGAAGATATATGCGGAAGCACTGCTGCTTTTATACGAGCATTCGCAAAGGGAGCGGTTCGGCATTCGCTATGAAGTCATGCGGGATCTGCTGCAGGAGCTGCTGGAGACTCAACAAGAAACGGGTATGGTCATTTCTGCCGATGAGGATGAGCCGGTTGGAGCTGGAAGAGAGGATCAGCTTACGTTAGAGGATGTCTCCAGAGCTCAGGCCAATGCATTGCTGCGACGGCTGGAACGGGCGAAGTGGATTGATGTGGAAACCCGCAGCCAGTTCGAAGCTTATATTGTACTTCCCCATTATGCCAGCCGGCTGATTGCGGTGTTTCAGGAATTATGCGAAGCACGGACGGTCGAATATCAACGGTTTGCTTTTGTAACTTATCAGCTTCTTACCGGCGAGGAGGCCAAAATGCGCCCTTGTTTCGCCGTAATGGAGGCGGCACAGGTAACAAGGCAATTTCGCCATGAATTGATTGGGTTATACAATAATATGAAGCATCACATGGAGACAGTTGTTCAAAAAACTTCGATTCGCGAAGTGCTGGACCATCATTTTGAAACCTATAAATCGCAAATTGTAGATAAAAGCTATCACCGGCTCAAAACGTCGGATCATGTGGCGCGCTATCGTTTTCAAATCCTTCATACGGTTCAGAAGTGGCTCCTAGATCGGGGTTTGCTGCAGGAAGCTGCAATGGACGGCGTCAAGAGCGAGCTGTATGAAACGGTTGAACAAGCGGAATATGCCGTCAAGGAAGCTTTATTCTTCATTGAAGAAACCTTTGTCGGGCTGGAAGAGATTTTCTATCAGATTGATGTGCGGCATAACCAGTATCTTCGTTCTTCCTACGACCGGGCCAGATATTTGAGTCAGCAGCATGAAGGATTGGACCGCCGGTTGACACGTCTGCTGGAGTTGCTCGGCCAGCAAAAGCAGGATGCGGAATACTCGCTGTTCGCGATTAATCAGGTTCGCGGATGGTCAGAGCAGTCACTCCTGCCGCCGCGCCGCCGAAGGATGGCTCATCAGCCGGAGACCCATGTTACGGTTCCGATTCCGGCACACGTGATGGAGGAGCTGCGACAGAGGAACGTAGAGAAAATGCGCAAGGCCATTACCCGTAAAAAAGTGGATGATTACGTCATGACCCGGCTTGGTGACCGAAAGCGCATGGAACTGATCGAGCTCGCTCCAAGTAGTGCCGAGGAATTTCTTATGCTGGGGTATGTTTATTTGTATGGCTCGGATGGTGGCTCGCGTTTCAGCTTGGACCGGCAAGGCAAGCGGCAGACGGTTAGTGTCGGAAGATATCGATTCCACAATCACGACATTGTCCGTAAAGAGCGGGGAGGATAACGATTCATGATGTTTCAAGATTTGAGCGACTCTGAACAATCGAAGGTCAAAGAAGTAATCCAGCGACTCATGGAGGTTAACCTTCTGATCAAAGACAAGGACCGGGAGTTGTATGCGACAATTCGTCGCTACCGTACCGCGTTGGAGGGCTATTATCGATTCCTTGGTTGGGAACTTGTCGTGGACGAGCGGCATGAATGCGTCTATCTGCATATTCCCGATGGCCGTCTTCGCCGTAGGCTTGACCGGGAACAGACACTATGGCTGCTGGTGCTGCGCTTACTATATGAGGAGAAGAGGCAAGGCCTATCGCTGGCGGATTATCCTATGATTACCCTTTATGAAATTCGCAGCAAGTACGAGACGTTCCGGCTGGAATGGGTAAACCGTACCGCATTGGACAGGCTGGTTAGATTGTGTGTACAGGCCCAATTGATTGAACCGCTGGATTCCGACATTCGTTCCGATGATGCCCGGTTCAAGCTGTTCCATACTTGGATCTATATGATTCAGACGGATGAGATGCAGTCGTTACTTGATAAGCTAGAATTGTACCTGACGAACGCGGAGGGAGGATTGCTGGATGAAATGGATGAAGCGGCTGCGTCTGATTAACTGGCATTATTTCAAGGACGAGGAGCTGGAATTCGGAAAACAGACGTTGATCACTGGACAGAACGCCGCGGGAAAATCGACGATTATTGACGCGCTGCAGGTGCTTTTCGTTGCTGATCATCGAATGATCAAATTCAATGCGGCTGCACACGATGACGCCAAACGCAGCTTTATCAATTATCTTAGGGGAAAAATCGGCAGCGACGAGCGCTCCTTTTTGAGGGACGGCGATTTTACGACTTATATTGCAGCTGAATTCCGGGACGAGGACCGTAAGGAATGGTTCGTTGTCGGGGTAGCGATTGATGTATACCGAGGAAGCACGACCGGGGAAGAAGAGTATTTCATTTTGTCAGATCGGCGGTTGGATGATTTGCAGTTTGTCAAATCCAACGGCCAGCTGCTCAATCGAGACGAATTCCGCAAGCGCTACGGTGGGGAAAGCGTCAGGGTCAGCGGGCTCTCCGGAAAAAAGGCTTTGTTTGAAAGGAACAAGACCAACTATCAGAAAGCCTTACTCGCCCGGATGGGACAGCTTCATGATCGGTTTTTCACAATATTCACCAAAGCGCTCTCGTTCAAGCCGATCCAGAATATCCGTGCTTTTGTCTACGATTATATACTCGACCGAAAAGAGCTGCAGTTGGATTTGATGCGGCAAAATTTCGAGATCCACGAACGGTATCGCCAGGAGCTGGAGCATCTTCAGGAGAAGAAGCTGCACCTGCAATCCATACGTGAGTGTTATGCCCAGTATGCCAAATACAAGGAGACTGCCATTGAGCAGGATTATGTGATCCGGCGCTTGAAAGCGGATTACGAGAGTGAGAATCTGGAGCAGACCGAACGGGACAATGTCCGGCTGGAAGAAGAGCTGCGACAGCTTGCGGATGATATTGACCTTGCCGCGCGGTTGCAGGCGGAAGCCCGGGACAAGCAGCAGGACGCTTACCAGCGTTGGCAAAACCATGCCGCTGAGAAACGCAAGAAAGAGTTGCAGGAGGACATCTCACGACTTACCGCTCAACAGAGCGAGGGAGAAAGGCTCTTGCTCACCTATCGCAGACAAATTGAACGGGAGCTTCAGCTATTGGCGAACTTATCCGACTGGCCAGACAATCCGTATTGGACATGGAATCCTGGAGAACGGGAGACGCTCCGCCGTTATCAGGAGAGCCTGGCGCGTCTTGACGCCGTGGCGCATTCCGGAATTATTGAAGTCCATGAAGAAGAAGAGTGGACACGGGAACTGACTGAGATTGGGGAAGGCTTGACGGCGCGGCGCGACAGAATGCTCGTTCAGCATAACCAATTGCAGGAAAAGCTGGGTGAAACGGACGCTCGAATCGAAGAGTTAAGAACGATCATCCGCGATCTGGAGCAGCAGAAGCGCAGTTATGCCGAACCGGTGCGCCAGTTGAAGGTCATCTTGGAGGAACGGCTGCGTGGCCGCTCGGCGGTTTGGGTGTTTTGCGAGCACATGGAGCTTAAGGAAGAGCTTTGGCGCAATGCGGTGGAAGGGTATTTGAATACCCAGCGCTTCGATCTGTTGGTTGAACCGGAATGTTTCGCAGAGGCATTGTCTATTTATGAAAGGGAGAAGCGAACCTATCGGCTGGAAGGCGTCGGTCTCGTTGATACGGAGAAGGAGCAGCGGTATTTGGGAACGGCTGTAACCGGTTCCCTGGCACTCGAGCTGCAGGCGGAGCATCCTGTAATCCAGGCGCACGTTGAGCATTTGCTGGGCAAGGTGATGAAGGCTGCAAATGAGCAGGAGCTGCGACACCATCGTACAGCGGTGACGCAATCGTGCATGGTTTACAACAATCTGGTAGCCCGGCAGATGCGCAAGGAGCAATACGAGGTTCCGTTTATCGGTGCCAAAGCGATCGCCCGCCAGTTGGAAATTCGCCGCTCCGAACTAGCGTCTGCCCAAGACGAACGACGCATGCTATATGCTTGGGCTGAACATTTCTCTGAGTGGCTCGGCAAATTGAAGGAAACGGGCTGTACCAAGCTTGCCGACCATCTCGGCCTGATGCGGCATATCCACGAATGCTCGGAAATAATCTTGCAGAAGACAGAGGAACTGAATGGGCTCGATGTCAGCGAAGCAGAGCGGCTGCAAGCGGAGTATGAGCAGTGGAAGAAGGATGAGCAGAAGTGGCAACAAAAATGGGGATCCTTGCTCCAAAAGCAATCGGAAACCAAATCGAAAAAGTCTGAAGCGGAAGCAAAGCTCCACTTAACTCGGATTAAGGTGCAAGAGTTCGAAGCTGCTTGGCGGAATTGGATCGATGAGCACGGTAGCGAGCGGGAAGCCGGAGCGTTGCAAAGATACGAAGAAGCATGCAATTCGTCCACCTCCACTTGGCAAAAAATCCAAAACTGGGAGGGCAGCTGGAAGGGTCAGCAGACATTGCGCGACAGCCAGTTCAACAAGCTGCAATTGATGCGGCAAAAATATAATATCGATCAAAGCTTTAACGCTGACGTTCAGAAGGTCACGAACGAGGATTATGATCGGCTGCTGGAAACGATCGAACACCTGAATATTCCGGATTATCAAGCTAAAGTTGCGACGGCTTTGAAAGAGTCGGAAGAGGAGTTCAAGTCCCATTTTATTTTCCGGTTAAGAGAAGCGATTGAGATGGCTCGTAGGGAGTTTCACGAACTGAACTATGCGCTTAGGCACTTTCCTTTTTCCGATGACAAGTATCATTTTGAGGTTTCCCCTAGTGAACGTTACAAGCGGTTCTATGATGCCGTGATGGATCCCATGCTTTTGGAAAAAGGCTCCTTGTTCGAATTACCGGATAACGATCGTACCGAGGTTCTGCATGAATTGTTCGATCTTCTGGTCAAAGGAGAGGCCGGACAATTGGAGGAGTTCTCGGACTATCGGCAATACTTGGATTTCGATATTATCGTAACATCCGGCACCGGCAAATACCGATTCTCGCAAGTGCTGAAGGAGAAATCGGGAGGAGAGACGCAGACACCGTTCTATATTGCGATACTGGCTTCCTTCCATCATCTATATTCCGGAAAAAGCTCGCGGCTTGTCATTTTCGATGAAGCGTTCAACAAAATGGACGAGCAGCGGATTCATTCCAGTCTGCGGTTGATTAAGCAAATGGGTCTGCAGCTGATTGCCGCCGTACCCGATGAGAAGATGCAGCACATGGCTCCTGAAGTGTCCACCACTCTGTTCGTCAGCAAGCACAACTACCAATGTTATGTGGACATGATTGACAAATGGGACAACGGGGCAGAAGACGAAATGGCGAGAGCGGGGGCCGAGGGAATTGCTGAATATGAGTCTGAAGCGGCTGCTGCGTCGAATGCAGATATTAACAATGGGAAATCCTCATCAGCTGGTGATGCTGATGAAGGAAACGGACAAGGCTTACTATTCTGAATTGAATTGTAAGGTAAGGGGGAATCCATTTGGAGATACATGAAACGCCATATAAATCCGAATTTGTATCCCGTTTACTAAACCTTCTGCTGGACAAATATGAGTTAAGCCAGTCTTTTATAACCGGGCAGCCTTCCAAACAAAGGCCGCAGCTATTACTTAGTAAAAGTCCATTCTGGAACGATTACACAGACGAAATGGATTTCCGCAAACGAATTTGGATCAACGAAGCAGTTTCCGAGCTTGAGCGGCTCGGACTTGTTGAACTCTGTTGGGTCCGGTTTCGCACCGGTGAGCAGTTGGAACGTATCTATTTACAATGGAGTGAATTGGAAAGAGCTTACCGTGTTGCGGGTCGGATGCCGAAGCGGGACAAGCTGGAACGATTGCGGCACATCCTTACTCCCTTATCCCGGCATCCTTGGGAATGGGTCAGGGTGTGGTCTGAACAAGCTGATGTATTGCTAGCTGAAGGTAAAACCTCCCACCTTGAGGTGGACGATCCAGAGGGATATGAGGATCTTGTTTGCGTATTGCTGGAGCTTCCTCAGCTTGAGCGATCCGTCCCCATAAGATTACTTAGCCAGAAGCTGTTTAAGGATTCCAAGCACATCGAAAGAAACGTTCAACGTAGATTGCTCTCGCTAGCCAAGCAAGCATCGGGAGAGGATCGTGAAACCGAGGAGGAATGGCTTGATTTCCTCGGGGTGGCCAAAAATCCACAACTTGTGCTAGTAAGTGGGCCCCTTTCATTCCGTACTGCGGACAGTCAAAAGATTGATATTGGAGTGTTTGCAGGTGGGGTTGGTTTATCGGATAAAACGGTGGAAGAAATGCATCAAGTTGAAACAGTTGCCACTCGGATCGTAACAATTGAAAACTTGGCGACTTATCATCTGTGGCTCGAACACGCTTCCGAGCATCGCGGCACTGAGCTTGTTCTATATACCGGGGGATTTCCCCATCGGGCATTGCAATCCTTTTTGCGTAGACTGGCAGAGTATTTGGCTGCGGCATCGGAGAAGAACATTGAAGTGTATCATTGGGGTGATATTGATCTGGGAGGAATCCGGATATTTGAATTCCTACGGAAGCAATTTTTTACTAATCTGAAGCCCATGCTAATGGATGCGGAGACGCTTCTTCGTTACAAGTCCTCGGCCGCGTCGATCAGCGATGAGTATGCCGGAAAGCTTGAGGAGGCTCTAAAGGATAACCGACTGATTCATTGGAGGCCGGTGCTGCAAACGATGCTTAATCAAAGGATACGGTTGGAACAGGAAAGTATTGTGGAATTGGACTAAAGAAGAAAGGAGCGGTTTGTGAAAGTTTGTGAACCGAGGGTGGAAGGACCATATGAGGGATAAGCCGGTACGAGGGGCCGGCTTTCTGCTTCTTCTGGGTTCGGCGTGGTTTATGTTATACTGGTGATAACACTACGTGTATTCACCGGAGTAACAAAATGAATCCTCCGAATAGGAGTGAAATGATATCGAAGAGCAGCGATCCATTCAAGCTGATGTTGAAATGAATCCAGAACTGAAAATCATGATTGAACAGAGCAGAATGGAATTTAAATCCGGCAAGGCTTTGAGTACGTCAGAAATACTGAAATATTTCACAACTCCTAAATCGAAAGGTTGGTGTTCAAACCATGTCTTTGCCCAAAAAGATGGATCAACAAATGGCTAAGGAGCTTCGCTCGATACTGACAAAGATGAATATTACGCACAGCAAAGTAAAAATAAATTTGGATAACGACACGATTGAAGTCGAGGATGACTATTCCATTGATGACATCCTTGAGCGGCTGGGTTACTGACACCTGAGCAAGCAAAATTGTTAGTTGATGAAGTTAAGAAAATGCGCGAGGAAGAGTGGAACTAAATGGGCGGTTATTTACTCGATACGAATATCGCGATTGCATTGCTAGCTGGGGAGCATGCCTCGTTGGATTTTGTCAGGCAAGCCAGTGACGATCGGATGTCGATTTATTTCTCCGTCATAACGGAGTGCGAAGTGTTCTGCGGGCTGAAATCCGCTTACCGCTTGCAAGAAATCAAGCTGTTTAATTCACGCAGGTGTATTGAGGTAAGTTCCAGTGTTGCTCGACTTGCCGGGGACATACGAAGGGAACAAAAGTCAAAAGGACGGAAGCTGAAAACTCCGGATGCCATTATTATTGCAACTTCTATTGAGCACCAGCTTGGTCTTGTATCAAGGGACCACGATATATTTACGATATAGCCAACCCATTGTAGCTCCGCTAGGGGTACAGTGGGTTTGTTTCTATACTTGGAATACACAAAAGGAGAATAGTCGATCATGGTTTATAGATGCAGAATTGAAGTGAATGAGGTTACCCCGAAGATATGGAGAGAGTTTCAATTTCATCCGGACGTGACGTTTCATCAGCTCCACAAGATTGTTCAAGCAGTTATGGGTTGGGAAAATCGCCATTTGTACGAATTTCATGTGAATGGACAAGTGATCGGGCTGCCTGATCCAACATTCGCAGATATGGAAGACCGCGAGGTATGGAACGCACGGAGGGAAACCGTTAAGAAGCATGTTCATGAGGAAAATAGCGATTTTACGTATGTCTATGATTTTGGCGATGATTGGCAACATACGGTTACGTTGATCAACATCGACTCAACGACAACCGATCCAGCACCATTATGTCTGGATGGAGCCCGCAGTTGTCCACAGGAGGATGCAGGAGGCGTTTGGGGGCATCAGCATATGATGGAAGTACTGCTTACTCCCAATCACCCGGAGCGGGAACATTTTATCGGCTGGGTTCGTGAAGGTTATGATCACGAACATTTCTTCTGCGGAGAAGTGAATCAGGAGCTTGGGCGGCAGAAGGACAAGCTGATCCCCAAATCACTGGTTAAGCGGCCGGAAGACAAAAAGCCTGTGAAATTGACGAAGTCGGTATTAAATAAGCATCTCAAGCAGTTAAGCCATGACCAGCTTATCGATTTGGTCAAGGGTTGTTATGGCGTCAGTAAAGATATGGAGAAATTTCTTGCCGTAAGAATTCTAGGCGATGAAGCGGTAGAATCTCTGTTTCAAGAATATCGCAAGAAGGTGGAACATGAGTTTTTCCCTGAACGGGGCCATGGGAAGCTAAGACTTCAAGAGGCGAAACAAGCAATATCTGAATTTGAGCAATTAACCGAAAGTGTTCGTTCCAGTCTGGAGCTGAAGCTGATCTACGTCGAGAATGGAGTCGACTTCACCCTTAGTTACGGGGATATCGATGAACGCTTTTATTACAGTATGGCGTCCATGTATGCCGATATCATCGATCACGTGAATGAAGATGAAACGGCCGAGTTGTTCGACGAATTCGAAGAGCGCCTCGAAGCCGTCGTTTCGAAAACAGAGGGGATCGGCTGGGGTTTTCATGACAATTTGGCCGAACTGCATGCTCAAATACGATGGATTTAGGTGAGGGGTTTTATGCGCGGCGGTAAGAAAACGAAGCGGACCAATCACAGGTCGGAGTCCGCGGAGATGTTGGAGCAAGACGAGAATTTCTACTTTATCGCCGGATATACGAATTGGGGCTTCCCCTATGGCATCACGTGGGAGGAATATGAGGCGGAACAACGTGGCGAGTCCAGAAAAACGGCAGCAGCTGGAGGAGAACATATGAAGGAATTGAAATTGACCAAGCAGCAGCTTCAGGAGATCGTGGATGCCTACGATATGTACGTTGAAGGAATAGAGTCCTTCCTGAATATTGAAACCGGTGAAGTTGTCATGTTGCGGACGTTTGATAGGGATGAAGAGGATGAAGAATTAAGCGAGATTATTGAAGAAGGCTTCGATGAAATATACTTTCGGATCCCTGAGCGAGTGTCGGATGAAGGGTACGCGGATATGATGGATTTTGCAGCAACGATTGAAGACAAAAAGCTTCACTCCACTTTGATGAACATATTAAGCGGCGGCAAGAGGGTATTCCGAAGATATAAGGATACGTTATCTTCCGACAGAGAGCAGTTAGAGCGGTATTACCAGTTTGTTGAAGAGCAGAATCGTAAACGAGTTTCGGATTGGTTGGAATCCATTGAAGTGAAGATGATTCTCGAGTAATAAAGAAATGTTTAGGCAGGGGATTACCGGTGAAACGTTCTTCAAGACAGAAGATGATTAAACAGTATGCTCAAGCGGTCATTTCGGAACTTCAGCTACTAGGTTATCCCAGTGATCAAGCTAAAGAAGTCTTTTTTCGACACTATCGAGATATGAAACGCTTATTTGGTCTTGAGCAGAATGTATGCGATTTTGCAAAGATGATGGATGAATTTGAACGTGCCATCCAGAAGAAACATGACCCAAGTGATCCCAATTCAATTGCTGTTGACCATCTAAAGCACTTGGCTCAAGCATACATTCATAGTCCAAAAAAACTGAGTAAGATTGAAAAGGATGGACGGTGAATAAGTTGGACCGTATTCAAGAGTTATCAAAATACATCAAACTGACCGGGGAACGGGCGAAGCTGGATGCGAAAGCGAATGGGACGTACATTGTATACAAGAACGATCAAGGACAGATCGTTAAGGAACATGCCAACAACGAGATTGAGGTCGTCCAAGACCAGGGGGGATGATGAATGAAACCCTCTCCGATCATGTATGTGTTTGCCGGTAATAATGGAAGCGGGAAAAGTACAATACGAAATTTGATTGCGGATCAGCTTGGAATAAGTGTGAATATTGATCCTGATGCTTTGGCCCGAGGGCTTCATGCAGATCAGCAGGAACGTCTTAGGGTATCTGCTGGGAAAGAAGCGATCAGGCTGGCTCGTGAATGTTTACGTGAAAAACGCAGCTTTTCAATTGAGACTACTTTGGCCGGTGGGAATGTAATCAGGCTTATGCGGGACGCACGAGAGAATGGTTTCGATTTGATTATGCTATACGTGGGGCTTGGCGATTACCGACTTAACATTGAGCGGGTGGCTGCTAGAGTTCGAAACGGCGGTCATGACATTCCGACTGAAGATATCATAAGAAGACACACAACCTCTATTCAAAATCTGCTCTCCCATCTACATCTAGTCGATCACTTGATTGTTATTGATAATAGCACAAGATCCGGGGAAATTGTACTGCAAGCGGAACGTGGTGTCCGTTCTAGTCTGGTTAAATCTGTTCCATACTGGGTTCACACCATTACGGAAAAATGGAATGAGTCGATGCAACTCCAATAAAAAAAGGCTCGCCTTATTGGCGAACCTTGGCAGCAGGTCGAACCTGCTTCAATTTAGCTATAGCATCGCTGACCATTTTGTCGCGTTCGGGATTGGGGCCGGGCATCGATTGCTTAACGTAATGACCGCCTGCATATCGACGAGCAGCATCATCAAGACTCATTGTCTTTTTCATGATCAATCACCTCTTAGGATAAGTATAGCATAATCAGGCGCTTAGCGACAGGTTCTTCGATAACCATGAGGCCACCACCAAAGTGTGCAGCACCAACGTCGTTTATGTAATACATTATGAGTCGCGACCGCGTCTTCGATTGAAAAGCAACTGCACCATCAAGCCCAAGATCCATGCTTCGTTTGCATGCGAATGCCAATAGATGCTCGCCTATTAGATCGAACTCCTTGCGCTCATCAGGTAAGCTCTCGATAAGATGAACCCAAACATGATCCTCTGTACGCTCAAGAGCTATAACCCCTTGTATTAAATCATTGCCACGGATAACCATCTTATACACTTCAACACCACGGTGGCCAAAATAAACCGTCCAATCGAACGCCTCGTTCCAATCATGCATCTGATCCTCTATATCATATGGCTGCAAAGCAAGGAACGAAACAGGGTATGTCTCGCCGCTGCGGATATGTAGTAACACGCATCCACCTCCCGCTATATAGATTAACATATTGGGATTATTCTGTCCGTTAAGCGGAACGCGCTGTGTGTTCAAGTCTGATTGAACCTACTCGTCCATAGTCGCTTCAAAACACTCCCTACTATTTCATATGCTCAGTTAGAATGTTGGAACATTATGTACGCCACGAATAATATCAAGGGTTCTTCTTACAAATGATTCCAATTCGGTCTCATTGATCGGTTCAGTATGAGAAAACGGATCTCGATCATGATGAAACCTTTTGCTAAAGTCATTGATACTTTCAAGTTCAGTAAGGTGGGACTTCATTTCTACCAGAGGAATGGAAGTTGAATCTCTGACTTTTTTTATAAAATCTCCGAGCCATTCATTGCTCTTAAAATCCTTTGGAAACCGTATCCGAAGATTTCCTTCAATTAATGGGCGAATACTCATTGCAACAGCTCTCAAATTACTTGACGTGCCTTCAAGGTATTCAGCAAGTGTGAAATAGCCTTGGTAATAATCTGAACGAGTTTCTTCTTCAACGTCCCAAATATCGATGGTACTATCCGATACTCCCTCACGCTTGATGCAAAGCTGGCTCAATGCAGTTCTTTTTTCGGTATACTTCTCCCAAAGCATTCTTGCAAAAAATATATCATGCGTAAGTACAATTACTTGTCTGGCTTTATTTGTATAGGTGATTACTTGATCTGCGGTATACCTTTTCCTATGGTTATCAAGACTTGATATCGGATCATCAAAGACAATAATTTTTTTATCGATATCTTGATCAGTTTCCAGCTTGTTTATCTTACGCAAAGCCGGCTTCAATCAGACGACTGTGTACCTTTTGCGTGAATCCATCGAATCCATAAGCTTCAGACAATCATGGTGGCAGCGGTTATTTCGGATTCATCAGCTGGAATTGGACATCGATTCTCCTGCAAACGTACGAGAATACCGTATGCCGGGAGTCACGAAACAAGACTGCGGTGAGATTGTAAGGTGGTATTAGAACAAAAAGCTGAAACACCAAGTGGGAGGCGAGAAGAATGACATTGATTAAAGACCTGAGTACCAACGATGAATTCGTCGGCTACTATTTGTTGAAGGAGCTGGAGCTGAAGCAAACCAACACATCTCCGGCTAAGGATTACTTCGATTTGGTGCTTTGTGATGCCAGCGGACAGCTACCCGCCAAGTATTGGGATGTAAAGGAAACGGAAAGGGACAATTTTTCTCCGATGACGCTGGTCAAGGTTCAAGGAATCGTTCAGTTATATCGGGAAAAACCGCAGGTTAAGATCACACGGATTCGCAATATAAGGGACGAAGACGGTGTGTCCCTAACCGATTTTATTCGAGCTGCACCAATAGGATCTACGGAATTATTAGTAATCATAAACAGAGTCATCGAGAGTATTTCGGATACGGCGATTCGCGATATAGTAAGCTTTTGCGTCGATAAGGTGAGAGAGAAACTAGCTCATTATCCGGCGGCCAAAATGCACCATCATGCTTACTTCGCAGGCTTGGCTTATCATATCGTTCGTATGCTGGAGATCGGAGAGTTCCTTTGCAAGCAAAGGCCATTTCTAAATGCGGATATGATCAAAGCGGGGATTATTCTACATGATATCGCAAAGCCAGAGGAAATGATCGCTCATCTTGGGGTCGTGACAGATTACAGCACCCAGGGGAAGTTGATCGGTCATATTGCCATGGCGGCTAGTTGGATCACAGAAGCGGCTTTGAGGCTGGAGCTTCCACTCGATTCGCAACAAGTAATTGGATTGCAGCACCTTATTCTCTCCCACCATAATCTCGGGGAATGGGGAAGCCCGGTACAACCGCAAACGGCGGAAGCGGTAGCGCTACATCATATCGACGCGCTAGATGCCAAACTCCAAATGGCAGAGGATGCACTGAGTGCCACATCGGACACGGAGTTGTGGACACAGCCGGTCCGAGGGCTGGAGAATAAAGCACTGTATCGGATACCACTCCTATGAACATATCGCGGCAAGATTTTGAGAAGATCTTTAGAAGAATGAATGCTTCCTGGTCTTACGAAGATGCTGAACTAAATGACGAAGAAAAAGAACTCCTATGGAAGCGGCTTAATGAAGATATTACCGATGAGGAGTTCAACCAAGCCCTACTTGAGAAAAAGTCAAAAAGACCTGGAGCAAAGACCCATGGGGAGGAAACTCCATGAAAAGAAAATTTTACGTCGTAGTAAAGGGTGAAATCCGGGAATCTATAACAAATGGGATGGGGGAGCCAAACAAAACGTTGAAGGAAATAAAGGGGCCGTCTATAAATCGTTTGTAACGTTAGAACTGGCAGAGATCTGGTGGAAGCAGATGTCGCCAGATCTACAAAACCCTAAGTATTATTTTGAGCAAAAGAGGTTTCCTCGGAGATTCAGCCTACCGGGGTAGAGGAAGAACAAGGGCCGTATTACACCTATTTCATTATTGATCCTAGAACACAGATGCCCTTTTACGTTGGACAAACCCATGATATGGAACATCGGAAAATCAGCCATTTAAGTGATTCTTACAAACATAGAGCCTATAAAAAATGGATTACAGATATCCGTAAGGATGGCCTCGAACCAGAATTCCAAGTCGTTGATATACAGCCAACAAAAGCAGATTCCCTGCGTTCAGAAACGAAATGGGTAAAAAAGCTAGCATACCAAGGCATCCGTGTCTTGAATGGTTGGCGTGAACATAAGGAATGGATTGATCTAATCCTTAGAGATAGAAATAGTAACGAATAAAAGTGGCCGACTAAACAGATAATGACTTTGCGGCAGAATAGCGGCAATGGTATAATGTTATTGAGGGAGGTGATGTTATGTTTACACCCAAATATTCAATAACGGACACCATAGCCCGCAGACTAATGGATATACAACGTGCCAGTGTTGTGGTGGATTTGCTTCCATTGCCCGCTTCTATTCTGGACTTGCTTAAGAAAGAATCGATGGAAAAGACTGTCATCCTTTCAACGAAAATCGAAGGAAATACGCTTGATGAGGCGACAAAGCGAAAAGTCTTGTACCAAACCAGCAATGACAATGAAGAGCAGGAAGTTTATAACTTAATGAAAGCCTTAGAATACCTGGATGAAGCCGAAAAAAGGCAGCTTCCGGTCACAGAGGAATTGATTAAAAAGCTGCATGCCATTATCCGAATATCCCACGGACGAAGACCGCGTGTTAGCGAGTATCGCGAAGAACAAAATCAAGTTGGCAACCGCAATGCTTCTGGTTTTTATTTACCGCCAGAATGGCAAGATGTTCCGGTATTAATGGAGGATTTGGTTGCTTGGGTGAACTCGCCAGAAACCTATTCGGTTCCGGTTCCGATCAAGGCTGGGATATTCATGTGGCAGTTTCTAACGATCCATCCGTATTTGGACGGGAATGGACGAACAGCCCGGATGATTACGACCTATCTTTTACGCCGCGGTGGTCATGGACTGAAGGGTTTATTCGTATTAGAGAATTTCTACGCCCGCAACTTAGCTGAGTATTATCGTCGACTCCAGTTGGGTCTCCATCACAATTATTATTTTGGACGGAACGAGGCTAACTTAACGCCCTGGCTGGAATTCTTTATTGATGGTTTGGCGGAGGTTTTTCAAGAAGCCGCTGCCATTGTAACAGAGAAATCCGCCCAAATGACCAAAATCGAACCGGATCTGATTCGTAAGTTAGATCCCCAGCAAAGAATGGTGTTCGCTCAATTGACCTTCAAACAAGACACCTTGACGACAAGTGAAATGAGGGACCTACTGCGCTTGTCGGATCGTTCCATAAGGGAAAAGGTTAGTCATTGGAGAGAAGAAGGTTTCATCGAGCCGCGCGATCAAGACGCCAAAAGAGTTCGATCGGTCAAATTATCCGCAGAATACGAGAAGCTAGCTCAAGACATTCGGAATGCCCCGGATAAGTTCGCTCATTTTCTAAAATGAATGCAGCACTGCGATCTCAGTTAAGATTCCGCAGTGCTTTTTTAGTGCTAGAACATACATTTTCTGACAATGTATTGTCGTTGCGATTTGTCATAATGGTGGAAAGACAAACGGGAGTGGGTACAGTGTATCAACCGATCTATGTGGCCGTTTCAGGTACGCAGCATTATTACGGGGCTGATTTTCTAAAGCCGAGTCAGATCGTTCACTTGATCAAAGACCCGGATAATCCGCATGATCATGAAGCGATAAAGGTGGATATGACCCCAATAGGAAAAATCGGCTATGTCGCTAACAGTACCTACACCGTACCCAAAGGATGCCGCGGTGCCGGCCGGATTTATGATACGTTCGAACATCATGTTTGCGGCAGGTGCGATTTGTTGTGAAGGATACAGCTATTGTTGAACTACACCGGGTATAGAGAAAATGTACATAGTCAAAATGACGGAGGATGTTTCGTTTTCTGCTTGTCTAGGCAGGAGGAACTAGGTAAAACGTAGAATACCAGTTCTGATAAGGGTTTACATTCTATATTCTACGATAGGAGTTATACAACATAAAGCTCACCCAGATTGAACGAGGGAGTTCCTTAATCACCCTCAAGTTGTCGGAAAGTCAGCCAATCGGCTGCCAAGAAGGGAAGGAGTTCGTCATGGCAAGATTGTATCCTCAGAAAGTTTTCGGAAGAATGAGAAGAATCAGGGATAGTGTTGGGGGATTTGTTAAAGATGTAAATGGGAAATGTTATCTGGTTCGAGATGAAACCAAGATTAAATTTGATAATACAGAAAAATTAATAGCAACGGTCTTTATGACGAATCCGGGTTCCTACGGTTTTGATAGGATGGATAGTTGGGGCGGTTTCGTTAAAGGAATAGGCGAAGAGACTGAGCTGAAAGGGTGGGGATATCCAGATCCCACTATGCGAAACGTCATCTGGGCGATTCAATCGGCGTATGATCGCAGCGGGTACAGTAAACCAGAAGGGTATGTAAGGATAATAAATGCTTCCAATATCGTTTGTCCTAAGGGGGAAGATGCCGAACATTACCATCATGAGGTCAAGAACTTCATTGAAGGTAATGAAAGGGACTTTCTCTCGGAGCCATTTGAAGATAGCTGTGTAGAAGAATCTCCGATCGTAATGATAGGCTTCCTAAAGGATAAATTCGAGAAAGAAGTTCGATCATTGGAAGCTCGCTTGAAGCCATTTAATGAAAAAATAGTGTGTGCTAAAATTCAAGACTGGCCAGTTCATCCGGTTAACTGGGTCCGAAGACCTCACTTGGGTGAGGAGATCATCAATAAGCTCGTTATCCAATTAAATAAACAGTCAAATTAGAAGCAGTGAATCTGCGATATCAGAGAAAACTTCATAAGAAGGATTTGTTGGCGCTACCTATTATGGGGAAAAGAGGGGAACGACATGATCGATAAAGTCATTCGCATTTTTAATATCATTAATGCAATTCAAGCGAACCCTGGAATCTCGGCAAAAGATCTTGCTTTCAAATGCGATGTGAACATTCGGACGATTTACAGGGATATGGATATTCTCGAACTGATTGCCCCGGTTTCCAGAGAGGGCAGGGGAACCGGATACCGGTTTATGGGTAAGTTCTTCCTGTATCCTCTTAACTTTACTGAACAGGAAGCGCTCGTGTTTTCACTGCTCCCTTCCATGCTGGATAAGGACAAGCTTCCTCCAGGCTTCGATACGGCATATGATAAGGTCATGGGCACTCATCTAAAGGAGAAATCGCGCCAAAACAGTATCATTGAGGATATCGTCGGTGTCATTCAAATGGGTACACCTGCGTACCGTCAAGAAAGCCCCAACTTTTTGCAGCCTATCATACAAGCCATCTTGGAGCATAAAACAATCGACGTCGTCTACCATACGCAATACCGAAATGAAACGACGGAGCGTAAAATCGATCCTTATTATCTGGTCCCACGCGATCAGCGATTTTATTTGATCGGGTATTGCCACTTAGCGCAGGACATTCGGACCTTTCGGATCAGCCGTTTTCAGCAGGTGGAGCTTACCGGGCAGCTGTTTGACAAAGGCGATTTCAATATCAAAAAATACTTGAAAAACACGTGGTCCATAGATCGTGGGGAAAAGAACGTCACGTTCAAAGTTCGATTCGATGCTGAAGTCGCCCGTTATATTAGGGAAGAAGAACTTTTCGTACACCCGCGAATGAAGGACCAGAAGGACGGCAGCCTTATTTTTGAAGTCACGGTCAATAATGAAAAAGAGTTTTTGAGATGGATCCTTCAGTATGGTCCGTCGGCGGAAATTCTGGAACCCAAAGCCGTCCGGGAATCGTTAAAACAGCAGTTGTCGCAGTGGATCATGATGTATCAATAGAAGTAACCTATAGAGCAGCCTCGCTTCGCTAAGAAGCGGGGTTTCTTTTTGCGAACATCTATTCGCTGACAAATAGGTGCCCAAGGGAAAGTTTAAGATAGCAGGTACAAAGGATGACTTGATTTGTGAAATCGATTCGGAGAATGGGGATGCAAGATGAATCAGCCTGTCTTGTTTAACCATTCATGGAGTAAGCCGTTTTCGCCGACTGGGGGAGCGGAGAAGATTTATCTCCTCATTGAAGCACATGCGGTTGGAAGGATGAATGACGCCAAAGACCACGCTCCGATCAATCTATCTCTGGTATTGGACCGCAGCGGGTCCATGTCGGGAGAGCCGCTGATGTACAGCAAAAAAGCGTGCCGGTTTGTCGCTGAACAGAGGAATGTCCATGATTTACTCAGTCTGGTTGCATTTGATGTTCAGGTTGAGGTCAGAACCGTTTTACCGCCTGCAAAAGTGACGCACAAGGATCTGATCAGTCAGCGCATCGATCCCATTGAAGCTGGTGGAACAACGAATCTCAGCGGAGGCTTGATCGAAGGAGCGCAGCATGTCCGGAAGAATAAGGCCGATGGATTGGTGAACCGTGTTGTTGTCCGACGGTCAGGCCAACGAAGGGATCACGGATCGCGAGAAGCTGTTTGCCATTGCAAAGGAATACCGTTCTTCCGGTGTTGAGATCAGTGCTATGGGCGTAGGCGAGGGTTTCGATGAAGAATTGATGGAAGGTATTGCGGAGCATGGCCCCTAAGCCAGGTGATCCAGGTCCGGTTGGACTATCGGAGTGTCGAAAAATGGGGATCTTGGTCTGAATTTTGAAGGAGAATCGTTTAATTTGAAGAATAAGTAAGTAAGTGTTAAATCAATCTCAAATCAAAGCTTGCGTTCATTGGCAGGGATCTGACAAAGAACGCATATATAATGGCTATACTGTGACATGGGGGCGAAATGCCGTGAAGAAGTATTTGCTCTGTGAATCCCTATGCCATATACGCGGGTCGCAGTCATGGAAGGAGATCGTAAAGAGGCGATCAGCGGTCGAGTAAGGATTTTTAGAACCACCTTCAAGATTGTCTGTTAATCCGGTTACTGAGAGCCATACATTATTAAATTGATTCAATTCCTCACATAATAGATTAGTAGATTAAAAGGAGAATCATTGTAATAGTAATAATGAAAGGTGAGAAAAATGGATACAAATAAAGAAATTATAGAAAAAAAAGACGAAAAAATTGCCCAGCTCGAAAGACTATTAGTAGAATTAAAGGAAGCACAAATGCAGAGTGCGGCAACTATCGCGGTAGGTCATAACGCAAGATCTTTATCTCCACCGAAAGGAATATTTAAGTTTTTCTTAAAAGCTGCTGGAGTGAAGATTATTTTGGCCATCCTTGTTTTCTTAGTCATTACTTCAGGAGGAATTTGGCTATTTGCGGGCAGTACCTTCAAACAAGAGTCTGTCACGTTTGTTGAACATGTTCAAGAGCTTGCCACATTGGCAACAGCTGAAGCTCATATGAAAGCGGTTATACACGAAGAGGATAATATGATGTTCGGTAAAGACATCTCTATTGATCTGCCAGGAACAAAGCGAGAACTACTATTAGTTGTACCTGCGACGGTTATTGCTGGTGTTGATTTGAAAGGAATCACTTCTGAGGACATGGTTATTAATGAAGAAACAAAAGAAATAAATATTACCCTTCCTCATGCAAAGCTTATCCAGGAGCCGTCCTTACAGATGGATAAAATACTAGCCGTAGACAATGGTGGGATTTTCCGTGCCGATATTAAAATGGATGAGGGGTTTAAGAAGGCCGCTGAGGCACAAGAGCAAATTCGTCAAGAAGCCATCTCTGTCGGTTTACTAGATACTGCAGAGAAGAATGCAGAAAAAGTGTTAAAGGAATTCTTTAAGAATATTGGTTATTCGGTAAATGTCACTTTTAATTAACGGGACGGCCTGCCCATTCTGCTTGGGACAGGATATTCTGCTACTTGCGCTGATATTGTCCACTGGCTCAGGATACGCTCTGTCAACGAGTTTACAAGATCAAAATGACGACGGATTTCCGTAAATACACTGCTCCGGCACGCGGGTCGCAGTTCCACCACTTCAACCTGGTTATATTGTCGTACAGTTGTATGAAACTGGCATGTGATCGATTAAATCAGCAGTCCATGAAACAAGCTGCATAATCATTAAGGAGGATCAAGACCTTGCATGTAGTTGAGACGTGGAATCGAATTATCGAGCGTGCTAATAGCCAACCTTTTGAGATTCACACCGTCCCACAAAACAAAAGGGCACCCTTGTGGTTTCGAGTCAGTACGGATGGAACTGCACTTATCATCAGTCAAGCAAAGGATAACGTACCAAGTTCCACTCTGAAAATGCCCAGGACGATTACGTTTAAAGAATTTGAGAGGATATTTCCCTATTATCACTTACGGCTTAATGGGAATTCTGTAAGTCAAGAAGTCATGAGAAAATCGGTAAATTCAGTTTACATTTACGGATTAATTGCAGATGCTTTAACGAACCTCGCTTAATTAAAAAGCGAGGTATTTTCTATTATAGAACGTACATTCGCTGACAACCTGCTGCCTATACGAAACTTTACAATGTGGAATATGGATAAGACAATTACCTTCCATTTATGGGCAATGGAAGGATACAGGGCATGTTTTACAGAATGTAGGTATATTGGATCATTCACAGGGAGGCTTGAACATGGATCTAATCGATCGATTATACCAGAAAATCAACGAGGCTCCATTGTCTCCGAAAGTGTTGCTGGCCAGATCCTATGCACAGGGACACCAGTTGCTTGAGCAGATATGCAAGCGTTATGGAGCTGTCTTTAACGTAGAAGTGCAGACTCTTCGCGGAATCGTGACCGCACATACAAAGTCCGAGCTGTTTCGCAGAAAGATTCGTCTGCTTGATGAGGGGCAGGCCCTTTGGGTTGTCCGTGAGTTGATGAAGCAGCTGGCTCTAGAGAATCCGATGAGTTATATCAACGAGTCCATGCTGAAGCCGGGTATTGTCAATCAAGTGAATCGTGTGATATCCGATATGCGATTGGCCGGTCTTCGTTCGGATGAAGTGAAGGCGGAGTGTTTCACGAATCTGCATAAAGGCGAATATTTAAAAAGATTGCTCGCACTCTACGAGAAATATTTGCAGGAAAATGGACGGACGGATGCTGCCGGATTGGCTGACTACTTGAAGCCAGTAGGGGACGAAACCGTCTATCTGGTACTTGCGCCAACCGGCTGGACGTTGGTGGAGCGGAACATGATCCACAAGCTGTCGGGGGAGCGTCTCTGCATTCTGGATTCGGATGCTCCATTCTATAGAAACGAAGCGTTCTCAAAGAATCCATTCACGATGTTCCGCGCGACTGGAAGCTTAGCGGAGGTCAAAGAGGGATTTCGAAGAATCCTATCGGACCCTGCGGCTCTTGATCGGATGGAAATCATGTTGTCTGATTATGAGCATTATGCGCCCATGATTCACTCGCATGCCGAAGCAGTGGGCGTCGAATGTACGCTCTCGAACGGACTGCCACTTGTATTTTGTGATGCTGGGAAAGCGGCTTTAGGTATACTGGATTGGATTGCCGAAGGCTTCCCGGTAAAGAGGCTTGCAGAAATGCTGCGGCATGGCTATATTTCGTTCTCAGATGAGCGCTGGACTCGCACTGATTGGGTTCGCTTGCTGGAGAAGTCCGGTATTGGTTGGGGAAGAGAACGGTATCTTGCTATCCTTCGTCCAGAACGACTTGGTGAGGAAGAGTGGGAGCAAGGCACTGCTTTATTGACTTACGTGAAGGATTGGTTCGATCGGCTGCCCGAAGGAAATGAATGGAACCCACTTATCTTGTTAGATTGGGTGACGGATTTTGTTCAGAAGCATGTGCCGGCACGGTCACTGGATGATGCTCATGTAGGAGCAGCGTTGAAGGAGCTGACGAAGCGCTACTCAGCAAGTTCATGTGAACCCATGCCGATGGATTTGGCTGTCCAATACGTGAAAGAGATGTTAGCCGCGATTCGCATTCGCGCCGCGGCAACACCGAAACCGGGTGCGATTCACATTAGCTCCCTGCAGAACGGCGGGTGGAGCGGGAGAGATCGGACTTGGATCTTGGGTATGGACGAGAGAACCTGGAGTATATCTGCGGTCCAAGACCCTCTTCTCCTGGACCAAGAACGGATTACGCTGTCTGAGCACCTGGAGCTTGCCAAGGAACGCGCGAAGAATGTCAGGAGCGAACGGGAGTCCCGGCTGTCTCAAATTCGAGGAGAGATCTGGTTAAGCTACTCCTCTTATGATATAGGGGAGCAGAAGAGCCAAGGTCCCGCTTTTGAAATGCTTCAGGTTCTGCGGCTGCAGACAGGGGATTCGTCATTGGATTATGGAGCATTGGAACACTCATTAGGTGAACCCTACCGTGTGATGGATATCATGCATACGACCGGTGAATCTGCTCCGGTTGACGGAATCGATGCATGGGCGGGGCTGCTCCAGGAAGCGAATGGCAAATCCAAGGACGGATGGCAGGCTATGATGCAAACATACCCTGCTCTTGCAGCCGGGTATCAAGCCCTGGCTTTCCGGTTAGATGAGCGATTATCAGCCTATGACGGCTGGCTGGAGATCGACTCTTCCACAATCTCTCGTGACTTAGATGACGTTCCGCGCAGCGATGCCATTAGTGTGAGTCAATTAGAGAAGTATGCGAGCTGCGGGCTGCAATACTATTTCTATTATGTCTTAAAGCTTCGTCCGAAGGAGGTCTCGGAATTCGACCGGACCCGCTGGCTGCAAGCAAGCGAGCGAGGCTCCTTGCTGCACGATATTTTCAGACGGTATCTGGAGGATGTTACGGACAAAGGAACGAAACCGGCTCAGCATGACAAAGGCCGACTGGTTGAGATCGTGGAAGCCGTAATCCGGGAGAATGCGCTATCCATCCCTGCCCCTAATCCGCATGTATTCAACAAGGAATGTGAGGAAATCCGGCGGGATGCGGAAGTCTTTTATCTCCATGAAGTCGGCAGAACGGATCAGCCCTGCTTCTTCGAATTAGAGCTCGCGGCGCAGGATGGAGAGCCTATGGAGATTCAGTTGCCCGGCGGCAAACAGTTTAAGCTGAAGGGCTTCGTGGACCGGGTCGACCGGATCGGACCTCACGAGTACCGCATTATCGACTATAAAACAGGCAGCACCAGCAAGTACAAGGCTGCAGCCTATTTTAGCGGCGGAACACAGCTGCAGCATGCGATTTATTCCATTGCAGTAGAGCAGTGGCTTCGCGAAACAGGCAGGGATCCAAAAGCCAGGGTGACGGAGGCGGAATATTATTTCCCAACAGAACGTGGACGAGGGGAGAAGGCAACACGGCTTCAGAACCGGAGAGAAGACCTTGCTTCTGTTGTTTCCAAGCTGTTGGATTCGCGGAATCGAGGGGTCTACATTCCGGCTAAGGATTCGATGGTCTGCAGGTGGTGTGATTACCAAGCCGTTTGCGGATCTCATGCGGATGGGATGGCAGGCAAACGTGAATCGTCTATCAATGCGGATATTCTAAGTACGCTGCTGGAGGTAGAGAGACATGACTGAATCGTACCGCCTTACGGCACCGGCAGACCAAGCTGACCGTGACCGGATCCTTACAGATTTAGATACGACTTTACTCGTGGAGGCGGGGGCGGGTTCGGGAAAAACGACCAGCCTGGTTGGCAGGCTGCTGGCCTTGATCGAGTCCGGTGTGGACATTGGCCAAATTGCCGCCATTACGTTCACTAACAAAGCGGCAGACGAGATGAAGGAACGCTTCCGCCTGGCGCTGGAGAAAGCCTATCGAAGATCATCGGGGGGGTCTTTCGTCCGTGAGCGGCTGTCCGAGGCGCTGGGGAATCTGGATCTGATCTTCATTGGAACCATCCATTCGTTCTGTGGAGCGTTATTGCGCGAGCGTCCCATTGAGGCAGGGCTGGACCCTTCTTTTGAAGAAATGGACGAAGAAAGCGATAAAGAGTTTCGCGCAAGCTGCTGGGATGAATACATGGCTGAGCTGGATGGGGAAGCGCGGCTGCAACTCGAAGAATTAGTGTCGCTGCGGGTGGATGTGAACACCCTTCGGGACGTATTTGACCGTGTGTCTTTGTTTACGGATGTTGAACTGCCTTGCGAGGAGCGGGAGCGGCCCAATTTCGATCGGATTCGAGATACGCTGCTTCCTTTGCTCGAAGCTGCAGCGCCCTATATTCCGACGGTGGAGCCTGAGAAAGGCTGGGATCCGGTTCAGAAGCTGGTTCGGCAGACGCGTCAGAAGCTGCGCTACATCGACTTGTCGGATGATATGCGAATGCTTGAGATCGCCAAAGAGTTTGACCGCAAGCTCGACGTGACGCTGAATCGATGGACCTCCAAAGAACATGCCGGCGAGATGAAGAAGCTTTTTCCCGATTGGCAGATCAACGTACTTGTTCCATTCCTTCAGGCATGGCGGGAGTATCTATATCCGAAGCTGATCCGCTTCGTGCGGCCTGTACTGGATGACTACAAGAGACGCCGATACGCTGCGGGAAAACTGAATTTCCAGGACTTACTCATGGAAGCTGCCAAGCTTGTACGTGAACATAACGAAGTCAGAGCCTATTTCGCCGAACGATACCAAAGGCTGCTTGTCGATGAATTTCAGGATACGGATCCGATTCAAGCGGAGCTGATGTTTCTGCTCACGGGGAGCGCGGAGGGCGGGGGATTCGAGAAAAACTGGCGGCGGCTAACACCTCGGCCGGGTGCGTTGTTCGTGGTCGGGGATCCAAAGCAGTCGATTTACCGATTCCGCAGGGCGGATATTTCGATCTATAACGAAGTCAAGGCGCGCATCCAGGAGTGCGGCGCAGTTTGTCGTCTGACCGCTAATTTCCGTTCGGTACACTCCATCGGCGATTTCATTAATGGTCAGTTTGTCGGTAAATTTCCGTCTTCGGAAACGGAGGTCCAGGCTGCGTTCGTGAAGATGGAGACACGTGTGGACGATCCCAAAGGTGCTCGTAAAACGCCGCATGGCATATACGTTCTTCCTTATCCCAAAATGCCGGGAGGCAAAGCTGCTGTCGCGCAGGCGGATGCCGAGCAAGTTGCGGCCTATATTTCTTGGGCTTGCAAAAACGGCAATTTACAAATCGCAGATCGGGATGGGGGAAGCCGGGACGCGGTTCCGAGCGATTTTCTGATTCTTACGAAAACGAGGGAGTTCATCCACTTGTACGCAGAACAGTTGGATTCGTTCGGCGTACCGGCTGATACCTCAGGCAGTACGACGGTCTATGAGGAACTGCTGGCCTTATACCAGCTGGCTCGTTATTTAGAGGATTCCGCTGATAAACCGGCTTTGCTCGCGGTTATGCGCGGCATGCTGTTTGGCCTGAGCGATCGGCAGTTATGGGCTTATAAGCAGGAAGGATATTCATTTTCGTTATTTGACTTGCCGGCCTCGGAAGAATGCAGTGAAGGGGCCAAGGCAGTGGTTACGGTTCTTGGAAGGCTTCAAAAATATAAGGGGTGGGTACGCACATTAAGCGCTGCCGCCGCTTTCAGTCATATCGTGGATGATCTCGGTGTTCTGCCCTACGTGTCGACGCTGCCGGCAGGCTCTGTTCGCGCGGGGACGCTGGTGAGAATGCTGCAGCTGTTGCATGGAGATCCTGCGGCGAGTTCCAGCTGGTCGGAATTGTGCCGATTGATCGAGCACATGCTCGCGGATCGCGGAATGGAGACATCGAGCCTGTACGCCGGCGGCAATCAAGCTGTCCGGATTATGAACCTGCATAAAGCCAAAGGATTGGAAGCACCCGTCGTGTTCTTGGCCTGTCCCTGCGGAGAGTCGGATCATGATGCGACGCAGTATATCGATCGTTCCGCCGATCCGGCTGCAGGTTACTTTACGATAAGTAAATCGATCGGAGAGTTCAAAACGGAATTGATCGCTCAACCCATAGGATGGAGTGAGATGAACGAACGCGAGCGTGCTTTCTCCAATGCAGAGAAAGATCGTTTGCTCTATGTCGCGGCTACACGGCCGAAGCAGATACTCGTCATCAGCCTGTATCCCGATCAACCGGCGAAGTGCCCTTGGACACCGCTCGTAGTTGGGATGGATCTCGCACGTGAACTGGATGTGCCGGCGATGAAGCCGGAGACGAAGGCGGAGCTGGCCGAGGGGCCGGATTTGCAAGGCGTTTCGGACGCTCGAAAGCTGAGGGTTGAGGCCATAAGTGAGCCAACCTACGCGGTCTTATCCGTTACCAGCCAGACGAAAGCATCCGGCGACACACCGGAATGGTCCGCGGAGGGCAAAGGCATGGCATTCGGGAGCGTCGTACACCGTACCTTAGAGCTGCTAGGCAAGGGGTTACCGGAGTCGGAGCTTGAGGACACGATACGCTTCTTAGCGGATGATGAAGGCATGGCGGAGGATTTCATAAGCGAAGCCGCTCGAGTTGTACGAAACGTAACAGCCAGCGAGCTCTGGCAACGCAGCCTGCGCGCTCGCCGCCGCTTATTCGAAGTGCCGCTGATGATTCGCAAGAATGCCGATGAAGTCGGAGGGCTAAGCAATGTCGGGGATGCAGGATCAGAGGTTGCGGCCGCATCGGAAGGTACAGGTTCCATTCAGCATGCCTATGTTCGCGGGGTCATAGACTTCCTCTTCGAGGAAGAAGATGGTTGGGTCATTGTTGATTTCAAGACGGACAGCTTAACAGAAGAGAAGCTGCAGTCGTTCATTGACTTCTACCGGCCGCAGGTTCAGGCTTATGCGTCAGAATGGGAGCAGACTTTTGGTTATCAGGTGAAAGAAGCGGGGTTGTATTTTGTTCAGTTGGGAAAATGGCTTTCGTGATGAAGTAACGTAGTATTTGGGTATTTGGAATTAGTTTAACAGGAATTTTAGGAAGTGGTGTCGAATATGAAAATAACTATGTCTCGGTAAAACTAGAGGTGCATAATGGAAATTCTGAATAACATCGACCGTCTACTCGGCGATGACCTTAAACAATCGATCCGAAAAGGTTCGCGGCTATCGATCGCAGCATCTTGCTTTTCGATCTACGCCTATGAAGCATTAATGAAAGAGCTGAATCAGGTGGAAGAAGTGCGGTTTATCTTCACTTCACCTACCTTTATCGCGGATAGCTTTAAGAAAGAGAAGCGAGAGTTTTACATTCCGAAGTTGAACCGGGAGAAGAGCCTGTATGGTTCTGAGTTTGAAATCCGGCTAAAAAATGAAATGAACCTCAAAGCGATTGCAAAAGAATGCAGCGATTGGATTCGTAAGAAAGTTACTTTCAAGTCGAATCGCACTTCAGGTGCACTGCAAGGAATGTTGAATTTGCAGACATCTGACGATGCCATCACATACATGCCAATCGATGGCTTTACGACGGTCGATTTTGGATATGAGAAAGGCAACGCTCTATCTAAGATGGTGAACAAATTCAATGAGGTTCCGTTTACTAAAATGTATTTCGATTTGTTCAATCAAGTGTGGAATGACAAAAGCAAACTCGAAGATGTGACAAATCAGGTGGCCGAGCACATTTCATCCGTTTATAAAGAAAACTCGCCTGAGTTCATCTATTACGTCATTTTGTATAATATCTTCAATGAGTTCTTGTCAGATATTACGGAAGACATACTGCCGAATGAAGCAACTGGATTCAAAGATACAGAAATCTGGAAGCGGCTTTATCACTTTCAGAAAGATGCTGTGCTCGGTGCCATTAACAAGCTTGAGAAATACAACGGCTGTATCCTTGCAGATAGTGTCGGCCTCGGTAAAACATTCACTGCCCTTGGCATTATCAAGTATTACGAGCTTCGCAACAAGTCGGTCTTGCTGCTATGCCCGAAGAAGCTTGGTGATAACTGGCTCACGTACAAACAAAACGTGACCAACAACATCTTGTACGCCGACCGTCTGCGATACGATGTACTCTATCATACGGACATTTCTCGTGATAGAGGAAAGTCCAATGACATTCCACTCGACAGATTGAACTGGGGCAACTATGACCTGCTCGTCATCGACGAATCGCACAACTTCCGCAATAATGAAGCGAAGAAGGACAAAGAGACCCGGTATCAGAAGTTGATGCGGAAAGTTCTCAAGAGCGGTGTTAAGACGAAAGTACTGATGTTGTCGGCAACTCCAGTGAATAACAAATTCATGGATCTTCGTAATCAGCTTGCTCTGGCGTATGAGGGAAATCCCGAGGAGATCAACAACAAGTTAGGCACGGAGCGGGGTATCAACGACATCTTCAAACGAGCCCAGTCTGCCTTCAATCAGTGGTCTAAGCTGGATGCCGCTGAACGGACGACGGAGACGCTGCTGGGTATGCTTGACTTTGATTTCTTCGAGCTGTTGGACAGTCTGACCATCGCTCGCTCCCGCAAGCACATTCAGAAGTATTACAAAGCTGAGGAGATCGGCGAATTTCCTAAGCGATTGCCGCCTTTATCCAAGTTCTGCAACCTGACAGGAAGAACAGATGTCATCGGCTATAATGATATTTTTATGGAGTTGTCCAGAATCAACCTCGGCATTTATGCTCCGTTCAAGTACATTCAACCGAGTCGCTTGCGACTGTATGAAGAAATGTACGATACGAGTGTAAAAGGCGGAAGCGGGAGCTTCAAGCAATTGGACCGAGAAGGTAGCTTACAGCTCCTGATGCGGATCAATTTGCTCAAGCGGTTAGAGAGCTCGGTGGAATCTTTCAGGTTGACGCTGTCCAAGATGATATCCAAGCTCGGTCAGACATTGGACAGAATTGAGGCATATGAGCGAAGTGGAAAGTCAGATGCGGTAGGATACACAGAAATTGAAGATGCCAGTCTCGATGATGACGATTGGTTGGACGATGACTTTACAATCGGGGACACCATCAAGATCAGTCTGTCCGATATGGACGTGCTTCGATGGAAAGAAGATTTGATGAGCGATCACCAAATTCTATCTGCTCTTCACGAAGAGATGCAGAAAGTATCGCCCGAGCATGACGAGAAGCTGAATGCCTTGAAACAGGTCATCGATGATAAAATCAGACAACCAATCAATCCGGGCAATCGTAAAGTGATCATCTTTAGTGCATTTACGGACACCGCGGCGTATTTGTACAACCATCTATCTGCATATATGAAGTCGAAATACAACATCGATACTGCCAAAATTGTTGGCAGCGATGAGAACAAGAATACCGCCGGACTTCGGAATGATATCAGTACATTGCTTACCTGCTTCTCGCCGCGATCCAAGGAGAAGAAGCTGACCATGCCAGATGTGGATGGAGAAATCGATTTGCTCATTGCGTCTGATTGCATCTCCGAGGGGCAAAACTTGCAGGATTGCGATTTTCTCATCAATTATGATATTCACTGGAATCCGGTACGAATCATCCAGCGGTTTGGACGAGTTGATCGAATCGGCTCCCAAAACAAATCCATTCAGCTCGTGAACTTCTGGCCTAACATGACGCTGGATGAATATATTCAATTGAAAGAACGGGTCGAGAATCGCATGGTCATTATGGATATGACAGCAACTGGCGACGACAATGTGCTGTTTAATCAATCCAGCGATCTGGAATACCGAAAGCAGCAGCTTAATCGCTTGCAGAAGGAAGTTGTCGATCTGGATGACATGAATACCGGAGTATCTATAACGGATTTAGGTCTCAATGACTTCCGCATGGATTTGGTGAACTACGTCAAAGAGAATGGCGAACTGGATACCGTTCCTAGCGGACTACATGCTGTTGTTTCTGCTGATGAAGATAATGGAGTACAGCCCGGCGTCATATTCGTTCTTCGCAATGTAAATGAAGAACTGAACCCGGACAAGCAGAATCGCTTGCATCCTTTCTACCTGGTCTACCTGAGTGACGATGGTGAAGTCGTCACCAATCATATGGATGTCAAGAAGACACTCGATGTTCTGCGTGCCCTGTGCAGAGGACAATCTGAACCTGTCTTGGAGGCGTGTCGCAGCTTCAATCAAGCGACGAAAGACGGCAGGAAGATGGATGCTTACTCCATGCTGTTGGAGGAAGCGATCCGCTCTATTGTACAGGTGAAGGAAGAAGGCGATCTGGATAGCTTGTTCAGTTCGGGCGGCACAACGGCTTTAATCGATTCCGTCAAAGGTCTTGAAGATTTTGAACTCATTACCTTTGTTGTCATCCGGCAGGTGAGTGCATGATGTTCCAGCTACCATCAAGCACACTTGTGAATCGCAAAATACCGAAAAGTAAGTTCTATGAGAAGCTTCACGCCAATCAACATCTAAAGGAACTGTTTACCGAGCAAGTCGAGTCGATCATCTGGAAGCACAAACTATCCAAAGAGACGATCCGACTTGAACCGCAAGATGACATACAAGAAGTTCAGGTGTTTGAGGTTCACTTGAAAGAGCGAACCTACTCACTTGATTTGTTGCGGAGCATCGACAAGGCGATTCCTTATCCTATACTGCACGTCATTATATACGAAGATCAGGCAAAGCTCGCAATCGCCTACAAGGAGCGGAATCAGACCGATGACAACCGCTCCGTTGTACGTTCCTATCACGAATCGGAATGGCAGCCTGTAGAAGAATTGAAGCTGGACATCATTCAAGGACTTGATTTAAAGGCCGTATACGAGAACATCATCCGTCAACTGCTGCCGATGAACTCGAAGCCGGAAATGGAACTTACAGCCGTTCTGGAGCGACAGGCAAGCATAGATAAGCTGACGCTAGAATGCCAGCGGCTGGAGTCGAAGATTCGCGGAGAAAAGCAGTTTAATCGAAAAGTCGAGTTAAATATAGAACTGCAACAGAAACGAAAAGAATTGAATCAGCTTCTCAACTAAGTAACTGGAGGTCAATCTTTCATGAACAAACTGACGATGAAATCAGTCGATCTGACTCAGGTCAATATCGACAAAATTGCGGAACTATTTCCTAATGTAATCACCGAGGCAAGGGATGAACAAGGAAAGATCAAGCGTGCGGTTGACTTTGATTTATTGAAGCAAGAACTATCCGATATTCTCGTTGAAGGAGAGAAAGAGCGATATCAGTTGACTTGGCCGGGTAAAAAGGAAGCTATCCTTCAGGCCAATGCTACAATTGATAAAACACTACGACCAGTTAAAGAAGACAGTGTAAACTGGGAGAATACGCAGAATCTTTACATCGAAGGTGACAACCTAGAAGTACTGAAGTTACTTCAAGAATCTTACTTAAATAAAGTCAAGATGATTTACATTGATCCACCGTATAATACCGGTAATGATTTTATTTATAAAGATGATTTCAAAGAGTCTTCTGAAGAATACTTGGAAGAATCGGGACAAGCAGACAGCTCTGGGAACCGCCTAGTTCCAAACCCATCCACTAACGGAAGATTTCATAGTGATTGGTTGACAATGATTTATTCAAGACTAAAAGTTGCTAGGAATTTATTAAGGGAAGATGGATTGATTTTCCTAAGTATTGATGAAAATGAAGTAGATAATCTCAGGAAGGTTTGCAACGAGGTTTTTGGTCGGGAAAATTATATTACGTCCATTGTATGGGAGAAAAGATTCACCCGTAGTAATAATGCTAAGATGTTTGCTTCTTTAACCGATTATATTCTATTGTACAGAAAGAGCCCTCAGGTTGCTGAAATAAAAGAGCAAAGAAATGAAAAGTCAGATTCCATCTATAGTAATCCGGATAATGATCCACGGGGTGTCTGGACAAGTGTTTCCTATGTCAATCCAGCAACTAAGGAACAAAGACCGAATTTGGTGTATTCAATAACAAATCCGATTAATGGCAGTGTTGTTGTGCATCCAACAAATGCGTGGAAATATGAATATAGTACACATGAAAAGCACGTGAAAGAGAATCGCTTATACTGGGGGAAAAATGGGGAAAACACTTACCCACGTCTTAAAAAGTTTCTTTCTGAGCTTGACGGGGGCATTGTCCCAGTTAACCTCTGGTTCCATAAAGATGTTGGAACAACCGATGCCGCAAGTAAGCAACTCGAAGAATTGATGGGTAAGAAGTTATTTGATTTTCCTAAGCCAGCTTCTTTGATAAACAGGATGATAAGACTCGCAACTTCTGAAGACGACATTATACTCGATTTCTTTTCTGGCTCTGCAACTACCGCTCATGCTGTAATGCAACTTAATGCAGAGGATCAGGGAAATCGTAAATTTATTATGGTTCAATTACCCGAAGAAACAATCGAAACGTCCGAAGCCTATAAGACAGGATACAAAAACATTTGCGAAATCGGCAAAGAACGCATCCGTCGTGCTGCCAAAAAGATCAAAGAAGAAACCGGAGCAGACATTGATTACGGCTTCCGAGTATACCGAGTAGACTCCAGCAACATGAAAGATGTCTATTACACTCCGGAGAAGCTAGGCCAGATGAATCTAGATGACATGGCGTCGAACATCAAAGAAGACCGTACTGGGGAAGACTTGCTGATTCAAGTGATGCTGGAGTGTGGACTAGAGCTTTCATTGCCGATGGAATCCAAAGAAATCGAAGGCAAGACTGTCCACTACGTTGCAGGCAACTCCTTAATCGCTTGCTTTGATGAAGAGGTATCAGAGTCACTCATCCAGAAAATCGCTGAGGATCAACCGCTTCGTGTGGTATTCCGTGACAGCTCTTTCCGGGATGATTCTGCTCGCATCAATGTTGAAGAACTGTTCAAGCTACTCTCCCCAAGCACTGAAATTCAAGTGCTGTAAGGAAGGTGACCAGCGATGAAAATTAAATTCAAACATCAGAAGTTCCAGTTGGATGCAGTAAAGAGCATCGTTGACGTGTTTCAAGGACAGCCCAACGAATCCTCCCGTTTTACGCTGGATAAAGGACGGCGGCAAAAGAGTGTGGAAATGGGCGACCTCTTTCAACAAACAGCAAGCAGTGATTCGGAATTTGGATTCAAGAACAACCCCATCAAGCTTGTCGATCAGGAAGTTCTGAGCAACATTCAAGCGACGCAACGCCAGTATGGGTTGAAACTATCTGAGCGGCTTGAGGGCAAATATAATTTGACGGTTGAAATGGAAACCGGTACGGGTAAAACCTATACGTATATTCGGACGATGTTCGAGTTATACAAAAAGTACGGCTGGAGCAAATTCATTATCGTTGTTCCTTCGATCGCGATCCGTGAAGGCGTTCTGAAGACGTTTCAGATTACCGAAGACCATTTCATGACGGAGTATGGATCGAAGGCACGTTACTTCGTATATAATTCCAAGGACTTGCCTCATATCGATAGGTTCGCAAGTGACGCTGGCATTAACGTAATGATTATTAACGCTCAGGCCTTTAATGCGAGAGGCAAGGATGCAAGAAGAATCACAATGGAGCTGGATGACTTTCAATCTCGACGACCGATTGATGTAATCGCCAGCACCAATCCAATACTCATCATCGATGAGCCGCAATCGGTTGAAGGGCAGAAGACGAAAGAGGCATTGAAGGATTTCAAAGCGTTGTTTACGATGCGATATTCGGCAACGCATCGGGAAGACTACAACAAAGTCTATCGCCTCGATGCACTGGATGCCTACAACATGAAGCTGGTCAAGAAGATTAGCGTGAAAGGCATCTCGGTCAAAGGATCAAGCGGAACAAACAGCTATGTGTACCTTGAAGGTATAGATGTCAGTGATAAGCATGCTCCTGTAGCCCGGCTTGAGTATGAAAAGCGAACCAAAACCGTATTAACCAAAGTATCCAAGAAGATCGTCACAGGCGATGACCTCTATCAATTATCCGAGAATTTGGAGCAGTATAAAGGTTACAAGGTATCCGAGATCAACGGCCAGAATAACAGTATCAGCTTTATTAACGGAGTCACGCTGTTCGCCGGAGACGTGCAAGGTGATGTCAGCGAGCTGCATTTCCGGCGAATCCAGATTCGGGAGACGCTGAAATCACACTTCGAGAAGGAGCGGGTGCTGTTTCATAAAGGAATTAAAGTGCTCTCACTCTTCTTCATCGACGAAGTTGCTAAGTATCGACAATACGATCAAGACGGCAACGAACGGAACGGCGATTATGCAGATATATTTGAAGAAGAATACATGGAACTCCTGAACGAACAACTGTCCTTGTTCGCAAACGACCCATATGTTCAATATTTGAATAACATTCGAGTAAAGGCTACGCATAAAGGGTACTTCTCCATTGACAAAAAGAGCAATCGGTTCATTGATTCTAAAGTGTCTGCCAGAGAAACCGATTCCGATGATGCGGATGCATATGATCTGATTATGCGGCAGAAGGAGCAACTTCTCAGCTTTGAGGAGCCAACGCGTTTTATTTTCTCTCACTCGGCGTTGAAGGAAGGCTGGGACAACCCGAACGTATTCCAGATTTGCACGCTCAAGCACAGCGATTCCACAATCAAGAAGCGGCAGGAAGTTGGGCGTGGATTGCGACTCTGCGTGAACAAGTATGGCGAACGGATCGATTCCACTATTCCGGGTATTGATGTTCATGAGATTAATGCATTGACCGTTGTCGCAAGCGAATCCTATGAGCAGTTTGCAAAGCAGCTCCAGGGAGAGATTGCCGCGACATTGTCGGATCGCCCACGCAAGGCGGATAATAGCTTCTTCTTGGATAAAGTCCTCGTGAACGCCCGCGGCGAACAATTAAAGATCGAGGAGCGACTCGCAACCAAGTTGCAAAATGCGTTTATTCGTAATGGCTATACAGACGATGACTACAATCTGACGGATGTTTACTTTACAGCCGTAGAAGAACAATCCATCAAACTGCCTGACGAACTAAATGCACATCAAGAGCAGCTTATTGAGTTGGTTAAAACGATCTACGTTGAAGGCAAGTCGGATATGATGAACGATGACCGGAAGAATACAGTTCCGAATATCACGGTGAACAGCAATTTCCATAAAAAAGAATTCAAAGAGTTGTGGAGCCGGATCAATAAGAGATCGGTTTACACTGTTCAGTTCGACTCGGAAGAATTAGTGCGGAAGAGCATCATGGCGATTGATATGAGCTTGGACGTTCCTTCCATTCGTTATTCCATCAAGCATGGGGAAATGAATGAGATCGAATCTCGTGAACAATTAAAGCAGGGAGAAGCGTTCAAAATTCGAGAGACGGACGCAGATTATGTTCATCAAGCTGCGGTTTCGAAGATCAAATACGACTTGATCGGCAAGCTGATGGATGAAACAAAGCTTACCAGAAAAACAATTGTAGCTATTATGAAAGGCATCAAGCAAGCGAAGTTCATGCTGTTCCAGAAGAATCCTGAGGAGTTTATACTTCGAGCGTCCAGACTGATTAATGAGCAGAAGGCGACGACAATCATTGAATCTATCACGTATGATGTGATCAATGATACGTTCGATACAGATGTGTTTACGAAGAACACGCTGAAAGGACAGCTTGGTCAAAACGCGATAGCTGTTGAGAAGCACATCTATGACTATGTGGTGACGGATTCCAAGATTGAGCGGGCTTTTGCTAAAGAGCTGGATACGAGCAAGGAAGTACACATTTACGCTAAGCTGCCGCGGGGCTTCTACATCCCAACTCCAGTCGGCGACTACAATCCCGATTGGGCGATTGTATTCAAAGAAGGTGACGTCAAGCATATTTACTTTATTGCTGAGACAAAAGGTTCTTTGGACTCCATGGAACTGCGTGAAGTGGAGAAGGCCAAGATTGAATGTGCACGAAGGCATTTTGCTAAGCTGAATTCAGATCAATTGAAGTACGATGTGGTTAATAGCTACGAGAGGTTAATGGAAATTGTGAAAGGATAATACAATTTTGATATAATCATTTTACCTGTTGATGGTTCTATTTATTCATAGTAATGGACGGTGAAGCTGTTGGCCAGTGCTGAAGAATTAGTAAAGCAATTGAATGATATCCTTGAAGGTAAAGATGAAGAAAAAGTGGCGAATTTTTTAACTTGGGCTGTAAAGAAAGCAGGGCTTGGATTTGGAGAAGATACTGAGAAGTTTGGTTTTCCAATATTCAGGAAGGGAATATATTGGGCTGAATATGGAGAGAATATTGGCAGCGAGGAGAATAAACACAGGCCGGTTGCTTTCCTCTGGACTTCACGTGAATCGCCAATTGCAATTGTTGTTCCGTTGACAACTCAGAGACTGGCCGACGATTATTTTTTTCATGTAGACTTGGAACACTTTAATAACACTGCTCTAGTTGAACAAATTCGAACAATAAGTTTGAGACGCATTACTGGCCCATTACGTAGAAAAGGTCGAGTTGCATCTTTAAGTGATAAGGACGTATCCAAGATCGATGAAGCTGTGAAAAAACTTTTAACAACAAGAACAAGTGTCTCTTGACAAGCTGAAACCACTTTGTCATAATAGGGTTACATTGAACCCGTGATTTATCACGTTGAAGAATTTGATCCCAAAAGGGCAGTCCTTGTGACTGCTCTTTTGTCATATTTTTTTATTGCTTGCATATAATAAAAACACATTGATCCCGCAGTTTATCTGCGTGCTAAAATGATCAAGGAGCCCAAGTTGTTAGGGCTCCTGTTTCATGTTGGTAAAGGTTTTAGTTTACCCTATCAATAGATACGGTGAACCGTATCATAAATAGTGGTTCAGCAGACAGAGAATTGAGTTTTAAGGTTGCGGCTTCGATGCTGAACCTGCCAGTTGGAGCCTAAACACTCGAGGGGCGGAACCCCCTCTTTTTTTGTCTGTCTATGTTGTACGTAGTTTTTCTAGATTTATCAGACACAATTACTCACATATTGCTGCCCCCAATAGTTCTTTTTAAGATTGTCCTCAGTAGGTTCTAGAAAACGGTTCAAGATGTGATTCTAAATATATTGGGCTTATATGAGGCGTTAGCTCTTTACTCCTGGCTTGCCCCCCAGTAAGAAAAAGTCTTCCTTATCGCATCTGTAAGCAACTTTTACTTTTTTCAATCGGAACTCGATCCTCGACATTGGAAGCCTATCAATTCCCGTAGCTTCCTTTAGTCACCTTTATTAATCGTATTAACAGACTGATAGCGATGACCTTGCGCCCTATAAGCGGTGGGTTAGTAGGATTGAAAGATAGAATAGTATTGAAGTAGCGATAAACAAGCAGTTTCTTAAGAAGTAGCCCCATCGCGATGAAGTTAGGTTTACGTTGGGGGTATGAGTTTTGAAAAACTGATATCCAAACAAATGTTCGCTGACAACAAAGTGAGAAATGCAGAAGTTATAATGAAGTCAAACAAAAAAACGGCTATGACTTTTGACTTACAGAAAGTAAAATCTTAAGTCCCAAGAGAAGGTCTAGGAGGAATAAGTGTCGAATTTAGTTGTATAATAGTCTCAGTTCCATTGTCCTATTATGGGCGTATTGAATTGCGAAATTTATACTATTCGTGTGTGAACGTTGAGTAGTTCCGTAATGAAACAATCATCTCAAACTTGATCTAAATTACAATGGAGTGGGCGTGACGTCATGGTTTATATTTACACAATAATTGGCATGATTTTTTCGGTAGTATTTAGCGTCCTAGCTGGAGCAATTTTAAATGGATGCTTGAAAATAATTAGAATGAGAATGATCTCACCGCTAATTATGATCGTAATGCTGTTGCCACTGTTAAACCCGGAAGAACTCTGGAGCATCTTCTTCTACTTCGGGCTAATCTTCTTGTCGGTCTGGTGCATATTGTGTGCCATTTACATTTGGTTAACACTTAAAGGTATTATTAATGCGGATGAACAAACAGACAATATGTGGAACTTTCTGTACTCGATTTACTTCTTGTTCGCTTCTTACTTAAGAGACTTCCCTTATCAGTGGATCGAACTGAATTGGCATATAAGTGTTAATCGAATTGTCATTACTGTGACGAGCTCTGCTTTGGCCTTCGTGATGATAGTTACCTGTTTAAGAGCTATTCTACGTCCATATAAGCAAATTTTGAGCCAAGTAAAAAGACCTCACCCTGTTGCTCGCACAACAGTAATCAACTTGCTTGCAAGTATTGAGCCAAGTCGTAGATATGCTAGTACTGTGTATATTGAGGCGATTATAGAACGATTAAAGGAAAGAAAGAAATTATTTGAATTGATACAGAATGGGACTAAATACCTTGTTAGCAAAAAAACAGCTGCCCAATATAACCTAACTACATCAGTGGGGGGGGATCCGAAACATAATTCCTCCTATGCCTTTGTCGCCGAGGGTCAAGAACCAATGCAGTCCGAAGTTAAGGAAACGAGACAAAGAGGGACTGATCATTCGTGTGGCGGGATTGTTGATGAAGAGCGTTTCCTAGCACTTTTGAGGCAGAATTTTAATGAACATCCCTTACAGGGGAAAAGTATGGATATGAAACGAAATTATCTCCTTGTGCTTTTTGATATACTGGAATCCCGGCAGGATTATAAACCGTTTCTGACTATTCTTCACCAACAATATATTAGTCTACTCGGCTTAAATAACCAGGATAATGTGGAGGCTACGGTACATATGGTTGAGCCTGCTAACGATCGTCAGTTGGAGGCTGCATTTGGAGTGGTAAAAAAGAGATATGTGAAGGTCAAAGGTTGGAAAATAAATTCTTTTACGTTGAAACACGCCTTATTGGGAGAGTACTTATTTCTAGGCAATGCTCTTTACGGAGACGCCATTAAGAGTCAGGTGGGCAATCTTCTTGCAAAGCGTCTTCGTATACGAGCAGCCGATTATGGAAGCATAGTTGCTTTTTGTACTGCTCTTAAAGAAGACGAATTGAAATTAGCTCAATTACTTCTATTGAAATTTAAGCCATCTTTACGAGCGCAGTTGAATCATTTGTATCAAAGGGCTGTCTTAACCGATAAAATTGTTCATCGAAAAAGGCACCGAACTGCAGTTATTGCAACAATGAGCGCAGGTAAATCGACATTCATTAATGCTTTAGCTGGGCTAACCCTCGTGCCGTCAAAAAGTCAGGCTTGCACCGCTATGATTACAACCTTGCTCGTAAATAACGAAGTGGGGCATTGTTTTGGTTGCGTTGGTAACAAGGAGCAAAGAAAAACATACGAGGGAATCCTTCAATCTGATACGATCGAGGTATGGAATCAAGCAGGAAGTGGAGCGATCTATGTGGAGGGTCCCATAGCCGGGCTAACGATGGATTCAGTGATACCCGTATTTATTGATACGCCTGGAACAAATTACTCCCAGGATCCTACTCATAGCCAGATTACATACAGTTTCCTGGAGAAGCGGGAATTCGACTCCATTGTGTATCTCATTAATGCGACCCAAATCTCGACCGAAGACGACATTCGCCTTCGTAAGAAAATCATTGAGATATGGAAAGAAGGCGGAAAGAGCATTATCTTTTTGCTGAATCGCATCGACGAGTTTGATTTGGAAGGCGACGATAATGTTGCTCAGTCCGTCGATCAACTGGTCAAGGAATTGAGGGGACAAGGTGTCGAGCAGCCGAAGGTTATTCCGATATCTGCTTACGCTGCTAAATTGTTTCGAATGGCAATCGCAGGATTGAGCATGAGTAAGAAGGAGCACAAGGATTATGAAGCTTTCTGTCGATTGTTTATTGATGATGCAGTAGATCTAACCTCGTATGTTTTTCCTGTAGAGTCAACTGCTGAACTCCCTTTAATAGGGGGCAGCGACATGACTGCCAGCGTGGAAAAAACATACAGTAACAGTCAGCTCGAGCTTGCATTAGAACGGACAGGCATCAAATTGGTCGAGCGAATTATAGCCGATACGGCAAACCATCAAGGAGGGCAACAACTGCATGGCTCAAGTATTTTTTAAGTACAACCCGTATAAATTGGAATCTTTTATTACATATAACGACAAGAGCATTTCCGAGGATAGCAAGCTGTATCCTTTTCTCAATGAGAGATTACAAGTTTGGATGGATCGACTAGTTCCGATCTTGAAGGAAGAATGCAACGATGATGCAATTCATATCCGCTTCCATGGTACATTTCTTGATTATCAGGATTTGTACGGGACTGTGATGGAAACTGACGAGGATGTGTCCTTCACAATCGAGCATATTCCAGCCGAGGAGTCGACTGATAAATTCCGCGAGTTGACACAGTTGTTTGACGAAATGCTAGACGGTCCTTTCGATGATCTAAAGGATGAACAAATTCAAGAGAATTTCAAAAAAGCGCTAGGCTCTGAGTTTGAGGTGAGCGTGATCGCAACTATGAGTTCCGGAAAATCCACCTTGATTAATGCCATGCTTGGCCAGGAATTTGTACCGGCAAAGAACGAAGCATGTACGGCAACAATTACTCGTATACGGGATACAGATGGTATGACTGGTTTTACTGCAGTTTGCCTGGATAAGGATAAGAACGTATTGCTTGAGGAACAGTATGTTGATTTAGAGATGATGAAGCAGTTCAATGAAAATGAAGGGATATCTTATATTGAGGTTAACGGGGATATTCCTTTTATCCATACCCGCAAGGCGAATCTGATTATGGTTGATACACCGGGGCCGAACAATTCACGTAATTCCGATCACCGCGACCACACTTATCGAATAATTAAAAACGAAGCCAAGCCAATGGTTCTTTATGTGCTCAATGCGACACAACTGGCTACCGATGACGACAACAATCTTCTTCGAAGCGTCGCTGAAGCTATGAGTGTTGGGGGCAAGCAGTCCAAAGACAGGTTCATATTCGCAGTTAATAAGATTGATCAGTACGATACGGAGCGTTCCGATAGCATTGACGATGCGCTGAAAAATATACGAGAATACCTCTCTCAATATGGGATCGAGAATCCGAATGTATTCCCTATATCGGCAGAGTTGGCAAAGGTGATTCGTCTTTACCAACGGGGCGTTGCACTGACTCGTAAACAAGAGAAGACGCTTGCGGACTACGATCTGTTTAATGATATGCCGCAACTTCACTTGACCCAGTATGCGAAGCTTCCTGAGGCACGGAAGAAGGAAATTGAAGATCGAGCGCGTCAAGCCAGACAGCATGGCAACGTTTACGAAGAAGCTCTTATCCATACAGGTGTTCCTGCGATCGAAGAAGCGATTAATGAATACCTGGAAAAGTATGCAGTTACGGCCAAGGTCAAAAATGCAGTCGATACGTTTCGCAAGAAAGTGGAAGAAAAACGCATGCTGGATCAGCTCCTAAAAGAAATTGAACATAACCATGGGGAACAAGAGAAATTAAATGAACGCATGAAACACGTCGAGACGCAATTAAGTGAAGGAAAGGCCATGGAGAAATTCAAGGAGAAGATCCAAAGTCTATCCTTTGACGCTAAAAATTCCCGCATCAAGGATCTTCGCAAAAAAATTGAATTGACTCTTAAAGGGAAGTCTTCGGAGAAGATGACCGTTAACGAAGTCGAGGCTGCCATATCTAAGCTGATCCGGAGTATTCATAACCTCCAAAGCGATGTGACCACCGAGCTTGAAAAGCTGGTTAACGAGGAACTTCGAAATGATGCGGAACGCTTGCTGGGTGAATATACCTCGTACATTCAAAGTCTTTTACAGGATAATGACTTAAGTGTTGGTCGTTATTCCGGTGAGAGCCGAAAGTTTGTTCTCGGTGATCTGCCTGACGGAGACGATCTTATCCAGGCCTACAAAAAGACGGAAAAGGAGAAGGTCGGCGAGGAATGGGTGAAGAACGAAAATAAAAAGTTCTATAAACCGTGGACCTGGTTTCAAAAAAGCGGTGAGTACAAGCCGATCTATGAAGACAGAGAATATGTCAATGGTGAGATGGTGTTTGACGAATATTTGAAACCGGTTCGCGGGGAGTTTTATGAGAACCTTGACTACGCTGAGCAACAATTGAAAGAGGAGTCCAAAAAGCTGAAGGCTTTCTTTCTGGCAGAGCTCAACAAGCTGGAGCAGGTGATAAAGAAAAAGGTTGTTGAACTAAAGACGTTGACTGGGGATAGCCGCGCATTGGAATCGAGAATTAATGAAGATCGCCAGAAGATGGCTTGGTTAAACAGCTTTATAATGAAATTGGATTCGATACTTGAAATATAAGGATGGGTAGATATGTGGATAACAAACGCTTATTTGCAGGAAGCGATTTCTAAAAAAAATTATATTCGGATTCGTAATGAGCTGTGCAGCATAATTCATAAAGATCCCATTTTCCATACCGGAGATTTTGAGACAGCTCTTCAATATGTGAAACGCTATATACCAGATGTCGTTCAAGTGCATGATAACCTTCCCTTTTCTGGCCGTGAACATTGGGATGATGAGTATTGGGCGCTGGTTGTCTCAGAGCTTATGGATAACTTTTCGATGGAACGGATCGAGCATGTAAAGCAAATTGGACGTCATCTGCATGGATGGTCAGCGCCGGCTCAAGGAGTCCCCCAGCGCCAAAGCAGCAATTTTGAACAAGCGGGAGCACAACCGTCAGCACTGAGATCCAATGTGGGAGCGGGACTACGATCTTCCAGGCCTGTTTCATCGGCCTCTCAGCCCCAAACTCGTGCCGTTTTCACCCGCAGCAACTATTCCCGAAGCAGAGGAACAGCGCAAAAAAAGATTGGGGCCGCCGCGATAGCAGCAGGGGTTATAATAGCGGGAACGGCGGCAATCGGATTCAAGAAGACGGTTCTCTTGGCTGGAGCGGCGGCACTGATCGGCGGAGCATATCTGATCTTGAAGAGCAGAAAACGCTAGTTTCGAGTTCGGTTGAGGTTAAGAACCGTGCGTTGTATGACAACGAGATGAAATTGGCACAGCTGAGATTCAGCGGAGATGGAGGGAATACAAATGGACAAGCTTGATATTCGGCAAGAGGAGCAGCTAAAACAATCCTTCGAACTGGCAGATCACATTGTGATGAAGAAGTATCTTTCTGAATTGGCTGACTATGAAGTTGTTCCGATGGATAAACATAGACAAATGCAAGAACTAGGGGACACGGTACGCTTATATAAGCTGGGGAAAATCGTCTATGACCAAAAGGAAATTGCTCTGGATAAACTCACCACGGTATACAATGCACTGGCTGGAAGCAAAGGTTCGCTCATCATTGTTATAACAAGCGATGGTGCCCATACGGATTTTTACATGGGGACAAAAGCGGAAGGAAATCCCGGAACGCTTGCAGCCTGTCAGAATACGCTTGAGAAAGCATTCAAGGGTAACTTTCCAGGCAGCGAACTAATTAAACTTAAGAATCAGCAGGCAAAGGAAGTTATTGAAGGCTTATTTCAATCAACCTACGAAAGCAGCCTGAATCCGGTATCCGCCGTTTCTGGCGTTGCATCTTTGCGGAATCAGGACAAGAACCAATTTGTCCAAGGTATTGAAAAGCTGCTGGACGCCATGAGGGGTGAGAAGTTTTCTGTCGTCTATGTAGCTGATCCGGTATCTCACAGTCGTTTGGATGATATCCGCAGCGGCTACGAGGATCTGTATACTCAGCTTTCTCCCTTTGCAGCGAGCGATCTTCAGTTCAGTGCAAATGAAAATACGGCCGTTACCGAAGGGCTGACTTCAGGTTTCTCCGAAACTGTCACGGAGAGTCTCTCCAAGACTAATGCGACAACGGAGAACAACACCCGTACATCGAATCAATCTTCGAATACCGGGCGTAACATTATAACTACCTCATTTGTAAAATTGTTCGGTGGGAAGACCAGCACCTCGCGGAGCGAAAGTCATTCAACCGGTTACTCATCATCGCGAACAGAATCGATGACAAACGGCACTTCAATGATGAACTCTACACAGGAATCGACCTCCAAGGCGATCAGTGAAGGCACAGGGAGAAGTCTGCAGCTTAAAATGACGAACAAGGCAGTGGAATCTCTTATGGAACGCATTGACGATCAGCTGAATCGGCTGAAAAAGTCAGAGGATTTGGGATTGTGGAACAGTGCCGCATATTTTATTGCAGAAGATGTGCAAACGGTTAAAATCGCCGCAAATACCTATAAATCTCTGATGCGGGGCGATAACTCTGCGGTAGAAAACGCAGTTGTTAATACTTGGGACAATAAGAATAAGGCTAATCTAATTCAAGTTACCAATTATGTTGGGAAATTGACACATCCGCTTATCAATTTGGGCAGTAAATATGCGGGATACACTCAACAAGTAACCCCGGGAACGCTTGTAAACGGCTCTGAATTAGCCATACAGGCTGGATTGCCAATGAAGTCCATCGCTGGTCTTCCGGTTATTGAAGCCGCTGAATTTGGGCGTAATGTAACTGCGTACCAATCTATAAATTCTAAGTGCTCCATTACATTAGGCCATATATTTCACATGGGAGCTGTCGAGCCGACAATGGTTGAACTGGATGTGGACAGTCTAGCTATGCATACCTTTGTAACCGGATCAACCGGCTCGGGAAAATCAAATACAATTTATCAGCTGCTTGATAAGCTGGACCGAAAAGATGTTCGTTTTCTTGTTATTGAACCGGCCAAAGGTGAGTATAAGCATGTGTTTGGCGGACGGGAAGATGTGCGGGTTTTAGGGACTAACGCTGCAGTATCTGAGGTGCTTCGGATTAATCCGTTTGCATTTCCGAATGACATCCATGTTCTTGAGCATTTAGATCGATTAATTGAAATCTTCAATGCCTGCTGGCCGATGTACGCAGCGATGCCGGCGGTATTAAAGGAAGCAATTGAAACTGCTTACATAAAATGTGGCTGGGACCTAGAGGAGTCTGTTAATTATAGCGGCTGCAATATCTTTCCGAGCTTCTTCACGCTTTTGGAGGTGCTTCCGGATACCATCCGTTCCTCAGAATATTCGCAAGAGGTGAAGAGCAACTATACTGGTGCACTAGTCACACGCGTTAAATCCATGACCAACGGAATTAATGGACGAATTTTTTCGGGTCAAGAAACTGAAGAAGCCGCGTTGTTTGACGGGAACTGTATCGTCGATTTAAGTCGAGTTGGCTCATCTGAAACGAAAGCCTTAATTATGGGCGTGCTTGTCATGCGACTTCAAGAATACCGATCTGTGAACTCCAGTGGCATGAACAGCAGCTTGAAGCACGTCACAGTAATTGAAGAGGCTCACAATCTGCTTAGACGCACTTCCATTGAGCAGTCCCAGGAAGGAAGCAATCTGCAAGGGAAAGCCGTTGAAATGCTCGCCAATGCTATTGCTGAAATGCGAACCTTCGGTGAAGGGTTCATCATTTCAGATCAATCACCTAATCTGCTTGATATGTCGGTCATTCGGAATACGAATACTAAAATTATTCTAAGATTGCCAGATGCACAGGATCGTACTCTTGTAGGACAATCTGCGAACTTAGATGATAAGCAGATCGCGGAACTGGCTAAACTTAGAGTAGGTGTTTCAGCTATCTATCAGAATAACTGGCTGCAGCCAGTTCTCTGTTTAGCTAAGCCCTTCGAAGGTGCGAAGTCTTATATTTTCGAGCCGGCAGCGGTTACAAAGAAACAAATTGACCGAAAAATGCTAGGCCAAATTATACAACTTCTCATGGTGGGAAGAACAGGCAAGCAGCCAGACCAGCTTGATATTGAGTCTCTGCTCGCTTGGCTGACCGAACAGTCCATTGATTATAAGACCAGAGCTACTATTGTAAACCAGTTGCAGCAATGGAACCAGCAAGGGAAGATGGATGTATGGAAACAAGAGGAATTCGTTTTGTTGTCGACTTTGGTAACGGCTTTATATGATGGAAAGCGAATCATTGCTTCTGCGCGCAAAGCTGCAGATATGCGTGCGTGGCACGAAGACATCCTGCATTCTATTCGCTCCATGTCTGAACTTTCGCTGAATGAGTCTACTGAAAATGCTGTAATACAATGCTTGTTAAGAGACGGTGCTTCCGAGGATGAAGAAGCGAAGCAATTTTATTTCTTATGGGTGGAAGACGTGAATGGGAGGGCGATTATGTGATTGCAGAATTCATGACAACAATTTCTGAAAGTGTCAAAGAGGGCTCGAAAGAAATTGGAAAAGAAGGCTTCTCGGGTAATGAGAACATACCTACGTTTGCCAAAGGGGTTAAAGCGGAGTCCGTTACAAACTTTGAAGCGGCAGATCAGCCATTGCAAGGTGGGTCAACCTTAGATAGCATCGAATCCTTTGATGCATCTGAGCAAAAAGTGAAATCTCCTTTTGAACAGCTAGACAATGGTGAAAAGTCTCAGATTGATCTTAATCGTGAGCATGGAGACCTTCGAGAAGCTGCGGTACATGAGGAGCTTACCCAACTGTATCCGGCAGAAAACTACGAGGTCATCCCAGAGCAATACTTAAGAGACAGCGAAGGCCGGATCGTGAAGGATGTGGAGACTGGAGAAGCTAGACGAGTTGATTTTGTGGTGGTTAAAGACGGAGAAGTCGTTCGCTCCATTGAAGTGACCTCCGAGACAGCTTCCAAAGATGCGCAATTGGCAAAGGAAGGCCGCATCCGGGAGCAGGGAGGAGAATGGATAAGGAACCCTGAGACAGGAGAGCTTTGCAGATATGGCGAAAATGTTAATACCGAAGTGTGGAGGCGAGTGTAATGCGAAAAATAACGGTTTATGATAAAGCATCGTGGCATCTGGAAGGTACACAATTGACCGGGTTGGAACATCTAAAGGTTGTAATGGATTGGCTGAAACAGCATAATTTGCTCTCCGATGCCGGATTGGAAGTTTATGAGCTTGGGGTAGACCAAGAATTTTCACTGACTTCAGAAATGGTCACGGATGAAGGAAAAAAACTGCTTGACGAAAACTATAAGGATTGGACAAGAGTAATTTCGGCTAATTACATTTCGTGCGATTTGCTTGATCATGTATTATCGTCCATAGGCCTTGATTCAACAAAGGCAATGGAATAACTGAAACAAGTTATAGGAGATTACGTGTTGTTGTGACCATGGGCAGATCATTGCCCTTGGTCATTTTAATATCAACTGTTTAAGAGCCTTATAGGCGGTATATTACATTGGAGTGGAGATATAGAATCCTATTAGCCTTGATAGTATAAGCCAGGAAGGAAACTACTCCTTGATATAGAAACTAATAACTACCTCAGAATATAGAACTAATTACCCAAGAGAAACATATGATCGATAAAGTCATTCGTATTTTTAATATTATTAATGCGATCCAAGCTAATCTGGGCATTTCTGCTGCGGATTTGGCACTAAAATGTGACGTTAACATCCGAACTATCTACCGAGACCTGGATGTATTGCCTTTAATTGATCCTGTTACGAATGAGAAACGAGGGACGGGCTATCGCTTTATGGGCAAGTTCTTTTTGTATCCGCTCAATTTTACGGAGCAAGAAGCGCTTGCACTTTCCTTATTGCCGTCGGTTTTGGAAATGGACAAACTGCCTCCCGGGTTTGATACAGCCTATGACAAAGTGATGGGGACGCCGGCTTATTGCCAGGAAAGCCCTAATTTTTTGCAACCGGTGATTCAAGCGCTTTTGGAAAAAAGGACGCTCCATACCATCTACCATACGCAATATCGGGAAGAAAACGACGGAACGCCATGTAGATCCCTATTTCCTCGTTCCGCGGAAACAAGGGCTTGGTCTATTGGGCGATTTTCAACAAGTGGGCAAGTTCGCGGAAGGGCGTGTACTTCACTTCATTGTCGGTAGAATAGACGATTTTCGTTTCGAACAAAGATTCTTCGGCGGCGTTATTGCGTTCCAGAATGAATTTAGAAAAGTATCTTTTGAACAGCTTTGCCGTATTAAAAGCATCGTCGAGTGCGTTATGCTGTTTCCCAACAAAGGGAAGATTTTCAGTCTTCAAGGACTTTTTTAAGCCCATTCTCTGGCCAATGTCAGCCCCGTTCAACCGGGTGTAGGACAACTGAATATCGTTGTAATTTCTTATCCAGCTCAAATCCATTTTCTTATCGCGGCATTCCCGCACCAATTGATATTTGTCGTCGGGTCCCCAGGAGCAGAGATAGTACTCTTCGCCTAACCAGGATTTGAAGTTCCCGATCGCATCCTTAAACAGCGGGGCGTTATCCACGTCCGACTGAGTAACCCCGGTGAATTCCGTCGTCAGCTTGGAAATTTGGGGGTTTCGTGAAGGCTGTACATAAGTGTGGTACAAATCGGTCATGCTCAGCTCGCCATGCTCATCGGATTGAAGCTCAATTGCGCCGATCTCGATCGTTTCCGCTGTATGCTTTTGCGAGCGGAGTACCGTGAACTCCAGGTCAAATATGATATATTTCATCATCATCGGCTCCTTTATGTGTTTGGTTACTGCAAGTGTAAAGGAAGTCGAGTGACAACTGGGTGTCACGAATGGGTGTTCGGGGGACGAATGAAAAGGGATTATGCTGCTGTGCCTCGAAATAGGAATATAGTCTATGATTTTTTGTCTACTAGCTAAAAGGTGTCGGGGTCACTACTGTTGAAAAGTTGTTTAAACAGTTGAAAGAAAAGCAAAAAGAGAAGGTTCATGTTTGAATATACTGTGACAACTCTTCATTCGTGTGTGATTTATTATCCTACAAATATAGTTAATATTGAGTAACTTCTCAAAACACGTTTCTGAGCGAAACGTGTTTTTCTATTTTGAAGGAGGTAAAGAAGATGAGAAAAAGCTATATCCATTTTGATGAAGAGAATTTGGAAGATGTCATGGAATACCTTGATGAACTAAATGGTTCTGATGAGGAGTCCTTCTTTCAATGGGACGGTATTGATTCCACTGTAGTTGGAGGATGTTATGGCGATCCGTGGGAGGAGAATGAATAGAACGTATATTCGCTGACAATCTGGTGCCGCTACAATTGGTCATAATGGAGAAAAGACCACGAGAGGGGGATTTAAAATGGAACAACAACCGATCTTTATCGCTATCACAGGAACACAACACTATTTGGGTACAGCATTTTTAAGACCCGGCCAGATCGTCCATTTGATCAAAGAGCCGGATAACTCACATGACCACGAAGCCATTAAAGTGGATATCGTTCCCATAGGAAAAATCGGCTATGTCGCGAACAGTACACATACCGTGCCTAGAGGTTGTTGGAGTGCCGGCCGGATATATGATACTTTCGAACAGCACATCTGTGGGTGTGTGCGATTTGTAATAAAAGATACAGCGATTGTTGAACTGGCTCCAGGGCTAGAAGAATTGTATGTGATTAAGGCTGCAACAGACAGCTCGTTTTCAACTTATTAAGATCTCTCGGCATCTCTGTAAATGGATTTGGGAACGTATATTCGCTGACAACATCACGTCGCTTCAGAATGCAATAATCGAATTAAATATTTCAATTACTAGGAGGTTCACTTGATGATGATTTTGCTTAAAAGAGTCAAACCGTGTTTTATGCGTTAGCGTTGCTATCGCTCTTTTCAGTACTGATCGGCTGCACTGCGGAAACCCCGGTGGCAGTCAACCCAGATCAAGGGTTGAATACTTCAACCCCAAATGAAAAAGAAACTTCTCAAGAACAAACCGCTGCTCCTGAGGATACCATCTTCGCGATTGGAGAAAAAATTGCACTTGGTGATAATGTTTTAACTGTGAATGGCTTCGCTAGATCACAAGGAGACAATGAATTTGATACTCCCAAAGAGGGACACGAGTACATTATCGTAGAAGTTACCATTGAAAATGGTGGGTCGGAGACTATTTCATATAATCCCTTCGATTTCACCATGCAGAATAGCCAGGGGCAGATCCTGGACGGAGCATTCACCTTGACTGAGCAAGATAAGCAATTGAGTTCAGGTGAGTTAGCGCCCAAAGGAAAAGTCAACGGTGTAATAGTTTTCGAGCAACCCAAAGGGGATACGGGTCTTCAGTTAATTTATCAACCTAATTTCTGGAATGATGGAAAGATAAAGATTGAAATAAAATAGGAAGAACAGCGCAGTTCTCCCTATAACATTCCTAGCATATACGTAGAAGCGTTATAGTAATGATCATCAGAAATCGGGTTTGCAAAGCAATCTATTGATCATTCAAAATGGAATTCAATAGGGGGGGTTGAAATGAAGGGACAAAATGAAAACCTAAGCAAGGACAAAGAGCATGATGAGGAATACCCCAAAACGATTAAGCTGATTCCGACGGTTGAGCGGAAGATCGTAAGAGGGGAGGGATATTCTAAACACGGGGATGCTTGGCTTCATCCCGAGGTGGACGAAGAAGGGGAGTTCGAAAGCAAGGTCCGTAATTTGGTGGATTGGTTAGCCAGACAGGACCTGCCTGAGGTCGGCAACTTTTATGCGGATTCGGACATGAGGAAACTGAATTTAGTAAAATACTTTAATGCGTTATTCTGGATCAAGCCCGATTGTATGTTTATTGGAGAGGCGCCAGGGGTTCATGGCTGCGTAAAAACGGGTATTCCCTTTACTTCGGAGCGATTGATTCAAGAAAGACGCTTGGAGCGTCATTTTCCTGGTACCCGATTTGTGGTGGAGGGCAATAAATCTGAAGCATCGGCAACAGTCATTTGGGGGGCGGTCGATCGGTTGTCGAAGCCGCCGGTGATGTGGAACGCGTTTCCGCTGCACCCTAGGAAAAAGGACGGGAGTAATCGGACTCCAACTTCTACTGAACTGGAGATGGGGTTGTATGCACTTTCGGCGGTTATGGATTTGTTCCCGGGGGTTAAGGTCATTTCTGTAGGAAAAAAGGCGGAAAAGGTTTGTAAGAAAATTGGAGTGCAAACAGCAGGGCACTTAATACATCCTTCTTATCATGCCAAGGAATTCCGCGAGCAGTTTGAAACGCATTTCTTCAATTAACGGTGGAAGTTGTGCAGCTTATACTTGTTTATTAAGATGTCTCGAAATAAGCAATGGTTTGTTGAACGTTTTAGCGGATAAGAAGTTATGTCTGCGGATCTCATAAGTAAAAGCTTCGTTACTCTTAGTGATTGAGTAAGGGCCGTCACGATTCGAACACTGCTTGATCTCTGACTGCGTGTAGATAATTCATGGTGACCATTATGCAGACTTGTTCCATCCGATTTTCGCTGAAGTATTGGGTTTCCGAATTTCAACTGACCTGCTAATAGCAGGTCTTTTCTTTTATCTGTCAGTCTGTTAGCCTAAATCTAATCACCGAATCCACATCGGTGGTTATCAACTCTCATTACCGGTTATCAAAGTACCGACCTCTTAAGTGGCTAGATGATATTTTGACGAGCAATAGTAAATAGTGGCTGCCTCAATACGAAGAACATATGTTTCCTGACAAATATGTGTCCGCTCATTGATTTATACTATTAACATAAAGTAGATGAGAGGAGATGTATTCATTGCAAACAGTAGAACTGACTGAGGAAATTCTTAAATCTAAGGGTTGGGCATACCAATTCGATTTGTCTGTTTTAGCCGCCCCTAATGAAGACACCATTAACGAGCATATTAGAAATGTATATTTATCGGCTCTCCAGACTCTATCCAAGCAGAAGTCAAAAAAGTTATTAAAAGGTCCATTTTATATTTGGATTTGCCAGAAAAAGCTTTTGGGAGATCAAAATCAATTTGTGGATGGGTTTGCGTTAATTGTAACCCCCTTCTATAAAGAAGTGATTGGCAGGGATGTGGACCCGCTTGTTGAGACAATGTGGCAGCACAAGGGATATATTCGAATGGAATCTGCACTCCCGATCCTAGAAGGTGCCGTTCCCCTTTGTGTGTTTGAAGATGGCCAGGCAATTTCGATTGAATTGGATGCAGCGTTGCTTTCCAGGTTAAACGATACATTTGAAGAACATCAATATATGCTCTCGCTGGTTAATCCGGGAATGACTCTGAAACCTAATCCTTACGAGTGATCATAAATATGGAGGCAACCATGAACATTACCCAAATTGAAGAAGCCTTGAGTATTCCCGAAACATCGCTGCGTTGTCAACGTGTGCTGGATGAAGTCCAGCCCGTGCTTCGTCAGCTTATGGACGAGTTCAAAAATAAATACGCGAATTCCGCCCCGGAATTACTCGATTACCATGTCCATACCTATGAAGCTACTCTCCGCACAACGATGCATGATGCCCGGAATCCCAAATATGCGGCAAGCAAACAGAATTCTGACATAGGCAAGAAAGCATTTGTTGAATTCATAGACAAAAGCTTCTTTCAATCCGAATACTCCGCTTTAATGCTGTCGTTAAGCGGAGCAGATCGAAAGTTGAAAATGATATTGACCAGTAATTTCTATCCTTACTGGGAGGCAGTGCGGACTCAGCGAAATGTAGACGAATTTAGCAAGATCCTAGATTCACTTTCGGATCGTGTAAGTATTTATGATAGCGATAAGGATGAAGTTTTGATAGACAAATCAGACTTGATTCCCCATATCCAAAGATGTGCAAATGAGAAGCGGCGTCCATGGATTTATTTTGGGACATTAATTGATTTTGATCAGATCCCGCCAATGGATGAACTAGTTGATATGGTATGGGACACTTGGAATTTGCTTGAACCAATAAGAAATTTTGTACGTAATGAGGCTGCGAACCATGCACGCTCATTAACGATATTGGAACAGTTCAATTCTCATGCTGAGGATTTCAAGCTCATTCTCCATGGCAAAGAATATGTTGTTAAGTTCGATCAAGTGAATTCAATCAAACCTAACCAACGCCGGCAAAAATTCGGGATCTATGATAAAGGCCAATTGTTGACGGATGGGATGTTAGAAAACTACTTGCGGGAACCCAATGAAGCGATCGGCGTGTTTGTCAACGGATATGGGCATCTCTTTTATAATCTTCGCAACTTACATGGAAATGGTCTTATTCAGTGGGCGATAACGAAAAGCTTTAAGTTCCGAGGTAAAGATCAATACTCATCCAGTCATAACAAAGAATATCAAACGAAATCACTTGAAGAATTAGTGAAGCACGGGTTCCAGCTTGATGGGAGTTCGTTTATTGTTGGCGCTTGGGATAATGAGAAGTTGCTCTTTACGGAGCCAATCGAAAATGTGAAGAGCAGGTTGATCACAGCTGCTGCACTATTCGCAGATTGTACAGGCATGATCCATCTTCCCAAAGATTCATCGGAGCCATTCATTCAGGAGAATGAACCTCATGCTGAGGAAGAGGAGGAAATGGAAGAGGGATTTCAGCACGATTTTAACCTGAGCGCCATCCTGTCCAATGTACGGGAAAGCCCCTTCACCTACCCGGACGCCATTGTTCGGGACTTCCATTTGAACCTGACGAGCCTGGAAGATAAGCATTTTGTCATCCTGAACGGAATATCCGGTACGGGGAAAACCAGACTTTGCTTGCTCTATGCAAATGCTGTGTATGGCAAAACATACGACGCGATGAATCCGTATTTGAAAGTCATTCCGGTACGGCCGGATTGGACCGATTCGACGTCTTTATTCGGATATTACAGCGCTCTGGAAAAAAGATATGTTCGGACGCCCTTCCTGAACGCCGTGCTTCAAGCCATCCAGGAAGGAAAACCAATGTTCGTTGTGCTGGACGAGATGAACTTGGCCCGCGTCGAATATTATCTGAGTGACTACTTAAGTGCCATTGAATCGAGACAACCGATTCGACTGCATACGGAAAGCCATGTTACAGATGTTCCGCAGGAGCTGCAAATCCCTCACAACCTGTATGTCATAGGCACGATCAACGTGGATGAGACCACGCACGGCATCTCGGATAAGGTGTTGGACAGAGCCTTCGTCATGACCTTGTCGGATGTCGATCTGGATCAGTTCTGGGTACAGGCAGAGTCCAAGTATAAGACCGCCTTGCAGGAGGAATGGGAGCTGCTGCAGGAGCTCCATCGTAAATTAAGACGATATGACCTTCATTTCGGGTATCGAACGATGAATGAGATGCTCCGTAAACTTTACGCCAATGTGGAGCTTGATCCGGAAATCCGGATGGAAAAGAAGGATGCCGTGGATCGGGTGATCGCGGAGAAGGTGCTGCCGAAGATTCGCGGGGATGAACGGATTGATTCCCTGCTTATTGACTTAATTGAGTGGACAAGCACGGGGTTTGGTGACGGTTCGGAGTCGCTTCATCACCTGCTGCGTATGAAGGGAGAACTGGATCGATATGGTGCAGCCCAGTTCTGGAGATAGTCTTGAGTTTTATTGCCCGGATACGGGGATATGGACTCCCATCGAGCAAATGCGTTTCGAAGAAGCCAAAACGTATCGCTGGAGAATGACGAACCATGCTCCATTCCGAATTCTATTGAATGGTATGCCATTGCCCATGGTCTCTACGGATTTTGGCTGGGAAGGCGAGTGGGCGGCGCCTTTTCAGTCTGGGATGCTGGTATTCACCATCGAGCAGGTGGAGCGGATAACCATAGAATCCTATCTGTATTCGGACAAAAGGAAGTTAACCGAAGACGATTTTGGGCAGATGATTTCGGATATTCTTACAGAAGCCGCGGCTTGTTTTCAGCATTGCGGTGCACAATCGAGATTTGATAACAGCGGGTTTGTGCGGAAAATATCCATGGCCCAGTGGGATTATATCGATCGGAGTTTCCATCGGCTGCAGCGAACGTTCAAAGAAATTCTAGCGGAACCGCTTCGCAGGCTAAGAACAACGGATCTATGGATTCGCAGAGAAAATGTGAAGCATGTAACGCCGGCCCTGCTCGCTTGGTCGGAACGTCATTCCGGCAATGGCATGAGTCCGGAGATTCCTGTTCCGGAGCTCCTATGGACCGGTGTACGGGAAGATACCTTCAACGTATATGAGAATCAAGTCCTGCTACGACAGCTGCATGAATTACAGCGTCTTCTGCGTGAATATCAAGCCTCAGCTGTTGATGCCATACGATTGAAAGCAGAGCATTATCTTAATCGTATTCACTATTGGCTTCGGTCCGCCTTTTTGCGTCAAATACAGCCGCATGTCGGTCCGATTGTGGTTTCCCAAGCGTTTCGCAAGCATCCGATCTATCGCAATTGGTTTTCTTGGTTTCATCAGCTTTATCAGTTTAAGGAGTACTCGATCGGCCTCAAACACTCGATTCCGTTGAAGGATACGTATCATTTATATGAAATCTGGGTTTTCATGCGGATGGTGAAGTTTCTCCGGGAAATAGAGGCATTACTGGATCCTTCCGAGCTGTTTTCCCTGGAGCAGGACGGTCTTGTCTTGAATTTGTCCGAGAAGAAAGAGAGTCGAGTTAAGCTTGTTGGCGGAGCGACGCTTGCGTACCAGCGGTGGTTTACAAGCGCTACCCAGGATTTCGTCACGTACACGCATGGAATGAAGCCCGATATTGTGCTCGAATCAGAAGGGAAGCTAATTATTTTTGACCCCAAATACCGTCTTGACCATAACCTTCCGATGGCACTCGGCGAGATGCATAAGTATCGGGATGGGATCGTTAGTAAAGCGGACGGCAGCAGGGTTGTGGAAGAGGTATATATCATCACGCCGGCACCTGGGGAGGAAAATTCGCACCTATTTGGAGATGCATATCGGAAGCGGTATCGGATGGGAGCTTATGGACTAAAGCCTGGCGGGAATGGTCAAGAGTTGGAGAACAAATTAGCTGAGATATTACTGGAAATGGATATGTAAACAGGAACAACAGGAACATAAGAATATTGAATTTAGTCTTTAATAGAATTATAATGTAGTCATTCCTTCTATCGCTTCTGTTCCCAACGGAAGCTTAATGAGCGGCTATCCTCTAGCCCAAATCATGTCCTCGCGGGACAGCTGATGGCTACCTATCCACAAGCCGAGAGCTTACGGTATTGAATTCCCTATGTGGAGACTAATTACCCACAGGACTAGTGTGTCCTTGTGTACTATAAATTGTTCAAATCATGAACCCGAATGAAAGCATGTTTTATTTGCTTTCTTCGGGTTCTTTTTGTTGTTATTCAATAAGAGTTGAGCATGCGTCCTTCAACAGCTTGGCAGCGTCAACTGGAGGAACATATCGCAAAGTTGTCGACGGCTGCTTGTGGCGTAGTTGTCGTTTAATGGAAATAATGTCAATTCCACTTTTTTGCATCAAGTATGCCGTGGTATGTCGAAAACTATGGGCTGTGACTTTCTTTTGTTTTCCGGCCTCTGGGCAAAAATTCTTGATGATTCGGTTTAATGCTTCCTTGGATAATGGACGATTATTCTCGAAGAAAACCTCCGAATGCCCAGATTTCAGCCATCCTTCTACAACCGGATGATAAATATAACGTTCCAGTTCATCAACGAGGGAATCGGGCATGTAAACGACTTCGGATGTGGTTTTCTGCCCTTTATTCACCATAATAACCCTACGCTCAAAATCAATCTGTTCAAGCGTTAACTGTATGATCTCTCTGTTTCGAAGAGCGGTCGTAGTCATTAGCAAAAATAGGATGAAGTACTTCCGGACAAATGGGTCGGCTTTAAGCGCTACTTGAAATAATCGCTGACATTCACCAATGGAGAGGGAACGATCTATGATTCGGCGCTCATAGTATGGATTCGGAAAGTTTTTCATGGGGTTCTGTTTAATCATACCAAGACCGTGAAGTAACGTGAAAAAATGTTTCAGGTAAACAATATTATTGAAAATAGTATTCTTGCTTGCCTGATACCTCTTCTTGAGAAACTGGATATAACCGTCAATACATTCAGTATCGATCGGACGGTAAGTCTCAGATACAGTATCATAATAAAATTTATCGAAATCCAGCTCTCCCTCAAAGTCTAAGCTCAGATATTGTTCAAATTTCATGAACTGACGACTATAAGCGTAAATTGCAGAATCCTTGAGATGGGTATGTTTTTTCCAGTTGGCATAGTAGGGGGAATCCAATAACAAACGTTTCATTTGTTCTCCAACCTTTCTCTAATTTTTTGAACAATCTCTTGGGCAAATGGGTGTTTATTAATGGCGTCACGAAGTTGATCATCGAAAAGCCGCAAGTACTTCATCGTGCTGTCGATCGACTCGTGACCTAGAAGTTTTGAGAGGGTGTATATATCGATCCCTGCTTCAAGGCCTTGAACGGCAAAAGAATGACGAAAAGAGTGAGGACCTAAACGATCTTTGTCTTCCTCTTTTATCGACCGAGACTCGCGAATAATACGTTTCATAAATTGCTGAATGGCTCTAGATGTGATGGGTTTATCCCCGGCAGTGCTTGAAAAGATATAGAGCCTTTGATAATCGGAATCTGGCATCACCTCGCGAGCGCGACTGTATTTTTTCTCTATAAAATCTGTGAGCATCATTAAGGCGAGCTCGTTGATTTTTCGGACTTTCTTGGTATTCTCAGCCCCTTTGGGTGTTACCTTGATTGTTTGAGTATCAGGAGTGATATCACCGATCCTTAGATGGCAGAGCTCGTTTATGCGAATTCCACTCCCAAGGAAAGTCCAGATAATTGCAGTGTAAAGGCTATCGTGGTTACGAGATTGAGCGATCTGCAAGATTTCCGCGATCTGCACTTTAGTAAAGGCTCTTGGTGCGTCATCGTTTGACCATCGAACGCGTAGTATAGTCTTCAAGTCCCCGAGATCCTGATGACCAAAGAATATTTTGTATGTGGTCTTTATGAAGGTTCGAAGAAAGGAAGACTTCTTGGCTTTTGTATTAGGATCCTCATTAAGCTTAATATAGTCGGACAAGAATTCGCCGTTTGATACCTTTTCAAACTGCGGATCGTCGCCAAACTTTTCCTTCACATGTTGCTGGAAAAGTTTCATCTCTGACCGATACGTTGTTTGCGTGGTCCGGCTAAATTCAGAAAACTTGCTGCTTTGATAGAAAGCATCAACGGCTTCGAGAAATGAAATCTCCCGCATTTCTGGGGTAATAGTCGGTGTGGGATGTGCTTGAACGGGGAAAGTTTCCATTACCTGTCGCATTTTTTCTGGGCCATAGTTGCATAGCAGCTGGTTCAGTTGTTCTTTAAGTTCGGTAAATTTCGTGTCGCTGATTACCTTTGGCATGGATGGACCTCCTTAAAATTTGATTTTGTTAATGGCATTTTGTAATTGCTTGTGGTTTCGGTGGACGTATCGGGCAGTATTTTCCGGCCTTTCATGTCTTGCTAGATACATCAGTAGCTGTGGTGGGCAATCCGAATGTTCCGATAATCTGCTAATGAATGTATGCCGAAGTAAATGGGGACCTCCCGGGTAGTTCCATCCAGCAACAAAGGCATATAGTTTGTATAAAGCCCTCAAGCTACGAATAGTAGATTGATTGTTGTCTCCAAACACGTGGGCATCCTGGCCTTTGTTGGCAATAAGCTGTTGAAAGTATTTGAGTAGTGGGTCAGGTAATGGCAGAATGGCCGATTTCTCGTTTTTTCCGAAGACAGAAAGGGTTCTATTCTCTATGTTGACATCTTTAAAGCGAATGTTAGCAACCTCGTGAATTCGCAAACCAAGACAAAGCATCAACCCAAAGGCTGCTAGTTCCAATATGGGGTGATCAGAATAAACTTGAATAGTTTGGGAAAAACGATGGAGTTCATCATCTGTTGGTAACTCGCGATAATAGTATCTCTCATAGGGGATTCCTGTAACATCCAATGTAATGTCTTTCGCAAGCCAGCCCATCTTGTAGAGATTGGCTAGTAGGAATCGGATATCGTAAAAACAATTGCTAACCGTTTGCTTGATATGAACCCCCTTCTTTTCTAATCGGAGTAAATACTGCTTGAATTCGAGTAGATGCTCTTCAGTAAGTAAAGACAACGGCAATTCGTTGCAAGAGGTATTCTGAAATTGAACATACGTTTTATTCAACCAGTTTAAAAATAGAGAGTAACTCATTTTATATTTACTGTTAACGGTCTTTTCCTTAACTCCTGAACGGAGTAACTCTTTAATATGCGTAGTAATAGCGGGATGATTTATATCTTGCATCCTTTTTTCTGTAGAAGAATCGTTTATTGGTTTTTTTAAGTCAAACTCAATAGATATTAATTTTCGACCTATTGCTAGAAGCATGTTGCGTTGAACGATATCGCAGGAAGAATGCTCAATGAAATTAATTAGTGCATCTTTATTTGCTAATTCTTTATCTTGTATGAATCGAGCATCAAGCCCATAGCGGGTTTTATAAAAATCAATGAGCTCTAGTGCGTATTGAATTAATGAAAAAAAGCTGGTTGATTTTAGAGAATATTTCTTATTCAGGTAATCAAGTACTGTAGGTGCAAAAATTCGATTTTGAACTTGAGTTTTGTAAAGCCATTCATTTAATCCATGTGAGCCTAAAGAAACATTTGACTTATCCTCTTCAGGCCAACGAAATGCATACATAGTATTCAAGAACAACAGCACCTTCTTCCAACTTAAGCTCTTAATATCATGATTGCCAGTTGGGGTGGATTCTAAACATTCTTGCGAAGTAGAGTTCGCATAAGAAGCATTCGGCGAGATAGTTTTCGCATTTTGCTTCCAATGATTTGATTTGAATAAATCCCTAACTTCCTGATCGCTATCCATCTACATCTCTCCTCAGATTCTGTTTCTATCTTCGACCGCTCAGACCGCAGTTTTTGCTTAGAAAGGAGGTGGGGTCTGGTGACGCTCATCATTGATGTAAAGGTATCATTTGCTTTAATTTCTGTCCCTGGTGCTCCACATTTGGAGCAAAACGCGTTGGATTATTGGGTTTCGCGAGGATTATGGTCGGAAGTAACAAGAATCTGCTCCATTTGTGGAGAGATGACGATGGATGCCTAGATCGGGATTAAGATGATGGAGGGCAGAGCCTAGGTTGAAGAAGAAGGATGATCTTCAACAATGGCTTTATAAATTCCTCCGTGATGAAATAGATGAAATTACTTATATCAGCAGGCATGATAGAGACTGGTATGAGGTTAAGCAACTGGCAGCTACAGACCCTCTAATTTTCAGAATTCTGCTGCGAAAGCTCTCCTTGCCTTATCGTCGGAAAGCATTGATTCAGGCTTTTGGCTTAGGGACAGTGGAGCTAAGAACACTCTTGCTGGGAGATTTTTCGGAATCTTCTTCAACGATTTCTGACCTATACCATCCAGTGAAGTATAGAAGGAGATTTAGCAACGAGCTGCTGGCCCAATTCGGAATCATCCACCGTGTTCCTTTTGATTGGGTTTATAAGGATGGGGCTGTTGTGGAGCGATGGAACTTCAAAAATTATGATTTTAGCGGGATAGCTTTAACTCATATGAAAGACATGATCCCGTTATTGAGAATGGCTGAAGAACGAAATAGACAAGTGAATGGATATGCCATCCAGACAAGCACGGATCAAGAATGTTACATCCGTTTGGAATCACGAGCGGATGTGATCGTCGTTGATCTTTATCAAGCTGACTTATTGAGTTTGGACCAACTCATGTCCGGGCTAAAATCGACGCCCTTCATTTGGACTGGCTTCATTACCCAATCCGTTGTACCTGGGTACCGGTACTGGACATTCATAGGTGCTGAAGATGATTCAGCTATTGCCCGGGTCATGGAAGCAGAGTTCAAGTATATCCAAAACAATTTCCACTTGTGATAGGACAATCTGCCGACGGAATAAGGTGTATTGAGGTGAAAAGTATGGAGCGGATGCCGACAATCAAAATCGTATATGTGCCTCATACTTTATGCAGTGAATCGGCTAAAGTCTCAAACACCTTATCCGCCGCGGAAGCCAAAAATGCCGTTATCGATTACATCCTAAAGCGTTTGATCCTAAAGCCGACTGAATAAGCCGGTTTTTTTGTTTCTCTCTTTGTCCATACTGGAAAGTAATAATGAAAGAAAGGAGCAGAGCGAACCCCCATGTATACTGCCATCTATCCCCGGGTTTCGACTGGGATGCAAGCCTCAGAGGGCACAAGCCTAGATGCCCAAGTTGAAATCTGTATGCGGAAAGCGAAGGACTTGGGAATTCCCGAATCTATGATCAAGGTGTATCGTGAGGAAGGATTCACGGGAGAAGATATTGATCGGCCTGCGATGAATGAATTCAGGCAAGATGTGGCGCAAGGTCTGGTCCGTCGCTTGATTGTTACTCATCCCGACCGTTTGACCCGGGACTTAACGGATAAATTAATTCTTTGCAGAGAGCTGGAGCGGAGCAATATCGAGTTGGTGTTCGTAGATACGGAGTACCGGAATACGCCGGAGGGACAGCTTTTCTTCAACCTGATGAGTTCCATCGCGCAATACGAGTTGTCTCTAATCAAGAAGCGGACGGTACGCGGAAGGCTTAAAGCAGTGGAGAAAGATAAGAAGATCATGCCCATGCGTGTGGCCCCCTACGGATATGACCTTCAAGCGAATAGCCTGATCATCAATGAGCAGGAAGCTGAATTTGTCCGTAAAATGTACCAGTGGTATGTGCATGACAACTATACGCTTCGTGAAATCGGGGATCGCCTCTATTCCCTAGGGGCGGTACCCAAACGAGGAGAAAGCCGGAATTGGAGTGCCAGTTCTATTCGAAGGGTTCTTACTTCAGAGGTATACATTGGGAAGTTCTATTACAACCGGAGAGAAACCCGGAAGATTCGCGGAGAGAAAACCAAGAACGGTACACCGAGAAAAACCTATGCTTTTCGCGAGGAGAAGGATTGGATCGAGGTATCCGTACCAAGCATCATCGACCCATATCTGTTCGAATTAGCCCAGGTGCAGAAAGAGAAAAATATGAAACGCTCAGGAAATGTAAAGTATGAGTACTTGTTGAAATCGATGATTCGCTGCGGCCATTGCGGAAGAATGTGGCAAGCTACAACTTATACGGGGCGGGTAAATAAGGCGACGGGAGAAAAGATCCGTTACACCTGCTACAGATGCCCGAATCTATTTCCCAAGAAGTACGGTGAAGGGGTTGAGAAGTGCCCTACTCAAACGTTACGAGCCGATATGCTGGACCATTACGTCTGGAAGCTGATTCTGGAGACACTGTCTAATCCTGATGATTATATGAAGCGGCTGCAAAACAAAGCCAATGAAATTAATCTGGAGCTTCAATCCGCCGCCGACCATATCAGACGTCAACTGGATCAGAAGGAAAAGGAGAAGGAAAAGATCAAAATCATGTTCAAACGAGAGGTCATTGATGAGCAGGAGATGCTCTCCGAAATGAAAAAGATCAATACAGGTCTGAAGTCGCTGGAGCAGGAGCTTGCCGGGTACGAAAGGCAGTTGTCCGACCAAGCAGAGAAGGAAATATCGGCCAACCGGATTGCAGAAGTATCCCAGGCTGTCCGAAGCTTCATAGAGAGCGCCGGTGACGAGCTTACTCTTGAGGAGAAGCGGCACATCGTGGAGACTTTGGTGGATGAAGTGATTATTCGCTACGATGGGAACGAAGTACAGATTACAGCGGTCGGGGCACTTGACGAGTTGAAACGCCAATCGTTTATTCCGCATGAAGGTGACGTCGTTTCGTGTTCACAACCTCAAGAAATTCGATAACACCGGCGAAGATCTGGAGGACCTGATCTCGATCGGGACGATCGGTTTGATCAAAGCCATCGAGAGTTTCCGGCCGAATAAGGGGACGAAGCTGGCGACCTTTGCAGCCCGCTGCATTGAAAACGAAATTCTCATGCATCTGAGATCGCTGAAGAAAACGCGCAAGGACGTATCGCTGCATGATCCGATCGGAACGGATAAAGAAGGCAATGAAATCACCTTGATCGATATTTTGGGGACGGAAGCGGACGATGTGGTGGACCGGGTACAGCTCAAGATGGAGAAGAGCAAAATTTATCGGAACCTGGATATCCTGGACGCACGGGAGCAGGAAGTCATCAAGGGACGATTCGGGCTGGAGCATGGGGGAGAAGAACGGACCCAGCGCGAAATCGCCAAGGAGCTCGGCATCAGCCGGAGTTACGTGTCGCGGATCGAGAAAAGAGCGCTCATGAAACTGTATCATGAGTTTTATAAGAAGAAATAAGCCAAAGAGCCTGCAGATCGCAGGTTCTTTGGTTTTCGCCCCATCCGGATTGCCCGAAAGGGCAGATTGAGATGCACCTTCGGACGATGTCGGCAGAGTCGATTCAATTTATAATTCATGAAACGACGATGGATACATACCGATAATGGAAGAGGGTTCGATATGAAACAAATTTTGGACAAGCTGAGACATTGGACGTTAGACTCGATCAAATTCAAGCTCATTCTTCCGGTCGTTCTACTCCAAATTTTTAGTACGAATATCGGCCAACTGGTGAACTCCGCTTTGAATAAAGGGCGGCAGGTGATTTCAGATGCAGGTGTGAACACGAGCTATATGGATGGGAATATTGGCTTTTTCGTTTCTTCCGGCCTGAGTATATTGATATCCGTGTTTATACTAATATTGCTGTATGACCGCATTATTTTGAGAAGACTTCTAAACGTGGCGGCTTTTACGGGAAAGCTTGGCGATGGGGATCTATCGGTTGCCTTGAAGTTTAAAGGAAATGATGATATTGGCCGGCTGGGCTCCTCCTTGGTTAAGAGCTCGTCCAACATTAGAAATCTGGTTACGGAAATCGAATCGGCTTTTAACCAATTGCACGCGACTAGCGAGTTACTGCAAAATTCGACCAGAAACTCCGCAGACAGCATTCAGAGCATTCATTCCACGGCATCGCTCCTTGCGGAAGATGCGCTTCGTTTGATCCAAGAGACCGAAACCGCGAATGTATCCATTGCGGAGATCAATGACACAAACGCATTATTATTAAAGAAGGTGGAATCCTCTTTATCCACCTCGGCGGCTATGAGAGAAAGAGCGGACCGTATGGAAAAGGAAGGAGTCCAATCTTTGGAGCGGTCGAAGATGACATATACGGATAAGCAAATGAATTTGCTAAAAGCGATGGATGCGGGGAAAGTCATAGATGAAATCAACACGATCGCTTACAGTGTTAGGGATATTGCTGCCCAAACCAACCTGTTAGCCCTAAACGCATCTATTGAAGCAGCAAGAGCCGGGGATAACGGAAAGGGCTTTGAGGTCGTTGCAGATGAAGTGAGGAAACTGGCCGGCCAGTCTGCAGCCGCGATAGCGGATGTGGATCATTTGGTTGCGCAAGTCAGGGAAGCATTTGAATATCTTGCGGAGAGTTCCCAGGATATACTCCATTACATCAACCGGGATGTACAGGCCGATTACGAGTTGTTGATTGAAACCGGAAGACAATACCAACAGGATGCCCAGCTTGTGAATGCAATGTCGGAAGATATCAACGCGGCAACGGCAGCCATGAACGGTTCGGTCATGCAAATCAGCTCCGTGATCGACATGGTTGTCCAGCGTTCCACCCAAACTTCAGATTATACCAATCTTATCAAGGGCCGTTTGGGTGAGATTAACCATGTGATTCAAAATGCCTCCCGGTTCACGGAAGACCAAACCGTGATGTCTAACCAATTAAGAAACTCGATTCAAAAATTCAAACTATAAGATTTGGTTTGTTCTCTTCATGGCATTCGAGATCTTATCTAATGGGATCAAGAGATAGGGGGCTGAGTCTTTGAATGACAAAAAGACCGGACTTGAGATGTTCAACGGGATGTTTGCTTCCAGGCTCCCGATTCTGATTTGGGTTTCTTTTGTTTATGTGGGAACGGTGGTGCTTCAGTTTCTAAGGGAGCCGCAGATCTTGCCGAGCATCGTGTTTACCGGATTATTCACGATCCACGTACTTCTTCATTGGAACTCATACCGGGTGACACAAAAGCAATTTTGGATCTATTTCACGGTACAAGGGATTCTTGTCTTTTTGTGTGCGATTCTTATGCCGCAAGGATATCAGGCTGTGCTGCTCGGGCTGCTGCCTGTACTGATTGCTCAAAGTCTCGGCTTTTCCTTTCGTATCTACAGAGTCATTTTCGTCTCCCTCATCAGCATCGTCATCTTTTTTGATTCGGCCTTGACCGTTCATGATTTGGATGAGATTTTCGTTTTTCTTCCGATATTCGTGTTAATGCTGATTATTGTTGTAGCTTACGGCATTTTGTTTTTTCGGCAGGTCAATGAACGATTGCGGATTCAGAGCTTTTTGCATGATTTGCAGGAGGCTCACCGAAAGGTGGAAGAATTGACGTTATCCAATGAACGGCAGCGGATGGCCAGAGATTTGCACGACACGCTTGCACAAGGCGTCGCCGGGTTAATTATGCAGTTGGAAGCAATAGATGCCCATATGACGCAAGGCAATACGGAGGGGGCGCATACCATTCTCAAGCGATCTATGCAGCAGGCGCGCAGGACATTGGCCGAAGCACGGCGGGCTATTGATGATCTGCGGCTGAAGTCGGCTCCAGACATGAACTTGAAAGAAGCGCTTGAAGATGAAGTCCGACGTTTCGAGGAAGCGACGGGGATTCCCGTTATCACCGATATCCGAATCAATACGAGGTTATCCCAGTTGTACATGGAGCACAGCTTGCACATCGTGAAAGAAGGGTTGACGAATATAGCCCGACACGCGCAAGCACACATGGTATGGATAACCTTCTATGGCGACGCCAAACGGTTATGGATCGAAGTCAGGGACAACGGCGTTGGTTTTAATACGGGCAATATTGGGATGGATGCCGGACATTACGGGCTTTTGGGCATCCAGGAACGGGCCAGGCTGATTGATGGGGAGATGAAGGTGATCAGCGGCGGGGAAGGAACAACAATTTCGGTCACGATACAGCTTAACGAAGGTGAAGATGAATGAATCCTTATAAAATCATGATTGTGGACGACCATTTTGTTGTCCGTGAGGGACTTAAATTGATTCTGGAGACAAGCGACAAGTTTCAGGTTGTGGGCGAGGCCAAGAATGGTCAGGAAGCCTTGGAACTGCTGGCATTCATAAAACCGGATGTCATTTTGATGGATTTAAATATGCCGGTCATGGGCGGACTTGAAACGATCCAAGCCTTAAAGGACAATAACGATCCTACTCCCGTGATTATACTGACCACCTACAACGAGGACGAGCTCATGATCGGAGGCATGGCTCTCGGGGCGAAGGGGTATCTGCTTAAGGATACGAACCGGGAGAACCTATTCCGGAACATCGAATCGGCAGTAAGAGGAGAGACCCTGCTCTCGGCGGATATCCTCGAGAGGGTAATGGCCGCCAAAATGCAGAAGCCCCCGGCTTCATCTAAGACGGAGGCCACTTTGCTTAGCGCTAGAGAAACCTATATTTTGCAAAGCGTCGCCAGAGGATTCAAAAGCAAAGAAATCGCTTTTGAGCTCGGTATCGCGGAGCGAACGGTGAAGGCCCATTTGACGAGCATCTACAACAAACTCGGCGTTGATTCGCGTTCTCAAGCGGTAGCAACCGCCTTGGAACGCGGACTATTGAAAATATAGATTTTTTTTAAAGCATGCGAAAGAAGTGTTTCGCATGCTTTTTTTGCGC
>NZ_JAKSXN010000028.1 GCF_022427145.1 Paenibacillus timonensis
TTCGGATAGACGAAAGGAGCAGAGAAAACATGATTGACCAATGGGTGCGGGAGGCGCTGGAGAACGAAGCCCACGCGCTGTATCTGACCAGCCAAAACGTCAGCGAAGAATACGTGAAAGCCGTAGAGATGCTGAAAAACTGCACAGGCAAGGTCGTCGTAACGGGCATCGGCAAATCGGGCCACATCGGCAAAAAAATCGCGGCTTCCTTATCCAGCACGGGGACGCCGGCATTTTTCGTCCATTCCGCCGAAGCGGTGCACGGCGACAGCGGGATGATCGAAAAGAAAGACGTGGTGATCCTGCTGTCCAATAGCGGCGAAACGGCGGAGGTGCTGAACGTGCTCGGCATCATCGAAAAAATCGGCTCGCCTTGCATCGCGATCACCAAAAACCAAAATTCCACGCTGGGCCGCCGTTGTAACGCAGTATTGTCCTACAACTACGAACGGGAAGCCGATCATCTCGGGCTGGCGCCGACCACGAGCGCCCTCCTGCAACTGGCCGTCGGCGACGCCTTGGTTGTTACGTTATGCAAAGTGAAAGGCTTCACCCAGGAAAGTTTCCATCTGTTTCACCCCGGAGGCAGCCTGGGCGACCAGTTGTCCCGGAAGAACACCGGTTCGGACATCCATTCGTAAGGAGGAGCGCAGGCATGGGCATTATGGTGATCGGCAGCTTCATGATGGATCTCGTCATCGGGGCCAACCGGGCTCCGGAAGGCGGGGAAACGATTATCGGCAACAGCTTCGACCGGTTCCCGGGGGGCAAGGGAGCCAACCAGGCGGTCGCGGCCGCCCGGCTCGGCGCTTCGGTGGCGATGGCGGGCAAGCTCGGCAACGACCCGTTCGGCGAAGAGATGAGGGCGGTGCTGGAGCAGGAGGGGATCGATGTCGGCCATATCCTGACCGATGCGCATGCGCCGACCGGCGTCGGTTCAATCGTATTGGACGGCAACGGACAAAACCGCATTATCGTCGTCCCCGGAGCGAACCTTCAGTTTACGCCGGAGGAGACTCGGGAGCTGGAGCCGCTCATTCGAAACGCGCAAATGCTCGTGATGCAGCTGGAAATGGATATTTCCGTCATCGAGCAGGCCGCGGAGCTGGCCCGGAAGTATGGCGTGCCTTGCATCCTGAATCCGGCTCCCGCGCGGGCGTTGAGCGACGAGCTACTGCGCAAGGTCACTTATTTGACGCCAAACGAAAGCGAGCTGAGTCTGCTGACGGGCATACCTGCCGATTCGCTCGAAAACGTCCGGCGGGGCGCGCAGAGGCTGCTAGATCGCGGAGTCAGTTACGTTATCGTGACGCTGGCGGAAAAAGGCGCGTTGATCGCCGGCCGCGACGGCTTTACGAGCGTGGAAGGCTTCCCGGTGAAGCCGGTCGATACGGTGGCGGCCGGCGACTCGTTTAACGGGGCTCTCGCCGTGGAGCTCTTGCGCGGCGCTTCGGTCCCGGAGGCCGTGCGGTATGCCAACGCGGTCGGCGCGTTGACCGTCACCCGGCGGGGGGCGATTCCTTCGCTGCCCCGCCGCGAGGAAGTGGAGGCTTTTCTCAAGAGCAGAACCTAGCAACTTGGATGGCCGAATTCGGCTGACAAAACCTATAAAGGCAGGGATCACAACATGGAGATCGTGCAAAACTTGTCTAGCCTCTCCCGCAGGCGCCAAGGCAAAAGCAAGCGGGCGTCCAGTTACGACCGCTCGGGGGGCAACAAGGACTATTTCAGCATCAAACCGGGGGACAACGCCGAAATTTGCCGGATCTCCGGCGCGGGTTGCATCAAGCATATCTGGATGACGATGGCGACCGACGCTCCGGTGGAGGAAACGTTCCTGCCGCGCAAAATCGTGCTGCGCATATATTGGGACGGCGAAACCGAACCCAGCGTGGAAGCGCCGATCGGCGATTTTTTCGGACTTGGCCATGGGATCACAAGAAACTACACCTCCGCTTGCCTGATGATGAGCCCGGAGGACGGAAAGGCGTTCGTCAGCTATTTTCCGATGCCGTTCGCTTCCGGCGCGCGGATCACCGTGGAAAGCGAAGCGGAGCAGACGATCAAGTTTTATTTTTACGTCGATTACGAAGCGTATGAAAGCCTGCCGGCAGATGAACTGCGCTTTCATGCCAAATGGCATCGCGAATGCCCGACGGATGGGATTCCCGACAAGGACGTCGATAACGCGTTTTTTGAATTCGGCGGCAAAAACACGACCGGGGACGGCAACTACGTCATCCTGGAAGCGCATGGCAAAGGCCATTACGTCGGTTGCAATTTGAACATCCACAACCTGCGGGAGACGCGGGAATGGAACTGGTACGGCGAAGGCGACGACATGATTTTTATCGACGGCGAGCCGTGGCCGCCTTCCCTGCACGGAACGGGTACCGAAGATTACTTCAATACAGCCTGGTGCCCGCAGCAGGAAGTCTGCACGCCGTACCACGGCATCATCCTTGGCGGAGGACCCAACTGGAGCGGGAAAATCTCCGTGTACCGCTACCATATTCAAGACCCGGTCATGTTCGACGAAAGCATCAAAGTGACGATCGAGCACGGGCACAACAACCACCGCAGCGACGATCTCTCGTCCACGGCCTATTGGTACCAGTCCGAGCCGCATTTGCCGTTTGCGCCTTTGCCGAAGGTGAACGACCGCATGCCGCTGCCGGACATCCTGCCGTTCGACGAGGAATCAAACCGACAGCAATTTGCGCACCAAAATCCGTAAGCACAGCGGCCATCCGTCAGGGATGGCCGCTTGTTTGCGCAACCGTCGATTGCTTCGATGAGGGTTCTATTCTAAAATATGGTATAGATAATGGTAGCGATTTCAAAGAATGGGATGATCATTTGGCGACAATTTACGATATCGCGGAGAAACTGGGCGTCTCCCCGTCCACCGTTTCACGCGCGTTGTCCGGCCGCGGATACTGCAAGGAAGAAACCCGGAAGCGGATCATACAGGCGGCGGAGGAATTGGATTATGCCCCCGACCAATCCGCCAAAATGCTGAAAACACGGGTATCGAACAAAGTATTGTTTACGGTTCCGGATATGTGCAACCCTTTTTATTTCGATATGATCCAGGGCATCAACGATGTACTGGACCCGTACGGATATTTGCTGATCCTGATGGACACGAAAAACCGGCTCGAAGAAGAGAAACGGGCGATCCAATTGCTGCGGGAAAAATACGCCGACGGCATGATCATGGTTTCCTTCGATTTTTGCGAGGAGAATATCGGTTTGCTGAACCGTCTGCATGCGCCGGTCGTACTGACGAACCAATACGTTTCGCCCGCCGGGAAAGACCGTTTCCATTATGTCTGGGTCGACACGCAGCTGGGGATCAAAGACGTGGTGCGCCACTTCACGAGCCAGGGCATCCGCCGCATCGGGTATGTTGGCGGCCGTTTGCAAGAGCAAACCGGCCGGGAACGCTACGAAGGTTACCGCGAGGGACTCCAGGAGGCGGGTCTACCGCTGTGCGCCGATTGGATTCGAGAAAGCGACTATACGGAACAAGGCGGTTATTTGGCTGGCCTGTCCCTGCTGAACGGCAGCCATCCGCCTCCGGAGGCCGTTGCCTGCGCCAATGACCTGATGGCCTACGGCTTCTTGCGCGCCTGCGAAGAGAAACGGATTCGCGTCCCTGAAGACCTGCTGCTCGCCGGGATGGATAATTTGAGCCTCTCTGCCCGCACTTCCCCTAAATTAACGTCGGTTTCCCTCCGGGCGGAGGAAATCGGACGGACGGCGGCGCAAATGCTGGTTCACCGGATGAACGGGGACAATCGGCCCATCGAGAACGAACATTTGCGGCCCAAACTCGTCGTTCGTGAATCGAGTGTAAAGCCGGCAGGCTTCGGGAAGAGAGAAACCTGATATAACGGAAAAAAAGTCCGCTATTTCGGCCATTTTACTTCATTAGCCGAGAATAGCGGACTTTTTGGGCTCTATTTGACGGCAAATACGTCCATTAAGCGGGGATTTTGCCGCTCGACCACCCCCATAACGCCAAAAAATGGCGCTATTTTGCGGGGCGATCAACGATTGGGCGAAATAACGCCCTATTTTACCGCTATCCCGCAGCCTGCTCTCGTCCTCACCGCCCCGCTCCTTGAGCCTCCTTGCGGAAGTCCGCAATCAAATCGGAAGCGATGAGTTCGTCCGAGATCCGCAGGCGCTTCTTCGCTTCCTCGTGCGGCGCACGGCACGGCTCGATCTCGCCGGGCTTGCGGCTGGCCAAATCGTAACAGGTGCCGTTGGCGAACAGGTTGTCGGCGGACGGGATGTAATACAGCTCGCTGTCCGTAAAAGCCCCGGAACGTAAAACGACTAGTCGATCCGCAGCGCGATCGGACCCGGTGGCGGCAAACAGGTTGTTGCCCATCAGGTAGTAAGAATCCGTGGCGATGCCCAGCAAATGCAGCAGCGACGGCGTCAGATCAAGCTGTCCGGCAGGTTCCGAATCGACGCCGGCATGTTTGCCGTCCGGCAGGTGAATGAGCAGCGGCACCTGATTCAGGATCTGGTGCATGTCGAGATCGCTCAGCGTTTTGCCCAGGAACTGCTCATATACCGCTTTATCGGTGATCGAATTGTCGTGGTCCCCGTAAAACGCCAAAATCGTATGATCCCACAAGCCTTCCCGCTTCAAGCCCTCTACGAACTCCCCAAGCGCGGCGTCCACGTAATGCACGGCCTGCAAATAATCGCCGAAGATGGTGCCTTTAAACTCGCCGGTGTCCAGCTCCTGCACGGAAGCCGGCAGCGAATACGGATGATGGCTGGATAATGTGATTAGGAAGGAATAGAAGGGCTGCTTCTCCTGAGCCATTACCTCTAACGACTGCTTGAAAAAAGATTTGTCTCCCAGCGACCAGCCCAGGGGCTCGTCCATCTGGAAGTCTTTTTTGCTGTAAAATCGGTCGTAACCCATCGCTTGGTACATATTGTTACGGTTCCAGAAGCTGCCTTCGTAGGCATGAAAAGCCTCGGCAGTATAACCGCCCTGCGTCTTCAGGATCTGCGGTAGCACGTCGAACGTATGATTCGGATAGCGGACCGCGACCGACCCCGTCGGCAGGGGATGCAGCGAGCTATTCGAGGCGAAATCCGCGTCGGAGGTTCGCCCCTGACCCGTTTGATGGTAGTAGTTTGAAAAGTATAGGCTTTCGTCCATCAGCTTATTGAAATTCGGCGTGATTTCTTGGCCGCCGATTTGTTTGCCGATCATGAAGTTCATGAAAGCCTCGGCCTGGATGACGATGACATTGCTCCCGGCATATGCGCCAAACAGGTCATTATCCGCTTGGCGGCGCTGGCTGGCTTCGTCGAACCACTGCCGGATCTCGTCCTTCTCCTTGGCGCTGACGGTTTGGCCCCCTCCGAGATGTTCCTTGAGGTAGCGGCTGGCGTCATAGTAATGGAAGCCAAGCAAGCCGGTCACGTTGTATAAGGAGACGTTCCACCAGTTGTTCTCGAACAGTCCCACCGCCCAGGTTTGAGTATAGAAACGGATCGGCCCCATCGTTAATGCAAAGCCGAGCAGAAATACGCCAATCCCGGTGAACAGGCGCCCGAATCGCCGCCCGCCGCTTCTCCGGTTTCCCGAGCCGAAGGTAACGGGGGAGAAGGAACCGCTCCCCATGGAATAAGCGGAGGAGCCGTTGCCGAAGGAGCCGTGAAGCCGATCTTTCCGGCGGCTTCCACTCCCACGCGTCAAACGCAGCCCCATTTTCACTGCGGCCCAGGCGGCCCAATCGGCGATCAGCCACAAATCGGCGGGGTGGATCAGTCCGCGGATGCTGTCGCCGAGCTCCCCGACTTGTCCGGCTTGCAGCAGCACGGGCACCGTCAGAAAATCGCCGAAATACCGGTAATAGACCAAATCGGCGAAGATCAACGCCGTGAGCAGCACGTTCAGCACGCCTAAGGCGATTCCTCTTCCGCGCGAGGGCAGCCATAACGTCCAGAACGATACCAGCATGACGGAACCGATGGCGATCAAATCGTCCAGCAGGTTCATGTCGATATAGCGGGCGTGCAGGTTACTATGGAGGATGGCAAGTTTCATGAAAATAGCGGCAACAAATAAAATATAGACGATATGGCGGCCGCTAAAGCCGCGGTTCGACGTCAAACGCAACATATCGGATCGTCAGTCCTTTCCTTGCAAGTGTAAAAAGGGAGAACCCTCCCCCCACGGCTAATGGCGCGGAGGAAGGGGCCCGAGGTACTGCAAATATTGGCATTCGATGCGTCCGTTGAACAGCTTGCGCCGCTTGTCCGCTTTACGCTGGAAGTCGTGCTCGAACTGCTTGGTCGGAGTGAGCGCGAAGAAGGACCATGTCGGAAGCCCGGCCATCACTCGCCCGAGCTGGGCGATCAGCTTGCGGACTTCCTTCTCTTCGCCGATCCGCTCCCCGTAGGGCGGGTTCGTGATCATGACGCCGTAATCGCCTTGCGGCTGGATTCTCACCGCAGGCAAGCAGGTGAACTGGATTTCGTTCGCCAGGCCGGCGCTTTTGGCCGCCGCCTTGGCGATCTCGATCGCCTCCGGATCGATGTCGCTGCCGGCGATGTGGAGCGGCACATCGTCCCGCACCGCGTCGATCGCCTCGTCGCGCGCCTGCTGCCACAGTTCCTCCGGCACGACCGGCCAGCGCTCGGCGTTAAACGTGCGCCGCAGGCCCGGTGCGATGTTCCAGGCGATCATCGCGGCCTCGATCGGCAGCGTGCCCGATCCACAGCATGGATCGTAGAAGGGACGCGCCGGGTTTTGGTTCCAGCGGCTCAGCAGGATCATCGCCGCCGCCATCGTCTCCTTCAGCGGCGCTTCCGTTGCGTGCTTGCGGTAGCCGCGTTTGTGCAGCGCCGGGCCGGTGGTGTCGAGCGTCAACAACGCTTTATCGTTCAGCAAAATCACTTCGATAACGTAACGCGGTCCGGTTTCTTCAAACCACTCCGTATGATACGCTTGCTGCAGCTTGTCGACGATCGCCTTCTTGACGATCCCCTGGCAAGCCGGTACGCTGCTGAGCTGCGATTTGTGGGAGCGGCCTTCCACGGGGAATTCCCCGTTAACCGGAATAAAGTCCTGCCAAGGCAGCGCTTTGGTGCCCTCGAACAGCTCGTCGAAGGTGACGGCGGTAAACTCGCCCATTTTGATGAGCACCCGGTCTGAGGTTCTCAGCCACAAGTTGCATCGGCAGATGTCGATCAAATCTCCGGAAAAATGAACCCTCCCATTTTCCACGACCGTGTCTTCATAACCTAATTCTTTTAATTCGCGCGCCACCACGGCTTCGAGGCCCATTGGGGCGGTTGCGATCAATTGCAAAGGTCCAGCCATAGGTAAGTCAATCACTCCAGCTTCACTTAGACTTGTGAGAATAACGGAAAAACCATACAATTCAGTATAGGCCAATGTCCTGCAAGTTACAAACGGTTCTTAACTAAGGAATGATCGGATGAAAGGAAGATCGTGATGCTGACGCCGGAACAATACGGTGATGGACTATATGACAAGGACGAGGTGCTGGAGCGGGTGACCCAATCCATCGCGGACAGCGGGATGCGCGACGTTTCGATCGCGCCGGGGTACGGGCGGCTGCTGACGCTGCTGGTCAAGCTGGCCGGAGCCAAAGCCGTGCTGGAAATCGGTGCGCTGGGCGGGTACAGCGGCATCTGCCTGGCGCGGGGATTGCCTGCGGACGGGCGGCTCCTATCGCTGGAGCTGAAGGAGGAGAACGCCGAGCTGGCACGGGCCAACTTGCGCGAGGCCGGATTCGGGCAGGTTGCGGAGTATAGGGTCGGACCTGCGCTCGACAGCTTGCAAACCCTGGAACGACGGGGGGAGCGATTTGATTTCTTTTTTATCGATGCGGACAAGGAAAACTACCCCAACTATCTCGAATATGCTATCAAGTTAGCAAAACCGGGGGCGCTGATTGCCGGGGACAATATCCTGCTGCGCGGCCGGACGCTAAACGAGGACAAGAACGGGCCGTCGGTGCAGGCGATGCGCAGGTTCAACGAGACGATTGCCCGGGACGAGCGGTTGATCAGTACGCTGCTGCCGGCGTATGACGGGCTGGCGCTGGCGATGGTGAAATAAACAAAGACGGGTCATTTGACAAGAATCAAATGGCCCGTCTTATTCATTGACGGCTAAGCTCCTTCAACCATATCCCGTCTGCGATATCCCATATAGCCCAAAACCATTAAGGCAATACTGATCACGGTCATCGTAATAAAGGTTGCCGCATCAAACGGATCTACCGGCATTCGCGGAATCCAGCTTTGAACGGCGGTTTTCGAGAACCATTCCGGCAAATCCAAAATGCCGCCAAAGTAGTTTAAAGCAAAGGAATAGCCAAGGTAAGCATAAACGGCTTTGCCTAGTCTTGGAGCCCAACCTAAAGCCAAAGCGGCAAGTCCGGTAAAGAATAACACGGAAGGCAGGAAGTTATAGCCTGCAGCAAAGAAATCTTCCATATCCATCGTCGAGCTGTCACCCATGGCGGAAATGGCCGTTCCGCCAAGTCCGCATGTAGCCAGCAAAATGCCAACGACTCCGGCAACGATGGCCAAAATGACACTCGTCCAATAGAGCCGAGCACGCGTTACTTTTGTCGCATAAAGCTGGCTTAAATGCAGCCGCGATTCCTCCGCAAAAAGTTTGTTCACGATCGCGATCGGCAAAATGGAAACCAATCCGATCATGACCATCATAATGGTCCCGGTGAAGGCTTCTTCGATGGAAACGCCAGAGATCGTAAACATTTGACTCATCAATTCATTGCTTTCAAGAAAGGTCTGCATATCTCCATAAATCGAACCATAGGCTGCTCCCATGATGACGAAAGCAATCAGCCAACTGATCATTACGCCTTTGTTCAGCTTGGTAAACAAGCCGGGTACGGACAGCAATGATTTTTTTGCCGACTCCCGACCTTCTCGTTCGGGCAAATAACCAGCCCCCATATCCCGGCCGCCTTCAAGGACAAAAGCGATGATCACGACAATCATGCTGAAGGCCGCGGCCCAAATGAGAGGTACCCAATTGTTCTCTGTAAACGGATAAGTCAGATAAGTCCAACCCATCGGATTGAACATGGAGAAATCAACATTCGATACATCCGTACCAGCGCGGAAAATATAAAGCAAGCCTACAATTCCGAGCGATGACCCCGTTGCGCCTGAAGAGGTCGGCATAATTTGTGCCATGACTAAAGCAATTACGGCTCCCAAGATCCCGGCCATTCCGATGGATGCGCCAAACAAAAAGGATCCTTCGGCCGAAATCGCATCTACGCCAAAGCTGGTCATCATTCCGCCAATGACGAGCGCTAATACTATATTGATCACGACGACCTCGGCAATCACCGCAAGCGAATTGGCTTGACGACCGACTTGAAAGGAGCGTACAAGTTCCGTAAGACCAAGATCTTCTTCTTTGCGAGTATGGCTTACCACGTGCAATGCCGCGATAATCATCGCGAACAAACCGCAGAATAACAACATTTCGTGCGCATACATCGCGCCCAAAGTATAATCCGCTGCGGACTTGACCGGTGTAGGACCAACCATGGAAATCATGGCAGGATTTTGCAAGGTCTCATACATCCCCTGCAAACCTTGCCCCTTGCCGATTTCTTCAAAGGCGGAGACAAAACCGCCCGAAAACAAACCTATCCCTAAAACCCAGAAGATGATCTTCTTCCAATCCCGTTTCAGATATTGAACAAACAGTGCGCCCCAACGTGCAAATTTTTCTTGCATCCCAGTCTCCTCCGTTCCCACTCTTAGACTTCATAATGACGCATAAATAAGTCTTCAAGCGTAGGCGGCACCGATTCAAACTTCTTAACGCCCAATTTTGCTGCTTCGGACAAAATATCGTTGATAAATGCATTATCCGCAGAGAAGGTTGCTTGGTTCCCGGCTTGCTTGAAATCATGGACCCCGTTAACGGACGCCATCCGAGCCACATCGCCTTCGGTTACCAAAGTAACCGTTGAACGCGTTAAGTGACGCAATTCGTCCAATGTCCCGGTTTCAACCACTTTGCCTTGACGAATGATCACCACTTTATCGGCCAGGCGTTCCACTTCGCTCAATATATGAGAGGATAGCAAGATCGCTTTCCCAGCACGTTTGATTTTTTCAACTTCTTCTTGGAAGACGGCTTCCATCAACGGATCGAGACCGGAAGTCGGTTCGTCGAAAATATACAAATCGGAGTCGACGGACAAAGCCGCAATCAAGCCGACTTTTTGCCGATTTCCTTTGGAATAGCCCTTGGCCTTCTTCTTAGGATCCAGTTCAAAACGTTTAATCAAATAGTCGCGTTTGGTTTTGTCTCCGCCGCCATGCAACTTAATAAATAAATCAATGATTTCGCCGCCGGTTAAGCTGCCCCAAAGAGCCACGTCCCCCGGAACATAAGAAATTCGTTTATGAATTTCAAGACTATCTTTCCATACATCCTTGCCAAAGATTTTGGCATTCCCGGCATCCCGGTTGATGATTCCGAGCAAAGTGCGAATCGTTGTTGATTTCCCCGCACCGTTTGGCCCGATAAAGCCGACGACTTCCCCGGCGTTTACCGTGAATGACACGTCATGCAACGCTTTGAATTTCCCGAACTTTTTTTTGTAAGCCCTGCACTTTTACAATTTCCTTCATAGCACTAAAACTCCTTCTTAACCAGTTTTAGTAACGTGCTTTCCAGTTTAAAAAGCAAGGCTTAACTTCGGGTAATAATGAACTGTAAATGTAATAATAGTTCATTTATTTGCGATTTATCGCCATGTTTTAAACCAAAGTTCATTTACAGATTCAGTTATAACTCTTTTTATCGGCCCAGTCAATTTAAAAAAACAAAATTTAGAACTATGGTTTGTTTGATGATTCACAATTTTCGGTCTATAATAATATGTAGGAAAGTTATGAACTAAGCAGCCCATATATATTTTTAATTCAACACAGTTGGAAAGTAGGAATGAGAAATGAACGGTTTTGAAAAGAGGACCCAAGAGAAGAAAAAGCAAGTATTGGAAGCGACGTTTAACTTGATGAATACCGATGCCGGGATCGAAAATCTAACGATGGATGAGATCGCGAAACATTCCAATGTCGGTAAAACGACGGTTTTTAAGTATTTTGGCAGCAAAGAAAACCTGATCTACGAGGTTTTTACCTATTTTTTATCTCAAATGGGGGACACGGCTCGAGCCATCATGGCCGAAAACAAGCCCTTCGAAGAAACCATCATTGCCATGAGTCTGAGCAAAATCAATTACTTGGATAAAATCAACAAGCAATTTTATATCGATTTAATGGATTATTTTACGAAGAAGGACAAAGACGGCTTATCGCTGATCATGCAGCAATATGCCAAGGAAAGCTATAGCATGATGTTGGATTTATTCCATCGCGGGCGTAAGGAAGGCAAGGTAGATCTGAAATATTCGGATGAATTTCTACTGATTTATTTCCAAGCTTTGGTCGAAGGAATATCCAGTCCGCATATCTACTCGAAAATTCTCCCTTATACCGCCCAATGGACGGAATTGCTGATCAAAGGCATTGCGCCAAGTCAATAGAATAGACGAATAGGACTCTGTCCTGATTTGGGCAGAGTTTTTTCATGCGGCGATGAGTGAAGTGGTTGAATGTGATCGTTTTTGAAAGGTTTTGATTGATATTTGCGGCGTTTATGATACGATGTTTTTAGTTGGGAGGGGGAAAAGATGTTAAACGAGGAGAGGTATCGCCGGATTCTGCGGCGGCTGCAGGAGAAGGGGATCGTCAAGCTCCAGGAGCTTTGCACGTTGCTTGAAGCTTCTGAATCTACCGTGAGGCGCGATTTGGCGGATCTGGAGGAGCGAGGGCTGCTCCGGAGAGTTCATGGCGGCGCAGCGTTGCCGGCCATGTCCGGGGGGCTGGAGCCGGGGATGGCGGAGAAATCGGCCGTAAACGTACCCCAAAAGCAAAAGATTGCCGAGTTGGCATCCGGTCTGGTTCGCGGCGGGGAGGCGATTTATCTGGACGCCGGAACGACGACCTTGGCGATGATCCCTTTTCTGAAAGGGAAGTCGATCACCGTCGTGACGAACGGTTTGCCGCAGATGGATGCGCTGCTGGAGGCCGATATTCCAAGCTATCTGCTCGGCGGCCTGGCCAAAAAAAGCACGAAAGCATTGGTAGGCAGCTTGGCCTTGGATAACCTGGACCGATTCCGTTTTGACCGGTGTTTTCTCGGGACGAACGGGGTTCACCCCGATGCCGGGTATACGACGCCAGACCCGGAGGAAGCCGCGTTGAAGCGCCGCGCGAGTGAGCTCTCCTCGCTAACCTATATGCTTGCCGATTCCAGCAAAATCGGGAACGTCGCTTTCACCAGGATAATGGGGTTGGAGCAGGCGACGCTCATCGCGGAGCAAGTTCCGGAACGCTGGCGCAAACCAATCGAGGATATGACTAACCTAATCGGAGGATAAACATATGATGATCTACACCATCACCTTGAATCCTTCCATCGACTATATCGTGGAAGTACACGGCCTGCAGCTCGGCGAACTGAATCGCATGACACGAGACCTGAAGCTGCCCGGCGGGAAGGGCATTAACGTCTCGCGCGTTCTGAAGCGGCTTGGGGCGGACACGACCGCAATGGGGTTTCTCGGCGGATTCACCGGCGATTTCATTGAAGGATTTCTACGGAATGAGGCGATTAACGCCGATTTCGTTCGCCTTGGCGGCGGAGATACCCGCATCAATATTAAACTCAAGCATGGCGAGGAGACGGAGATTAACGGCGGGGGCCCGGCCATCGCGGGGGAAGAAGCCGATGCATTAGTGGAGAAGCTGTCCGTCCTTAGGGAAGGCGACCTCGTCATTTTGGCCGGCAGCCAGCCTCCGTCGCTTCCCGGCGATTTCTATGAGCGGCTGATCCGCAAGTGCCGAATGCAAGGAGCCGAATTCGTCATCGACACCACGGGCGAACCGCTGCGCCGGGCACTGGCGTACCGGCCGCTGCTCGTAAAGCCGAACCATCATGAACTCGCCGAGCTGTTTGGCGTAGTTATTGAGACGCGAGAACAGTTGATAACTTACGGTCGCCGGCTGCTTGAAGAAGGGGCGCAGCATGTATTAATTTCGATGGCTGGTGAAGGGGCTCTGTTCATCACCGGAAACGAGGTTTATCATGCGAACGTCCCTCCCGGTAAGGTGCGCAACTCCGTGGGAGCCGGCGATTCGATGATCGCCGGATTCTCAGGGACGTTCGCCATGGGCGGGGACCTGATGGAGGCGTTCCGCGCAGGCGTAGCCTCGGGAAGCGCGACCGCCTTCTCCGACGATTTGGCCGAACGTACGTTGATTGAAGAGCTGCGCCCGCAGGTCCTCATTTCGAGGGTGGATTAGTCCGTTTTTCGGTTTAGCCGAATGCCTTATTCGTCCCGGCTGTTTCTGTATTCACTTAGCTTCTGATTCACCTGGTTGGCCTGTTTATGTCCGTCGATGAACATCATGGCATATACCAGGCCTTTAATGACTAAGATCACCATGATGAGCATCAACAATTGCTCGGTGTCCATCATGGGATTGGGGCTCGCCAACCATAACCACAATAGGAGCATGACCGCGGCGAGCGCGTAACAAAGCGCAAAGCTGATCACCTGGGCTTTTTTGCTCAAAGCGGGCTCATATTTGTTCACCAGAGCGTACTTGTAAAAAGTAAACGCCGAAGCCCCAATCAGGATTTGCCAAAGCCATAAGGACGAAATACGCTCGGTGGAGCTTAGGGACATATAGATTGCGGTAATTACCGTCAAAACCCCGCTGGCTATGAACCAATCCTTTATGAAATGGGATATATATTTGCTGATTTTCATTTGAACCCCTCCTTATAATCCCAATTTTCGTCGGAGTACCGGAACATACTGTCGTGATATAAATACTTTTTCGCCATTCAGGAGCAAGGCTTCGAACCGCCCATAGAGAACAGGACTGACCGATTTGATTTTCGCCAGGTTCAGAATGGTCGATTTCGATGCCCGGAAAAAATCCAAGCTTTCATATTCCGCCTCGATTTCGTAGAGCCGGAGCCTGGATTCGTACACCTGTTCCCGGCAATAGATGAAAACCCGGTTATCCACCGATTCGAAATAATAAACGTCTTTCGGATTGAGGATGTGGATTTGCAGTTCGCGTGTTCCAATCAGTTTCCTGGGGTGGGATTTCAGAGAATAAATCAACTGCAGCAGCGTCTCGTCAGGTTCATTCCAGCGAATAATGATCTCCGGCTCATTTCCGGCGGGAACAGATTCGATCGTGATTTTCATCCGCGTTCCTTCCTTCGTCTTTCTTTTTTCTAAGACGGCCCTGCTTTCCACCTCAAGTATATTTTTGAGGGGGTTCGTAATCAATAGATGCACAGCAAGCTGTCGTTTTGGGGCGGTAAGCTGTATCAACAAGCTAATGTTCGGCCTTCATGAAAAAAGCACGATAACCTTATAGGTTACCGTGCTTTTGATTCTTCGTGCCGTATCGTTTATCCGAACTTATGGTCCATCGTGGTATAAATGGGCCCAACCGTTTCCAATGACTTGTGGGCGGCGAGGGTTGCCGTCGCTCTGCTGGTAGGGCCGCAGCCCGTATCCCTGGTTATAGGGCGGATGGCTGGAATGCGGGGAATAAGCCTGCTGCGGCGAATTGGGGTAAGGGGCTTGTTGGTTTTCCTGATGACAACCCCGCGGCGGACCAATGATCACCGTTTGATTGAGCGGAGCGAACGCTTCCCGAACCTTATCGACATCCAGGCAATAGGTATGCGCGAACGCTTCGGGCGGAGTCAATCGCAGCATATCGGATGCGGGGATGAGCTCCGGAATCGGCTGGTCAAAAATAGCCAGGAAACGCGTTCCGTCCATGGTCGCGGTATCGTAGTGCCACCATCCCTGCGGTACGCTTGTCGCCTGACCGGGACGGTTCGGGTAATGCCGCAGCTCTTTGGTGAACGGGTTGATGATGGAGACGACGACCTCCCCCGACAGGCAGTACACCAGCTCGGAGGCGTTTTGGTGAATATGCATTTCGATGACATTGCCTTTGTCCAGGTAAGTATCCAGAAAAGACATATTCCCGAGCGTATTTAACTGATGGATGGACAATTCGTTAATGAAGTTGCGTTGATCCTTTCTGACCGTCGTGTTCCGATTGACGTCGAACGAGAACTGTGCGTTGGGTGACGTGAAATCCATGTAAGAAACCGCCATGGTTTGTTCCCTGCCTTTCCTACGTATAGGCGCTATCACTTCTACTGGATATCTATGTTCGAGTTCGAGTTTATATGTACGGGAAGAAGCAGAGGATTGGCGCAGGTTCACGAAGCAGAGCGCAAGTTCCAAAAACCGCAAACCGTATAGTTCATTTTTTCACAAAAATCGATTGCTTAAGGAAACGCCGGTACAGTATAATGATGCGGTAATTTGCGGACTAGCCTCCCAGTTACGAAAATAAGACAACCAGAAGGAATTGAGAACGACTTATGAAATCAATCGAGCAAGGACAGCAAGAACACCGGCCCATCCGCAAAACGGTGAATTTCGTCGAAGCCCTCGCCATTGTAGTGGGCGTCATTATCGGATCGGGGATCTTCCTGAAACCAGGGATCGTGCTAAACCATGCCGGATCTCCCTGGATGAGTCTATTGGCTTGGGTGACGGGGGGCATCATCACGTTGGCTTCGGCATTATCCGTGGCCGAAATCGCCTCCGCGATTCCCAAATCCGGCGGTTTGTATACGTACCTTGGCGAGCTATACGGCAATACGGTGGGCTTTTTGCTGGGATGGGTGCAAACGGTGATTTCCTATCCTGCGTCCGTGGCGGCCTTAGCCATCGCGTTCGCTTCGTATTCCGGGTATTTTCTCCCGATGGACGGGTTCGAGCAAAAGCTGCTCGCCGTGGCGATCCTTGCTTTTATCCTGGCGATGAACGTTGTTTCCACCAAATACGGCGGCGTCATCCAAACGCTGGCTACGGTCGGCAAATTGATCCCGATCGTCGGCATCATCGGCTTTGGCCTGTTCACCGGTTCGGCGCCGGGATTCTCGGGGGTCCATGGAGCTGCCAGTGGCGCGGGCTTCGGCGTAGCGGTGCTGGGGACGTTGTGGGCTTATGACGGCTGGATCGGCGTGACCAACATGGCGGGCGAAATCAGAAATCCGGCAAAAACGCTGCCCAAAGTGATCTCCATCGGCGTAATTTTCGTCATCTGCGTGTATGTTTTGGTCAACCTGGCGATATTTCAAATCTTGCCTTATGACGCGATCGTTAGCTCCAAAGCTCCCGGCGCGGATGCAGCTGAAGCGTTGTTCGGCAGCGGCGGGGGAATGTTCATCACCGCGGGGATCATCGTCTCCGTGCTTGGCGCGCTGAACGGATACCTGATGACGGCGGCGCGGGTTCCGCAGGCGATGGGCGAGAAAGGAGAACTTCCTTTTTCCGCGGTATTCCGCAAAATCCATCCGAAGTTTCAGACGCCGGCCAATGCGCTGATTTTCCAAGGGACGTTGACGGTCATTTATATCTTCTCGGGGACGTTTGATACGTTAACCGACCTGTTGATTTTCGTGTTGTGGATCTTTTTCACCATGGGCGTGTTTGGCGTGTTTCTGCTGCGAAGGAACGCAACCTCTCCCAAAGGGCAGTATCGCGTGCCGCTGTTCCCTGTGACGCCGCTGGTCGGTATCGTAGGCGGGGTATACATTCTGGGAAGCACCATCATCAGCAGCCCGGTCCAATCCTTGATCGGGATCGGAATCACGTTGATCGGACTGCCGATCTACTACTATATGCAGCGAAAATAGGCCGTTATCCGGCCGGGAATAGGGCTTATCGATCGGGCGTCGGCTTAATGGCCGGCGCCCGTAAAATATTGATAGAAATGAACATCCCACCATTTCCCGAATTTGCGCCCCACTTCTTTGAAACAACCGATGTGCTCGAAGCCGAACTTCTCGTGCAGCTTGCGGCTGGTTTCGTTGCCGCTAACCACGCAGCTGATGACGGTGTGGAACCCCAGTGCTTCGGCACGGCGCAAAATTTCGGCGGTTAAAGCGGAACCGATGCCTTGGCCGCGAAACTCGGCGGCGAGATACACCGACAGCTCGGCCGAATAGCCATAAGCCGGTTTCGCCCGGAACGGGCTCAAGCTGCAATAACCGGCCACATCCCCTTGCACCGTCGCCACGATCAGCGGAAACCGCCCGCCGTGGTTGTCGAACCAGACCCTCCGTTGTTTTAGCGTCTGTTCCTCCAAGTCAAACGTGGCCGCGGAGTTCCGCACCGACTCGTTATATATGGCGAGGAGGTCCGGCAAATCCTCCAGTACGGCTTCTCTGATTTCGATCATGATTTTTTTCCTCCCCCGGTTCACTTCGAACTCTGTCGGTTGCAAGGACATTCCTCTATCTCGTCCCGAGACCATCATATCACTGGCATCAGTTGAGTAACAATTACCTTTATACTGGTCAGGTCTGCAGGTATGGGGGCAGTCGTCGTGCTGATGTACTTGGTAAATTTGGATAACGGCAATAGTGCAGTTATTTTTTTGCATGATGGTATTTGAGGGAAAATAGTTGCTAAAGTGCAGTTATTTTGGAGCAAAAAGAGGATACAGGGTAAATCAGGGCAAATAACTGCATTGTCGCAGTTATTTGCCCTGATTTGCTAGAAACCCCACTAGATAGATGTATTATTGCAGTTATTCAATCTCCGCCTCTGGATCTTCATTCTCCAAGAGAACTCGACTTACAGCCGCTGTAGCGCACCTCTTTGGAGTTCATACTTAACCGCACGCTTTCCCTCAAAGCCGAAGGCAGGTTTTAGCAAACCCTTGCCGCACATGGATTGCAGCGTACGAACGGCGGTCCGATGATTAAGGGACAAGTGGGTCTCCACGTCCACTGGACGCAGCGGCCGGGCCAGCATGCAAGAAAGCCGCAAGATCTCCCGTTCGTGGATCGAGAGGGCGTACGCCTGGGAATTCGCCGGCAAATACCGATTGAGCACCATGCGCAGCAAGGTGATGCACAACTCCGGCCGGTTCGCGACGTCATCGTAGGCGAAACAAATCACCTGAAACCCCATCGCGGTCAGAAAAGTTTCCCGATTCAGCTCGTTGCAGTATTTTTGCCTGTCCATGTCCCTGACGTGCGGACCAAACCCTTTGATCTCGATGACCAGCTTCACGGGTCCAGCCAACCATACGAAATCGCAAAAATAAGAGAGCCCCCGCCAATCTACAACCTCATATTCCGGATGCAGACGATCGAAATTTCCTTGCACCTCCCACCAAACCTTCTGGCAGAATAACTTCTCCGCCTCCCGGTGACCGCGCTCCAGACGCCCTCTGCGCTCTCCCGTCCTCGACTGTAGATGCCCCTGTAGAAATGCGGCATGAGCTTGTTCAAACGCCATCTCTGAAACCATGGATCTATCCCTCCCGAAAATAAGAAAACGCCCCGGCTCCAAATGCATGGATCGGGACGTTCTTCGTCTTAGGCCCATTATACATCGGGGGATGCGGATTGAACATATCGCAAAACCACCACAGGAAACTATTGACAAAGCGGGAGATCTCGCATACATTATGAATGAATCGAAAAATATTCATTCAGGCGCTATTTTCTCCAGGATAAGTGAAAAATATCACAAAAGTTGATGCGCCTGGCAAACCCAACAGCGGAGGTCAAGACAGTGGAGGACAAGAAAACCCGAATTTACCAATGCGGGAAGGAGCTGTTCAGCGCCCAAGGATTCAAGGATACGAACGTAGCCGACATCACCCGGAAGGCCGGGGTCAGCGTAGGAACCTTTTATAACTATTATGCCTCGAAAGAGAAGCTATTCATGGAGATTTTTAGCGACGAAAACGCGAAGCTCAAAAGACAGCTGATGGAGTCGGCCGATCTAAACGAAGAGCCTTTGCGGATGATTCAAGGGTTTCTGGCGCGAAATCAGGAGGGCATGAGGTCGAACCCGATCCTGAAGGAGTGGTATAACCGCGACGTGTACGGTCGAATCGAGAAGCTGTACCGCGAAGAAAGCGGCCAGGATGCCGTCGATTTCGTTTACGGCGATTCGCTCGAACTGGTGAAACGGTGGCAGGCGGAAGGGAAGATGCGGGCCGATATCGACAGCGGAATGATTATGGCGATGTTTGCGGCCATCATCCATATCGAGACGCATAAGGAGGAAATCGGGCTAATGCATTTTCCGCAGCTGCTGGATTATATGACGGAGTTTATCATGGAAGGGTTAACCCGTCGTCCTCATTAACGCGATGGGCGGAAGGAGGCCGAGGTTGGTGAGCAGTTCAAAATCAACCGAGTCGATGGAATCCGCAGGCAAGGGAATGGGAACCCAATTATGCCACAGGGCTTACGGCAAAAACGCGGCGAAGGCGCTTGAGGCGGTCGGGGCGGAGATGAAACGCTTGGAACGCCTGTTAAGCCGCTTCGTCCCCGAGAGCGACATCGCCAAGATGAACGGATTGGCGGGCAAGGGCCGGGTCAAGCTTAGCCCGGAGGCCTACGAGGTGCTAACGCTGGCTCGCCGCATTTCGGACCTTTGCGGCGGAACGTTTGATGTTACCGTCGGCCCGTTGGTCGAGCTGTGGGGCGTTACAAATGCCGCCGCACCGCCGCCTTTCGAAAGGATCAAGGAGGCGGTTTCCCTGGTGAATGATGCGGATCTGGTTCTGGATCCGGCATCCCGAACGGGCGGGCTTCGCCGTAAGGGCCAGTCCGTAGATCTAGGCGCGATCGGCAAAGGTTATGCCAGCGACAAGCTGCTCGGAGTGTTCCGCCGGTTCGGCGTTGCCTCTGCATTCAGCAATCTCGGCGGAAACGTGGCCGTCTTGGGCGCCAAGCCGGACGGTTCGCCGTGGCGCGTCGGCATCCGCCACCCGAGACGGGAGCGCTGCCTGATCGGCGCGATCGACGTCGTGGACCAAGCGGTCATAACGTCGGGGGACGATCAAAGTTATTTTATCGATGCCATGGGGAAACGGCGTCATCATCTTCTTGATCCGGCAACCGGATATCCCGCAGATCACGGCCTGGTCAGCGTCACCATCGTCGCGGACAGCGCCGCGGCGGCCGATGCGTTGGCGACGGCGGCGTTTGTGGCCGGAATGGAGCGGGGGCTGGCGATCCTACGTCGTTTCCCCGGAGCGGAAGCCGTTTTCGTCGACCGACGCCTGCAGGTTTACGTGACGGCAGGACTAAAGGAACATTTTCTGGCGCTGGAGGGAACAACCGCAGTCATCATTTAAAGTGCAGGTTCAACTTAAGTGCGGGCACAACCTCTAGACTCATGAAGGAGGAGTGAGCGGCATGAACGGAAAGGCCATCCCAAAGAAACGGAAAGGAAAGATGAAGATGTGGATCATCGCGGTAGTGGCATTGCTTGCGGCAAGCGTCGGAGGTGGTATCCTTTTTACGGCCGGAGAGCGGCGGGAAGGGAGAAATCTCCCGATTCGCGCCGTGGATTTCCACAGCTTGAAGGACGGCACGTATGTCGGGGAATACGAAGGCGGAAAGTACAAGTGGAGAGCCAACCAGGTACGAGTCACCGTGTCTTCAGGCAAAGTAACGGATATCCAATTGTTGATGCACAAAGAGAACCGGTCGCGGGATTTTACCGGCAAATTGTACGGCAGGGTCATCGAATCGCAGTCGTTGCAGGTGGACACGATCAGCGGCGCGACGATCACCTCCAAAGCCTATCTCAAATCGGTGGAGAACGCGCTCAACGAGGCGCAGAAGTAGGAAATCTAACGAGGTGCCCGAAGCGGAAGGGAGAGGGGATTCGATGATATTTTATTTTACCGGAACAGGCAATTCCTTGTACGCGGCAAAATCGATCGCGAGCCGCCAAGGGGAGAAACTGGTCTCCATCGCGGCGGCGGCCTCAAGCGGCAAGGAAGTATACGAATACGACCTGCTGGATGATGAGGTCATAGGGTTTGTTCACCCGGTGCATGCTTGGGGGCCGCCGCCGGTCGTGCTGGATTTTATCCGAAAGCTGAAGCTGCGGAATTTCCAGGGGAATTACGTTTTTGCCGTCGCCACTTGCGGCGGAAGCGCGGGAAATGCGATGAAGGTGATGGCTCGCTCCCTGCAAGCGCAAGGTTTGCCATTGATCGGCGGATTTTCCGTGATCATGCCGAACAATTACATTATGATGGGGGACGTGGATTCCGATCAGATTCGGCAAGAGAAGCTGGCAGCGGCGGACGAAACCTTGCAGTACATCCACGCCGCGGTCGCCCGGAAAGCGCAGGAGTGGAAGGTCAGCCGAGGCCGGTTGCCGTGGTTGACGACGGGACTGATTTACCCGATGTTCGCGAAAAGCAACGTGAATACAGCAAAATTTCACGTTACGGATGGCTGCACCGGCTGCGGGATTTGCGCCAAGGTATGTAATGGCGGCAATATTCGGTTGCGCGACGGTAAGCCGGAGTGGGGGGCGAACTGCACGCAATGTTCGGCATGCCTCCACTATTGCCCGTCCCGTGCCGTACAGTACGGAAATGCTACCGGGAAAAAAGGGAGATACGTCAACCCTAATATCAGCATTGTCGAAATCAGCAAAGGCAAGGTGCTCCCGTAAAAAACGAAAACGTCCCGCTGCTCCGCAAGACAACAGGAGCGGCGGGACTTTTTTTACGTTAGGCGGGAACGCATCAGCCGATCGGATCATCGGCTGAGCGGCTGAGCTCCGCCCAGGCATCGGCTTCCGCGGCGCGTTCCCTGGACGCTTTGGCGGCCGTTTCGACCGCGTCGGAGCCGAGCAGCAATCGCAGCGGCGGTTCCTCCAGCCGGACGAGGTCGGCGATGATTTTCGCCCCCCTTACCGGGTCCCCCGACTGGTGGCCTTCAAATGAATCGCGGAATCGGTTCATCTTGCCGACGGTTTCTTCGTAATCGGCGCCGACCGTCAGCTTGCGCATGGAGGCGCCGTTCCAGTCCGTTCGGAACGCGCCCGGTTCAACGATGATCACCTTGATGCCAAGCGGTTTAACCTCGTTGTTCAGCACCTCCGAGAAGCCTTCCACGGCGTACTTCGCCGTTTGATATCCGCCCATGCCGGGCGTTCCTCCGACGCGGCCGCCGATGGAAGAAAACTGGATGATATGGCCCGACCGTTGCTTGCGCAGAACCGGCAACGCCGCTTTCGTCACGTTCACGACGCCGAACAGGTTGGCTTCGATTTGCGCGCGGAACATCTCGTCGTTCATCTCTTCGATCGGCGCGCTGTCGGCGTAGCCGGCGTTATTGACGACGACGTCGAGCGTGCCGAATTCGTCCAGGGCGAATTGAACGGCGGCGTGTGCCGCCGCGGCGTCTGTAACGTCCAGCGCAAACGTGCGGACGCGTTCCCCGTAGCTTTGGGCGAGGTCATCCAGTTGCTCCGGCCGGCGGGCGGTAGCAACCACCCGGTCTCCGTTTTCCAACGCGGCTTTCACGAGTTCTTTTCCGAATCCCCGGGAGCTCCCGGTAATCAACCATACTTTGGACATGATCGTCAACTTCCCTTCAGATCGTTATTTGATAGAATCAGTTCTCTTCTTTCGGTTTGGTACATGGAGAAGGATAACATGGTTTCTATACAAAGTAAACAAAAAGAATAAAAAATGTCTATTATGTATATATAGTATGAATCCTTCGCGTAATTTGTGTATAATGGGAAGAAGGTGTAAGGAGGGCAATCACGGGATGGAACGATCAGCTGATCAACCGCAAAACAAAACGAAAAGCAAGATGCTGAAAAAACTGGCCGCCGTCACCAAAAAGGAAGGTTTCCAGTCTTTGCGGATGGACGATATCGCCAAGGCCATGGACGTGAGCCGGGCGACGATGTATAAATATTTCTCCTCGAAGGACGAGGTCGTCGAAGAGCTGGTTCAGACCTACGAGGACTATATCGACGGGTTGGTGCTGGAAACGGCGCAAGGGATAGAGGACTCGTTCGGGACTCGGTTTCTGAAGCTGTTCGAACAATCGGTGCTGCTGATCGAATCGGTAACCGACGTGTTTTTGCGCGACCTGCAGACGTCTTATCCCGATTTGTTCGGACGCATCAAGGATGCGATGCATCGCCGGGAACGGAAGATGGTGGAGTTTTACCGCGACGGAATGAAGCGGGGCGTTTTCAACGAGGTAAACATCATGTTTCTCCTGCTGCAGGATGACGTGATGTTGAGGGAAATCTTAACGGCGAAATATATCATGTATAACGAAACGACGCTGGAGCAGGTCCTGCGGGACTATTACGAGTTCAAAAAGATCCAGCTGTTCAAGGCCGGCAAGCAAACGCTTGTCGACGATGCGGAGTTCGAGCCGGTCATGGAGCACATTTTGCAGAAATTCAAACGAAACGTCGTGTAAATCCGGTGTATACGAAGAGGGGACGAAAACGCCATTAAGGCGATTCGTCCCCATATTTTTTTGCATAATGCGAGAGCGCCAGAAGCGGCCAGATATACCGGTAACTGTGATAGTGTACGTAAAAATACCCCGGCAGCCCGGCCCCGGTTGGATAGGAGGAGGGCCAGCCGTCCTCATGCAGCAGTTCGAGCAAACGGGCGGCGCCGCGTTCGAGCTCGGGCGTCGGCCGGTCGTACACCGCGATCAGCGCATCCAGCGCCCAAGCGGTCTGCGAGGGCGTGCTGGAGCGGAGCGGCACGAACCGCTTCGCTTGATCGCTGCGGCAGGATTCGCCCCAGCCGCCGTCGGCGTTTTGGATGCTTCGCAGCCAGTCGGCGCTTTTGGCGATGGACGGGTGGTCGGCGGGCATGCCTACCGCCATCAATCCCGTTAATGCCGCCCAGGTGCCGTAAATGTAGCAGATCCCCCATCGACCGTACCAGGACCCGTCCTCCTGCTGGTGGCTTAGCAGCCAGTCTGCCCCACGCGCGACCCAATCGTGGCGTACGCCCAGCTTGGCGTAGTTGCCCAAATACTCCAGCGTCCGCCCGGTCAGGTCCGCTTCCGATGGATCGGTGGCCGCGGATTTCGCTCCTTCGATCGCCAGCCAGGTAAGCATGACCTTATCGGTATTCTTCTCGAAAGCCGGCCAGCCGCCGTCGTCGTTTTGCATCGACCAGATCCAATTCAGCCCGCGGTTCCACGCGTCTAGGGCAGCGGGATCGTCAGCGTGCAAGGCATAGAGGGCGCGCAGGGCGGCCGTGGTGTCGTCGACGTCGGGGACGAACGTATTCGTCTCCGAGAAACCCCAGCCCCCGGGCACGATGCCCGGATTATGAATCTGCCAATCGCCCGGTTTACGATGCTGACGTTCCCTTAAATAATCGGCGGCCCGTCGAACGGCCGTATGGGAAGGCGGGACCCCTGCTTCCTGCAAGGCATAGGAGAGCAGCGCGGTATCCCAGACCGTGGAAGGGGAGTTCTGGATCGTGGTATACTCGCTTTCGCCAAGGCCGCTGTCGCCGTCCATCGTAAACTTCATGTGAGCTAAACCCTCGACGGCCCGCTGGATAACCGGATGCTGCGGCTCATAACCAAGCGCCAGCAAAGCGAAGATCATCAGCACCGTGCAGCTGGCATAGGTGTATAGCGTTCCGTCGCTTTCGATCCTATCGAGCAAATATTGCTCGGCTTTATGGATCGCCGCTTGCCGAATGCGCCGCGGCGTACCGACCAAATGGCCCAGCGCCGATTGGAACTGCTCAAGCAGCTCCCGGCTCTCGCGGGACAGCGGCAGCGCCTCTCCTTCCGAACCGCGGTCGCCTAGGAACAGCTCGCTCAAATCGGGCGTCCGCGCGGACCTGGCGCGAAAATTCCGCTCGGCCATGATCAGAAGCGGAACGAGATGAACCCGCGAGTAACCGGAGAAATCGTAAAAATTCAGCGGGAATGACTCGGGCAACAGCAGGATTTCGATCGGGATCAGCGACAAGGACGAGGGCCATGCCCTCTGTCCGGTGGCCGCCAGGATCGCTTTCGTAAGCAGGCTGTTCGCCTGTCCGATGCCGCCCCGTTCCAGGATGTATCGCTTCGCCCTTTGCAGCGCTTCGTCCTCCGGCCGGCTGTACCCGGAGAACAGCAGGGCGTAATACGCCTCAACCGTGGCGGACAGATGGCCTTCCCCGTCGTCGCGGTACCATCGCCAGCCGCCTTCCGGCTGCTGGGCGGCCAAGATGCGGTCGTGCAGCTGACGGATCAGCTCCTCCCGGTCCGCATTTAACGTGCGAAACAGGATAATCGTGCACGCATCAAGGGTAATGCCGTTTTCGAAGCAAAACCGCCAAGTGCCATCCGCTTCCTGCCGCTGAATCAGTTCCTCGGACAATCGGTGAGTTTCCCTCCGAATGTCGGCGATGTTCTGCGCCATCCTTGCTCCCTCCTTGTCACCGTCACCCCATTATATGAGGCCCGAAAGGAGGGCATGATCGGCGGTACCGGACTATTCTTTCGCCTTCGGGCCGAAGACCGGCGCTAATCTTGATACGGACAACTGCTCGCCTAAACCGAAATATTCGCAGAAATTCATGATCATCGGCTTCCATTTGGCGGGGTCGATATAATTCGGATGTCCGTCCATGAGCAGCCGCTCGTCGACATGAACCCGAGTGATCCGCGCTTCGATGGCGACGAGCGAGCTCGGTTCTTCGAACGGATGGATTCGTACGAGCTCCGCCTCCAATTGAACGGGGCATTCCCGGACCCGCGGCGCCCGCACGAGCTGCGATGTCACCGGGGTTAAGCCCGCGACGCCAAACTTGTCGGCATCGAACCGGTAACCGTTCGATGCCTTCGACTCCGGCACCGGATTTCGGCCGGTGAGCAGCGTTAATCTTTCGATGGCGGGAATAAGGTCGGTGGAGGGAAGGTTTAAGACGCACTCGTGCTCGCGTTGGAGATTGTGTACCGTTTGGGATTTGGCGCTCATGCCCAGCATGCAGGATCGGTTCAGCCACCAGGCGGAGGACATCGGGGCCAAGTTGGCCGTTCCGTTTTCGTTGCGGGTGCTGATCAGCACGACGGAGGTGCCGAAGTAAAGGATGTTCGGTTGGATGGTGGTATGCATGGTTTTGTCACGACTCCTTACGTTCATTCTCGGAAATGGTTCTCAAAGTTTAGCATAGGAACCGAAGCTTGTGACCGGTTTGGGAATGAGACCGCAAGATCGCGAAATGGTGCAAAACATGGCGGATTTCCGGTATAGTAGACGAATAGTAACGTAGAGAGGGGAACCTGCTTGCGATGACGACAAGACTCTATTTTGACGATGCATATTTGACCCGTTGGACAACCCGCGTCAAGGACAGGCTGGAACGGGAGGATGGCGTTTACGTCGTGCTGGAAGAAAGCGCCTTTTACCCGCATGGAGGAGGGCAACCGAACGACACGGGGCGAATTGGAGACATACCCGTACTGGACGTGATCAGTGAAGGCGACGAGGTGCTGCATAAGGTGGAGCGTATCCCGGAAGAGCTAGAGGTAGGCTGTGAAATCGACTGGGACCGTCGGTTTGACCATATGCAGCAGCATAGCGGGCAGCACCTGCTGTCGGCCGTATGCCGCGAGCACGGGGCGATGACGCTGAGCTTTCACCTGGGATCGGATTCCTGCACGATTGACGTAGATCGGACGGATCTGCCGGCGGAGCTGCTTGCCGCCATCGAGCGCGAGGCCAATCGGCACATCTATTTGAACCACAGGATCACCGGCTACTTTGTCACTGAAGAAGAAGCCTCACGGCTGCCGCTGGTAAAGCCGCCGAAGGTGGTAGACCGCGTCCGCATCGTCGAGATGGAGGGCGTGGAATACAACGGTTGCGGAGGGACGCACGTATCGGGGACCGGCGCAATCGGGATGATTAAGCTGCTGAAGACCGAGAAGCAGAAAGGCCATGTGCGGATTTTCTTCAAATGCGGATACCGGGCTCTGAGCGAGTTTCAGGAGCAGCAACAAGTGCTTGGGGCGGTGACCGCCAGATTGAAAACGGGCCGGGACGGCATCATGGAGCGCTTGGACAAATGGGAGGACGAGCAAAAGGGGCTGCAATCCGAGTTGGACGCACGAAAAGAAGCTATGGACGAGGTCACGGTAGGGCAACTGCTGGCCAAGCAGGAAGGCGGGCGGATCGCCCACATCTTTGCGGACAAGCCGTTGAAGGAACTGCAGAACCTGGCGCAGAAGCTCATCGCGCAATGCGATGCGGGGGTGCTGTTGGCGACGGAAGCCGAGCATAAGGTGGTGTTGGCCCATAGCGGCCGTCTTCCATTGTCCTGCAGCGCATTTTTCAAGGAGCATCTGGCTTCTTACGGCGGGAAAGGCGGCGGCAGCGACAAGCTGGCGCAGGCCGGCTTCAGTAGTTGGCCTGAAGCGCTGGCTTTTTACGAGTTTGCCGAACAAGCGTTGTTATAGGGAGAATTGCCGCTGTCAGTGCGGGAACTCTCGTATCAGTCCGATAAAACGATGGGCCGCTGGAGACAGCGGTTCATTTTTTCGCGTACAGACCGAAATGGAGTTCATTAAGTCGACGTTCTCCACGAACACCCGGCTCAATTGGCCGCGCTCCACGTAATCCCTCACAACCAGCGCCGAAACAAAGCTGGCGCCATACCCAGCGATCACCGCTTGGATGGTTTCGTTTAAACCATTGAATTGCAGGGCGATTCGCGGTGACGGGGCATTATAGGTGCGGCACAACGCCATGAATCTCTCCCGGGTGGAGCTGCCGATCTCCCTCATAACGAACGGCTCCTTGACCATGCTATGCAAGCTGACGCGTTGACCTGCGTACCGGTGCCGAGGGGAAACGACGAACCACAGCTCGTCCCTGAACAATTCCTCCGCTTGCACGGATTCGGGATACGCCTCCGGCAACCCGCCGTAGATCGCCAAATCGACCTCCAAGTTCAGCAGTTGGTTTAAGGCATCCGTCGAATTTGTGGTGTTAATGGTCATTTCCGTATGTTCATAGCGCGTTTTGAATTTCGCGATCCAAGTCGGGATAAGAAAATGAGCGGGCAAATAGGTAGCGGCTAATCGGATATGGCCTAGCTCCCCGGCTTTGTAATCCTCTATAAATCGCTCGATCTGCTGCTCTACGGCAAACAGCCGCTTGCTGTGCGCAAACAGCTTTTCGCCGCCGTCGGTCAGGGCGATGCCGCGTCCCTGCGCTTTTAACAGAGGAAGATCCAACTCGCGTTCCAGCTTCTTGATCTGAGCGGAGATGGCCGGCTGGCTGATGCTCAGCAGCTCCGAAGCGCGCGTGACGCTACCCGTTTCGGCGATAACGTGGAACAACCGCAAGGCGTGCAAATTCATGGTGTGACCCCCTCTCAATTCATAAATTAAATATATGGTATACACATAAAGATATATTATATTTATGGGTTGATTTCAACTACAATGACCTCAACAGGAAAAATACCACGCCAAGGAGCTGAGGCAGGGATGAACATCGAGAAGTCTTTCTACAATTACGATAAGCACGGGACGAATTACGCGGGGTACCGGCGGACGGATCCGCGAATCGAGCGGCAAGTGCTCGAAGCCTTAGGCCAAGCGAACACGATCATTAACGTCGGCTCGGGTACCGGCTCCTATGAGCCGAAGGATCGGTATGTCGTCGCGGTCGAGCCCTCCGCGGTCATGCGGGGGCAGAGGCTCGCGCGGGGGGCGGTTCCGGCCGTGAACGCCTGGGCCGAAGCGCTCCCTTTTGACGATGGGGCATTCGATGCAGGAATGGCGATGGTGACTGTTCACCACTGGCTCGATATTCATAAAGGGCTGCGGGAGCTGCGACGGGTGGTGCGGGGCAACGTCGTCGTCTTGACCTTTGATCCGGATGCGCTGGACTCGTTCTGGAATGCGGAGTATTTCCCGGAACTCCTTGAAGCGGAGCGGCGGCGTTACCCGAAACCGGATGAAGTGCTTGAAGCTTTGGGGGGTTCCGGTCATATCCTTCCGGTGCCGGTCCCGGCGGATTGCATCGATGGATTCCAGGAAGCTTTTTACGGCCGTCCGGAGGCCTTCCTGGTGTCTGAAGTGCGCCAAGCCCAGTCGGCATGGCAATTCTTGGCGGGGGGAGTGGAGGAGCGGCTCGTGCATAAGCTGGCCGAGGCTTTGAAGTCCGGCGAATGGGATCGCAAATATGGGGCCTATCGGACACTGCCGATGCTGACGGGGGCGCTCCGGCTAGTCGTAAGCCGGGGATGATGAGGAAGGTAAGCGTCACGCCGTATGCCGTATGCAGTGACGTAAGCATCATAAAGAGCCGGGAGAATTCCCGGCTTTTTTTGTCGCTTGCCATTTACAGATGAATGAATTAACGGGAAATCGTACCTCTAATAGCTAAGGGTTTGTTCCGTCTCATTGAATAACTGGAAAAACTGCCTTTATTTTTAAAGCACACGGTCAATTCAGGCGAAATCTGCAGAAATAACGTTAGTTTTTCCATCTAATTAGGCCAAAACGGTCAAATTGCTTGAAAATAACAGGAGAAATTCCAGCTAATTGTCCCTATGGACGCGAAAACCACCCTGAAAACAATACCACCGACACCGTCAGCTCTCGACATTCTACCTCGGCGCCGTCATCCGCGGCTTCGGCCTCGCGTACAGCTTCAAACGCACCCAAAGCGTATTGATCAGCAGCAGGATACCGGAGATGACGAACAGGCCTTCGATGCCGATGTACCCGGCAAGAAACCCGCCGATCAGCGAGCCCATCATGTTGCCGAGGGCCAGCGTGCTGCTGTTGAACCCAAACGCCCGGCTCTCCATGCCGTCCGGAGTGTAGTAGCGGATCAGCGCATTGACGCTTGGCAGCAATCCCCCCATGAACACGCCCATCAGGAACCGGACGGCGATCAGTTGCCACACCGTTTGCACGAACGCCTGCGGGATCAGCGTAGCCGCCGCCCCAACGAGGCAAAACGTCAGAATGCGGTGCGCCCCCAGCTTATCGCTGACCTTGCCGAGAACCGGCGAGGTAATCATGTTGGAAATGCCCGTCACGGCGCTGACAAAACCGGCCCAGAATGCCACGTCCGCGGTCTGTCCGTGCAGCTTCTCCACGTATAAAGGCAGCAGCGACATCGGGCTCAGCATCGCGAATTGCAGCAGGAACGTCACGGCGAACAACGCGGTCAGCTGCGGCGTTTTGTTCAGCTCGAGGAAGCCCTGCAGCACGGAAGGCTGCGGCGTATGCATCGCTTCCTCGCGGTCGAATTTCTCGCGTACGAAGAGAAGCGCCAGCAGGGAGGCGATGAACAGCAGCGCCCCGGTAATGTAAAAAATCGGCCGGAACCCGATCCATTCCGCCAACAGCCCGCCAATCAAGGGCCCCAGGATCGTGCCGGCCACGTTGCCGGACTGGATCGTCCCCATCGCGAAGCCCATGCGCTTCTTCGGTGCCGTGCCGGAGATCAGCGCCACGGAAGCCGGGTTAAAACCGGAGATCGTCCCGTTCAGCAGTCTTAAGCCGAGCAGGTGCCAGGGTTGGGTGGCAAAGCCCATCAGGGTGATGACGATGGCCATGCCGAAGCCGGAGCGCAGCAGCATGATTTTACGGCCGTATTTATCGGCGAGCTTCCCCCAGATCGGTTGGAAGATAAACGAAGTGGCGAAATTGGCGGCAAAAATCATCCCGGCCCAAAGTCCGATCGCCTGTTCTCCCTGCACGTGCAAATCCCGGGCCAGATACAGCGAGAGAAACGGCGTGATCATCGTCATTCCGGCGTTGACGAGAAACTGCCCGAACCAAAGCACAATGAGATTGACCTTCCAGGTATTCAATGTGCTTTCACTTCCTTTCGCAAGGTCTCTAGGATGCATCAAACAAAAACAAAGTTATACTAGTATACCACTATGGGAAAAGCCGGTCTGGGGCATTCTTCATGCCATCTTCATCCGATTGTCATAGGTTCGCCACGTTGTGATAGTTGTTACTTACTTTTAAGTAGGGCATAATGTAAATTAGAATGTTTATAGTGTAGCTTATATATTCTTATCAAATGGGTTCTACGAGTATTGGAGGCGTGCGGCTTGGTTTACAATGATCGCTTGATCCGGGCCCTGCGGAAGCAGGAGGTGGATCACCTTCCGGTTTGGTACATGCGCCAGGCGGGCAGGTATGATCCCGAGTACCGGAAAATCAAAGAGAAATACAGCTTATTAGAAATTTGCCGGCAGCCGGAGCTGGCGGCGGAAATCACCATGATGCCCGTCCGCAAGCTTGGCGTGGATGCGGCTATTTTGTATTCCGACATCATGAATCCGGTTGCTTCGCTTGGCGTTGATTTCGATATCGTCAAAAATATCGGTCCGGTCATCGAGCAGCCGATCCGTACGCTGGCGGACATAGACCGGCTTCGGCCCATCGACGTTCACAAGGATCTATCGCATATTTTGGAGACGATCGCGATTTTGGACCGGCAGTTGGACGTTCCGCTCATTACCTTTGCCGGCGCGCCGTTTACGATCGCCAGCTACTTGATCGAAGGACGGCCGTCTAAGAGCTATATCCGCACCAAAGCGATGATGTACGGCGAACCGGAGGCCTGGTTCAAGCTGATGGACAAGTTGGGCGACATGGTCATCGCTTACCTGCGGGCCCATGTTCAAAGCGGAGGCAAGGCGTTCCAACTGTTCGACAGCTGGGTGGGCGCGCTCGCTCCTAATGATTTTAAGCGGTATGTACTCCCGACGATCACCCGTATTTTTGCCGAACTTCGGGATTTGGATGTACCGAAAATCTATTTTCCCGGCGTGAGCTCTGGAGAACTGCTGCCGACGTTAACCGGCATCGACGCCGACGCCGTTGGGCTTGATTGGCGCGTATCGATTACGGAAGGCCGTAGCCGGACGGGCGGTAAGTTTGCGATGCAGGGCAATTTGGACCCCTATATCCTGACCGCGCCGATGGACGTCATTAAGCAGCAGGCCAAGGAAATTATCAACGATGGCTTAACGGCCCCCGGGTTTGTGTTTAATCTGGGACATGGCTTGTTCCCCGAGGCTTCCCTCGAGAAGCTGCGGGAGCTGACGGAATTCGTGCATGCGTATTCCGCCGAAGCGATCTTGCATCAACCAACGCCGCGTGCGTAATGCTAAACCACATACATGAGAGCAACTCAATATCGACTAGAGGTGAACTGGAATCGTGAAATCGAAGATCGGAGTGTTGGTGATGTCTTACGGCACGCCGCAAAGTCTGGACCAGGTCGAAGCGTATTATACGCATATCCGGCGGGGCCATCCTCCAACCGCGGAGCAGCTCCAGGAGCTGGTGGGCCGTTATGAGGCGATCGTAGGCGGAGTGTTCCCGCTGCGCGCCAATACCGACAAGCAAGTCGCCGCGTTGCAGGACACGTTGAACGGGATGACCGCGGACAAAGACACGGAGTTCGTATGTTATCAAGGACTGAAGCATGCCCATCCGTTTATTGAGGACGGCGTGGCGCAAATGGCGGAGGACGGCATCCGCGAAGCGGTCGGCATCGTGCTTGCGCCGCATTATTCCGTCATGAGCATCGGCGGTTACATCAAACGGGCGGAGGCCAAGGCGCAGGAGTTGGGCATCGCGATGCGCTTCGTGGAGAGCTATCATCTGCATCCGAAGCTGATCGAAGCTTTTGCCGCGCGGGTGTCCGCCAAGCTCGACCAATTCAAGGAAGCCGGCGCGCTGCGCGACCAGGTCCGAGTGCTCTTCAGCGCCCACAGCTTGCCGGAGAAAATCCTGCAAATGGGCGACCCGTACCGGGATCAGTTGCTGGAGACGTCCCAGGCGGTCGCCGAGAAGGCCGGCGTGACGAACTGGCAGTTCACCTGGCAGAGTGCAGGCCGTACCGCCGATCCGTGGCTGGGACCGGATATTCTGGACACGCTCAAAGACTTAAGCGAAGAGCAGGTGGAAGACGTGCTGGTCGCTCCGGTGGGCTTCGTATCGGACCATCTGGAAGTGCTGTACGATTTGGACATCGAAGCCAAAACGATCGCCAAAGAGCTGGATATGCGGCTGGAACGGATCGAATCGCTGAACACCGAACCTTTGTACATGCAGGCGCTCGGCGACGTCATTATCAAATCTTGGGAAAAGAGATGAGAGGGCATGCGTGATTCTTCACGTCAGGTTGTCATAATCGGCGGGGGGCTGACCGGCCTGTCCGCGGCCTTTTACGTACGCAAGTTTTACAAGGAGCGGGGCATCACCCCGCAATTGACGCTGCTGGAAAAAGGCAACACCCTTGGCGGCAAAATCGAAACGCTGGAGAAGGACGATTTTGTGATCGAAAAAGGTCCCGATTCCTTCCTGGCCCGCAAGACGGCCATGACCGACCTGGCGAAGGAGCTGGGGCTGGAGGGCGAACTCGTGTCCATGAACCCCGACGCCAAGAAGACCTACATCGTCAGCGGCGGCAAGCTGCATCCGATGCCGTCCGGGCTGGTGTTAGGCATTCCGACGGAGCTGGGGCCTTTTTTGCGCAGCAGCCTCGTCTCTTGGAGCGGCAAAGCCCGGGCGATGCTGGATCTGGTGATGCCGGCGCGGCAAAGCGAAGAGGACGAGTCGCTGGGGGCCTTTATCGAACGCCGGCTGGGGGCCGAGGTGCTGCAGAACGTTACGGAGCCCCTGCTGGCCGGCATTTACGCGGGCGATACCTACAAGCTTAGCCTGCAATCGACCTTCCCGCAGTTCGGCGAGGTCGAACGGGCTTACGGCAGCTTGATCAAAGGCATGATGACCGGCAAGAAGCCGGTGGAGACGCACACGGGCACGAAGCGTAGTGCTTTCCTAACGTTCCGCAAAGGCTTGCAGACGTTGGTGAACGGGCTGGTGTCGTCGCTGTCCGACGTCGACTGCCGCCTGGAGACCGAAGCGGTGGAAATCCGCCGCACGGGACCGGAAGCGTACGAGGTCGTGCTTGCCTCGGGTGAAGCGATTCCGGCCGAGGACGTCATCGTTACCATGCCGGCGTTTGCCGCCGCCGAGCTGCTGCGGCCGCATGTCGATGTGGCTGCGCTGGATGCGATCAACTACGTGTCCGTCGCTAACGTCGTCATGGCCTTTGATCGCAAGGACGTTACCGGACTGTTCGACGGCTCGGGTTTCCTGGTGCCGCGGAAGGAAGGCCTGAGCATTACCGCCTGTACATGGACCGGCATCAAATGGCTGCATACGAGCCCCGACGATAAAATGCTGCTTCGCTGCTATGTCGGCCGCTCAGGCGACGAGGAGAAGGCGGCTTTGCCGGACGAGGAGCTGACGGAGCTCGTGCTCGGGGATTTGAAGCGGCTGATGAACATTACGGCCCGGCCGCTGTTCACGGAAATTACCCGCCTGCCGAAATCGATGCCGCAGTATCCGGTTGGCCATCTGCAACAGGTTGCGGACCTAAGCCGCCAATTGGAGGATTCGCTGCCCGGCGTCTACGCGACGGGGGCGGCCTTTTACGGCGTCGGCCTGCCCGACTGCATCAAGCAGGCGAAGGAATTGGCCGAGCGGATGGCGGATCGATTGAAGGTCGCCCAGGCATAAACGGCCGGCCGGTTGCAAGACTCGACATAGGACTTCCTGACCCCTTGCCCGCAAAATAGGCGAGGGGTTCTATTTATTTACGGATACCTGATATAATAAAATCAAACGGTCGGCTTTTGATCATGAAGGAATCGACATCGAAGCTTCATCGAAACGATAGATCAACGCAAAAAGGAGTCCGTAATGTATCCACCAAGGTCGGAAAAAAACAAAAAGAAACAGCAGGAAAAAAGGCGGCGGCAAAACCGGATTTGGCTCCTGCTTAACTTGACTCTCATCACTTTGATTTTCGTGCTGGGAGCTTACTTTTATTTAGAGGAACGCACGGGGCAGGCCGGTCCGGAGGCCGGAACGGAGCAACTGCCGGGCATCTCGGGCGGAACCGTGCCGGACGAAGGCGATGCAAGCGCCGGAAATGCGCCGAATGCGCAACCGGACGAAGGCGATGCCGCGCAAACGGAAACGGAGAAGGGGAGCGGGCAGGATAACGCCCAAGCGGGCGACGCCTCTCCCGGAGAAGGGGATCCGGCCGGCGAGGGAGAGAACGGCTTAGCCGCCGATCCGCCGCCTAGCTCGGACTCCGGTCAGGAGGATGGCGCCGATGCGGAGCGGCTGCTGATTCATTTTGCCGGGGACACGATTTTTTCCGGGAAGGTTGAGGAACGGCTGGAGAAAGCGGGATACGATTCTCCTTACGAATACGTCCGGGGATTGTTCCAGAACGACGATTTAAGCGTATTGAATCTGGAGACGCCGGTGACCGCCGGCGGAGATCCGGCGAAGGATAAAACGTTTGTTTTCAAGTCGCCGCCGAAAGCGATCGGACCGATGGCCCAGGCCGGCGTGGACGCGGTCAACTTGGCGAATAACCATGTATTGGACCAAGGCGTTGCCGGTCTCCAGGATACGATGAAAACCTTGCGGCAGCACCATGTGATGTATGTCGGCGCAGGCAAGAACAGCAAGGAAGCCTACGCTCCGGTCTATCTCGAGCGCAAAGGGATCAAGATCGCCCTGTTCGGCTTTAGCCGGGTGGTACCGGAGCCGGGGTGGGTCGCCGGAAAGAGCAAGCCGGGGGTCGCCTCGGCTTACGCGCCGGAAGCTGCGCTGAACGCCATCAAGGCGGCACGCAAGAACGCCGACCTGGTGCTCGTGATGCCCCATTGGGGCAAGGAGCGGACGACGAAGCTGGAGGACCATCAGCAGGAGCTGGCCCACGCGTTCATCGATGCCGGCGCCGATTTGGTCGTCGGCGGCCATCCGCATGTAATGCAAGGGCTGGAGCAATACAAAGGCAAATGGATCGCCTACAGTACGGGCAACTTTATTTTCACCAAATCGAAGGATCCGAAGACGTGGGAAACCGCGGTGTTTGCTGCCTCTTGCACGCGCGGCGGGGATTGCGGGCTCAAGCTGATCCCGTACCGCACCGAGTTGGGGCAACCTGTGCCGATGAGTCCCGAGGAAGGAAGCCAATTGCTCAAGGAAATAGAGAGTTTCTCGCCGGGGGTGCGGATTTCGGAGGACGGCGAAGTGAGCGCCTCCAAGACCGGGCGGGTTCAAAAGTCCGGATTACCGCTGCTGGTAAAGGATCGGACTTAATTGGATGGATCGTTTCCGATAGGAAGGAGGCGAGAGATTGCGTAACCCATGCGTAGCCCATCGCGGCTTCTCCGGAATCGCTCCGGAGAACACGATGGCCGCGGTCCAGCTCGCCATGCAGCAGGAGGATGTCCGCTGGATCGAAGTTGATGTACAATGTTCAAAGGACGGCGTGCCTTTGTTGATTCACGATTTTACGCTGAACCGCACGACAAACGGCCGGGGACCGGTCAAGGACAAAACCTGGGCGGAGCTGCAAGCGCTGGATGCCGGAAGCTGGAAGTCCAAGGCCTACCGCGGGGAACGCTTGCCCAGCCTCGATGAATTTCTGGAGGCTGTCGCCGGTCGGCTGCACGTGAATCTGGAAATCAAGACCGAAGGCAACAAGTACCCGGGTCTGGAGGAAAAGGTCGTCGCCGCCGTCAAGCGGCGGCATATGGAGCATGAGGTCGTGTTAACTTCGTTTGAGCCGCGGATCCTGGCGAAGATCAAGGAGATCGGCCGCGGCATCCGCACGGGCCTGATCATCGACCGGCAGCCGAAGGATTTGCTGCTGCGGCTGAAGCTGTTGCATTGCTCTTTTTTATCCATTCATTATCGATCGTTAACCGCAGAGCTGGCCGAAAAGGCGTTCAAGCACGGGATCGAAGTCATGGCCTGGACGATGGATGACGTGAAGTCGCTGCGAAAGGTTGCGGCGCTGCATCCCGGCATCCTGCTCTGCACGAACCGGCCGGATGTTTGGCGCCAAGCGGCCGGATGCGGGAATACTAATCATGCGATTGTGAAACCACAATCCCTTGGAGGAGAAGATGACGATGAGCAAATTGATCGCTAATGTATACTGCGTGGGCCGGAATTACCGGGCGCATGCCGAGGAGCTCGACAACGAGGTGCCGACCGAACCGATGATCTTTCTGAAACCAACGCATGCGGTGACGACGATGGACGGCAGGGGCCTGGAGCTTCCGGCAGACCGCGGATCGGTGCATTATGAAGCCGAGCTGGTGCTTCGCATCGCCCGTGATTACAAGCCGGGGATGACGGTCGACGAATTGGTGGACGTGATCGCGTTTGGAATCGACTTCACGCTGCGCGACGTGCAGAACATCGTCAAAGATAAGGGCAATCCGTGGACGCCGGCCAAAGGTTTTCTCCAATCGGCGCCGATCACGCCATACATCGCTTTCCCCGGCGCAGCGGAAACGGCGAACGAAGATTTCGTGCTGCGGAAGAACGGCGAGGTCGTGCAGCGCGGCAATATCAGCCGGATGATTTTCCCGTTGCAGCAAATCGTTGATTATATCGCCGAGCATTATGGACTGGGCGAAGGGGATTTGATTTTTACCGGAACGCCTGAAGGAGTAGGTCCGGTCGTTCAAGGGGACAAGCTGGAATTGTCCTACGGCTCCCAAATGCTGGGCAGCTGCACGGTCGCTTCCGGCCCTTCGGCCAAATGAATATGAATTGGATCGTAGGGGCGCTATGCGCCCTGATCGTGTCTGGAGCCGCCTATAAGAAGCGATCGTTATCCCTATCCGGCATGCTGGCCGCGTTCGTCATGGGAACCGTGTACTACGGGGCCGGCAATTTGTTCTGGTTCGGGATCTTGCTGCTGTTTTTCGTCAGCTCGTCGGTTTTCTCGCATTTTCGCGGCGATCGGAAGGCGGAGCTGGAGAAATCGTATGCCAAAAGCGGACGCCGGGACGCCGGACAGGTGTTGGCGAACGGCGGGCTGGGCATGCTGGCCTGCCTCGGCAACCTGTTCTGGCCGGATCCGGCGTGGGCGTACTTTTTCGTCGGAACGATGGCCGCGGTGACTGCGGACACGTGGGCGACGGAATGGGGCGGCCTCAGCAAACGCGAGCCGCGCTCGATCCTGAACGGCCGCCGGGTTCCCCCGGGAACGTCGGGCGGGGTGACGCTGCTGGGCAGCGCGGCGGCGCTGGCCGGGGCGGCGTGCATCGGCGGGGCCGCATGGCTGCTGCGGATGTGGACGGGGGACGACGCTTATTCCGAGGTAGGTCCCGCGTTGCTGGCGCTGGTGAAATGGGGGCTGATCGGCGGAATTTCCGGCTTGGCCGGAGCCTTCGCCGATTCCTGGCTGGGCGCGACCGTTCAGCACATGCAGCGCTGCGTCGTATGCGGCAAAGAGGTTGAGGTGGCGGAGCATTGCGGTCAGGGCACCGTGCATTTGCGGGGTTACCGTTGTATGGACAACGATATGGTGAATTTACTCAGTTCCCTGGCAGCCGGGTTCCTGGCTTGGGGAATCGGGATGATAGGATAAAGTAGGGGTTAACGAATGAACATACTGACGGTGGAACAACTGACGAAAACTTATGGGGAGAAAGTGCTGTTTCAGGACGCTTCCTTCGGCATGGACGAAAACGATAAAATCGGCGTGATCGGCGTCAACGGGACGGGCAAATCCACGTTCCTGAAGGTGATCGCCGGCCTTACACAAGCCGATTCCGGCAAGGTCGCCATCAATCGGGACGTGCGCGTGACGTTCCTGGCGCAAAATCCCGAATATGCCCCGGACATTTCCGTTCTGCGCGGCGTGTTCCAAGGCGGCGGATCTGAGCTTCAGGTCGTGTCCGCCTATATGGAGGCCGAGGAAGCACTGGAACGGGAGCCGGGGGATGTCGCACGGCAGGCGGAGCTGGCGCGGTTGTCGCAGGAGATGGATCGGCTGCAAACGTGGACGCTGGTCAGCGATGCCAAAAGCGTGCTCTCCAAGCTGGGCATTTCCGACTTCGCCCAAAACATGGGCAGCTTGTCCGGGGGCCAACGGAAGCGCGTCGCGCTTGCTTCGGCGTTAATTCTCCCGTCGGAACTGCTGATCATGGACGAGCCCACCAACCACATCGACAATGATTCCGTCGCTTGGCTGGAGACGTATCTCCAGAAACGGCGCGGGGCGCTGCTGCTCATTACGCATGACCGTTATTTTCTGGACCGCGTCTGCAACGTCATGCTGGAGCTGGACCATGGCCGGTTGTTCCGCTATGAGGCGAATTACAGCCGTTTCCTGGAGTTGAAGAGCGAACGCGAGGAGCGCGAAGCCGCTTCCGAGCAGAAGCGGCAAAATCTTCTGCGTAACGAGCTCGCCTGGATCCGCCGCGGAGCCAAAGCGCGCTCGACCAAGCAGAAGGCGCGCATCGAACGGTTCGAGCAGCTGCAGGCGGCGAAGACGGAATATAAAAGCGACCATCTCGAAATCTCGGTCGCTTCGACCCGGCTGGGTCGCAAAATTTTGGAAATCGAAGGGCTGCGCAAGTCCATCGAAGGCCGGCTGCTCATCGAGGGGCTGACCTATACGGCGGTGCCGGGCGATCGCGTGGGCATCGTGGGGCCCAATGGCAGCGGAAAATCGACGCTGCTGAACATGATTGCCGGGCGGATTGAGCCGGATGGCGGCGAAATCGTGCTGGGCCAGACGGTGAAGCTGGGCTATTTTACCCAGGAGCATCAGGAAATGGACAGCCAGCAGCGGGCGATCGAATATGTCAAGGAAGCGGCGGAAGTGGTGACGACGGCGGACGGTTCGCGGATTACCGCAGCGCAAATGCTGGAGCGCTTCTTATTCCCGCCGGACATGCAGTGGACGCCGATCGGCAAGCTGTCGGGGGGCGAAAAGCGGCGGCTTTATCTGCTGCGCGTATTGATGGGCGCACCGAACGTATTGCTGCTGGACGAACCGACCAACGATCTCGACATCCAGACACTCACCGTGCTGGAAGCGTATTTGGACGAGTTCCCCGGCGCCGTGTTTGTCGTCTCCCATGACCGCTATTTCCTCGATCGGACCGTGGATAAAATCATGGCGTTTGAGGGAGGCGGCGTAGTCGCTGTGCACGTTGGCGATTATAGCGACTATGAGGAGCGGACGCAGCAAGCGGGCGGACAAACCGCCCCGGATTTGCGCAAAACGGGCACCGACCGGTCTGACCGGAGCGATGCCGGGCCGCAAGCCTCGTCGGGCAGCCGCGACCCGGGGCGCGGAGAGAAGCTGAAGTTCAGCTATAACGAGCAACGTGAATACGAAACGATCGATGCCACCATCGAAGCGGCCGAGCAGCGCCTTGCGGCGATTTCCGGGGAAATGGAATCCGCGGCGAGCGACGCCGTCCGCCTGCAAGAACTGATGCAGCAGCAGCAGGAGGCGGAGGCCGAGCTGGAACGCCTGATGGAACGCTGGACGTATCTGAACGAGCTGGCGGAGAAGATCGAAGCCCAGCGCAATTCGTAAGTTGCGGAAGGATCACCATTGACCCTAGATCCCCGTGAGCCACTTCGGTAGTATAGTTCTTTGTTATTTCAGTTGACCTTCGCGTGAACCGATTCCGCGTCGGCCATTTCGGGCATAACCCAAATTTCCATGCTGGTCGTATCCGGTTCGTGGCTCGCATAACGCTCGATCGAAAAGGGCTTGACGGTAATGCCGTGATTCGGCAGCCAGGTGCCAAACAGGTACTGTTGGGCTTTGTACAAAGCGTCCATCACGAAATGCGTGAAATCTTCCGCCGCAAAAGAACAAACGATGTATTCGCCTTCCGCAAGCGTCCAGGCGGCGAACCCTTCCGGGGGCTCGACCACGTGTGCTTCGGCTCCCGCAAAGTAACGATAATAGCCCGGTTTCGTACCTGGATAAGCGACGCCAAGCTCGTCCCCGCCGGCTTTCAATTCGCGAATCCCCGGTTTCTTCTCGTGAAAATCGTCCCACAACAAGCCCAACGTATCGATGCCGGTTGCTCCGCTGCCGGGCAGTTGCCCAATCGGCTCCTCCACGGACAGACCGATAAAATACTCGGTCGCCGGCGATCGACGCCGCGCGATTTCGATCATGATGCCATCGACGACCAAAGGGACATTTTCGTCAACCGTCGTGTAATTCAGCAGCAATTGGGGTTTCGCGAAGCGGTTCAACCCGACCGGATTGGCCCGGTATTCCTCCGGCGTAAGGCCAAACGCGCTTTTGAAGGACCGGGTAAAAGTTTCGTGGGAGGAAAAGCCGAAATCCAAAGCGACGTCCATGATCCGCCGGTCATTCAAGGGCAGGGCTTCGGCGGCTCGGGCCAACCTGCGCTGCTTGATGTATTCGCTGACCGGCTTTTTGATGAGCCGGCGAAACAGCCGCTGGTAATAAAACGGCGACAACGCCGCCATTTTAGCCAGAGCTTCGATTTGCAACTCCTCGGAAAGATGTTCTTCGATATAGTCGATCGTGAGTTGGATTTGTTCCCATGCATGCATCCTGCGCACCTCCTTGTGAATAGATTAACATGGAAGCGGTAGTGGCGGCTTGACGCCCTCTGCTCTTATTCAGCAAAGCGTTCCGGCGGGAGAGAGTAATCTATTTCTACCGATCTATGCTATAATACTATCGAATGTTTTTACAAGGTGATAGGCAGGTTCATAGTTCTCTCTGTAAACTCTTCGCCCGACGAAGGGTCTTTCTTTTTTTCGGTCGATGGACGGACGGTTGCCTGCGAAAATTTATGAAAAAGAAGTGATAACGTGGCAAGCGCAGCAATGAAAGCATCAACGCATCGCTTTTTGGATCGGCATTTCTCCGGCCAATCGATTGATTACCGGCAAATTATCGCACTCATTCTCCCGATTTTGATCGACCAGGCGTTTATCATCGGCTTGAACCTGGTGAATACCGCCATGATCAGCTCCTCCGGGGTAGCGGCGGTGAGCGCCGTCAATATGGTTGATTCGCTGAATATTTTCTTGATCAACGTATTTGTCGCCGTGGCCACCGGCGGGACGGTTGTGGTGGCACAGTACAAGGGCAGCCGGAATGACGCGATGGTATCCAAGGCCTCCTCCGGATCCGTCTCCTCCGTCGTGCTGCTGGCGCTTGCCATCAGCCTGCTGATCATCGCTTTGCATATGCCCACCTTGAACCTGTTGTTTGGTTCAGCGGAGGCCGACGTGTTTCAGAATGCCAAATCGTATCTGATCGGCAGCAGCCTGTCGTTTTGCGGGATCGCGATCGTCGAGGCGGTATGCGGGGTGCTGCGGGGGATCGGAAAATCGCGGGCCTCCTTGATGTTGTCGCTGATCATGAACCTCACCTATGTGGCCTTAAACTTTGTCCTGATCCATTTGGCGGACATGGGCATTATGGGGATGAACATCTCCGTGAACGTGTCCCGATACCTTGCCGCGGCCTGCGCCATTTATTATCTGGTCAAGATGGACGAGTCGCTGAGGGTTCGCCTGCGGGATATGCTGCAGGTCAACTGGACGATGCTCAAAAAAATCCTTTCGATCGGCATGCCGTTCGCGGCGGAGCAGATGTTCTTTAACGGGGGCAAAATTCTGACGCAAATCTTCATCGTCAGCCTGGGCACCTACGCCATCGCCGCAAATGCGATCAGCGCTTCGCTGGCGATGGTGATTCAAATTCCGGCCAACGCATTGTCTATCGCGATCGTAACCGTGGTTGGGCAATGCATCGGCCGCCGGGAGATCGAGGACGCCCGGAAGCTGACTCGCTCGTTTCTGTGGCTCTCCTCGGCGACCTTCGTCGTCATGGGGCTGATCATCCTTCCTTTGTACCATCCGCTCGTATCGCTGTTTCATCCGCCGGCGGAGATTGTGGATGAGATCTTCACGATCGTGCTGATCAATACGATCGCGCAAATACCGTTGTGGGCGATCAGCTTCATCACGCCGTCGGCGCTGCGCGCGGCCGGAGACGCGAAATACACTTCCGTCGTATCGATGTTGTCGATGTGGCTGTTCCGCGTCGTGCTTGGCTATATTTTAGGCGTGGTGCTGCCGTTTGGCGTCGTTGGCGTCTGGCTGGCCATGGACATCGAATGGGGGATCCGCGGCTTGATCTTCCTGCGCCGCTTCCGCGGAACCAAGTGGTACCGGCATCGACTGGTGGAGGACTGATAAATATTTAGTATTGATTTGCATTCGATTTTTCGCATAAAAAAACCTTTAAGCCTTCACACCGGCCCAATCGCGGGCAGGTCTCGGCTTAAAGGTTTTTTACTTGCTTAGCACAGCACGCCGCTGGCCACCGACATCATGAGCTTGATGCGGTTGATCTGGTTCACTTCGCTCGCGCCGGCGTCGTAGTCGATCGCCGCGATATTGGCGTCCGGATACAGCTCCTTCAGCCCTTTGATCATCCCGCGCCCGGTGATGTGGTTCGGCAGGCAAGCGAATGGCTGGATGCAAACGATGTTGTTCACGCCGTGATCGAGCAGCTCCATCATTTCCGCGGTGAGGAACCAGCCTTCACCCATCTGGTTGCCGACCGACAGCAGACGTCCAGCCTTCTCCGCCAGCTTGTAAATGCTCTCCGGCGGGTTGAGATAGCGGCTCGCCTCCAGCGCCTGTTTCATCGGTTTACGGTACATTTCGATGTAGCGGATGACCATCGGATTCAGGAGGCCCAGCATTTTGCTCTTGCCGAGGTGATCCGCCTTGTAAATCGGGTTGTACAAGCAATAGAACATGAAGTCGAGAAAATCGGGCACAACCGCTTCGCCGCCCTCGGCTTCGATGACCTCCACGATTCGGTTATTGGCATCGGGATGGAACTTGATCAGGATTTCGCCGACGATGCCGACCCGCGGTTTGACGGCCCCCGATTGCGGCAACGCTTCGAACTCCGCGACCATGCCTCGGATATGCTCCTTGTATTCGGCATAAGAAAACTCCCGCAGGGAATGCTTGCACAGCACCATCCATTTGCGGAACAGCAGCTCGGTATCGCCGGCGTTCCGCTCGTACGGACGGAACCGGTACAAGAGCCGCATCAGCAAATCGCCGTAGCAGGCCGCCGCGATCAGCCGGTTGATCAGCTTCAAGTTCAGCTTGAATCCCGGCTGGCTTTCGATGCCCGTCGCATTCAGCGAAATGACCGGGATTTGCGCCATTCCCGCTTCTTTCAGCGCTTTGCGCAGCAAAGCGATATAGTTCGTCGCCCGGCAGCCGCCGCCGGTTTGGGTCAGAATCACCGCCGTCCGGTTCGGGTCGTAGTCGCCCCCGCGCAGCGCCGCCATGATTTGCCCAATCGTCACGATCGCCGGGTAGCAAGCGTCGTTGTTCACGAATTTCAAGCCTTCGTCCGTCGTTTGCTTGCTGGCTTTCTCCAGCACTTTCAGCCGGTAGCCAGCTCCGCGGAACACCGTTTCGAACAGTTCGAAATGAATGGGCGAGAGCTGCGGGGCGAGGATCGTGTAGCCGCTTTTCATTTCTTTGGTAAAAGCGGCCGGCGAGACGGGTACGGACACCGTCCGGGCCGTAACCTGCGAAGCTTCACGTTCCTTCATCGCCGCAAGCAGCGAGCGCAACCGGATGCGCGCTGCCCCCAGGTTGCTGATTTCATCGACTTTAATCAAGGTGAACGTCTTGTGGTGCCGCTCCAAAATGTCCTGGATCGTATCAGCGGTGATCGCATCGATGCCGCAGCCAAACGAAGTCAGCTGCACCAGCTCCAGGTCGTCCCGGCCGCTGACGAAGTAAGCCGCGCGGTACATCCGCCCATGGTACGTCCATTGATTGACGACGGGCAGGGGATGTTTCACGGTGCCTAGGTGGCATACCGCATCTTCCGTCAACACCGCGAGCCCCATCCCGGCAATCAGATCGGCGATGCCGTGATTGATCTCGGGATCACTGTGGTACGGATGCCCGCAGAGCACGACGCCTTTGGCTCCGGTCTCCTCCAGCAGCTTCAGCGTCGCTTCGCCTTGAGCGCGGATATCGCTGCGGGCCCGCTCGGCTTCCTGCAGCCCCGCATCGACCGCCGCCTCCAGTTCGTTCGCCGGAATGTGCGTGAACGTGGCCTGCAGGGTCTTTTTCAAAGCCGGCACATGATCGATATTCAGGAACGGACTCACCAGCGGGATGCTTTGCTCTTTCAACCGGTCCATGTTGGTCCGGATGACCTCGGGATACGAGGCTACGACCGGACAGTTGAAATGATTGTCGGCCGAAGCATCTTCCTTCTTCTCGTAAATGACCGCAGGGTAGAAGATAAAGTCGACCTTGCTGCGGATGAGGCTCTCGATGTGTCCATGCACCAGCTTGGCGGGATAGCAGACGGACTCTGACGGAATCGTCTCCATGCCGGTTTCGTACAGCTTTTTCGAGGACCTTGGCGACAGCACGACCTTGTACCCCAGCTTCGTAAAAAACGTGTGCCAAAACGGGTAGTTTTCGAATAAATTCAGCACCCGCGGCAAGCCGACTGTCCCTCGAACGGCCTTCTCTGTCGGGAGCGGGGCGTAGCTGAACATCCGCTCGTATTTATAATCGACGAGATTGGGGAGCGAGCTTTTGAGTTTTCTCTGCGTTGCGCCCCGCTCGCAGCGGTTACCGCTGACGTGGAAGCTTTTGTCGGGAAACCGGCTGATCGTCATGGCACAGTTATTGCTGCATAACGAGCAACGGGCATGCGAGACCTCGTAGGTGAACGAGTGCAGCTCCTCGCAAGGCAGCAGGCTGCTGTGACCTGCTCCGTCATATTGCTCCCGGGCCAACAGCGCGCAACCATAGGCGCCCATAATGCCGGCGATGTCGGGACGAACGGCTTCCCGGCCGGTGAGCAGTTCGAAGGCACGCAGCACGGCGTCATTGTAGAAGGTTCCGCCCTGCACGACGATCCGGCGGCCGAGCTCCTCGGGATTGCGGATTTTGATCACTTTTTGCAGCGCGTTCTTTACGACGGAATATGCCAGGCCGGCCGAAAGATCGGGCAAGGAGGCGCCTTCCTTCTGCACCTGCTTGACTTTGGAGTTCATGAACACCGTGCAGCGCGAGCCGAGATCCACCGGTTGGACGGCATGCAACGCCGCTTCGGCAAACTCGGCAATTCCGAGACCTAATGCCCCGGCAAAGCTCTCGAGAAAAGAACCGCAGCCCGCCGAGCAGGCTTCGTTCAGCAGCAAGCTATCGATCGCGCCGCCGCGGATTTTGATGCATTTCATATCCTGGCCGCCGATATCGAGAATGAAGTCGACGTCCGGCATAAAGCGGGCCGCCGCTTTATAGTGGGCCACCGTCTCCACCTCGCCGGCATCGATGCGGAAGGCGGCTTTCATGAGGCCTTCCCCATAACCCGTGACGCAGGCGCGCGCGATATGGCAGCTTTCCGGCAGCCGGGCGTACATTTCCTGCAGCGCCTCCGCGAGGGAAGCGAGCGGATTCCCTTTATTGCCGCGATAAAACGTATGTAAAATTTGGTCGTCGGCACCGGTCAGCACCAGCTTGGTCGTGGTCGATCCGGCATCAATGCCGAGGAAGCAGGGACCGCTGTAGCTTGCAAGCTCTGCGCGTGGCGCGGTCGCTGCATCGTGCCGTTCCCGGAAGGCCGCATACTCCGGATCATTCGCGAACAGGGGCGCTAACCGCTGCTCCCCGCTGGGAGCAGCCGTCCATTCGGCGTTCTCCATGCGTTTCAGCCAATCGCCGAGCGGAAGCGAAGATCCATCCGTGACTTGCAGGGCTGCGCCGATCGCGACGAAATACTGGGCATCGTCCGGAAACACGACATCGTCCGGTGCGAGCTGGAGCGTTTCGATGAAACGCACCCGCAATTGCGGCAGGAACGTGAGCGGCCCGCCGAGAAAAGCCACCTTGCCGCGGATCGGCCGGCCGCAAGCCAGCCCGCTGATCGTCTGGGTCACGATGCTCTGGAAGATGGAGGCGGCGATATCCTCGCGGCGCGCCCCTTCGTTTAGTAGCGGCTGCACGTCTGTCTTGGCGAACACCCCGCAGCGCGAGGCGATCGGGTAGATCGTCTCGCAGCGGGCAGCCCATTCGTCCAGTCCCGCCGGATCGGTCTCCAGCAGCGCGGCCATCTGGTCGATAAACGCGCCGGTCCCGCCGGCACAGGCGTTGTTCATGCGCTGTTCGATGCCGCCGCGCAAGTAAATGATCTTGGCGTCCTCGCCGCCAAGCTCGATCGCGGTGTCGGTTTCCGGTGCCAGCCGCTGGATCGCCTTCGTGCAGGCGACGACCTCCTGCAGAAACGGAATGCCGGCCAGCTCTGCCAGCTTGAGCCCGGAAGAGCCGCTGATGCAAAGACCGGCCTCCGCCTCGGGGAACCGGTGCATGACCTCCCGCCACAATCCTGGCACCGCCGTACGGATATCCGAATAGTGGCGGGCGTACGCCCGGTGCACGATGGTGCCTTCGTGCAACGCAACGATTTTTGCCGTGGTAGAGCCGATATCAAGTCCGATCTGCAGCAGCATGTAGTTCCTCCGTCCCTGTAGTCAATAACGTTCCTTCCATAACCGTGTTCCCCGCGGCAAATTTGTCCCGGATCGTCTGCAGGGATTGCAGGAATACCTGCAACTGTTCCTCGGGGAAATCGCCGAGGATCGTTTGGAAGATTTGGTTGCGTTTCGCAATCATCCCTTCGAGGACCGATCGCCCGCGATCCGTCAAATCAATCCAGCAGATACGCTTATCCGCCTCGTCCCGAACCCGGTCCAGCAGGCCTTCCTGGACCATTTTGTTGATCGCGATGGTGTTAGCGCTGGACGATAAACCAACCTGTTCGGCAATTTGCGAAACCGTGGATCTTCCGTATCGATATACCGCCAGCAAAATAAAAAATTTGCTTGGCAAAATCTGCTCCCCGTCGTTAAAAAATAATCGACCCATGCTGTGGGCGATATCCAGCGTCGTCTCGCAGATCCCAACGCACATTTCCTGATGCTCTTTCATCGTGTTTCCAGCCCTCCCGAACAGAAAAGTTTTATGATAAAACTTTATACTCAAACCATATCACCAACCGGGAGCGCCGGAATATTAAAAATGTAATAGGGACAAGGAAATCGGGATACGCTAGCCGCGAAAAAAATTTTTTAAAATCCGGTTGACACCCCTGCTACTCGGTGCTACAATGTACCTGTAATAAGCAATACTGAATAGCGGAGCGAGGTGCTCTACAAGCTATTCGGTTCCTTTTTCCCCAGGTACTAAGTTATACAGAATATTAGTCAGACAGAATAGTGGGCGTACATTGCCCCGAACGATCGAGATAAAGGAGAAGAGCGTCATGAATTTTTGGGACAAAATTACGGGCAACGACATGACAAGGGAAATGAAAGGGTTTGAGGCGCGCGCCCATAAGCTGCCGACCGATTATCAAGCGGCATGGGATGAGATTAAATCGAATCTGTGGGCGCACTCCGATTTCACCGGTCGCAACCTCATGCCGATTCTTGACGGAGCGCTGAGCTGGCTCGAAGAAACCGCGGCGGACGGCCAGCGCGTTCAAGAGGTATTGGGTGACGATATCCAAGGCTTCTGTTCAGCGCTAGCCGGTGAAGAAGGGGCAAAGTCGCTTCGTGACAAGTGGCGCGAGCAACTCAATCGGAATGTCGCGAAAAAATTAGGAAAACGGGAGGGATAACATGAATATTCAACAAATGCTTCAAGGCAAAAAAGAATGGCGGGCCCACGTCGCGCGTGTTAAAGCACTTCCTCAGGATTATCAAATCGTCTATAACGAGATTCAGAAATATCTCTTTAAGGTTGGCCCTGCTGAACTTATGGACGGAATCGGCTTGCTATCGGGGATTGTTGATCTTTTTGAAGGGGGCGCGGCCTTGGGGAAAGGCGTTCTCGAAGTCACTGGCAATGATGTGGCGGCTTTCTGCGACGATCTCATCAAAGATTCCAAAACTTACGCCGACAATTATCAAGAATCCGTGAACCAAGCAATGAACAAGGCTATGAAAAAGGTTACGGATAAAATCAAGTAAAAGGGTGCGAAACATGGACAATTTAACGGAAATGCTAAAGGGTTCGCTGGAAGGTTGCGTGCTGGAAATCATCAGCCGTCGTGAAACGTATGGTTACGAGATTACCCGCCGTCTGAACGAGCTGGGGTTTACCGAAGTCGTGGAAGGGACAGTATACACCATCCTCGTGCGATTAGAGAAGAAAAACCTGGTGAATATCGAAAAGAAACCGTCGGATATGGGGCCGCCACGCAAGTTCTACACCCTGAATGAGGCTGGCCGTCAAGAACTCGCCTCGTTTTGGGAAAAATGGGATTTCGTTTCGTCTAAAATCAACGCCTTGAAGTCCAATTAGCGACATAAGATAAATCTAAAAGAGGAGGAGAAGTTATATGATGGAAATGTTCAAAAAATTAATCGGCGATAAGAAAGAGTACAAGATGATGATGGCAAGGGTGGATGCTTTGCCGGAGGACTACCAGTATGTGTTTAAGAAAATCCAAACCTATATGTGGAATTTCTCGGCGGGCAACGGGATGGATATGCTGCACATGCAATACGAATTAATCGATATGTTCGAAGCCGGCGCGGCGGAAGGAAGACAGGTGCTGGAGATCACCGGGGAAGACGTGGCGTCGTTTGCCGATGGCCTCGTGGCCAATGCGAAAACCTACTTCGCAAAATATCGGGAAGATTTGAATCAAAGCATTCAGGAGCGATTAAGAAAAAAATAAAAACTTGGCCGGATCATCCCGTAGATCAAAACCGACTGAATGGCTGGTTCCGAAGGGGTACTTTCACCTTTGCTATTCAGTTTCATTTTAGCCAGGTAGTAAGTGATACGTGTTACCAGTGTTACTAAATAGTTGATTATAGGAGGAAAAAAGGATGAGCAATGCAGCGATTTCCGTAAAAGGACTTAAAAAATCATTTAAAGACAAGGAAGTCTTAAAGGGAGTGGATTTTGAGGTGCGGCGCGGCGAAATTTTCGCGCTGCTGGGCTCCAATGGAGCGGGCAAGACGACGACGGTCAACATCCTCTCGACGCTGATGAAGCCCGATGGCGGCGAAGCAAGGGTTTGCGGCTCTGACGTCCAGCGTCAACCGGATCATGTTCGTCAGAGCATCAGCCTGACCGGGCAGTTTGCAGCTATAGACGGCATGCATACAGGAAGGGAAAACCTGATGATGATCGCCAAGTTGCGGGGAGTTCCCCGTCCCGCTCAAGTCGCCGACAATCTGCTTGCCAAATTCAGCCTGACCGATGCGGCGAACCGTCGGGCGGATCAGTATTCCGGCGGAATGAAACGCCGGCTGGACATCGCCATGAGCTTGATCGGTGCGCCTGACGTCATTTTTCTCGACGAACCGACGACAGGGCTGGATCCCGAAGCACGGATTGAAGTGTGGAATACCGTCAAGGAGCTCGCCGGCAGCGGCACGACGATCTTGCTGACGACCCAGTACCTGGAGGAAGCCGAGCAACTGGCCGACCGGATCGCCATCCTGCATGGCGGAAAGATCATCACGACCGGCACCCTTGCCGAACTCAAAGAGATGTTCCCGCCGGCGAAAGTGGAGTATATCGAGAAGCAGCCGACGTTGGAGGAAATCTTCCTCGCGATTATCGGCAAAAAGGAGGAGAAGTAAATGAAAAATAAAACATGGGTATTATTAGGACGATTAATGCGCAACATCATGCGCAGCCCGGATACGATTATCACGGTAGCGATTACGCCAATTGCGATGATGCTGTTATTTGTCTACGTCTTTGGAGGCGCCATAGAGGCAGGTACGAACAATTACGTCAATTATTTATTGCCGGGAATCTTGCTGATGGCGATTGCATCCGGCATCTCTTACACGGCCTTCCGGCTGTTTGGGGATATAAAGAGCGGGTTGATGGCGCGTTTCATCACCATGCCGATCAAGCGCTCGTCGGTATTATGGGCTCATGTATTGACATCGCTTGTTTCCAATGCGCTTACTGTCGTGGTGGTTTTCCTCGTCGCGCTTTTGATGGGCTTTCGTTCAAGCGCCGGTATCCTGGAATGGCTCGCGGTAGCCGGGATTCTCGGGTTGTTTACGCTGGCGCTGACATGGCTGGCGGTCATTCCCGGCCTGACAGCAAAGACAATGGAGGGGGCAACGGCCTTCTCGTACCCGTTGATATTCCTGCCGTTTATCAGTTCGGCCTTCGTCCCTACCGAAACCATGCCTAAAATTGTCCGTGCGTTCGCCGAGAACCAGCCCGTGACTTCCATCGTGAATGCGATTCGGGCCCTCCTCTATAAAGGCACGGTGGGTAACGAGATCTGGGTCGCGCTAGCCTGGTGCGTCGGCATTATGATCATCGCCTACTTCTTCGCCAGCAAAGCGTTTAGACGCCAATTAGGGTAGGTTATCCAGTATGACAGTCCTTGCCGTTACCTCGAATGGGGTAGGGCAAGGGCCTTTTTAACTTCACCGTCTTTAGAATGGTAATTGACCGCAGTATAAAAAGAAGATATATTAATTTCATACATATAATTCCAGACGTAATTATCATGAGAATGTGTGGTGATGATCCGATGAGTACCTCTACGATCCTGGAGGAAGTCCATTCTTTTATCAGAGAACATGATTTGAATTTGAGTCAATTCTCGATGAGGTTAAAAATTAACGCGGGAACGCTGAGTTATATATTGAACGGCAACCGAACCTTAACCATCGACCATTTGGACCGGATTTCGGAGATCATGGGCGTACCCATAGGGCATTATTACGAAAAATACATTGAGGATTATCTAAAAGAAAGGAACCCCAACTGGCGGAGAGTAGGCCCTTTCCTTCGAAGATGCGCCGAATTGGACAAGCTGGATTCCATTCGAAGAACGGTATGCCTGTTGCTGGATAATTTAACATACTCTACGTCCTTATTCGAGTTGGCCGAGGAATTTTTTGAGAAGGACTTGTACGGTGCCGCAGAGATTCTGTATGAAAACGTAGCGATGAGCGAAACCAGACAGTATTCCGAGCGGTTGGCGGTATGTCAGTATCGGTTGTTTAAGATCCGGATCGGATCGGATCAGGCCCATAATCTCAAAATCGCGCATCAATTCGAACCCTACGTGGATCGGCTGGATGAAGTCTTGCAACTGGATGCGCTGAAGGATTTGGCTAACTTGTATCGCTCACTTCGTGAGTGGGATCGGCTTGAGGTGTTGGCTAAGGAGATGGAACAAAAAGCAAGTATTATCTATTTTAGTGAACGACGTTCGGAAGAAGGATTTCCCGAAATACAGCGCCGGCTTAGCAGACCCATGTTTGTATATATTGTATATGCCAAACTATTATGTGCAGAAGCATATGAAGGTAGAGAAGACTATGCTAAAGCGTTGGAATATACTTATCAATATACCGATTTAAGCTGGGTAAGGGAAAAGGATGAGGATACCAGACATTGGTTAGGTTTATTTCAAAAATGGTCGAATGCCAACATCTATGTCAATCGACTCATGGTCGGTGAAATCGAATATTTATCCGATTACGTCGCGTTTATGGTAGAAAACCCTGATGAAGTAATCACGTCGATTTCGAACGTGGTGTATGCTGCTAACCGATACCATATTGATGTAGATCATATACTACTTCAATTTAAGTCGGAGATTGAGGCCTATATAAACCGTAAACAAACAAATGACTTGTATAAAGATCAGGTTCTACTTGGTAAGTACAATCAATTTTTGTACGATCTTACTTATTACTATCTACACAAAAAAGATTACACAATGGGTTTTAAATATTTGATGCAAGGACTTGAGAATTCAGTTAGAATTAATAATAAGGAAGCACTTCTGGATTTTATGATCCTATTTGAACATCATAGGCATATGGCTAATATAGATATATGTGAAAATTATAAAAATGTCATAAACGAGGTGAAACGGAGTTTATGAAATCTAGGGTCTTTATTGTTGTAGCAGTTCTTTTTTCTCTATTATTTGCTGCTCCCGGTACGATTCATCATGATCAACCTAATTACACGGCCTTTGGTCAAAATGGTGGAGCTTAAGGAAGTTCATTACGTAAAACGCCTATTCGTTGAAGTTTAAACGAATAGGCGTTTTTTTCAAAAGATGAGAAAAGTATAAATTCGAGGGAAAGATTCTCTTATCGTATCGTAAGAAGAAGATCAACACCCTCTGGCCGGATGCTTTGCACGATTATCCCCTTTAATCAGATCGCCGAGAACCGGAGAAGAGCTCGCCTCACTCCGGACCCCGAGCCCCCCTGAACGAAAGGGATAATCGCGCAAAGGCAGCAAGAGAGGGACATCAAGCATATCATCATTGCAGAAGTAAAGTTATTCGGTCCGGAGGATTGCACTTATTTGAAGCTCACAAGGTAGAAGTTAGCTCCCACCGAACACGCCGTCAGGCGTTTTACTTACCGTATCACAATAACTTGCCGCAAATCACGGGAATCCCCGTTCAGCTTGGTTTCGGCGGCGTTCAGCTGCGCCGAGCCGTCGCCGTCGAGGAAGATGCCGTCGACGAGTTGGCCGCCGGCAAGCGTTGCCTTGACTGCCGAACGGAACGCCTCGGCGGTGCAGCGGGTGGGCGTGACGATCAGCCACAACCGGCCGTCCGCGTCATAGGCGAGACCGGAGCGTAGCCGGTTCTCGTCCGGATTCGGCAGATGCTCGGCATCGATTGCCGCCGCCCGCCACCCGGCGTCATCCTGAATCTTCATGCTGACGCCGCCCTGGGCAAAATAGCGGGAGCGATCCGTGACGGCAAGCTCGTCTGCGGCGGAAGCCACCTGTATCGAGAAACCGCCCGCGGCGCCGTCCCATACGAGCGTGCCGCGGGCGTATTTGGCGTTGAACCAGCCGGAGCCGTAAGCGCCAGCCGCGCCTTGAATCGGCTGGTCATCGTTCACCGCGATCGACAATACGGCGTCGTTATAGAAAAAGCCGCCGTTGATGCCGTACACGCGGTAACGTCCCAGCGGCCGGTCGGCCGCCTGCAGCTCGACCCGCTCCGGATCGACGACCAAGGCATGCAGCTTGACGCCGTTGCTCGCGGTGAGCTCGTAATAATCATAGTTGTGCGGGAGCAGGTAGCGGCTGCCCCAGCCGATCATCAGCAGGATGCAGAAAAAGATCGCCACGGCCGAAGCCGCGGCGATCCCCCAGCGCCGCCCATTAATCGGCAACATAAGCCGCTAACAGGCGGGTCGTATTGATGACCGCCAGTTTATGGGTTCGCTCCATGGCGTGCGAGGCGTGTACGCCCGGTCCGATGAGCGCGGCGCGGATATTGTGGCCACCGTGCAGCGCAGCCGAGGCATCGGAGCCGTAATGCGGATAGATATCGACCGCATGCGGAATGCCAAGGCCTCGGGCAAGCTCGATCAACCGGCTGGTCATCTCATAGTCGTACGGGCCGGTGGAGTCCTTCGCGCAAATCGAGACGTCGGTCTCTTTGCAGCTCAAATCATCGCCCATGGCGCCCATGTCGACGGCGATCATTTCGTTCACGCCGTCCGGAATCCAGGAAGCGCCATGCCCGACTTCCTCATAGTTGGAGATAAGGAATACGAGGTCATGCCGCGGGATCCAGCCTTCGCGGCGGCTCGATTCGATGAGCCCGAACAGGGCGGCTACGCTCGCCTTGTCGTCCAGATGGCGGGATTTGATGTACCCGCTTGACGTCACGACGGCCCGGGCATCAAACGAAATGAAGTCGCCGACGCCAATGCCAAGCTTCAGCACGTCTTCTTTATTCTCTACGACCTCGTCGATCCGTACCTCCATGTTCTTCTCCTCGCGTTTGAACTCGCGGGCGTCGCTGTAGACGTGAACGGAAGGGTGGGTCGACAGGATCGTGCCGGTATATACCCGGCCGCTGCGGGTGTGGATTTGGCAGTATTCGTTTTCGATGCTGTGCATCATGAACCCGCCAACCGAGGTGATCGCCAGCGTGCCGTTCGGACGGACGGCGCGCACCATAGCGCCTAACGTGTCGACGTGGGCGCTAAGCGCGATGCGCCGCGACGAATCGCGGCCGGGCAGGGTCAGGAGGGCGCCGCCCTTTTCATTGAAGCTGCAAGGCACGCCGAGGGCTTCGGCCTCACGCGCGATCAACGACATGATACCGTGCGTAAACCCGCTAGGGCTTGGCGTATCCAGCAATGTTTTCAATAAATTTAAGATATAGGTTTCATTCGGTTGAATATTCATGGGAAACCTCCTTTAAGGGTTAGTGATGGGGGAATCCTCCTCCACCGGTTCGGTTCCGGTTCCAGGTTCGGTTTCGTTTTCGGCCGATTTCTTCTTCTTGCCGCGTTCCGGCTTCTCGGTTTCCGGGAAGATATAACCGGTCGCTTCCTGGATATGTACAAGCTTGGCATGCAAGCCTTTGACTTCGCGCTGCAGCCGGTAACCGCGGTAAATGCCAAACGAGCCGACGATGATGCCGCCGAGCAGCGTACTGCCGAGGATCAGCAAAATCAGCGGGAGGCTGACCGAGCCGAACAGCAAATTGACCTGCACCGGATCGACGTTAATTACGGCAAATACGGCGGTGATCAAAGCGAAGATCAGGGCTAAAATCAGGGACCATTGAATTTTCATGAGGATACACCTCCTTCTAGGACAGTATAAAATCCCTTGTCCGTTAAGGGCAAGGGATTTTGTGGTAGCTCTAGGGCAAGTACGTTAGTTCGTCAATTGTTCCATTTGCGCGATGACGTTCTCGAATACGCTCATCGCTTCGCGGATCGGCTCCGGCGAGGACATGTCGACCCCGGCTTTTTTCAGGATATTGATCGAATAGTCGCTGCCGCCGCTCTTCAGAAATCCAAGATACCGATCAACGGCAGGTTTGCCTTCCTCGAGAATTTGCTTCGAGAAGCTCGTCGCCGCGGAGAAGCCCGTTGCGTATTTGTACACGTAAAAGCTCGTGTAGAAATGAGGGATGCGAGCCCATTCCATTTCGATATCCTGGTCGACGACCATGTCTTTGCCGTGGTATTTCACGTTCAAATCGTAATATATCTCCGACAGCTCCTGCGGCGTGAGCGATTCCCCGGCTTCGGCACGCTCGTGGATGAGCTTCTCGAATTCGGCGAACATCGTTTGCCGGAATAACGTGGTCCGGAACTGGTCGGCATAGTACGTCAGCAGGTACAGCTTCTGTTTCGGATCGGTTGATTTCTTGAGCAGATAATCCATCAGCAGCGCTTCGTTGGTCGTCGAGGCGACTTCAGCCAGGAAGATGGTGTATTGCGCATCCCGGTATTTCAAGGCTTCATCCGAAAAATAGGAATGCAGCGCGTGGCCCATCTCATGCGCCAGCGTAAACATGCTGTTCAAGTTGTCCTTGTGGTTCAGCAGCACGTATGGATGGGTGCCGTAGGCCCCCCAGCTGTAAGCGCCGGTGCGTTTGCCTTCGTTCTCGTATACGTCGATCCAACGGTTCTCGAAGCCTTCGCGCAGCACTTTCAGGTAATCCTCGCCCAACGGCTGCAGCCCTTCCTCGACCATGTTCTTCGCTTCCTCATAAGAGATATCCCACTTGTATTCCTCTACGAGCGGGGCGAACAGATCGTACATATGCAGCTCGTCAACGCCCAGCAGCTTCTTGCGCAGCTTCATGTAACGTCGCAGAAGCGGCAGGCTCTCATGCACGGCGTCGATCAGGTTCGTATACACTTCCTTCGGAATGTTGTCGCCATAGAGGGACATTTCCAGCACGGAAGGGTATTTGCGTACCCGGGAATAAAACATGTTTTTATTGACGTTCGCGCTCAGCGTGGAGGCGATAGTGTTTTTTTGCTTACGATAGGTTTCGTACACGGCTTTGAACGCCCGCTCGCGTACTTCGCGGTTCGGGTTCTCCAGGAACTGGATGTAGCTGCCGTGGGTCAAATCGACGTCGTTCCCGTTTTCGTCCTTGATCTTCGGGAATTTCATATCGGCGTTGTTGATCATGCCGAAAATTTGCTGCGGCGCTTGCGACAAATTGCCGACCTGGGCGAGCAGCGCTTCTTCCGTTTTGCTCAGCACATGCGCTTTCTCGCGTTTAATCTCCTGCAAAGTGAATTTGTAATCCGCAAGCACGGGATCGCTAATCAGCTTGTCGAGCTCCTGCTCGGGCAGGGCCAGAATTTCCGGGGTAATAAAAGACAAGGCCTCGCTGACTTCAACGCTTAATTTTTTGGCTTTTTGCACAAGAGCCTGATATGTAGGGTTGGTGGTATCCTCATCATGATTGAGATGGGCGTAAACATAGAGCCGTTCGATTTGTAAAGACAAATCGTCCTCCAGCTCGAATACGGCTTTGATGCTCTCCGCGTTGGTGAGCTTGCCTTCGAATTCGGCCGCTTTGTCCTTCAACGTCTTGAGTTCGTTGTACGATTTGTCCCAAGCAGCTTGGTCGGGGAACAAATCCTGCAGTTTCCATGTATTCTCCTGCGGTACCTCGGAACGTTTCAATACAGTGCTCATCGGAATCCTCCTTTGGGTTGGGTAAGATGATAATTCAGATTGGCCCATCGCGGCGCTGCCCGGGAATGCGGCAGACAGCAGGCAGCCGGTCAGCAGCAGGGGAATCGCGCGTTGGATGCGCATGCGCTTGTGTCGCATACCGGAAAACCTCCCATCATCAAGTCGGGAGCCCGAATTCCAGCCAAAACCGAGGGTCCGGCTGGCGGACTTCGGGCATTTTCCTAGTATGGCCGCCTGCTGCGGGAAATATAGGGGTGATCAAGCAAGGAAGCTGTAAATCATCAGCCCAAACGCCACCACGATCAACAGGACGGAGGCGAGGGCCAGGCTGCGTCTAAGGCGAGGCTGCAGGCGATCCTTGTTCAGGATGACCACGACGCCAAGCGCAAATGCGCAAATGATGAAGATCAGGAGGTTGGAACTATCCATCATAATTCATGCTCCGTTTCGTCAAGAATGGTCCAGACAGCGGGTTAAACCTGCTTGAAGGCGTTCATGATTTCATCCCATTCCGCCTCATTGCCGGCATACTCCTCTTTGGGGAACCGGCGTTTCACCCAATCCATCATGGCAGGGCGGCTGAGGAACGTATGCGATTCCTCGCCCCATTGGTCGGAAATTTCGCGGAGAACGATGTATTTTCCTTGAACCTCTACCGTCATCATATTCCATTTGTCTTTTTTGTATATTTCGTGTTTTTTGATCATCTCTGGCGTTCTCCAATCTTTGGCTTTACGCTCGCAGGTATGAAACCCGCGGAAAAATGGTAATATTTTATGTAAAATGATAACTCACGCCCCCGAGGAAAGCAAATGAAACCGTACGTTCCGCCGCGGGTTTCGGCCCGCAAAGGTTTGGGCGAACTGACACGTTGCATTGTCGGTGGGCATAGAGTATAATATGGGTATTCGTCAATGATGACGATTATTTTTAGGAGGTTGTTCATTTGAAAGGTACAGTTAAATGGTTTAACGCAGAAAAAGGCTATGGCTTCATCCAAGTTGAAGGTGGCGAAGACGTATTCGTACACTTCTCCGCAATTCAAGGCGAAGGTTTCAAAACTCTAGAAGAAGGCCAAGCCGTTGAGTTCGAAATCACTGACGGCAACCGTGGTCCTCAAGCTGCTAACGTAATCAAATTATAAGATCACTTCCGTTTAACGGATCACTTATAAAGTTTGGTTCCAAGCGCGATAATGAAAGGCACAGCTCTTTATAGGGCTGTGTTTTTTTGTATACATAGGAAGCGAACCGCATGGTCGAATGAATTTCAGAATTAGTGACAATCTGTTGTCACCATTGCTCTGTTATAGTGAACTTAACGGGAGGGAAACAAACGCGATGAAGCGGATGGACCGGATGATGGCGATCGTAATGGCATTGCAGCAGCGTGCGGAGACGGCGCAATCCTTGGCGGACAGGCTGGAGGTGTCCAAGCGGACGGTGCTTCGCGACATGCAGGCCCTGACGGAAATCGGCATTCCGTTGATAGCGCTGTCAGGCCCGGGCGGCGGGTACCGCTTGATGGACGGCTTCCGGCTGCCGCCGCTGCAGCTCGACGCCGGCGAGGCGCTGACCGTCCTGCTGGCCTTGGACGGCATGGGCAAATACGGCGGCAGTCCCTTCCGCGAGGCGAAATGGACGGTCGCCGACAAGATCCGTTCCGCTTTGCCCGAGCAGATGCTGGGGCAAATTGCTCCGTTGCTCCGGCACGTGGAGATGGAGGTGCCGGAGCGCGGCATCCAGGCGCCGTTCCTCAGCGCCTTGATGGGTTATGCCGCCGGCGGGAAGTGGATTCGAGCGGAGTACCGCTCGATGAATTATCGCCGGCAGCTGACGCTGAAACCCTTGCGCGTGTACGCCGCGCACGGGTTCTGGTACTGCGAGGCCGAGTCGCTGGAGCACGGAGAGAAGCGAACGTTCCGCGTTGATCGCTTCGTCGAGGCCGCCGAGACGTCTCCCCCACCGGATGCGTGTACCGATAGGGGAGCGGAAGCCAAGAAGGGGGATACCCCTGCGGCAGCCGACTTCCGGCTCCAGGTGATACTGACGTATCGCGGCTCGTTGCTCGCGGAGCAAGATCCGCATTTCGGCCAGAAGGTGCAGCAAACCGGGGAGGAAGAATGGCGGCTGGACTGCCTCCTGCCGGGGACGGAATGGGATTGGGCGGTTGCCTATTTCTTCGCTCTCGGCAGGGATGCAGAAGTGCTCGAGCCTCAGACGCTGCGTGAGGAGCTTCATCGGCGAGCTGTGGAGCTGGCCGAGCTGTACCGGACATAGACGGGACACGCTGGGTGGATGGCGATTAGGATGACCAGAACAAACGTCTTCATATGAGTACGGATGGGGGGATACATTTGAAACCAAGAATGACGGTATTGACACTCGGTGTGGAGGATTTGGACAGAGCGCTGCGGTTTTATCGGGATGGCCTCGGCTGGGCGACGGACGGGATCGTTGGCCAAGAGTTTGAGCACGGGGCCGTCGCCTTTTTCGATTTGCAGGCGGGACTCAAGCTGGCGCTGTGGAAGCGGGAAGATATCGCACATGACACCGGCCTGACGCTCGATGCACCAAGTTCGACGGAGTTAACGCTGGGCCATAATGTGGCGAGCAAAGCGGAAGTGGACCAGGTCATGGAGCAGGCCAAAGCGGCAGGGGCCAAGATCGTCGTTCCGTCCCACGACACGTTTTGGGGCGGGTACTCGGGATATTTTCAGGATCCCGACGGGCATTTATGGGAGGTTGTTTGGAATCCCGAGTGGGTATTCGAAGGCTAAATGCAGGAGGGGACGAGGGAGATGAAAGAACGGGACGCGTTGGAACGGGCCAGTAGCTTTATTTATTCGAATGCCCGGCTGATGGATCGCAAGCGGTTTGCTTACCATTTTGAAGGAGGAGCTGCGGGGGAGGTGCTGGGTGCGCTTCGCCCGTACCAGAACGAGGATGGCGGCTTCGGTCATGCGCTGGAGCCGGATATGCGCGGCCCGCACAGCCAGCCGGTGGCGACCGAAACAGCGCTGCTGGTGATACGCGAGGTCGGAGGATTCGGATCGGATCTGCTGGAAGGAATCATCCGTTATCTGCGGAGTATGACGCTTCCGGGCGGCGGTTTGCCGCGGGCGACAACGGAAGTGAACCGTTATCCGCACGCCCCTTGGTGGACGACCGAGCAGGACGGGGTTCCTTCGCTCAACCCGACCGGAAGTATCGTGGGCATGCTGCTGGGGCAGCAGGAACGCACCGATTTTATTCGCGAAGATTGGTTTCAAAGCCATATCGCCTTCCTGTGGGACTGCGTGGAGCGAAGCCTTCCCGGAGATTACCATGACGCTGTCCAGTGGATCTCCTTCTTGCAACATGCGCCGGATCGGGAGCGGGCGGCGAAGCATCTATCCAGACTGGAGGAGTGGTTGACGAGCCCGAGCGGGATTGAAACCGATCCGCTGGCACAGGGCTACGTTCACAAGGTGCTGGACTACGCGCCAACGCCGGACAGTTTTGCGGCCAAACTTGTCTCGGAGCAAGATCTCGAGATGCATTTGGATTGGTTGCTGAGCACGCAGCAGGAAGACGGCGGGTGGGCGCTTACGTTTCCAGGGACGAGTCCGGCTGCCGAGCAGGAATGGCGCGGCTGGCTAACCGTGGAGAACTTGAAGACGCTAAAGGCCTACGGCCGTCTGACCTAGATTCGATATAAAAGTGGCTCTTTTCGGCAAGTTGCTGAAAAGAGCCTCTTTGGCTTGTTATTCGACGATCCGCAAAATTTCGGAGACTTCCTTCCGGGGCACCGCTTTGGGCGCAATCGCCGGATGGCCCAGCGCGATCACCATGTTCACGCCGCGGTCCTCAGGGATGTCAAGATATTCGCGCAGCTTGTCTTCCGCCAGCAGTACCGGTCCGGTCATCGGACAGGTGGCAAGACCCTTGGCATGCGCGGCGAGCATCAGGTTTTGCGCGGCCAGACAGCTGCTCTTTAGCCCTTCTTCTTCCCAGACTTCGGGAGCCACGAACGAAATCGGATCAAAGATTTTCTCGCGGAATTTGGACGTGTAAGGGGTGGACAAACACACGATTAACGTCGGCGCGCCGGAGAAGGCGGTGGCGTAAGGGCCAAACGACTTCACCAATAGCTTGGCTTCCCGTTCCAGCCCTTGCTCCGCGGCACGCGCCGCGGTTTCATGCAGGCGATCCCAGGTGAAGTCCTCGATCTGTTTGATTTTATCGGCGTTCATGACGACGATGAATTCCCAGGTTTGCGAATTCGTATCGCTGGGCGCATAACGGGCGCAGTCGATGAGATCCTCGATATCGGAGAGGCTGACAGGCTCTTCGGTAAATTCCCGGATACTGCGGCGGGTTTGAAGTACGTCCCGGAACAAAGCGAAATCCATGCGTTTTCACCTGCTTTATCATATTTAATACCAGGTACTATCATCTGATAATAACTATTATATAGGAAGACTCGTCCTTTGAACAGGGGAGATCACGCAAGAGGCGAAGGGCCGTTATGGCCCTTCGCCTCGATGTTTAAGCTTTATGTTCGAATTTTGAGGAGGTGTTCGCTCCCGGCCCCTTCTGAAAATAACGGCTGGCGAACCCGATGAACGCGACCAGTGCAGCGCCCATTGCCGTCAGGTAGAACGGCTGCCGGCCGAGCTGTTCGAACATCACGCCGCCGAAGGTCCCGCTGAGAAGCCCGGCCAAGCTGGACCAGACGATGGTGTATAAGGCCATGCCGGTAGCCCGGAACTCGTCGGGAATCAGCCGGGTGAGCATGCGGATGGCCGTGACATAGAAGATGCCGAACGTCACGCCGTGCATCGCCTGAATGGCGAGGATGCCGTAAGCCGATTCAGTCAGTCCCATGAGCAGGAATCGGACGGCGAAGAGCAGGCTGGCCAGCAGCAGGAGCGGCAGCTCCTTGAATTTCTCCCCATGGAAGCTGAGGTAAATGAACACGGGAATTTCCGACAGCGACGAGGCGAGCATCGCCCAGCCGATGAGATTTTCCCCTGCGCCGAGCTCCTTCAAGCTGATCGAAATGAACGCTTCGTTCATCCGCATGCCGATCGCCAGGCAGAAGACGCAGCCGAAGAACCATAACAGCTCTTTTTGCCGCAGGATTGCCCAGATGCCCGAAAGGTCCATTTTTGCCACGGATGTCGGTTGGTCTTTCACGAACAGGATGAATGCCAGCGCGAGTCCGGCAATGGCGATCGACACCCACATCGTATTCGAGGAGCCGATCCGGGCCAGCACGTAACCGATGAGCAAAGCAAAAAAGGCGTATCCGAACGACCCGAACAGGCGGATAGAGATGAAATGGATGCCGTGTTGCTTGGCGGTCGAGATCACGATGGTGTCGGACAACGGGAAGACCGGATAGAAGAAGAAGTAAAATATCGTGATGACCGCCATGATGATGGAAAAAGTCGTGGAAGCGGACAAGATAAACGTCAACGCAATTTGCCCGACCAGCAAGATGAGCAGGATCTTCTTGATCGTTTGGTAGCGGTCGCTGGCCAGACTCCACAGCAAATTGGATACGAGCGAAATCATCGGTCCCAGCGCGTACAGCAAGCCGATTTGGCTGGTCGAAAATCCAAGCTGGGCGTAAAATAGCGGGAAATAGGAGGAAACAAGGACACTTGTTCCGTATATTGTAAAGGTAAAGGCGCGCAGCCATCCGATATCCGGGCGGGCCGTGGTTTTCCGATTCATGGGGTTCCGTACTCCGTTTCTGCAATCAAATCATAACGCTGTATTGGTCAGTATGCTTGCAAGTATACCAGAAAACAAGAGGTTCGGCGGCAATAAAATTTACGTTCCGTTTACTTAAATCCGATATACTGATTCTTAAGGAGGCAACGCCATGAATGATTGTTTTGTTTACGATGAGCGGCTAGGCATTCCCGTGCCGATGCTGGAGCGTCCTTTTGACGAATACGAGCTGGAGGAACGGCTGGCGATGATCGCCTACTGGGAGGAGATCCGCGGCCGGATTCCGAGCAGAGTCATGCTCCTTGAACGATCGATCGAGCACAAGCTGGGCGAAATGAATAATGAGACCGATTTCGAGCGCAGCTGCCGCCTCAACGGCGAAATCGCCGAGCTGGCCAGCCGGATTAACGATCTGCACATCTGGTACCGCACGACCCAGGAGGAGCCCTCCGTCAAAAGGCATTTGTGATTTTGTTTATTTGTGCTAAAAGTTGGATCATATTATAATATAGAATGGTTTTCAGATAGGCCGTATTTAACAACGCAGTGGAGGCAGGCCATTGATTGAACTTGAGCAAAACCGAAACCAATTTCCGAAGGAGCCGATCCGGCTGATGAGCCGGGTATATAAGTTTATTTTGCCGGATGTCCGCCAGGAATTGGAAAGTTGGAAGAAGGATGCCGAAGCGATCCCTGACCCAGAGCTAAGGCGGCAGGCTTTGGCCAGCATCGCCACGAAAGAGTTCCATTGCCAGGGCGGCGCCGTCTATGCGGCCGCAAACTTGCCGATGCGCCACGTATTGATCCCTCTTATCGTTGCGTTTCAAACTATCAGCGATTATTTGGACAATTTATGCGACCGGAGCACTTCCAAGGATCCCGAGGATTTCCGGCTTCTGCACCAGAGCATGCTGGATGCGGTGAACCCAGGCGCAGCGTTGCGGAACTACTACGCCCTGCGCGAAGAGCAGGACGACGGCGGGTATCTGCACCGGCTGGTCGGAACTTGCCGGGCGCATATCGCTGAGCTCCGCGGATACCCGGCGGCAATGCCCTACATCGTTGACCTCGTAGGACTTTATACCGACCTGCAGGTGTACAAGCACATCGATCCGGAGGAGCGCGAAGCCAAGCTGCTCAGCTGGTGGGCGAACCACGAATACCGTGCGCCGCATTTGCGCTGGAACGAGTTCGCGGCGGCCACAGGTTCGACTCTCGGGGTGTTTATGCTATTTTTGGCGGCAAGCCACGACGGGTTGGACGAAAGAAGCGCAAAAACGATCCACGACGCTTATTTTCCGCATGTTTGCGGCCTACATATTATGTTGGACTACCTGATCGATCAAGCGGAGGATGAGCTTGGCGGGGATTTGAACTTTTGCAGTTACTATGATAGCAAGGAAACGATGTTGGGCCGAATCACGTTGATCGTCGAGGGAGCGCGGCAGGATATCCAAAAGCTGCCCGCTTCCTCGTTTCATAGGATGATCATTGAAGGCTTGCTGGCCCTATATTTATCCGACCCGAAGGTCAGCCAGCAGGACGAAATCCGCGAGGTATCCAAACGGTTGATGCGCCGAAGCCCGCTGATGCGGTTGTTCTTCTTCGCTAACAGCCTGTGGATTCGCAAGCATCTTTAGAAACTTGGGCAGTGCTACCCTACTTACAACCGAATTTAGGAGGAATTATCATGTCAGCAGTTAAAAAAATCGCAGTGCTTACCAGCGGAGGAGACTCTCAGGGCATGAACGCGGCCGTACGCGCCGTCGTACGGAGCGGGTTGTTTTACGGCCTGGAGGTGTACGGCATTCAACGCGGCTATCAGGGGCTGCTCAACAATGACATTTTCCAAATGGACATCCGCAGCGTTGGCGATATCATTCAGCGCGGGGGGACGATTCTCCAATCCGCTCGTTGTTTGGAGTTCAAAACGCCGGAAGGTCAACAGCGCGGCGCGGAAATTTTGCGCGAGCACGGCATCGACGGCTTGGTCGTCATTGGCGGTGACGGCTCTTATCAAGGGGCCGAGAAGCTGAGCAAGCTGGGCATCAAAACGATGGGACTGCCGGGCACGATCGATAATGACATCTCGTTTACGGATTACACGATCGGTTTCGATACGGCGGTCAGCATTGTGGTAGACGCGGTCAACAAGCTGCGCGACACGATGTCCTCCCATGAGCGGGCATCCGTCGTGGAAGTCATGGGCCGTCATTGCGGCGATATCGCGCTGCATGCCGGATTGGCTGCGGGCGCGGAAACGATCCTCGTACCGGAGGTCCCGTTTGATCTGAACGAAGTGGCGGACCGCATGAAGCAGAACTTCGAAAAAGGCAAACGCCACAGCATCGTGATCGTAGCCGAAGGCGTGGGCAGCGGCGAGGACGTCGTGCAAGCGATCAAGCAGCGCCAGCCGTCCGTAGAGCCGCGCGCCACGGTGTTGGGCCATATCCAACGCGGCGGATCGCCAACGCCGTTCGACCGCAACCTGGCCAGCCGCCTCGGCGACTTCGCCGTGCGCAGCCTGATCGCCGGCGAATCGAACAAAGCCTGCGGCATGATCGGCGGCGAAATGGTGCTGACCGACATCGAGAAGGTCGTCGCTACGAAGAAGCCGTTCAACATGGAACTGTACGAGCTGGCTTCGCGGTTGTCGCAGTAAACAGTAAGCTTAACATCGCTAGAGAAGCCGAGCGGGGAGGAATCCCGGCTCGGCTTTTTTGGTT
>NZ_JAKSXN010000029.1 GCF_022427145.1 Paenibacillus timonensis
CGTTAGGGAGGCTTTTTTTTGGCGCGATAAGGAGCAGGGCATAAGCGGGAAATGATTCCGAAGAAGCGGAGCGTTCGCCTTTGTGAGCGGGTTTCAACCTCGTATGAATTTATCGGATCAAGAAACCCGCGAGCAACAGCGATCGTAGGAACATTTCCTAGCGTTGCCCCCATCCTTATCAGTTTATTTTCATCTACCGCCCCGAGTCTGTTCGGGGCGGGCTATGCTATTCAATCGCGATAAGGAGCAGGGCATAAGCGGGAAATGATTCCGAAGAAGCGGAGCGTTCGCCTTTGTGAGCGGGTTTCAACCTCGTATGAATTTATCGGATTAAGAAACCTGCGAGCAACAGCGATCGTAGGAACATTTCCTAGCGTTGCCCCATTCCTTATCAGTTTGTTTTCATCTACCGCCCCGAGTCTGTTCGGGGCGGGCTATGCTATTCAATCGCGATAAGGAGCAGGGCATAAGCGGGAAATGATTCCGAAGAAGCGGAGCGTTCGCCTTTGTGAGCGAGTTTCAACCTCGTATGAATTTATCGGATCAAGAAACCCGCGAGCAACAGCGATCGTAGGAACATTTCCTAGCGTTGCCTCATTCCTTATCCACGGTTTATCTAGCCCCGCCCCAACAGACGTTTCTTTTATTTCCATCCAAAGTTATAATAGATTATAATAAATGTAATTGACGCGGAAAGGACGGTTATGTTAATGTATCAAGTCATGTTATTCCTACATATCATCGGCGCATTGGCGTTGGGCTTCTATCTGTTCCTGCCGTTTGTGCTCGGCCGAATCGGCAAATTGTCGCTGGCGGCCCAGGAAGGAACGGTATCCGCCGTGGTCTCCCTGAACCGATACGCACAGATCGGACTCGTGATCCAGTTGTTGACGGGCGGATATTTGATCGGTCAAGGCGATTATTCCGTGCCCTGGATGATCGTGATCGTCATCTTGTTTTTGGCGATCGGCGCGTTTAGCGGTATCATGGCCAAACCGCTGCGGTTGGCGCTGGAAGGGATCCGTCAGAATAAGACCGTGACGGCGGAGGAAGGAAAGCTGCGTACGTTAAGTGCGCTGTTATCCGTGACGGTATTGCTGATTTCGTTTTTTATGGTGTTCAGCACCATAATTTAATCTAGGCACAAGCTAATAAAAAGGCCTGCCGGCGATAGCCGGCAGGCCTTTTTATTCTCTTATTCTAATTCGTCCAAATGGGTAAACATTAATTTCAAAATATCGAGCGCCAGCTGTTTCTCTTTCGGCGATCGATTCATGACGATCTGTTGAATCTGGTTCATAAAATGGTCGTCGCTGATCTCGATCGAATCGTGGAGCAAATAATCAACGGTAACGCCCAATTGATTCGCCAGTTTGACGAGTGTTTCCAGGGACAAACTGCGCTCTCCCCGTTCGATTTGTCCTATGTATGCGTCCGAAACTTCGATGCGTTCGGCGAGTTTTTCCTGGGTCAAGTGCATTTTATGCCTTTCTTGACGCAGTCTTTTCCCCAATGCCTCGTAATCCATAACACCCCTCCTGTATTTACCTTAGTGAGAACCCAGAGGAAAGATAATAAACTACAGGTTTTGTTTGTATTTACTGCAAGTACGAATTGGGTTATTATGGAATGGTGGGATTTACTAAAATGGTTCAATTATTAATTATAACCAAATTAAGGAGATTATACATGCCTTCCCAATCTACTTCAGTTTCGATCATCATTACGGTCAAGAACAACGGAATCGATCTGTATACCACGATGGAGTCTTTGAAAGTGTCGCATACGACGCTTCCATATGAAGTCATTATCGTCGATGAAGGTTCTATCGACGGGTGTTGTGATTTTTTGATGGGTTATCGATTCGACCGGCCTTTTAAGCGGGTCAAGGGAGAGCCGGGAATATCGGCCCGTAATATCGGGGCAGCACATGCCGACGGAGAATATTTGATCTTTTGCGGGTCTCATTTATATTATGATGACGGATGGATGGAGCGGCTGCTGGAGCCGTTGATGCAGGGACAAGCGGACGGGGTCTCGCCCGCTTTTGAGAAGAGCGAGCACTCCCCTGCCCCGAAAGGGGGGGATGTCGGAGGGGGGATCGGATCGGTGCGCAGCTACCCGGTACTGGTTGATAGTCAAAACGAGATTCCGTGGATGACCTGGGAGTGTTTTGCCGTCCGGCGCGATACGTTTCGGGATATGGGGGGGATGGAGGACGGATTTATCGGCAAAGATCTGGAGACGGCGGAATTCTCCTTGAGATTATGGCTTCAGGGCGGGAGATGCCGTTTTGTCCCGGAGGTTACTTTGATTCAGGTGTTCCGGCAGAATTTCCCCTATGACAACAGCGGAGAGCAGTGGGGGATGGATTTGATGACCCTTGCCTATTTGCATTTCGGCGATGAAATGATTTCGGCCAGCCGGGAGCAGGTGCATCAAGCGTTCGGGGCAGAACCGTTGGACGAGTACGGGCTAAGCGAGCTGACTTCGGCACGGAGGGAGAAATATGCCTCTCTTCGTAAGCATGACGAGATATGGTTTTTCGACCGATTCGGAATTCAATGGAAGTAGGGAAGGGATAAGGCGGGGCAGTCAGGTCATCCTAATTAGGGAAGGTAGCGATCGGGGATATTCGCACCTGGATTACCGATAACCCGAAGGAGGATGCAGAAATGGCAGGAAACGGACAATCGAAGCAGACCTTGCCGCCTCAGCACCAAAACCATCAGCCCGGCGTCGAATCGGAAATGCATCCGCGACCGGTCTATGAGGGGACTTACCAAGCGGCTGGCAAGCTGAAAGGCAAAGTCGCGCTCATCACCGGCGGCGACAGCGGCATCGGACGGGCCGTCGCCGTAGCCTACGCCAAAGAGGGGGCTGACGTGGCGATCGTTTATTTGAATGAGCATGACGATGCGGGCGTGACCCGGAAGGAAGTCGAGCAGGAAGGGCGCAAATGCCTGCTGATCGCCGGAGATATCGGCGACGAGGCGTTTGCGGAGCAGGCCGTGCAGCAAACGGTACAGGAGCTGGGGCGCCTGGACATCCTGGTCAACAACGCGGCCGAGCAGCATCCGCAGCCGGATATAACAGCCATCTCGGCGAAGCAGCTGGAGAAAACGTTCCGGACGAACCTCTTCTCCATGTTTTATTTGACCAAAGCGGCGATGCCGCATTTGCGTCAAGGCAGCGCGATCATCAATACGGCCTCGGTGACGGCCTATAAAGGCAACCCGCAGCTTATCGACTATTCGGCAACGAAAGGGGCTATCGTTAGCTTCACGCGGGCGTTGTCGATGAACGTGGTCGGGAGCAAAGGCATCCGGGTGAATGCGGTGGCCCCTGGCCCGATATGGACCCCGTTGATCCCGTCAACCTTCAACGAGAAGCAGGTGTCCGAATTCGGGGGGACGACGCCGATGCAACGGCCCGGCCAACCGGAAGAACTGGCCCCGGCTTACGTATTTCTGGCTTCGGACGACTCCTCGTATATGAGCGGTCAAGTCCTGCATATCAACGGTGGAGAGATCGTTAACGGCTAGCGAAGCCGTGACCGGGCATATCCCGGTGAACAGAACCCCCAAGCAAGTTCGTCGGCTGCGCCGAACCTGCTTGGGGGTTCTTCCAGCTTCTAACCGATTTATTCTTCCTCCCGCCCCTCCGCTTCGGATAACTCATCCAGCGTCATTTCAAAGCTGGGCGCCAGGTGTTCCAGAAAATATGCGACCTCCGGGAGCTGCAGCCGCTGCAGTTTATCCAGAAGCTGCGTCTTCGCGACGGCAAATTCACGGTTGCCGGCAGTGAGCTCCCAGGCGCATTTCAAATAAGCATCCAAGCTGTCCGCGGCTTTGACATACGCCAGCAATACGGTGTCCTCCGGCGAGTCCGCCGTTTGGCCGGGCGAGAGCAGCGGGGCATACACGTTTTGGAGTTCAGGCGGGACCATGGAGAGCAAACGTTCCGCGGCGATCGCCTCCATTTCGCGGAAGTTAGACAAGAGACGCGGATTATGATGCTTGACCGGCGTCGGGATGTCGCCGGTGAATACTTCCGTCGCGTCGTGGAACAACGCCAGCGTTGCGGCGCGTTCCGCATTCAGGCGGCGCCCGAAACGGGCGTTTCCGATTTCGCACAGCAGATGGGCCAACAGCGCGACATGGAACGAATGCTCGGCAACGCTATCGGCGGCGGTGCTGCGCATCAGGCTCCAGCGATGGATGGCACGCAAGCGGTACAGATAAGCAGGGAAATGGTAGCTCATCAGTGATAAACCTCGCTTATTTTGGAGTGGATTTTGGACAGAAGTTGTCAACCGAAACTAGTTCTTATGTTATTATAAATCTGAAGAATACGATATGGCTAACGACGCGACAAGGTTTTGCTTTTTTGCGCCCAAGGGGTAAACAAGATGACAGGGAGAGGGGATTCTTGGATCATGCACCAGTTTGAAGAAAGCGTATACGAATTGATTGTGGAAGCTTCAACAAAGCTGCCGGGAGACGTGCGGCGTGCGGTGAACCGGGGGCGAGCCCAGGAAAACCGGGCGACACGGGCCGGCTTAGCCATGTCGACCATCGCGCAAAACATCCGTATGGCGGAGGAACAGGTCTCGCCGATTTGCCAGGATACCGGGATGTTGACCTTTATGGTGCATACGCCGGTAGGGGCAAACCAAATCGAGATGAAGAAGGCGATTTACGCCGCGGTGCAGCGGGCGACCCAGGAAGGTAAACTGCGTTCGAATTCCGTGGATTCCTTAACGGGAGAGAACAGTGGAGACAACTTGGGGCCGGGTACGCCGGTCATTCATTTTGAACAATGGGAGCAAGACGCGATCGACATCCGGCTGATCTTGAAGGGCGGCGGGTGCGAGAATAAAAATATACAATATAGCCTTCCGACGGAACTGGAGGGACTCGGCCGCGCGGGGCGGGATCTCGACGGCATCCGCAAATGCATTTTGCATGCCGTTTATCAGGCGCAGGGGCAGGGCTGCAGCGCAGGATTTCTTGGGGTCGGCATCGGCGGCGACCGTACGACGGGGTATGAGCTAGCCAAGCAGCAGCTGTTCCGCCCGCTGGATGACGTTAACCCGAATCCGGATCTGGACCGGCTGGAACGTTATATTATGGAAACGGCCAATCAACTGGGGATCGGTACGATGGGATTCGGCGGAGAAGTGACCTTGCTCGGCTGCAAAATCGGGGCGATCAACCGGCTTCCGGCCAGCTTCTTTGTGTCGGTTGCGTACAACTGCTGGGCGTTCCGCCGCCAAGGGGTGGACATCGATCCCGCAACCGGCGCCATTCGCGAATGGCTTTACGAGCGCGGCAGCGACGTGCCGGTAGGGGATCTTGAAGCGGCCGCAACAGATACGGCATCCGAAGAATCTCCGGCCCCGGCCAGCCGCGAAATCGTGCTGCAAACGCCGGTGACGGAGGAGCAAATCCGCAGCCTGCGGGTCGGCGATGTCGTGGTCATCCACGGAGAAATGCATACCGGCCGCGATGCCCTGCACAAATATTTGATGGATCACGACGCGCCGCTGGATTTGAACGGAGCGGTCATTTACCACTGCGGACCGGTGATGCTGAAGGACGAGGAAGGTTGGCACGTGAAGGCGGCCGGACCGACGACCAGCATCCGCGAGGAACCGTACCAAGGAGACATTATGAAGAAATTCGGCATCCGCGCGGTGATCGGCAAGGGCGGCATGGGTCCTAAGACGCTTGCTGCCTTGAAAGAGCATGGCGGCGTGTATCTGAACGCGATTGGCGGGGCGGCGCAGTATTATGCGGAATGCATCAAGAAGGTAAACGGCGTCGATTTCATGGAATTCGGCGTTCCGGAAGCGATGTGGCATCTGGAGGTCGAAGGGTTTGCCGCGATCGTAACGATGGATTCGCATGGAGACAGCCTGCATGAAGGCGTGGAGAAGGATTCGCTGATGAAACTGGCCGCTTTTAAGGATCCGGTGTTCAAATAACAATGAAAACTTTTCGTTCACGCCTAACCCTGATCTTAATGATCCTGCTTGGCATCTCGATGCTGGCTGCCGGCATCACGATGGCCCAAATGTTTAAAAACTCGCATATCCGGGCGTTAGAGGAAAATATGGCCCGGGAAATTAACTTGCTGGAAGCGACCCTCGATTTCGTTCCCGCGGAAGGGAATCCCGAAGCGAACGACTACTACGAACGACAAGCGAAGCAGCTTCAGGAGCTGACCGATTCCCGGGTCACTTTCATCACGCTGGACGGCATCGTCGTTGGCGATTCCGAATCCGATCCGGAGCGGATGGATAACCATGCTCATCGGCAGGAAATCGAGTCGGCCGCAGACGGGAACGTCGGCAGCGCGATCCGGTACAGCGACACGATCGGCGAAAATATGCTGTACGTCGCGCACCGCGTGACCGCCGGCGAATTTGACGGCTACATTCGTCTTTCCATGAGTTTGGCCGACGTGGAGAAGGGGCTTGTCCAAGGGTGGATCTGGATGTTTGGCGGACTGCTTATCCTTTTCCTTGTCGCCGGGCTGGTAAGTTACCGGGTGGCGGCCGGTTTGACCAAACCGCTGGAACAGATCACCCGCGTTGCCCATCGCATCTCCGGTTTCGATTACGACGCCAGGGTCAAGCTGGCCCGCAAGGATGAAATCGGTCAATTGGGCCTGGCGATCAACGGGATGGCGGACAGTTTGCAGCAGCAGCTCAAGCGGATCCGCGATAACGAGGATTTGATGCAGAGCGTGCTCGCGAACATGACCGGCGGCATTCTCATGGTGGATGCCTCGGAGCGTATCGCCTTGATCAATCGGGAGGCGGAGAGGATCCTGCATATGAAGGGCGAACTGCTGTTGGGCAAATCGTATCAGGTGCTCAAGCGCAACTATGAATTCATCAAATTCATGGAAGAAGGCATTGCCCGCAAGGAAGCGGTTCAAGAGGAACGGAACGTTTACGATCCCGAAGAGAAAATCCTGCTGTTCGACAGCGTCCCGATGTTTGAGGATAACGGCAGCTACCGCGGCATGTTGTTCCTGATGCAGGACGTCACCGATATCCGCAGGCTGGAACGCATGCGCAGCGAATTCGTCGCCAACGTGTCCCATGAGTTGAAGACGCCGATTGCGGCGGTCAAAGGTTTCGCCGAAACGCTGCTCGCCGGCGGGGTGAAGGACGAGGAAACCGCCCGGTCCTTCCTGCAGATCATTTATGACGAGGGAGACCGGTTAAACCGGTTGATCGGCGACATTCTCGAGCTATCCAAAATCGAATCGAAGCGGGTACCGCTGGAATACGCCCCCGTACAGCTGAAAGAGCTGTTCGACAGCATTTATGAGGTGCTTTTACCGGCGGCCGGCAAAAAATCCATCTCGATGGCGCATGACGTGCCTGAACATCTGTTTATCGAAGGGGATGAAGACCGGCTGCGGCAAATCTTCATGAATCTGCTGTCTAACGCGATCAGCTATTCCCTGGAAGGCGGGAAAGTACGCGTCTCGGCTAGCATAGTAGGCGAAGGCGGAGACGAAGAGAAGGTTCGTTTCGTGGTGAGCGATACGGGGATCGGCATTCCCAAAAAGGATTTGCCGCGGATTTTCGAACGCTTTTACCGGGTGGATAAGGCCAGATCCCGCAGCTCCGGCGGTACGGGTCTAGGCTTGTCCATCGTTAAACACCTCGTGGAGCTGCACCACGGCACCATCCGCGTGGAGAGCAAAGTCGGTGAAGGAACGACGTTTATTTTGGAACTTCCCCTGATGCATGCCTTGGATGATTAAGACCGGCCCGGGGAACCTACGAATAAAGTGTAAACCGTTTTTGAAAAACTTTACACCGCGTTAACAATGCCGTGATATGCTGGGCTTGTCATGAAATCGATATTGGTTCAGAGCATGAACTTGTACCGCAAACAAATGGGGGGTACTATGACACAACGTCTATTGGTTATCGAAGATGAACCGACGTTATCCCGGCTTTTGTCTTACAACCTGACGAGCGAAGGCTATGAAGTTGTCGTAGAGGATCACGGGCAGACCGGTTATGAAACCGCACTGCAGCAGGATTTTGATTTGATATTGCTCGATTTGATGCTGCCGGGCATGAACGGATTCGAAATCATGTCGAAGCTGCGTAGCGAAGGCGTGATGACGCCGGTGATCATCCTGACCGCAAAAAATGCGGAGGAGGAAGTCGTGCAGGGCTTGAAATCCGGCGCCGACGATTACATTACGAAACCGTTTGGCGTGGCCGAACTGCTGGCTCGCGTCGCCGCCGTTCTCCGCCGATCGTCCGGCCAGGAGGAACGCGACAAACCGGCCCAACAGGAGAATTCGCAAATTGCGCTGGGGGCCTTGACGATTTATCCGGAGAAATACGAAGTCACGTTGAACGGGGAAGCGATCACACTTAGGCCGAAGGAGTTCGAGGTGCTGTTGTATTTGGCCCGCAAGCCCGGCGTCGTGATGACCCGGGACGATCTCATGAATGCCGTATGGGGGTTCGACTATATTGGGGGGCAGCGGACGGTGGATGTCCACGTCAGCTCGCTGCGGAAGAAGCTTGAGCTGGATCCGCAGTCGGTGCACATCGATTCTATTCGCGGCGTCGGCTATAAATTGGTTGTCAACAAGAAAAAAGCGTCCATCATGTAAATTCATGATGGGCGTTCTTTTTACATAGGGCAAAAGTCCCGAAAACATGACCTTAACAATCTCCCACTATGATTCTAGTAGATCGAACGTAAACGAATACATACGGGGGAGTGGTTCAGGTTGGAAAATCAGGCCATCGCAGTGTTGGAACGTTCAGCGCTTGAAGAGACAGAGAATGTGGCAGCAAACGGGGAAAGCGGAGATCTACGGGGGACGGTGGAGGGAGACGGCAGAATGGCTGGGGAGCCTTCGGCCGCAGCATTTGCAGAAGTCACAGAAGTCGCTGCGGTAGAGGTTCGCTTCTATTGCCGCAAGGTTCCTGTGATCGGAGCGGAGGTCACCTGCCGTCATGTGCTAGGGCAGTTTCAAAAGCAGCCGGAGCTCCCATGCATCGTGATTTGTGATGATGATCACAAGCCGATGGGGCTGCTGATGCGGGATCGTTTCTTTCGCCATCTGGCCGGACGGTTTGCCGCCGATCTGTTTTATGAAGAGTCCGCGTTTCGGTTTGCCCAGCGGCAACCGCTGATCTGCGAGCTCGATACGCCTCCCGGAGAACTGCTGGATCAAGCGCTCGGACGGGAAGGCGCCTCCTTCTACGACGGGTTGATCCTGACCGATTTAGGTCAATATTACGGGATCCTGACGGTTCAGGATCTGATGCAGATGTCCCGGCAGCTGCAACGGGAGGCGGATGAAGCCAGGCAGACGGCGGTCCGGGAAAGCCGCGACCGGATCGTCGAGATCGAGCGCTCGATAGCCGAAGTGGCGGAGTCCGCGAAACGAAGCTTGCTGGAATCCGAGCGGATGAGTGGATTATCGGCGGAAGGGCGGCAAGAGCTGGAGGCCGTCAAGGCGTCGTTTACCCGCGTGCTCGAAATGACCCGTTCCCAAGAGAAACAAATGGCGGAGCTGCTAGAGCGGACCAAGCAAATCTCGTCGGTCGCCGATCATATTCGCAGTCTCGCGGATCAAAGCGGCATGCTGGCCATGAACGCCTCGATCGAAGCGGCGCATGCGGGCGATCATGGACGGGGGTTTGCCGTCGTGGCTTCCGAGGTTCGCAAGCTCGCCCTGCAGACCAAGAGCTTCTCGGAGGAGATCGGCTCGACGCTGGGCGTCGTGAACCGTTTGATCCAGCAAACGGCGGGCACTGCTTCCACTACGGCAGAGGAGATGGCGGAGAGCCATGGGCGGGTCGGTAACGCGGACGGGACGTTCCAAGCGCTGGTGGCTTCCGCGCGTACAGTAGAGGAACGCGGCCAGGAAATGTTCCGGTCATCGGAAACGGCAGCCGGCAGAACGAGAACCGTGCTTGACGAATTGCAGCATCTGGCGTCGCTTGCGTAAGATTTTACACTGCGTTTACATTTAGACCCATGTTCTTTTACATAAGTACGATAAAATGAAACTGTTTTACATGGGATAAATCATCATACGCGCATACTAAATCAATAGTTGAAGCACCGGCACGGGCCCGCTGGAAGGCGGGTACCGTGCTTCAAGTTTGCCCTGCATTTCCCCGGTCGGTCAGGCATAAGACCTGCTGCCGGAGGCAAAGATGTTTATTTGTGAAGGAGAACTGTGATGGATAACATTATCCGGATTCAAAAGTTGAACTTGTATTATGACCGATTCCATGCGCTAAAGGACGTTTCTCTGGATATTCCGGAGAAAGCGATCACCGCCTTCATCGGGCCTTCCGGCTGCGGGAAGTCGACGCTTCTCCGCACGTTGAACCGGATGAACGATATGATTCCGGGAACGCGGATCGAAGGCTCTGTACAAATCGCCGGTACCGACATCTACGGTGACGACGTTCAGGTGGAAGCCTTGCGCAAACGGGTGGGTATGGTGTTTCAGCAGCCGAATCCTTTTCCAAAATCGATATATGACAATGTTGCCTACGGCCCTCGGCTGCACGGCATCAAGAGCAAAGCGGCCCTGGATGAAATCGTGGAACGGAGTCTTCGCCAGGCCGTGTTGTGGGATGAGGTCAAAGATTTCCTGAAACGGTCTGCACTCAGCTTGTCCGGCGGGCAGCAGCAGCGTCTATGCATCGCCCGGGCCATCGCCGTGCAGCCGGATATTCTGCTGATGGACGAAGCCACTTCAGCGCTGGACCCGATTTCAACCCTCAAGATTGAGGAGCTGGTGCAGCAATTAAAAGATAGTTATACGATCGTCATGGTGACGCATAACATGCATCAGGCGGCGCGCATCTCGGGCCGGACCGTCTTTTTCCTGAACGGGGAGATCGTGGAGGCGGACGATACGCAGAAGCTCTTCTCCACACCGCAGGATCCACGCACTGAAGATTACATTTCCGGTCGTTTCGGATAATAAGGAGGCTGCAGCAAGATGATTCAAAGAAAAGAATTTGATCAGAACCTCGAGGATTTAAGGCAGCTGCTGAGACAGATGGGCGAGCATGTCGAACACGCTTTGTCGGAGGCTATCAGCGCTTTGCAGGCTTTGGACTCGGCCAAAGCGAAAGGGATCGTGGAGCGGGACGCAGAGCTCAACCGGATGGAGGAGCAGGTCATGGAGATCGGCTCGCGCCTAATCGTGACCCAGCAACCGGTGGCCAAGGATTTGCGCCGGATCATCGTGGCTTTCAAAATTTCCAGCGATTTGGAGCGCATGGGAGATCTGGCCATCGATATCGCCAAGGTCACCACGCGGCTGGAGGGCCAGAAATTAATCAAACCGTTGATCGATATTCCCAAAATGTCCGAGCTCGTCATTCTGATGTTGCGGGAGTCGCTGCAATCGTACTTGGACGAGAATACCGATTTGGCTTATAAAATGGCCAAGGATGACGACGAGGTCGATCACCTGTACAGCCAGATGATTCACGAGCTGTATTCATTTATGATCGCGAATCCGGAATCCCTCCAGCAGGCGATGTTGTTGACGCTGGTGGGCCGGTATATCGAACGAATCGCCGACCACGCGACGAATATCGGCGAAAGTGCCGTATATCTGGTGACCGGCCATCGTCCGGACCTGAATCAATAATCGAGCTTTCCCTGCCTACAACCGGCCGCCGTTTGCGAAATTTCGCAAGCAGCGGCCGGTTTTTCTTTTCCAATGCCGGCTTTGGTGTTATCGGGATGGCCCCTGTGTTATCATAAGAGAAGGTAGAAAACTGTGGACGAGGTGTCGTATGGAAAAATTGATACTTATAGATGGTAACAGCATTATTTACCGGGCATTTTTTGCCATGCCGCCGCTCACGAACTCCAGCGGCCTGCATACGAATGCCGTTTACGGTTTTACGAACATGCTGCTGCGCTTGATCCAGGAGGAACGCCCGACGCATATGCTGGTTGCCTTTGATGCGGGCAAGGTCACGTTCCGTCATGAAGGGTACCAGGAATATAAAGGCGGACGCGACAAAACGCCGCCCGAGCTGTCCGAGCAGTTTCCGCTGATGCGCGAGCTGCTGGAGAGCTTTGGCATCGCTTGGTTCGAACTGGCCGGGTACGAAGCGGACGACATTATCGGCACCTTAAGCAAACGGGCGGAGGAAGCCGGTCAAGAAGTGCTCGTCGTTACCGGCGACAAAGATATGCTGCAGGTCGTCAGCGACCGGGTGAAAGTGGCGTTAACGCGCAAAGGCGTTAGTGAAGTCGAGCCTTATGATCCGCAGCAAATCGAGGAGAAATATGGACTGAAGCCGCTGCAAATCATCGATTTGAAAGGGTTGATGGGCGATACGTCCGACAATATCCCCGGTGTGCCGGGGATCGGGGAGAAGACGGCCCTGAAATTACTGCACCAGTTCGGTTCCGTTGAGGAAGTGCTGGCCCATACCGATGAATTGAAGGGAAAAATGAAGGAAAATCTGGTGAACCATGCCGATGACGCCCGCATGAGCAAACAGCTGGCGACCATTTTCCGCGAGGTTCCCGTCGAACGCTCCTGGGAGGAGATGAAGTTTGACGGCATCCAGGAGGAAGCCGCCGTTCCGATGCTGCGCAAGCTGGAGTTTAAGTCGCTGCTGGAGCGGATGTCCTTTGCCGGCGGCGGGAATGCGGCCGGCGAAGCGGCTCCTGCGGAACAGGTTGAAATTGACGTTACCGCGGTTGAGCGGGATAACCTTTCCGAGCTGACCGCCGATTTGCCGAACATCGAAGGGATCATCGTGGAATCCTATGGGGAGAACCCGCATCAGGCCACGATGATGGGCATGGTGTTGTCCACCGCCAGCCGCCATTATTTCCTGCCGTTTGACGTGCTGCAATCGGAAGCGGCCGCGGATGTGCGCGCTTGGCTGGCCGACGAGCACGTGCCGAAGCGCGGTTACGATTTACACCGGGCGGATTTGGTGCTGTTCTGGCAAGGCGTTGCGTTTGCCGGAGCCGAACATGACGTGCAACTGGCCGCCTATTTGCTGGATCCGACGGAAAGCGACCAGACGATCAGCGGCCTGGCGGCGAAATACCAGTTGCCGCCGGTACCCGGCGACGATGAGGTATACGGCAAAGGCGCCAAATTCAAGGTGCCGGAGCCGGAGGCGTTAAGCCGCCATTTGGCCCGCAAGGCGGACGCCTTGCTGCGCATTCTGCCGCTGCAGCGGCAGGAGCTGGAGAAATATGAAATGAAGCGGCTGTTCTACGAACTGGAAATGCCGTTATCCCGGATTTTGGCCGACATGGAGAAGCAAGGCGTCGCCGTAAACAAGGAAGCCTTGAAAGAGCTCGGCGTGGAATTTGAAGCCCAGATCAACAAATTGGTCGCGCGAATTTACGAAATCGCCGGCCAGGAGTTTAATATCAACTCCACCAAACAGTTAGGGGAAATCCTGTTCGATAAGCTGGGGTTGCCGGTCATCAAGAAGACCAAAACCGGTTACTCGACGGACGCGGAAGTGCTGGAGAAGCTGGCGCCTTACCATGAAATCGTGCAGTTTATTCTGGAATACCGCCAGTTGGCCAAGCTGCAATCGACCTATGTCGAGGGGCTGCTGAAGGAAATTTCGCCGAAAACGGGCAAGGTGCATACGTATTTCCGGCAAACGATCGCCGCCACCGGACGCTTGAGCAGCCAGTTTCCGAACCTGCAGAACATCCCGATTCGCCTTGAAGAAGGCCGCAAAATCCGCAAGGTATTTGTACCATCGGAGGAAGGTTGGTTTATTCTGGCCGCGGACTACTCGCAAATCGAGCTCCGCGTGTTGGCTCACATTTCCGGGGATCCGGGGTTGCAGGAAGCGTTCCTGCACGATATGGACATTCATACGAAGACGGCCATGGATGTATTTGGCGTAGGGCCGGACCAGGTCGACGCCAATATGCGCCGCTCGGCCAAAGCGGTCAATTTCGGGATCGTTTACGGGATCAGCGATTACGGTTTGTCCCAGAACCTGAACATCACGCGGAAAGAAGCGGCCCGGTTTATCGAACAATACTTCAATGCATTCCAAGGCGTTCGACGTTACATGGACGAGATCGTCAAGGAAGCCAAACGCGACGGTTACGTCAAAACGCTGCTGGAGCGCCGTCGTTATTTGCCGGAAATCAACGCTTCGAACTTCAACTTGCGCTCCTTTGCCGAGCGTACCGCCATGAATACGCCGATCCAGGGAACCGCGGCGGACATCATCAAGCTGGCGATGGTGCGGATGGACGAGGAGCTGCACAAGCATGGGCTCAAGAGCCGTATGCTGCTCCAGGTGCATGACGAATTGGTATTCGAAGTGCCGCCGGAGGAGCTGGAGCTCATGAGCAAGCTGGTTCCGGAAACGATGGGGAAAGCCTTGGAACTCACCGTTCCGCTGAAGGCCGAAGTGTCCAGCGGCTTGAATTGGTACGAAGCGAAGTAGGCGAAAGACGAAGTAAGCTCCCCATAACATCTTAGAACGAGGTGAGAGGATATGCCGGAATTGCCGGAGGTCGAAACGGTCCGACGGACATTAACCCAGCTGATCGTCGGGAAGACGATTCAAAGCGTAGAGGTTTATCTGCCGCGGATCATCCAAAGGCCGGATGATATCAAACGGTTTGAAACCGAGCTCGCCGGTCATACCATCGTAGAGATCGGCCGCCGCGGGAAATTTTTGCGCATCGTCATGGACGGGCTGGTGCTCGTCTCCCATTTGCGGATGGAAGGGCGTTATGGGGTGTATCGGACCGGCGATGAGGTGGAGAAGCATACTCACGTGATCTTCCGGTTTACGGACGGGACGGAGCTCCGTTACAAGGATGTGCGACAGTTCGGGACCATGCATCTGTTTGCGCCCGGAGAGGAATTTAAGCAGAAGCCTTTGGCGAAACTGGGGTTGGAGCCCTTGGATGCCTCCTTCACGGAAGCCGCCTTCCTAGAGGCAATCTCTCGGCGAACCACCAAGATCAAGCCGGCGTTATTAAACCAGGAATACATCGTGGGCCTGGGGAATATTTATGTAGATGAGGCGCTGTTCCGGGCGGGAATCCATCCGGAGCATCCGGCGGACAAGCTGACTAAACGGCAACTGGAGCGGCTTCATGCCGCTATTGTGGATACGCTGACCGAAGCGGTGGAAGCGGGAGGCTCCTCCATCAAATCCTACGTCAACGGGCAGGGGGAAATGGGGATGTTCCAGCATTCCCTGCGCATGTATGGCCGCCAAGGAGAGCCTTGCCTGAATTGCGGGCAGCCGGTGGTGAAGACGGTCGTAGGAGGGCGGGGTACGCATTTTTGCCCGACTTGTCAGCCGCCTTACCGGACAAGCCAGAAGGCGCGGCAACAACGAAACGGAAGACAAGGTTGAGACCGAAGCTCCAAGTCAGAACAGTGAGGTGTAAGGGAATGAACATCGGACTCACCGGAGGCATTGCCACCGGGAAAAGCACGGTTTCCCGCATGCTGGCCAGCCGCGGTGCCGCCGTGATTGATGCGGACGTGATCGCCAGAGAGATTATGGAGCCGGGCCATCCGGTGTTAGCCGCCGTCAGCGAACGTTTCGGCCAGGATGTGCTTCACCCCGACGGGACGCTAAATCGCAAGAAGCTCGGCGAAATCGTGTTCACGCATCCGGAGGAGCGGAAGGCGCTGGAGTCTTTAACACATCCCGCCATCCGCTCCGAAATGAAGCGGCGCCTGGAGGAGTTGGAAGAAGTGGATCCGCAAAGACTGGTGGTGGCGGATATCCCTTTGCTTTACGAATCCGGTCTGGATCCGTTATATGAAGAAATCATGGTCGTGTACGTGCCCCGGGAGATGCAGTTGTCCCGGTTGATCCTTAGGGACGGGTTATCCCGGGAAGCGGCCGAACAGCGGTTAAGCGCCCAGATGGATATCGAACAAAAGAAGGAGAGGGCGGATATTTTGATTGATAACAGCGGTGGACTTGACGAGACGAGACGGCAGATCGACGACTTTTGGCGGGATAAGGGACTAAGATGAGGTGGCTTCGCAAAAAAAGAGTCCTGCTTCTGCTGTTTATCGGTTTCACGGTCCTGATCTTTTTTAATTCCGCTTGGCTTTCGTTATTTTATCCGATTTATTATAAAGAGGAAATCCGGTTGCACGCCAAAAACAACGGGTTAGATCCGTTTATCGTCGCGGCGATCATCAAGGTCGAGACGAATTACAAGTCGGGGGCCGAGTCCCGAAAAGGGGCGCTCGGAATTATGCAAATCATGCCGGATACGGCGGAGTGGGTGATCACTAAAGCGAAGCTGCCCGACACGACGCTGGAGGACATTCGCAACGAGACGGAGACGAATATCCGAATCGGCACCTGGTACTTGAGGTCGCTCTCCGATCAATTCGAAGGCAACCCAATCGCCATGATCGCGGCTTATAACGCCGGTCCGACGAATGTGAAGAACTGGCTGAAGAGCGGACGGTGGGACGGACGGCTGGAGACGGCGCAGGATATCCCGTTCGGCGAAACCCGGCATTACGTTCAGCGGGTCTCCCATTATTACAAGCAATATCTGAAGATTTACGAGGAGTTTTAGGCGGATTTGGCGAAAATACAAAAGAAAGCATCGACCGGCTAAACGCCAGTCAATGCTTCCTTCAGTTGATCGGATTATTTGAATTGACCTGCCAGCTGTTGTTCAGCCAGGGTGACCAAACGTTTCGTAATGAAACCACCGATCGAACCGTTTTCGTAAGAAGTCAGGTTACCAGCATATCCGTCTTGTGGGAAAGAGATGCCAAGCTCCTGAGCGATTTCATATTTCATTTGATCCAAAGCTCCGGAAGCTTGTCTAACCACCAGGTCGTTCGAAGAGTTATTATTTTGGGCCATGATTGTTCACCTCCTTGTGGTTGGTAACAGTATTATGTGCCGGACTATCAACTTCAATCCGATGAATTTAAAGTAATTTATTGCCAGTAGGGCAAAAAAGCCGTCATAACGGCGTTTAGAGGGGAGGCGTTCTAGCTTGAAATGTCCGTATTGCGATTATTTAGGGACCAAGGTGCTTGATTCGAGGCCGGCCAACGAGAACCGTTCCATCCGCCGCCGCCGCGAATGCGAGAAATGCAGCCGGCGGTTTACGACGTTCGAAATGGTGGAGGAAATGCCGCTGATCGTCATTAAGAAAGGCGGGAGCCGCGAGGAATTCAGCCGGGAGAAAATGCTGCGGGGCTTGATCCGGGCCTGCGAGAAACGTCCGGTATCCGTAGAGCAGCTGGAATCCATCGTTTCCGAGGTGGAGCGTTCCTTGCGGCATTCCGCTAATGCGGAGGTCGAAAGCCGGGAGATCGGCGAATTGGTGATGGAGCAGCTGTATCCGGTGGATGAGGTGGCTTATGTCCGGTTTGCTTCGGTTTATCGCCAATTCAAAGACATCAACATGTTTATGAAAGAGCTCAAAGGCCTGCTGTCCAAAAATACGGAGGTCTCCGAATAATTCGAATCAATCAAGCACTCTTCGCCGAAAGGCGCAGGAGTGTTTTTTTTATTTATTTAGCAAAGACTAAAGAAACGAAGAGATTTGCCTCTTCATTTTACACAAAGTTTACAAAACGAAAACACAGGATTAATCTTCGCTTTCTATAATCAAAATGTAAATCACATAAGGGGGATACCTAAGACAATGAAAAAGAGTATGCTATTGGTTTTGACTTTGGTGTTGAGCTTGACGCTGGCGGCATGTGGTCAAAACAACAACGCGGCACAAAACAACACGGCCGGAACAAACGGCGGGACCACGGATGAAGCTTCCGCGAACAACGGCGGCAATGCAGCCGCATCGGAACTGTCCGGATCGATCCTGGCTGTAGGTTCCTCGGCATTGCAACCTTTGGTAGACCAAGTTTCGAAAACATTCATGGATCAAAATCCTAACGTTTCTATACAAGTTCAAGGCGGAGGCAGCGGCACGGGGCTGACGCAGGTTTCCGGAGGCCAAGCGGACATCGGGAACTCAGACGTCTTTGCAGAAGAGAAGCTGGAAGCGGCACAAGCCGGCGAACTGGTTGACCATCAAGTTGCCGTCGTCGCGATGGCTGCCGTCGTTAACCCGGACATCACCGTCGACAATTTGACGAAAGATCAACTGGTTCAAATCTTCACCGGGAAAGTAACGAACTGGAAAGACCTCGGCGGTCCGGATCAAGCGATCCAAATCGTAAACCGTCCGTCGAGCTCCGGGACGCGCGCAACGTTCGAGAAATACGCGCTGGGCACGAAAACGGAAGACCTGCAAGGTTCGATCCAAGAGGATTCCTCCGGTACGGTGAAGAAGCTCGTCGGCGAAACGCCGGGAGCAATCGGATATCTCGCCTTGTCCTACCTTGACGATTCCGTGAAGGTCGTGAAATACGAAGGCGTCGATGCGACGGAAGAGAACGTAGCGAACGGGACATATCCGGTGTGGGCTTACGAGCACATGTACACGAAAGGCGAGCCGAACGAAGTGGTAAAAGCGTTCTTGGACTTCATGGTTTCTCCTGACGTCCAAGGCGATAACGGCGACGTTGTAGAGCTTGGTTATATTCCGATCAGCAAAATGCAAGTCAAGCGCGATGTTGACGGCAACATCACGAAGTAACAATAGCAGGACTCGATAACATCATATCGGCGCGGCAAGAGGCGGACTGTTCTGCCTCTTTCTGTGCTGTTATTAAAGGGAGAGGTTTCATGGCTCAGTCCGGCGGAAGAAAAAAAATACAACCGCATATCATCGAGGAATGGACAGGTAAAATCTACGCTTCATTTTGTATCGTGCTGCTGGTGGTCACGATTTTCTCGATGGTTTATTACGTAGCAACGAAAGGGTTAAGCACCTTTTTTCAAGACGGGATCGCCCTAAAGGAAATCTTCGGGAGCACGAACTGGAAACCGGATGGGGAACCTCCGGTATTCGGCGCCCTTCCGTTTATTTTGGGCTCGTTCAGCACTTCGATTCTGGCGGCGCTGATCGCGGCCCCGCTAGGCATTTGCGCAGCTTTGTTTATGGTCGAAATCATGCCGAAGTTCGGCAAGAAATATTTGCAGCCGGTCATCGAGCTGCTGGCCGGGATCCCTTCCGTCGTTTATGGTTTTGTAGGGCTTAGCGTCATCGTTCCTTTTTACCGGGATATCTTCCCGGGACAAGGCCTTGGCATCCTGGCCGGAGCGACCGTATTGTCGATCATGATTTTGCCGACGATCACTTCGATCGCCACCGATGCGCTGGCTGCCTTGCCTCCCGGTTTGAAAGAAGGTTCTTACGCACTCGGCGCAACGCGCTGGCAAACCTTGTCGCGCACCGTATTGCCGACGACCATGCCGGCCTTGCTGACCGGGGTCGTTCTGGGCATGGCTCGGGCTTTCGGGGAAGCCTTGGCGGTGCAGATGGTCATCGGGAACGCGCCGCATATTCCGCGTTCGCTCTTTGAATCCACCTCTACCCTGACCAGCGTCATAACGCTGAGCATGGGGAATACGGTAATGGGCTCGACGCAGAACAACGTGCTCTGGACGTTGGCGCTGATTTTGATGCTGATGACGTTTGTATTCGTCTTTATCGTCCGTTGGCTGGAAAGGAGAGCAAAACGATGAGCGCAAAAACCGTAGACAAAATCGCAACGGCCGTCATTATCGCATTGGCCGGCTTGATCGTTCTTATCATGGCGGGGTTGCTCGGCTTTATTTTGGTTCGGGGGCTGGGCCACATCAGTTTCGATTTTCTGACGTCGCCTCCCGAAACGATCAAGGAAGGCGGCGGGATCGGCCCGCAATTGTTTAATTCCTTATTCCTTTTGGTCTTGACCATGATTATCACGATTCCGCTCGGCATCGGCGCGGGGATCTACATGAGCGAATACGCCAAACCGGGGAAGGTCACCGATTTTATCCGTTTGATCGTCGAAGTGTTATCTTCGTTTCCGTCGATCGTCGTGGGTTTGTTTGGTTTGCTCGTCATCGTGAACCTGTTCGGCTTCGGCTTCTCGCTGTTTTCGGGGGCGTTGGCGTTAACGATCTTTAACCTGCCGCTGATGGTACGGATTACCGAGCAGGGATTGGCCAGCGTACCGCAGGCGCAAAAAGAAGCCAGCTTGGCGCTGGGCTTGTCCAAATGGAAAACGATCCAATCGGTGATGCTCCCGATTGCCATGCCGATTGTCCTGACCGGGACGATCCTGGCAGCGGGCCGCGTGTTCGGCGAAGCAGCCGCGCTGCTGTTTACGGCCGGCATGAGCAGTCCGCGTCTCGATTTCAGCAACTGGAATCCGCTTAGCCCGACGTCGCCGCTGAATCCCTTCCGTCCGGCGGAAACGCTGGCCGTTCATATCTGGAAGATCAATTCCGAAGGGTTGGCGCCGGATGCTCCCGAAATCGCCGCCGGCGCTTCGGCCGTCCTGATTCTGACCGTGCTGGTGTTTAACCTGCTGGCCCGCTGGCTCGGACGCGTGATGCTCAAGAAATTTACGGCGACGAAATAGGAGGGCGAAACCAAGTGCCTAATATTGAACTATCAACGAAAAACTTAAGCGTTTTTTACGGAGAGAAGCAGGCCGTTAAGAATATATCGCTCGACTTTGCCTCCCGGCAGGTTACCGCTTTGATCGGTCCCTCCGGCTGCGGCAAATCCACCTTCCTGCGGAGCTTGAACCGGATGAACGACCTGATCAGCGGGGCGAAGATCACGGGGGAAATCTGGATCGGGGACGACAATATCAACGATCCGAAAACCGATGTCGTGTTGCTGCGGCAGAAGATCGGCATGGTCTGGCAGCGGCCGAACCCGTTTCATAAGTCGATCTATGAGAACATCGCTTTCGGGCCGCGTTATCACGGGATCCGGGACAAGAAGAAGCTCGATCAGATCGTCGAGGAGTCGCTCATCAAAGCGGCGCTATGGAACGAAACGAAAGACCGGCTGCACAGCTCCGCCCTCGCGTTGTCCGGCGGCCAGCAGCAAAGGCTCTGCATTGCCAGATCGATTGCGGTAAATCCGAGCATCATCCTGATGGATGAGCCGGCATCGGCCCTGGACCCGGTGTCCAGTGCCAAAATCGAAGAGCTGATCGCCGATCTCAAGCAGGACTATTGCATTATCATCGTAACGCACAACATGCATCAGGCGGCCCGGGTGTCGGAGAAGACGGCTTTCTTCCTGATGGGAGAGCTGGTCGAATACGACGATACGAGCAAAATCTTCACCAACCCGTCCGAAAAACGGACGGACGATTATATCACCGGCCGGTTCGGATAAGCCCCGCCTGCCGGAACAAGCGACTCAAAAGGCCAAACCAGGAATCCTTTCCGGCTTGGCCTTTTTTGCGTGACCGTCGGGACAATGCCGGACCAGGGTCGGGGCGCCGCCCCGTCCACGGTCTCTTTTAGATTGGAAAATCTCCGTATATACTGATAACATAAAAGAAGAATGGCGTAGGCAGCGCCAGGGACCACTAAAGGAGACTGGATCATGAACGTGTTGGATTGGATAGAAAGGATGTTTGAGCAATATGGCTATTTTGTCCTGCTGCTCGGACTCCCCATCGATTTTATCGCGCTGCCGTTGCCGCCGGGTCAAACGACATTGACTTATACGGGATATTTGGCTTATAGAGGCTTGCTTGAATTCCTGCCGGCTTTTCTCGCCGGATACGCTGGGGCGGTGGTCGGGGTGACCATCACCTATTTGATCGGCCATCGGGTTGGCGCTCCGCTCATTGAACGTTACGGAAAGTGGATTTTGGTCAAGCCCTCGCATTTGGACAAAACGAGGCGGGTTTATGAGAAGTACGGAAACAAAATGCTGCTGATCAGTTTTTTTGTGCCGGGCGTCAGGCAGTTCTTCGGTTATTTCGTCGGCATTATCCGCATTCCTTTTCGAACTTTCGCTTTATATGCTTATACCGGGGCGGCGCTTTGGGTGGCTGCATTTGTAAGCATTGGATTTGTGTTTGGCGAACAGTGGCAGGTCGCGATTGACCTGGTTGAGAAATATTTGAAGTACTTCTTCATGGGATTGGGCGCGCTGGTGGTGCTGCTCGCGTACATGAAGTGGCGGCGTTGGAGGCTGAAGGTTGCCAAGCTGTCCCGATAATACCCAAAAGGCGCAGGATGTGGATCCCGCGCCTTTGTTATTTTCGTCTTTTTTTGTTCTCAGGTTTGCTTCGGTGAAGGATGAAGTCGTCAAGCAGCGTCTCCTCGGTAACTTCGCCGGAGCCGTTGCCGCCGTTATCCGCTTTTTCCTCTTTCAGCTTCAATAGGGAGAGTAAATCGAAAAAATCCCCGAGGACGGTGAATCCGGCGCCGATGATTGCCAGGTCATCCGAGGAAATGTCATTGTCTTGGAGTCTTCGGTATTGTCGCCTCTTTTTTCCTCCCAAGAACACCACCCGCTTTTGAAATTGACTTGTTCCATCATATGCAGTTGGCGATTGGCGTGATTAGGCGGCTGCATCGGCCGGGAAACGGCTTTTCCCATCTTGGATCCCTAGGTCAGCGCACACCCATTTTTGCCGATCTCCGCAGATGTCCCGATCGTTCGCAGGCGAGTCGTAATATGATGTTCTATATTTAAAAAGGAGGGAAAATCAATGTCGGGATATGAAAATGGCGTAGGCAATGTAGGTTACGGTGGTTTCTGGACTTCCACGGGGACGATCCTGGTTCTGTTCATCCTGCTGGTTATCGTTTCCAGAGCGCTTATCGTATGATTTGAGGAGTACGCCTCGGCAAAGGCCCTGTTACGGCAGGGCCTTTTTTTATGTTTAACTAAAGCGGGATTAACGGCGAAGCAAAGACGATCGCAGCCAAAAAAACGAGCTGCAGTAAAGTGCGGACGGCTAAGGGCGGCACGGGACGCCCGCCGATCGTTAGCCGTTCCCTGGCCGCCCGTACATTGGCCGGAAACATGGCGATCAGCAGCAATGACAGACAGATCGAAGCGGTCGGAGCCAGAAACGGAATCTGCAAGCCGATCGCGCCTGCAATTTCCAGGTAACCGGTCAGCGTGACGATCCGATCCGGTCGCGGAAAGGCCGGAGGGACCATCCGGATCAGATCCGGACGCCGCTTGCCCCAGTGGGCGGATGCGGCGAATAAGAGCATGGCTGCGCAAGCCGCCTGCAGCGAAGTTTGCCAATGGTCAAAGTAGCCCCATCCAGCGAAACCGAGCCCACGGAATAACAAAAAAGAAACGATCAACGCAATAAAAGGTACCATCACTCGAAACCTCCTGATTGTTTATTTTCCCGTTAACCGCGCAATGATCAATTCGGTAAAATCGTCGACCTAAAAAGCGGCAGGACGCACCGGTAAGGAGGCTCTTGTACGCAATCCCAGCGACAGGAGTACAAACAGCTCCGCCGTTTTGCCTGCATCCACCGTTTCCGGGATGACGCCGTGCTCCTGACCGGTAACGATCCACCTGGCGGGACAACTCCATCCAACGGTCATAAAACCGTTTCTGGACCGCCTCAACGGCGGGATCATCGTCTTTGCCCAGCAAGTCGATCAATACTTTAGATTTGAATTATAAAAACAGACCGTCGGTTTGTAAATATAAATCGTTCGACATGAAATCACTGACCGTATCTGTCAGTATTTCCCGGCTATACTTAGCTCAAAAATCATATTGCGGGAGGAATTTAGATGTTTGTGAAGATTAATGAGTTTACGGAGGCCTGGGCAGAGGAGAGCAAATTGACGGAACGGGTGATGGGGGCGCTCACCGACGCATCGTTATCCCAGCCTGTCGCAGAAGGGCGCAGAACCTTAGGGCAAATTGCCTGGCACTTGGTTGGATCGATTCATTACATGACCCACTGCGGTTTGGAATTCGCCGGCCCTTCCAGCGGGGAGCGTGTTCCCGCATCGGCGGCGGAGATCGCGGAGGAGTACCGGCGCATTAGCGAGGCACTCCTTGAGGCGATTCGTTCGCAGTGGACGGACGAGCAACTGCTGGCTACGACGGAAATAGCGGGCGAACCATGGCCGAATGGGGCATCGCTTCGGTTTACGCTCATGCATCAGGCGCACCATCGGGGTCAAATGACCGTATTGATGCGCCAAGCCGGGTTGCGATTGCCCGATATCTACGGTCCAACCTACGAGACCTGGATCGAACAGGGAATGGAACCGCTGGCCTAATCCGGTCCGGGCGGTTACAATATAAGCAATATTTTACCGGAAAGGGTTATGTGCATGTCCAAAGCGGACCATATGCTGTCGATCCTCTGGCTCCTTCGCTCCGGCCGGAAGATCACCGCCCGCCAATTGGCTGACCAACTGGAAGTTCATATCCGTACCGTATACCGTTGCATCGATTCTCTATGTGCCAGCGGCGTGCCGATCGTGGCCGATGCCGGTCCGGGCGGCGGGTACCGGATTCTCGGCCGGTTTGCGGAATCGCCGTTGGTGTTTGACGCCGAGGAGCAGAAGGCGCTGGTTCACGCCTCGATCTTCGCCCGGGAAGCGGGATATCCGTTCAGCGAGGCCTTACTCCGGGCGGTGGACAAGCTGAAGCTGTATACGAACGAAGAACAGTTGGAGCAGATCGAACGCCACGGACGCGGCGTGTCGGTGATTCATCCGCCGGTGGACGAGCTCGAGCAGTCTTTCCTGCAGACCCTGGAGCTGGCGTCGGCGGAAGGCCGATCGCTGGAAATGGAGTATCGGGGAGGCAAGGAGGCGGTTGCCGTCGTCCGCCTGTTCGACCCCTACGGCATTGTACACTGGAAGGGCATTTGGTATGCCGTCGGCTTCTGCCGGCTGAGGCAGCGGCTGCGCAGTTTCCGGGTCGACCGGATCAAACGTTTGGAACGAAGCGAGGAGCGGTTTGACCGCCCCTCCGATTTTTCCGCAAAGGCGTTCCTGCTAGGCAATCTGTTGCCGGAGTCCCTGGAGGACGCTTCGCTGCTCACGGTTAGAATTCGTGGTCCCGAGCAGGCCTTAAACGAGCTGCAGCGGCATTGGATGTTTGGGCATACGCTGGTGCGGCGAAACGAAGAGGAGGCGGTTTTCCGGATGGAAAGCGCCTCCTTGCATACTTATGTGCCATATTACTTACTTCCGTATGGGAAAGCTCTGACCATCATAGAACCCGAAGTCTTAATCGAGCGCATGGCGGAAGTAAGCTTGGCGATGGCCGAACATTACCAACAGATGAAGAAGGCCGGAAAGGCGGAATCGGAAGGGTAAGTGGTTACAGCCGGCTTACCCCTTTGTTCCGCCCTGCAATCCGAACCCCTTGGACATAAACCGCTGGGATAAGATATACAACACAATGGACGGGATGGCGTACAGGATGGAGAAGGCGGCGAGATTGCCGTATTCAATCATCCCGTATTGGCCGAAAAATTGGTACAACTTCAGGGAAGCCGGGAAGTTCTCCGGATTTTGCAGCAAAATGTAAGGGACGAAGAAGTTGCCCCAACTGCCCGAGAAGGTGAAAATCGCCACCGTGCAGATCCCCGGAACCATCAGCGGCGCAACGACCCTGCGGATCCCCGTGAATACGGAAGCTCCGTCGACCCATGCCGCTTCTTCCAGATCCAGAGGGACGGAATCCATGAAGTTCTTCAGCATCCAAATGCCGTACGGCATGGATGAAGCCACATAAAACAAGATGACGCCAAAGATCTGGTCATACAGCTTCAGGCTCAGAAACAGCTGATAGACCGGGACCATCACCGCGGTGATCGGCAGGGAGGTCATGAACAGGATGGTCAGCATAAACGGCTTTTTGTATTTTATTTGGTACCGGGACAACGGATAGGCGGCCAGCAGCGCCAAAAGGACGACGAGCACCGCCTGCCCCAGCGACATGATCAAGCCGATCAGGAAAGCGCGCTGGTTCTCGCGGCTGGTAACAACCTCGATGTAGTTGTCCGCCGTGATCCGCTGCGGCAGCTTCAGCGTCTGCATCGCATTGGCGTCGACGGAAGCAACCACCACCCATAGCAAGGGCAGGACGAAGCAGATCCCGATGAAAGTGAGGATCGCATAGGGCATGATCCGGTAGACGATTTTCCGTTGTTTTGCGTTCATAAGGAAGTCTCCTTGCACTTGGACTATTTCAGCGAGCGGGTATAGAACAGGCTCAGCACGATCCCGATCAACAGAAGCAGCAAAGAGATCGCGGTTCCGTACCCCAGTTGATAGTTCACGAAGGCTTGGTTGTACATAAAGATGGGCAGCGTGGTCGTGGACGTTCCCGGGCCTCCGCCGGTCATGGCGTAGATTAACCCGAAGACGCCTAACGTCTGCAACGTGACCAGCATCATATTGGTAGTAAACGTCTCCTTAATGTAGGGGATAATGATTCGGATCAGCACCTGCCACCGCGAGGCGCCGTCGACGACCGCCGCTTCCTCCACTTCGCTGGGGACGTCGTCCAAGGCCGCTTGAAAGACGAGCATCGAGAAGGCCGTCCCGTGCCAAATGTTGGCGAGGATGATCGTCAGCATCGGCACCGTATATAGCCAGGTGACCGCCGGAATCCCCAGCGAGGTGATGATCGAGTTCAGGGTGCCTTCGTCGCCGAAGAAGCTGTACAAGCACAAAGCGCAGACGATCTCCGGAGTGACCCAGCCAGCCAGGACAATCGTCCCGATGACCCGGCGGAACGTTTTATTTTTGTGCTTCATGAGCAAAGCGATCAGAAAACCCAGCACCTGCTGTCCGATAACCGCCGAGCCAAACAGGAAAATCAGCGTGTTCCAAATGCTGATCCGGACCGTCGGGTCCTCGAACATGTGGAGGTAGTTGTCGAATCCGACGAATTTCAATTCCCTGGCGGATTCCCCCGTTAAGGCGAGGTTCGTAAACGAATAGAAAAAGGTCAGTAAGACGGGATAAATAAAAAACACCAGCATTATCGCAATCGAAGGGAGCATGAAATACAGCCACGCATACGAGTTACGTTTTCTGGAATAACCTTCAGCCGTCATGCTGTTCATGATTCGTTCTCCTTCCGGAAGGCAATGCTTTGCCGCTAGTTTGGATTGAAGCGTAACGCGTCACTTTTGGATGACCGCGTCTTCGCCGACAATGCGGGTTACGTCCTGGGCGTATTTTTGAGCTGCGTCCGCAGGGGAGGTACCCGTCGCGACGGATTCAACCATCGTCTGGATTTGCGTCGATACTTCCGGGTATTTATCCTGCGCCGGGCGGAATTCGGCGTTTTGCAGATATTCCGTAGCGATTTCGTTAAACGGCATTTTCGTGTATTCCGGGTCTTTGGCGACGTCGGCCCGAACGGTAATATTGCCCGAAGCGATAACGAGCTTCTGGCTGTTTTCCTTGTTTAGCGCGTATTGGATAAACTCCCAAGCCTCGTCTTTATGCTTGGCGTTGCTTGGAATGGACAGCGCCCAACCTCCGGCGAGGGTGATGGAACCCGGCGCTTGGCCTTGGCTCGTCGGCATGGGCGCAAAGCCGAGCACATCTTTGTATTCCGGCCAAGGAGAAGCGCCCGAATCCAGGTAGTTGCCGGTGATCCAGGAGCCGTCGAGGGAGATGGCCAGCTTGCCCTGAGGCAAATATTCGCGGGAAGCGGTGTTGCCGGCTTGCCCGTTGAGGACCTTGGAGAGCGGCGGTCCGAGCTTTTCCTTATTCACGGTTTCGATAAACCCTAATGCGTCCAAAATTCCCTGGCTTTGAATGATCCACTTCCCGTTCGCATCGTCATACAACCGTTCGCCGGTGCCGTACAAGAGCATTTCGTACGTCTGCATGGAAGTGGCTTCTCCGGTCGCCTTCCCCATGTTCATCCAAATCGGGACGATGTCCGGCGCTTTTTCCTTGACCGTGCGAGCCGCGTCCAGCACTTCCTCCCAGTTCTTCGGCACCCACTCTTCGGGGAGGCCTACCTGCTTGAAAATCTCCTTGTTATACCAAAGGCCCCGCGAGTCGGTATTGTATGGTATCCCGTACACCTTGCCGTCGCTGGCGGTAACGCCCTTCTTCATCGCCTCGATGAACGAGCCGTTCGTCCAGTCCTCCCATTGCTTCAGCCGCTCGTCCAGCGGTTCCAAATAACCGGCGCTGGCGTCGGAATTGAGAATAAACGTATCCTCCGTCACGATATCCGGCGCGGTATCCTTGGACTTCAAGGCCAAGGCGATTTTGGCGAAATAATCGCCTTCGGAGGCTTGGATCGGCGCCGGCTTAATCTCGACGTCCTTATTCGGATAGTCGGCGGCAATCTCCGTCAGCCATCGGTACAGCGAGCCTTTTTCTCCGGCACCGTCATCCCGGTACGTCACCGTGATCGTCGTTTTTCCGGAACTGCCCGACTTTTCATCGGACCCGGAACACCCGGCTAGCAGCGACCCGCCCAAAGCCGTACACAACAGAACGGAAGCGATGGCCCAACTTCTTTTTTTCATGAATGACATGCTGATCCCTCCCTGGTTTCGGTACCCCGTTGGATTCGCAACTCCTTGCGATTGTGAAAGGTATTACGATGTATCCGCTTACAATCCTTCCAGTAAAACATACTTGCCGAGGGAACAATTTATTCAAAAATCGCCTCGAAAAACTGTTGACCAAATCGGTTTATGGCGCTCGGGGAGGTGAAAACATGGAGAAATTTTTGAGTTTGCCCCTGGAGAAACAACACGGGATAATCGATGCGGCGCTAACGTGTTTCGGAACCATCGGTTACAAGAAAACGTCGATGAACGACGTCGCCGCGGAGGCCGGAATTTCAAAAGCGATGGTCTTCCACTATTTCGGCACCAAGAAGGCGTTGTATCTCTATTTGATCAACTATTGCCACGATCTGGTGATGAACGAGATCGAAGCGAAATTCGATCATGCGCTGACGGATTTTTTCGAGCGGATTAAACAAGCGACGAACATCAAGGTCGCCGTGATGGGGAAGCATGCGGCGGTGCTGTCTTTCTTGACCAGCGTCTATTTCGAAACGAATGAGGAAGTCCGGCGGGACATTACGGCGATTTTGGCCAAAGGGGAGGACATCCGGAATCGGATCGCCTTGTCCGGCGTGGATGAGTCGAAGTTTAAGGAAGGCATCGACCTGAAGCTCCTCATGAGCATGTTGACTTGGATGGCGGAGGGCTTTACCAGTCAGATGTCCAGGGATAACAAGATCGATATCGAGGTTATCGCAAGGGAGTTTTTCCGCAGCATCGATATGCTGAGATCGCAGTTTTATCGACCGGAATATTTATAACGCGGCGATTCATTCGAGGAGGAGGGCGTTTTATGAGCGTGATTGAAGTGAAAAATCTCACGAAGCAATACGGCAAGGCCAGAGGCATTACCGACGTAAACCTGCAGGTGGAGGAGGGGGAGATTTTCGGCTTTATCGGTCCCAACGGGGCGGGAAAGTCGACGACGATTCGGACGCTGCTCGGGCTCATTTATCCGACCAGCGGCAGTGCCACCATATTCGGAAAGAGCTGCCTTTTGCACCCCGAAATCCGCAAGGAGCTGGGGTATCTGCCTTCGGAAGTATTTTATTATGACGGCATGCGGGTCATCGACCTGCTCAAATATTCCGCGAGCTTTTATAAGAAGGACTGCACCAAACGAATCAAGGAACTGGCCGAGCGAATGGATTTGGATCTGAAGAAGAAAATCGACGACCTGTCCTTCGGCAACAAGAAGAAGGTTGGCATCGTGCAGGGGCTGCTACATGAGCCGAAGCTGATCATTCTTGACGAACCGACCAGCGGCCTGGATCCGCTGATGCAGCAGACCTTCTTCGAGTTGATCGCAGAGGAAAACCGCAAAGGGGCGACCGTGTTTTTCTCGTCCCATATCCTGAGCGAAGTTCAGAAGATGTGCAGCCGCGTCGCCTTCATTAAGGAAGGGCGCATCATCAAGCAGGAGAAGATGAGCGATTTGCAGGACAACAGCTATAAGAAAGTCAGCCTGGAAGCCAAATCCGCGATCGATCCGACCGCCTTTGTGCTGGACGGCGTCAGCAATCTTGAGCTGAAAGGCTCTGCGGCCAGCTTCATCTTTAAAGGCAGCATCAACGCGATGATGCAAAGAATCGCCGCAGTCGATTTAACCAACATCTCGATCGTGGAGCCCGATCTGGAGGAAATCTTCATGCATTACTACGTGAAGGAGGAGTAAGCCATCATGAATATGGTATTGCATGAACTGAAATCGATGAGGAAATCGACGATCGTCTGGACCTGCGCGATGGTCGCCTTGGCCGCTATCTATTTGTCGATTTATCCCAGCATGGCGAGCGATGCCGTGGATTTCAAAAAGCTGCTTGGCAGTTACCCGGAATCCGTTCAAGCGATGTTAGGCATCGATTTGGATACGATCACCTCGATCCTGGGGTTGTATTCCATGGTCTTCTCTTTTATTGCTTTATGCGGGGCGATTCAGGCGATGAATCTCGGCGTATCCATCCTGACCAAGGAGTCGAGGGAGAGAACGGCGGATTTCCTGCTGGTTAAACCCGTGTCGCGGGCTCGGATCGTCAGCTCCAAACTGTTGGCGGCCGTGCTTCTCCTGATCGTGACGGATGTCGTCTTTTATGCGGCAACGTCGCTCATCGCCAACAGCGTCAAAACGGAGGATTTCAGCCTAAAACTGTTTTTGCTGATCAATTTGACTCTATTTTTTGTCCAGCTGATGTTCCTGGCCATCGGCATGGCGGCCTCCGTGTTTTTCTCCAAACTCCGGAGTGTCCTTCCGCTATCGCTGGGCGTAGTGTTCGGATTGTATCTGATCGGCGCCTTGCTCGCGACCGGGGAGGACAAAGAGGTTATGCGGTTCGTCTCGCCCTTGAAATATTTCGAGCCTTCCTACATTCTGGCCCATGCCGGGTATGAGACGCCTTACCTCATCGCCGGCGCCGTCATCGTTGTCGCCGGGGTGGCGTTGAGCTACGCGGTGTACCTGAAAAAAGACATTCATGCGGTGAGCTAAAAACCGCGGCTTGGATTCTATCGAATGGAGGAAATGCGATGAATATTTTTTGGAGGGAACTCAAGGCGCACCGGCGAGGCTTGATCATCTGGAGCGTGTGCCTGTTCCTGCTGGTTGTCAGCGGGATGAGCAAGTATTCGGCCTATTCGGCCGGCGGCGCGAGCAGCGAGGTGTTTGATACCATGCCGCGGACGATGAAGGCGCTGCTTGGAATGGGTTCTTTTGATGTCACGCAGATGGCCGGATTTTTTGCCATGTTGTTTTTATATATCGAGCTCACGGTAGCTATACACGCGGTCTTGCTGGGGAGCGGGATCATCGCAAAAGAGGAGCGGGACAAAACGGTCGAATTCCTTATGGCCAAGCCGGTGTCGCGGGGGAGCGTCATAACGGCGAAGCTGTTCGCCGCCCTGGTCCAGGTGATCCTCCTGAATGTCGTTACCCTGGCCTCCTCGCTCGTTATGGTCTCCGCCTACAATAAAGGGGAGGACATTACCGGCGAAATCCTGCAGTTCATGGCTAGCATGCTGTTGGTTCAACTGATCTTCCTGTCGCTGGGAACGGCGCTTTCGGCCTTGTTGAAACGGCCCAAAACATCGGGCTCCATCGCCACGGGAATCCTGTTGGGATGCTTTGTCATTTCCAAAATCACCGACTTGGCGGATCACCTGGATGCTTTGAACGTGCTCTCTCCTTTCAAGTACTTCAGCTATGAGCGCATCGTAAACGGAGAAGGCATCCATGCAGGGATTGCTGCACTCTCCCTCCTCCTGGTGGCGGTGCTGGTTGTTTCTACTTATGCGGCGTATCGCAAAAGAGAATTGAACGTGTGATCTATTGCACGAAGGCGGCTAGTCCGTCCATGCAAGAGGCGCGACCGGATTGCCCGGCCGCGCCTCTTTGGTCTTACGCGTACGCTTGGCACAGCTTTTGCTGCTACATGCGATCCGGAGCCGGCAATCCGATGACATCCAGCGCCTCGGCGATCGTCTCCTTGAATTCGGCCGTGAGCCACAGCCGGAACGGTTGCTGCTGCGGCTCGGCTTTCAGGATCGGACACGCCGTATAAAAATGATTAAACAAGGTGGCGAGCTCATAAGCGAAATGGCAGATCGGCGTAGGGGACAGTTCCTCGCATGCTGCGATCAGCGTATCAGGCCAAGCCGCGATTTGCCTCAACAGGGCATGTTCGGCCCGATCCAGCGGAGCGAGGTCCTCCAGGAGCGACTCCGTCAGCGGGAGCCCGTTTCCCTGGGCTTTGGCCAAGATGCCGGCGGCCCGGGCATGCGCGTACATCAGATATACGCCGGTGTTGCCGGTTGTCTCCGTGGCCTGCTGAATGTCGAAAACCACTTCGGTCGGCAAGGCGAACCGCAGCAGGTAATAACGGATGGCCGCAGCTGCGATCAAGCGACTGGATAACCCCTCGGGATCGGAGCGCTTGCCTTCGATTTGCGCTTCCATGAGATCGAGCAAATCGGCCACTTTGATGCCGACCCCTTGCCTGCCGGACATGGCGTACGAGGCTTTGCCGTCCGAGGTGTCCAGGCCAAGCTCCTGTGCCGCGGCAGGGCTAAGCGATACGACGCCGTAACCGACGTGGCGCAGCATTTCTGCCTGGCCTGCGAAGCCGAGCGCTTCCAGCGCTTGCTTCACCATCGCCTGCGGATACTCCTGTCTGCGGTCGATCACGTTGACGACGAGGTCCGCCTTGCCGTAGTCGGCGGCGATGCCGTCTGCATGCGTGGTCCAGAGCCCGTCCGCAAACGGTTTATACCGGAAATCCTTCGCCAGCAACCCGAACTTCCAGAGATGGTATGCGATATCCTTGGCGGTATAAGTCAAAATTCCGTTGGACCGAACGAGAACCTTATCGGCTTGATGCTCGGCATGGTGCTCGGCATCGGGTTCCGCCGGATCGGCCGCCGGTTGCTTCAGCACCCAGCAGCCTGCCAGCTTGCCGGACGTTTCCAGCTGGAACAGCTCGGTTTGCTGCAGCAAACGAAAGGCCGAGTCCCAAAAGCCTTCGCGGACGATGCGGCTCTCCCATACAAGCAAATCGTAATCAATGCCGAAGGCATTCATTTCCTCCAGATGCTCCCGCACGATCCGTTCCGCCGCGAGCATGCCGATCCATGCCACGTTTCCGTCCCCGTCTTCCAGCGCCCGCAGCACTCGCGTTCTTTGCTCCAGCAGGGAAGGCGTTTGCTCGTATGCCTTGTTCACGCGGGCATAAAGCTCCCAGCAATAATCGCCGAACCGTAAATGCTCCGCCTGATGATCGACGTTTAGCAGCCCTGCGACGGTATCGGCCAGCTGATTCCCCAGATCGTCGATGTAATTATGAACTTCGACCTGGTATCCGGCTCTTCCCAACAATCGCGCCAACGAGTCGCCGATACAGGCGTTCCGCAGGTGACCGATGTGGGCCGATTTGTTCGGGTTGATGGAAGTGTGTTCGATCACGACCTTTTCGTGGACCGCATCCGGAAGGCGAAAGGCCTTGCGAGCCCACTCGCTCCAATCGAGGTGGAAGTTCAGAAAACCCGGCGGCGCGGTTTCGATCCGGTTCAGCAGTCCTTCCATCCGGCCTGCCTGTTCCAGTTCGTTCTTCAATTGCGCGGCGATGTGCAGCGGCGATTGGCGCAGCGTTTTGGCCAGCTGCATCGCAATGTTGGTCGAATAATCGCCATGTTCCGGACGGGCGGGCCGCTCGATCAGAACGTCCGGGAGATTTTCAACACTTTGGCCGAGCCTTGAAACGACTTGCTGAACCGAGGTTTCAAGTTGCTTTTTCATCCACCTGCTGATCATGGAATACTCCTCCTTGGCTATAAAATAAATAAGCCTCCGTCTCATCAAAGAGACGAAGGCTTTGCGCGCTCGCGGTACCACTCTTGTTGTTAAACTCCATGTTTAACCACTCTAGGGATAACGGTCTTCTGCCGTGGCTGCCTACCTCGCTTACGTTCGGCAACCCTTCTCATGGGTCCGCTTCGCTGCCTGCCCCGTACCGGTTTCCACCATCCCGGCTCGCTTGGACTAGAACCGACAGCTACTCTCCCAATCGTTGAATTTTGGGTTATTTCGTAATATTATAACCGGCTGTTCCCGAAAGTCAACCTGTGAGTTTCTTTTTAAACTTGTTTACAACTTGGAGATGAAGTGTTCATGTTTCCGTGAGCCCACTGTAATACCGGTTCTTTTTTCGGTAAAAAAGTAAACCAAGGCCAGCACCGGTACGATGATGCCGATCAGGGAGGTGAAATTCCAGCCGCCGTGGGCATATGACCACCCGCCCAAGGACGATCCGGCAGCTCCGCCGATGAAAAAGATAGCCATAAATAAGCCGTTAAGGCGTCCTTTGGCTTCATTGCCCAGGGAATAAACCGCCCGTTGTCCAAGCACCAGGTTTCCCGAAACGGCCATATCCAACAAAATCGCCGCAAGTACCAGCAGGATGAGCGATGCCGTCGAATGGCCGGGAACAAGATAGGCCAGGACAAAAGACAAGGCGGCAACGCTCAGGGCCAATCCGGTCAAGAACCTGGTCCAGCCTTTGTCTGCGAGTCTTCCCGCGATCGGCGCGGCAATGGCGCCTCCTACGCCGGCCAGCGCGAACCAGGCGATCCCTTGCTGCGTCAGGCCGAATTCGTCCGCCAAATATAGCGGAACCACGGTCCAGAACAGGCTAAAGGCGCCAAACAGACAAGCTTGATAAGCGGCGCGGCGGCGAAGGATCGGCGTTTGTTTCAATAGAGAGCCCAGGGAAACGATCAATTTGCCGTAACTTAGGGCAGGCTCCGGCTTCCGTTCGGGAAGCACCCGGTACAATAAAATCGTTAAAAGGGCGATAGCCGCCGCGGACAAGGCAAATACCGCCTGCCACTTCCACAGGCCGGCAATAAAGCTGGCCACGGGACGGGCGAACATGATTCCGAGCAGAAGTCCGCTCATTACATTTCCCACCACCCGGCCCTGATGGGGCCCCGGTGCCAAATAGGTCGCATAAGGAACCAGGATTTGGGCTACCACGGATCCCAGACCGATAAACAAGGACGCGGCGAGGAACAGGGGTGCGCTTGCGGCAAAGGATGCCGTCGCCAAGGCACAAAAGGCCACGATAAGGAAGATGGCCACAAGTCGCCGGTTTTCAACGATGTCGCTGAGCGGAACAATGAACAATAGGCCCAGCACGTACCCGATTTGCGTTAAAGTAACGATGAAGCCCGATGCCTCGGAAGTTAACCCCGTGGCGGCGCTGATCGGCCCGACCAAGGTTTGGGAATAATACAGATTGGCTACGATAAGCCCGCAAGCGGCGGCTAACAAAAATAAGATCCATCCTGAAATCGGCTTACTGCCGGCAGTTTGTTTCGTGTCCATGACAAAACCTCCTCATTTAATTAAATACTGAACGTATCGTTTAGTAATTGTTAATGATTAAATAATATACTGAACGTACCGTTTTGTAAATATAAATTTTGATTCCCGCGCTTCGATGAATATTTAGTATAATAAACGTACAGTTTTTATGCGGAAAAGGAGTGGGTCCAAGTGAGTACCAAAAGAGGGCGTCCGCGCAATATGGATACGCAAAACGCCATTCTTGCCGCTTCCTACGATTTGTTGCTGGAACAAGGTTTTGGATCGGTCACGGTGGAGAAAATCGCGGAGCGGGCCGGAGTCAGCAAAGCCACGATCTATAAATGGTGGCCCAACAAAGCCGCGGTGGTCATGGACGGGTTCCTGTCGGCGTCTACGGCTAGAATTCCGGTTCCCGATACGGGTTCGGTTTCCGAGGACCTGGTCATCCACGTTACGAGATTGGTTCGCTTTATGACTAGCCGGGAGGGGAATGTCATCAAAGAACTGGTCGGGGAAGGACAAATGGATGCCGGACTGGCGGAAACTTACCGCTCGAGGTACTTTCGCCCCCGCCGGCTTGAGGCACGCCAAATCCTTGAACGCGGAATCCGGCGCGGAGAGCTGAAGGACCGGCTTGATCTTGAGTTATGCCTGGATCAAATCTACGGACCGATCTTTTATCGGCTTTTGATCTTAAGCGACGAGTTGGACGAAAACTACGTTGAACATTTGGTGAAGTGGGTTCTGGAGGGACTCGCGGCAAAATGAATCGGGAACGTCCCGCTTGAAGACGTCTTTCGCTTATGATACATTATTTACCATAATTGAGATTTGGGTGTGAAGCACATACCGCTCGGATTCGACTTGCTCTTGGGGCATGGGGATCTGGGCGGTTTTTTATTGCATCGGAAAAGGAGGGTTAATCATGAGCGAGTTTGATGACGTTTATTTGGAATGGTTGGACCGACAGATCGACGAGGAGAGAAACCCAAGAAGACGGGAGTTTCTGCAAAAGGGACTGAACCGGGGGACAACGGATTTTCTGCGGTTCATATGGTATCCCGCCATCGGAAATTTCAAAGATCTATATCCTGAGTATGAGGTTCGCGACTTTAATAATGGTTACCGTTACCTCGATTTGGCTTATAGACCGGGCAACGCCAAAGGATGTATCGAGATTCAGGATTACCGGAGCCATGCCCGGGATATCGAAGCGGGGCGATTTAAGGATCTGTGCATGAAGCAATCTCTATTGGCGCTTGACGATTGGCTGTTTCTTCCGATTGCCTATCTATCTATTCGGGAAGACCCGGGAGTCTGCAAGCAGCTGGTCTTATCCTTCGTTGGTAAGTTTCTGTCCAATGCCGTGCCTTCCGGCCTTCATTGGGCAGAGGCGGAGACTTTGCGGTTTGCCCGCCGTCTAATGCGTCCCTTTACTCCGGCTGAGCTCGCAGCGCATCTCACGTTATCCCAGCAACATACAAGAGCGATTTTACATGTCATGCACGACCGAAAAATGCTGGAGGTAGTCGACGGCAAACAACGGTATCGTACGTTCAGGCTTCCTCAGGCCGATCGGAGGGGAGTAGGAGCCGGGTAGAAAGGGGCCTGGCGCTAGGGGAGGCCGTTGCCTACGTTGGCCGCTGGCGCTGGCCGCTGGCGCTGGCCGCTGACGCTAGCCGCTGACGCTAGCCGCCGCTGACGCTAGCCGCCGCTGACGCTAGCCGCTGACGCTAGCCGCTGACGCTAGCCGCTGACGCTAGCCGCTGACGCTAGCCGCTGGCGCTAGGTTGCGAACACTGGTGCTAAACTCTAACTCACTCTTAGCTCTAACGCTGGTGAGCAACGCTATTTGGGCAAATTTGTTCTCCACAAAATTCTAACGACGATGAGACACTCTATTTGGGTGAAAATCGAGCAAATTGGCAACAAAACAGGGGAATAAGCTTTGTAGGAAGCGTTAGAATCGCAAAGTGTCATTATTGAAGCATATAAGATCTGTGGCAAGCGTTAGCGGTTTGAAGGAGGGGGGAGAATGATGAGTTAGAATGATGGGCAAGAATGACGAGTAAGAATGATGAGTTGGAATGACAGGTTAGTGTGACAAGTTTGAATGGTAAGTTTGAGGTTACCCGATACCCGTTAACCGTAGGCACCTGTAAGCATCCGTAGTCAACCGAAGGTCCTCGGACCCGTAGGCCAAGGAGAATCATTTGTGCTAGAATGAAGAAGATTAACCTTATTCATGCAAAGGAGGATAAAAATGAGTTCATCCATCACCTTGCATCTATGGTTCGACAAAGAGGCGAAAGAAGCCGCGGAGTTCTATTGCTCCGTATTTCCGGATTCCCGAATCACGGGAGTTACGACGATAAACGATACCCCTTCGGGTGATTCTGAGATGATTTCGTTCACCGTTTGGGGGTTTCCGTTCATGGCTATTTCGGCAGGACCGCACTTCAAGATGAATCCTTCCGTTTCGTGCATCGTCAATTTCGACCCCTCCCGAGATCCTAACGCCAGAGAAATGCTGGATGAAGCGTGGGACAAGCTGTCCGACGGCGGGATTGCCCTCATGCCCCTGGACCGGTATCCTTTCAGCGAAAGATATGGATGGATCCAGGACAAGTACGGATTTACTTGGCAGCTGATGTTGACGAATCCCGATGGTGAGCCGCGTCCGGCGATCGTCCCCTCGATGATGTTCATTGGCGAGAACTGCGGCAAGGCGGAAGAAGCGCGCGAACTTTATCTCTCGGTGTTCCGGAACGCGAAACCCGGCGCCCTCGTCAAGTATGGACCCGGCCAGGAACCGGACCGGGAAGGTACGGTCATGTTCACCGATTTTATGCTGGAAAACACGTGGTTAGCGGCGATGGACAGCTCGCATGCCCATAGGTTCAGTTTTAACGAAGCGATCTCCCTCTTGGTCAACTGCGAAACGCAGGAGGAAATCGATTATTATTGGGAGCATCTCTCCGCCGTCCCCGAAGCAGAACAATGCGGTTGGCTCAAAGACCGGTACGGTGTCTCGTGGCAAATTTCTGCTTCCTCATTGGATGAGATGATGACCCGGGGCACGCCGGAACAACGCAATCGCGTCACGAAGGCGTTTTTGAAGATGAAGAAGTTTAACCTTGCGGAGTTGCAACAAGCTTTTGATGGGAGATAACGAAAAAAGGAAGCTCCACTCGACCGAGTGAAGCTTCCTTGCATTTTATGGAGCCTAGGGGGATCGAACCCCTGACCTCATCGCTGCCAGCGATGCGCTCTCCCAGCTGAGCTAAGGCCCCGTGAGCGACTATTTTATTTTATAAAAATGCGGCCGGGCTGTCAATATCCCATTGCAAAAAAATGCACTCCCCGAAGTTCCGGCAACCGAGGTTGCCGGAAAGGGGGGGAACTGTGCCGGATTCCCGCGCGGCTTACGCCTTCATTGCCGTGATTTTTGCGGCCGGGACGATGACCGGCCGCCCCGATTCATCGATCAATTCCAGCGCATCGGTGTGCACGGCGACCAGCGTGCCGTAAAGGACGGAGCCGGTCGTCTCAATGCGGATGCTGAGGCCGATGGAAGCTTTGATTCGTTGCCGGGTTTCGGAGTCCGGGAAGGCCGCGGCCTCGAGCGCTTGCTCCAGATGCTCCACACGGCTGGCCAGCAGCTCAAGCTCGGCTTGCAGCAGGCGAATTCGCCTTCGCAGCGGTTCGTGCAGCAGAAAGCGCAGGATGGTCAACGCGATTCACCTCTTTTCGTGACGGAACTCGTCTCTAGCAAAGAGACAATATATCATATGAAAATAGATTGATAGAGTTCGGGTGGGGCTTACTTTCCGGCGGGTATCCTTTATGTTATGCTGAAAACATCTAATGAATCCGATACGTAAGGAGAGGGATTAACGATGATCAAACATATCGTCTTGTTCAAACTGAAGGATGCATCGCCGGAGAACGTTGGACGAACGGTTGAGGTATTACGCGGCTTGCAGGGCAAAGTGGAGCAGTTGAGAAGCCTGGAGGTGGGCACCGACGTGATCCGTTCCCCTCGTTCCTATGATATTGCGTTGATTGCTACCTTTGATTCGCTCGCCGATTTGGAAGGGTACCAGGTTCATCCGGAGCACAAGAAAGTCATTGCGCACATGAATGAGGTACGTGAAAGCCAGGTCGCGGTCGATTTCGAATTTTAGGTAGGACCCGGAGGAGGGGATATCCGTGTATTATGTAAACCGGGAACAAATCGAACGCCGGCTGGAGCTGGTGCCGGAATTGCTGCAGGCGTTCCAAGAATCCGTCCAGGCCGATTCGTCTTTGTTGGGGCGGTATGCCGAGGAGCGGGCGCTGCATCTGGCCATCGAGATTGTGACGGACGTTGGCAGTTATTTGATCGACGGCTTCATTATGCGCGATGCAAGCAGCTATGAGGATATCGTGGACATTCTGCTGGACGAGAAAGTGGTCGATGCTCCGCTGCATGCGACGCTGATTGAGCTGGTTCGCCTGCGGAAACCGTTGGTCCAGGATTATTTCGCGTGGGATCGGCAGGAAGTAATCGGCTTGAGGGAGCGGTTACCCGGAGCGTTGCAGGATTTTAAAGCAAACGTGCTGAAGTATCTTGATCAGGAAGGGGTTTGACCGGGAGTGGACAAGCCCAAAAATAATTCCTTACAGGTGTGACCGGACGGACCGTCGCTGCTTATAATGCATTATCGATATAGGCATTCGCGGAGAGATGCCGAAAAGGAGAGATGAGACGTGAGCAAAGGAAATAAAGGTTGGTTATGGGGTGCCGCCATCGGTACGGTTGCCGGTGCGGTAACGGCGCTGCTGTTTGCTCCTAAAGCGGGGAAAGAGCTTCGCAAGGATATTGCCGACGGTGCTCGCCAGGTTGGCGAGAAGACGCAAGAGGTTGCCGGCAAAGTATCGGAGCAAAGCACGGTGCTGGTAGGCAAGGTGAAGGAAGCTGCCGAAGGGCTGATCAGCGAGATTCAAAGCCGCCGGTCCGCCAAGGACGTCGCGGAGGAGGAAGTGGCTCAAGTCTCCGAATTTGCGGAGGATGGGGAGCCTGCGGCCGAGGAGGAGACGGTTGTCCTTGGCGTCGTAGCGGGGGAAGAAACGACCGAAGCCGGAGAGCTCGAAGTCGCAGTTTCGGAAGCGGCGGCAACTGCCGAAAGCGAAGAGGACAAATAACTCGAACGGCTAACCTAAACGATTGCCCGAAAAAGACCCGCTGACGGGTCTTTTTCCCGTTTTCTCCATCATCGCGGGTTTTCTTGCACCGTAAATTGAGTTAAGATTTAGGTACCCTTTGAAGACCCGAGTCATAAAGTAACGAGAGGGAATTTAAACTAATCATGAAGGATGCGGTATGTTCGTGCAGCAAGCCATCGCTATACTAGACTCGGGAGTGGGAGGCCTCACCGTCTGCAAGGAAGTCATGAGACAGCTTCCAAGAGAGAAGATCATTTACTTCGGAGATACGGCCCGAGCTCCCTACGGTCCAAGATCACCTGAAGAAGTTCGCTTGTTTACCGAGCAAATCGTCGATTATTTGATCCAGTTTCAGCCTAAAATGATCGTGATCGCCTGCAATACGGCTACGGCGGCCGCGCTTGATTTCATTAAAGCCAAAGTCGACATTCCCGTAATCGGCGTGATCCATCCCGGAGCCAGAGCGGCGATCAGCGCCACCAAAACCGGCAAGATCGGCGTGATCGGAACGGTGGGGACGATTCGAAGCGGGGCTTATACCGCAGCATTGCGAGAGCTGAATCCGCAGACCGAGATCGTCAGCGAGGCTTGTCCCGAGTTTGTTCCCCTGGTAGAGAAAGGGCTGTACGATACGAAAGAAGCGCTGCTCGTGGTGCAGCAATCGCTGCGGGGGATGAAGGAACATGCGATGGATTGCCTGATCTTAGGCTGTACTCATTATCCGTTCTTAAAAGATCCGATCCAGCAGGTGATGGGTCCCAAAGTGAAGCTTATCAGTTCTGCGGACGAAACTGCGAGGGAGATCAGCACCGTGCTTCACCAGCGCGGTTGCCTGGCACGCGGCAGCCGGATTCCCGTGCACCAGTTTTTTTGCAGCGGGGATGCGGAGATGTTCCGCAAGATCGCCCGCCAATGGCTGGGCGAGCAAATCGAGCTGACACCGATCGTTTGGCAGGTGTCCAGCCCGGCAGGGTAATCGATAAAAAAAACCTTTGGCGGGTCTTTCGTCCCGTCCAAAGGTTTTTTTGAAACGCGGCCCGGCGGCATTAAGCTGTTTCCGGCACGGGACGCAGGATTTGAATGGCGCCGGGATCCGCCGATGCGTTAAGCGGCGTGGCGGCGACATCTTCCCCGTCGCCCAAGGCAAGGCGAGGGATGGGGCTCGACACCGTAATATTCCGGCCCCTTAGCATTGTGACGAACGAAAACTTGGTATGGGCACCGAATAAGACGGTCGGAAACAACAGCAGCAGCTTCAGCTTCGAGCAATCGTGGACGACGCAGAGATCGAGCACCCCGTCATCCGGCTTGGCGTCAGGGCAGATGGTCAGTCCGCCGCCATAGCTGTCGACATTGTTGATGGCCGTCAGCCAGGCGGACTCGAAGCGATGGGCGATCCCGTCGCAGTCGACGTTCAAGGGGCCGGGGCGGAACGTAAGCAGGGTATGAAAGATGCCGATAATATAAGCCAACCTGCCAAGTCCCAGCGCATTGCATATTTTCTTGTAGCGGCTGCGGTTAACGTTACGGGCCACCTCGGCGTCGAAGCCGACGGCCAGCGCGGTCAGTGTGCTGCGACCTGCAACGGCGATCAGGTCGGCCGATGCCGGACGGCCGTTAAACAATACCTCCAGCGCGGCCCGAGTGCGGCGCGGGATGCCGAAGCCCCGGGCGGTGTCATTGCCCGAGCCGGCCGAGAATACGGCCAGCGGAACGCCGGAGTGCCGCATCGCCGGCAGCAGGCTGTGGATCGTGCCGTCGCCGCCGACAACTCCCACGGCCTCCCAAGTCTCCTGGCCGGACAGTCGGTCCTGAAGAAATGTATGCGCTTGCTCTCCGCTGTCCGTAAAGGCATGCTCGTAAGGAATGCCCCGCCGGCGCAACTGCTTGCTGATTTTGTTCCAAACCCGGCGGCCTTCGCCATTCCCGGCATTTGGATTCACGATAAACAAATACATGATGACTCCCCTATCTATGTTGGCAGCGCCAAGCGGCGTAATTTCAGTCTACTGAAGATTTGAATAAATGAAAATCAAAATTTTTCGACCCCCCGTCGATGGACGAAAGGAGTGTAGGCCGTGCAACTGATCGCCATGATCACCATGCTGATCGACCATGTCGGGCTGCTGTTTTTTCCCGGAGAAGTGCTGTGGCGGATTATCGGGCGGATTGCCTTTCCGATCTATGCCTACGCGCTGGTCCAGGGTCATGTGCATACCTCCAATTACCGGAAATACGCGATTCGTTTGTTTCTGATCGCTGTCCTTTCGCAAATTCCTTACCAACTGGCCTTCGATACGAACGGACTCAACGTTGTCGCGACCTTGTTTGCCGCTTCCTTGGTCCTTCGCATGCTGGATTCGGCCAAACCGGGGCCGCTCTCCGCCGTGATCATCGCCGGCGTCTGCGTCATCATGGAAGTGCTTCCGTTCGATTACGGTGCCTATGGGCTGCTGCTGGTGCTGATCTTCAAATATGCCGGGCCAGGAAAAGCGGTGGCGATGCACCTGCTGTTGAACCTTGTTTATTTGTTTGCTTACGGCTGGGTGATCCAATTGGCTAGCATCCTGCCGACGATCGTGATCGCTTACGGACCGGGGCTGTGGCGAAAGCTCGAAGCGTGGCGGCTTCCCCGTTGGGTGTGGAGGGCGTTCTATCCTGCCCATTTGGCGGTGTTGGCGCTGCTGGTGTACTTGATGTAAATAGGCTAAGGGGCCGAGGCACACGAAAGATCCGGGAGATGTCCCGGATTTTTTTGCGCCATGAAACATGTTAAAATAGGGTATCTTATATTTAATGGAGATATTTCTAGGCTGATGGCAGGAGGGAGGCATGGAGATGAAATGGAAAAGCTGGTGGTCGCTTCGTCGGTGGTCCCATATTTTTCGCCGGACTCTCCCGCTGCTGACTTCGGGCAAAGTTCCGTTTAGCGATAAGCTGCTTTTGGTCGTGCCGGCACTGCTTTATTGGGTTCTGCCGGATGTGCTGCCGTGGATTCCGATCGACGACATGGCCGTGACGATGCTGTTGATGGATTGGTTCGTCACCCGGGCGGAGCGGAAATTCCCGGGAGCCTAGCGTTTGGCCTTGCTTGTTGGGCGACGTTTCTTTACAATAGGAATGTTAGAGGAAGCCATTTTTGTGCGATAGGAGAGATCATATGAACGTCAAAATTACCCGCAATGCGGCGAAAGTGATACAAAAAGAACTGGCGAAGGAAGAGAACCAAGGGTTGGTGCTGAAGGTATTCATCACCCATTCCCACGGCGACCATGCCCACTACGGCCTGGATTTAGCCAAGCCGGGCGACGCCGATCAAATCGTCCAAACGGACAAGGACATCGATGTGATCGTGGAAGGCACCGATCCGCTGCTCGACGGCGTAAAGATCGATTATTTGTATTTCCCGGAGGAGGGTTTCGTCATCACCAACCCGTCCAAAGGCAATCACGGGGATCACTAAGCTTTAGCTAACGATAAAGAAGGGACCTGGCATGGCTAACGATATTCGGATTTGCGATAAATGCAATCATATCCGCATGAAGACGTTTGTACCGAAGTTGCAAAAGCTCGCGCCGGACGCCGAAATCAAAATCGGGTGCAAGTCGTATTGCGGTCCGTGCGGCAAAAGAGCGTTCGTATATATCAACGGCAGATACGTCAGCGCACCGACGGAAGAAGAGGTGCTGGCGAAGGCTGCACCGTTCGTGAAGAAACCGAAACCGGAATAAGCTGACCCACGAAAATCCGCTGCTCGAGGCGATCCATGGATCCATGCCTCGGGGGCGGATTTTTTTGGTAGAATAGAACCTGCCTACCTATATTTTTCAATAAAGGAGTCGGATCATGGGAGCGATTCAGGAACGCATGGCGGATGTGGCGCGTTACCGGGCGGAGCGTACGGCCAGGGAGGATTTCAACGAGTTCTGGAGCCGGACGTTGGAGCAGTTTGCGGCCAAGCCGCTGCATGACCGCCGGGAGCCGGCAGCTACGTTTATGCAGGGGGTTGGCGCGGAACGCGTACAGTTTGAAGGGTACGACGATACGCCGCTGCACGGTTGGTTTTTGGTCCCGAACGGAGGAGAAGGACGGAAACGCAAGTTGCCGTGTCTGGTGATTTATCAGGGATACCAGACGCACCGGGGGATTCCCGAAAATTATGCGGCCTGGCTGCAGATGGGGTACGCCATTTTTGCGGTGGATACACGCGGGCAGACAGGAGAAACAGGGAATCGTCTAGCTTCCGCCCGAGGCATCGTCAAAGGGTGGATGACCCAAGGCTTGTTGGAACCGGAGAAGTTCTACGGCTTGGCGATGGCGATCGACGCTTGGAAGGCGTTGCAATGGGTGAGCGCTCAACCCGAGATCGATGCGGATCGGATCGGGGTGTACGGAACAAGTCAAGGCGGAGGGTTGGCTTTACAAATGGCGGCGTTAAGCGAGGTTCCCTGCGTGGCCGTTGCCAATGTCCCGAACCTGTGCCATCTGGAATTCGCGTTGATGAATTCGACCGGTTCCGTCTCGGAAATCGCCGAATTCGTGGCCCGAAATCCGGGAGCGCTGGAGCAGGTACTTACGACGTTAAGCTATTTTGACAATCTGAATTTAGCCGAAAAAATCAAGATGCCCGTTTTATATTCGGCGGGCTTCAAAGATTTGATCTGCTGGCCGGAAACGATCGCTGCGGCCTACAACCGCAATCCCGCGGTAGGTAAGGAACTGCTGCTTTACCCGTTTATGGGGCATGAGGAAGGGCCCGACGAGCACCGGCTGAAAGCGTACGCCTTCTTGCGCGAGCATTTGCGGCCTTAAAGGCGGATGCGATGGCACCGCCTTCAACCCTTCCCGGGCTGCCCGGGCTTCCTGGCGTACGACCAGCCGGGTGGCCCGTCCGGCCTAAGTCGATTTTGAATTCGTGCGCATGAACTGGCGGGGGGACATGCCCTCGGTCTGCTTGAACGCTTTGCTGAAAGAGTAGACGTTGCCGTAACCGACTTTTTCGGCGATCGTGGACAGGGACAGGCGGTTAAACATCATCAATTCCTTCGACTTCTCGATCCGGTAGCGGATCTGGAACTGATGGGGCGTCAGGTCGAACGTCTGCTTGAAGATGCGGGAGAAATGGAACACGCTGAGGCAAGCGATCTTGGACAACGCCTCCAGCGGGACCGTTTCGTTGTAATGCTCCATGATGTAGGTGACCGCCCGTTCCATCGCGCGTTGATGCATGACGAGATGCGCATTGTCGTTCGCTTTTAGCCCCTTTTGCAGCAAATAAAGAATGCGCAGCACCAGCGATTTCTGCATCAACGGATAGTCGGCGTCGCGCCGTTCGTAGGCATGAATGATCTGCATCAGCGTTTTATGCACCTCGGCATGGTTGCCGATGCGCAGCACGTTGGGAAATCCGAAGGCGGTCCCCAGGATATCGGGACGGAGCCAGGCCAGTTCTTCTTCGGTACATTCGCTGCGGTTCTTGAAATTGATCGGCACCTGCTCAAAATCCTCGTAATACAGCACGTCAAAATGAATGTGCGGCATCCAGCACTCCCCCCGCGATTCCACGAACTCGTGCTCCAGCCCCGGTTTGAACAGCAGGATATCCCCGGGCTCCGCGACGAACGTTTCGTTCTCCACGCGAATGGTGAGCTCCCCTTTTTCCATATACAGCAGCTCGTAGTCAAAAATGATACGAGGCGCCAGCGTCATCTCGTCGACCCGGTGATTCCAGGCTCTCCGAACGTTGGGCGATAGGCGATGAATCAAGTCCTGAAGCGTCATAGGCTGATTGTCCATCCGTTCCTCCTGTGTAGCAAGATTGGAAGCAAATCCTCCATTCATAGAAACTTGATGATCTATTCATCATATATAGAATTCCCGTTATTTGATAGAGTCGCTGATAGAGAAGGGATCTTGATTAAGCCACAATAGCAAGAATGGATAAGAAATCACAAATCCCAACATAGAACCAGGCGGGAGGATCATGTAAAATTCAAATATGTAATCGCTTTCAATATATCATGGTTAAAACCGAACCGAAAGGGGGGCTTATCGTGGCGGAAGCGAAGCCGACGATTTCGGCCAGGCGAAGGAGCATGTTTCCCCATTCTGCAATCGATTGCAGAATGGCAAATAGCCATTTTCCAGCGGCCCTAAGGGGACGCCAACAAGGGGATGAATACCGTTGCGCAGCTTTCCATTGATGTTTCTTTCCGCGTTGCTCCTCTTGACCGCCTCCTGCGGTAAGGAGCCGCCCGGAGTCCCGCGGACAACCGCACCTGCGGGGGAAACGTTTATCCTGAAAAATACCGCCAACCTGCAGCAAATCGCCCAGCTGACCGGCAAGGATTCGCTGAACCATACGGATCGGTACGCCGTTTACGGAACCGATTTAGGTTCGATGTTCACGATGGGGGACCAAACCTACTTCGTCTTTGGGGACACGTTCGGCGAAAGGCCGGAAGGCATGACGGGAGGGGGCGGCAGCTTTTGGCGATCCAACGTCATGGCTTACAGCTCGGATTCCGATCCGTCCGACGGGATTACGTTTGACGGGATGATTACGGATGAGGTCGGGCTGGCCAAAGAATTGATCCCGTCGAAAAAACTCGATTACGACGAGATGACCGTCATCCCTACGCACGGTTTGGCCGCTAACGGGGCCATGTACCTTTACTTTATGTCGGTCCAACATTGGGGGGATCCCGGAACATGGGACGTCAATCACTCCGGAGTGGCCAAATCGGAGGACGGCGGGGAGCATTGGTCGGTCGTGGAAGGACTCCAGTGGCCGGGAGACAGCGGATTCATCCAGGTGAGTCCGTTTAAAGCCGGGGACGGCGAGGAGGCGGAAATCTATTTCTGGACGATCCCGTCCGGCCGTTTCGGCGGCGTCAAGCTGATGCGGGTCAAGGAACGAAATATCGAGGACCTCGGCAGCTACGAATATTTTACGGGGGAAGACGAAGAAGGACAACCGCGATGGAGCAAGGAGATGAACCAGGCCAAGCTCGTGGTGGACGACACCGTCGGGGAACTGTCGGTGATCTGGAATCCCGGGTTGGAACGGTGGCTGATGACGTATTTGAGGGAAGGGCAGGGCGTTGTTCTCCGGGAAGGCTTAACCCCTTGGGGACCGTGGGGCGACGCGCTGGATTTGGTTCCGGCAGCCGATTTTCCAGGGTTGTACGCGCCTTTCATGAATGACCGGTTTCTGGCGGACGACGGGCGGACGATTTATTTTGCCTTATCGCTTTGGGATCCGTATAACGTGTTCTGGTTCAAAGCCACGCTGGAGGCATCCGGTCCCGGCGATTGAGCCCATGAGGGCGTTCCGTGAAGGTTTAAGCGCCTAAAGGCGTTTAAATAGAAGCTTTGCCGAATAAAAAAGGGAGGTTAACCAAATGAAACAGCGTCGTTTGAAAGGATTGTCATGGACATTGGGATTGCTGCTGATCATAGCCATGCTCGTAACCGGCTGTGGGGGTGCGGGGAACGGCGGGAATGCCGCTTCGGGCGGAAATGCGGAAACGGCTGGCGGAAACGCCGCCGAGGAACCGGGGACCGGCGATAACGCGGCTCCGAAGGAGAAGGTCAAGATCGAGTTTTGGGCCAATAAGTTCGAGGAGACGACCGATGCCTGGTTCAAGAAATGGACGGACGAATTCAACAAGACGCATGACGATATCGAAGTCAAGCTGACGATCGTGCCGGGGGACGCCTGGGCGCAAAAGCTGAAGGCGGCGCAGGCGGCCGGCAAGGCGCCCGACGTGATGACGATGAACTACAGCAACCTCGCGCCTTCGGCGAAGCAAAGCCAGATTTTGCCGCTGAACGACTATCTGGACCCTAGCTTGATCGATGACCTGCACGACAATGTCAAGGGTTTCGTTACGGTGGAAGGTAAGTATTATGCTTATCCGATGCTGGTAGAGCCTTCGACGGTGCTGTATTACCGGAAAGATTTGTTCGAAGCCGCCGGGCTGGATCCGGCTAAGCCGCCGGTGACATGGGCCGAGTTGATCGATTACGGCAAGAAACTAACCAAGAACGGCGTGTACGGCTTATCGACGGCCCAAACCGCCGGTGATCTCGGCTGGTCGAGTTGGGGCCTGCAATATAATGCAGCCGGGCATCTGCCGATCACGGATGATTGGTCCAAAGCGGATGTCATGGATGACGGTTACAAGGAACTGCTGAATTTCTACAAGACGCTGTACCAGGAAGGGATCATGCCGAAGCAGCAATTGGCCGGTTACGCGGATGCGGCGCCGTTCGGGCAAGGGAAAACCGCGATGCAGATCAGCGGATCGTGGTCGATCGGCTTGTTCCGCAACGAATACAAAAATATGCTGGACAAAATCGGCGTCGCCCCGATGCCTTCGATCGACGGAGACCAGACCAAAACGACCGCCACGCTGGGCGGCTGGACGCTGGTCGTCGACGGCAAATCCAAACATCCCGAAGCGGCTGCGGAATATATCGGCTGGCTGCTGGCCGGCGATCCGAATATCATGATCGACTTCTTCAGAACGAGCCAATTCTCCAAGTTCTCGCCGCGCAAATCGGTAGACGAAGCGATGAATCAGGATCCGGACGCGAAAAACGACGAGTGGCGCAAGCTGATTTCCGAGAAAATCGTGCCTTATTCCGAAGCGGAGCCGGTGTATCCTTGGGACATCAGCATGTTCTTCGCCACCGCGATCGAAAAAGCCATGAAGGGCGAGGACGTCGATAAGGCGCTCGCGACCGCGGAGAAAGAAATCAACAATTTCATCGAGAAGCAGAAGCTGGCAGGGACGAACCCGAGAGCTAACGGCGGTGAATAAGGATGCATCGCTCCAAGCATCGTTATGAAAACAAAGTGGCGTACACGATGCTGCTGCCGATTCTGGCGCTGCTCACCGTATTCGTCATCATTCCGTTCGCGTATGCCATCCAGGTCAGCTTCTACGATTGGAGTTTTTACCAGGATTCGGTTTACGTCGGGTTACGTAATTTCACGAACGTGTTGACCGACCCGTTGTTTACGAAGTCGATCCTGATCGGCCTCCGTTTCTCGCTGATGGTCGTTCCGGCCCAACTGGTGCTGGCCTTCCTGTTCGCTCACGTGATCAAAGGCATGGGAAGACGCTGGTCCGGGTTCGTGAAAACTTCGATCTACATTCCGACGATCATCTCCGGCATCATCGCATCGATCGTCTTCGCGTTTATTTACGATTACGACGCCGGCCTGGCCAATTACCTGCTCGGGTTGCTCGGGCTGGAGAAGTTGGCTTGGATCGCCGATGTTCGGACGGCGCTCGCGAGTATCGCGGTGCCGGTCGTATGGCTCGGCTTCGGGATTACGACGCTGATCATGCTGGCCGGATTGCTTGACATCCCGGAGAGCTACTACGAAGCGGCCGAGCTGGAAGGGGCCGGCGGTCTGACGAAGATGTTGAGGATAACGCTGCCTCTTCTGAAAAACGTCATTTTGTACCTGCTGATCACCGGCTTCACCGGGGCCGTCCAGCAGTTCGAGCTGCCGCTCGTCATGACCGGCGGCGGTCCGCTCAACGAGACGCAAACGCCGAACCTGTACATTTTCAACCATTTCCGGAACGACGTGCTCGTGGGCCACTCCATCGCTTCGGCGCTGCTGCTGTTCCTCGTGCTGGGCAGCATCTCCGCGATCATCTTCAAGGTGCTGAACTCGGATAAAGCGGTGGACGGATAAATCAACCCGGATGGAGGACTAAAAGACGATGAGTAACAACAAAGCGTTGTTCGGCAAAATCGTCCTGCATGCCGCCGGCATCCTGGTCGCCTGCATCGCATTGTTTCCCTTGCTGTGGATGGCGATCGCCGGATTCAAGGCCAAAACGGAGGTGTTGTCCACGCCGTTCCGGTTTTTCCCGGAGCGGTGGCTGGTCGAAAACTACATCTCCATCCTGCAGGACAGCCTGTTTCTCAAATCGATGATCATTACGTTTGGCGGGGCGGTGTTGTTTGCCGCGTTAAGCCTGGCGATCAACGCCTCCGCCGCATATGTGTTCGCCCGTCTGGAGTTCCGCTTCAAGCGGGTGCTGTGGGTGTACGTCATCATGACGATGTTCATTCCCGGGATGGCGATCCTGGTGACTTCGTTTATCGTCGTGACCAAGCTGCAGATGCTGGATACGCTGGCGGTGCTCGTGCTGCCGGGCGTCGCTTCCGCCGGACACATGTTTTTCATCAGGCAGTTCTATCTCAATATTCCGCTGGCGCTGGAGGAAGCGGCTTTGATCGACGGAGCGGGACGCTTCAAAATTTTCTCGCATATTTTCCTGCCGATGTCGTATCCGGTTTTCGTTATCGTCGGCATCGGCTCGTACCTGGGCTACTGGAACTCCTTCGTTTGGCCGACGATGACGATTACGAACGTCAACCTGTTTCAAATCATGCAGTATCTAGCCACGTTCCGCTCGGAGCGCGGGACGGAGATGGGGATGCTGATGGCCGGATCGAGCCTGGCGGCCGTGCCGACGATCGTGCTCTTCCTGATCTTCCAGAAATACATTATTCGCGGCATCAAAATCTCTGGGTTGAAGTAACGTCGGCGAAAGGAGGAAGTTTGGGTGATCGAATTGGAAAACACCCGTCTGTACGTGGGACTTAGCGAGGAGAACGGCGCGATCGTTTCCCTGCGCGATCGATCGAACGGACGGGAATACATCGAACCGGGCCGCACCGGGGGCGACGTCTTCCGGCTGGAGACCGAAGCCGGCACTTCGGGCGGGTTTCGCGGATTTGCTTACGAGATACGGCAGGGCGAAGGATACCGGGAGTGCCTGCTCCGCTGGCAAAGCCAGGCGGGGCCGACGGTTACCGGGACGGTCCGGTTGCGGGAGGATGCGGATCTGCTGGAATTTCGCTGCGGGGTGGAGAACGCCGCGGATGGACCGCCCGTTATCAGCTTGGAGTATCCGATCCTTTCGGGTCTCGGGGCGATCACGGACGGAGGCGAGGACGACGTTGTCGTCCACAGCTTTGCCACGGGATTTCAGGTCCGAAATCCGCTGAAGCATTTCCGGCATGACGGAATGGGCTTCCGCTACATGCCCTATCCGGAGAGCTTCTCCGGCGCGGCGATGCAGTTCTTCGCCTATTACGGCAAGGGGCGCGGCGGCTTGTATTTTGCGGCGCTGGATCCGGAAGGTTATGCCAAATGGCTCAACTTCTACAAAAGCGAGGGCGGACTGCTGGAAGCGTCCTTCATTCACGCCTGCGAGGACATCGGCGCCGGCAAAGGCATCGAGGTTTCTTACGTGATGGAGGTGCAACTGCTTCGCGGGCAGGGCTGGCCTGAGGCGGCCGGCCTCTATAAGGCTTGGGCCGTTCAGCAGTCGTGGTGCGCCAAAGGAACTTTGGCCGAGCGGCGGGACCGCGGCGATGCAGGGCTGTTCCGCTGGTTGTACGAGGAGGCGGGCGCGGCCACGTTCGGCGTCAACGCCGGCTACGACCGGACGAAGTGGCTGCGCAAGTACCGCGAGCGGATCGGGACGCCGCTGTTCCATATCCTCGGTCCGGATTGGAGCAAAGCGCCGCAGACGTTCGGCCGGGGCGTGCCCGGCGGCTATGACGACTGGTTCCCGACCCGCTTCAACCTGGACAACATCACTTGCATCCGCGAGCAAGGCGACCGGTTTGCTCCATTCGAATTCGACTATTTGTTCAATTTCGCCGGGGCGGACGGGGAACGGGCCAAAGCGGCCGCCCAACGTTTTCCGGAGGACAAAAAGAGCATCGACGCTTACCGGTTCCCGTTCCTCTGTCCGGCAGCCCCCTTTACCCGGGAGCTGCACCAGCGCCGGGACGAAACGCTGCAACGGGAAGCGGACGTGGACGCGATTTATTACGACATTTCGGCGAACAACATCCTGAAAGCGTGTCACGACGAAAGCCACGGCCACCCGATCGGCGGGGGCAAAGCGATCAACGATGCGTACCGGTCTAATTACGCGGAGACGAAAGCGGCGATGGGGCAGGCGGCAGGACGTTACGTGCCGATGGGCACGGAAATGATGAACGAAACGGTTATGGACGTGCTCGACTTCTACCAGGCCCGTGCCGGCGGTCAACCGGCCGCCCCGCTGGAGGGCTACCCGTTCCGGGAACTGCTGAAGTCGGGGGATGTGGAACTGGTGCCGTTGTTTACCTACGTGTACCACGAGTACGGTCCCGTTAGGCTGGACGGGTGGGGAAAGCTCACGGCGGAAATCGGCGACCTGTTTTATTTCACGGTGGCGCGAACGTATTTGTGGGGCGGGCTGTACGAGCTCAATTACGAATACAGCCCGATGGAGGCGCTGGACGGCGTGGAGAACGGGAGCGACGAGCATTACGCCGCGTTCGAGCCGCGCGGGTATGCTTTTGCGGAGGAACGGGCGGATTACCTGAGCTTGTTTGCCGCGTTGCGAACCGGCACGGGCAATAAGTATCTCGCCTACGGTGAAATGCTGCCGCCGCTTCCCCTCGATGCCGGCCGGTTGACGTTGGATTGGTTCCACTACAACCACGGGATCGGTTCCCTGGAGTATAACGATGCGGGGAGCCTAAGCGTGGAAAGGATTGTGCATGCGGTATGGAAATACCGGGACGAAAGCGTCGGGTTATTTTTCGCCAATGTGAGCGAGGAGGCTCGGGAAGTGGCGTTGTGCCCGGGCGATCTTCCCGTGACCGGTTCGGTCATGGAGCTGCGCTACCACATGTATTCGCCCGGTCCGGAGCGGCGGGAACCCGAAACCGTCAAGGCGGATGCCCAGGAGCTCAAACTGACGATCCCGCCGCGTTGCGTCGTTTTGTTGGAAGCGCTGCTGCATCCCGTGAAGCGAACGCGTGAAGAGTAATATGCGGCCAGGAGATTCGCGTCGCGACGGAACGTAACAGATCGGATCGTAACAGATGCAACGGATTGTAACGGTCGTACCTGATTGTATCGGATCGCAACGGATCGGATCGCAACGGATCGGATCACATCGAATCGAATCGCATCGGGTCGGATCGCAACGCATCGGATCGCATCGGATCGAATCGGATCGCGGCGGTCGCAACGAATGTAACGGAACGTAGTGACCTTATGTTCGTATTTCCCGGCTATTTCCCGCTGTAACGGAATCCAGAGACCTTATTGGACCCTTAAGGTGGCCCATTAGCCGCTTTTGACCGAAATAAGGTCTCCTAGTTCCGTTAGAATCGGAAGCTACTCCCAAAGCAGTGAATAGCGCCTCTGGCTTCCGTTAGCTTGCTAGTGGAGTGTACCTGGATGAACATGAGTACACGGCGAGTAAAAAGTTTGGGATAGCTGCTTAAGAAAGCCGGGAGAAAGACTTACGCGAGCCTATAACGGAAAATAATGGCGCTATTTCGGCGATTTTCCTCATTTGAAGTGAAATAAAGCAAGCTTATGGCGCTATTTTTGGGGAATCCCTGCATTTTGCACAATTCATTGAAAAATAAGACCATAATGTTCCGCTATTTTTCGATAATGAACAATTTTTATCAAGGAGAGAGATAACCATGAACCCATTTAACGGACTAGATCTAGGATTAGGCAATTTGTACCGGATGTCGCCGGCGAAGACGCGTTCGATCAGCGCGGAGAACTTTACCGGCGCCAAAGGCCAAGGCGGCATGGCCACCGAAGGCACGGGGGCGGAATGTGCCCGCGATCTCGGCCAGGGCTGGAAGGTATCGCCGTCGGTGAACATCGCGCCGGGGCAGACTTTGACGGTGGCGGACATCGACGGCCCGGGAGCGATTCAGCATATCTGGCTGACCTGCTTCCCGGACAGCTGGCGGCATCTGATTTTGCGGATGTATTGGGACGGCGAGAGCGAGCCGAGCGTGGAAACGCCGCTGGGCGATTTCTTCTGCAACGGCTGGTGCGAGCGCAGCAACGTTAACTCGCTGCCGGTAGCGGTGAATCCGGCCGGCGGGATGAACAGCTATTGGGTGATGCCGTTTCGCCAAAAAGCCAAAATCACGGTCGAAAACCGAATGGGGTCGCCGGTTGTCTTGTACTATCAAATCGACTACACCTTGACCGAGGTCCCGGACGATGCCGCTTATTTCCATGCCCAATGGAGAAGAAGCAACCCGGTTCGCTACAAGGACGTGCACGTGCTGTTGGATGGCGTTCGAGGAAAAGGGCACTACGTGGGCACCTATCTGGCCTGGCAGGTGAACAACAACGGCTGGTGGGGCGAAGGGGAAATCAAGTTCTACATGGACGGGGATCAGGATTATCCGACCATTTGCGGCACGGGCACGGAAGATTATTTCGGAGGAGCGTGGAACTTCGAGCAGCCGAAAGGAGAATACGCCTCCTTTTCCACGGCTTACTTAGGTCTCCATCAGATCATCAAGCCGGACGGCTTATACCGGAGCCAGCAGCGCTTCGGCATGTACCGCTGGCACGTGATGGACCCGATTCGGTTCGAAAGTGACCTGCGCGTCACAATCCAGGCGCTCGGCTGGCGGTCCGGCGGCCGGTATTTGCCGCTGCAGGACGACATCGCCTCCGTCAGCTACTGGTATCAATCGGAGCCGCATGCGGCTTACCCGCAGCTGCCGGATAACGACGGGCTGGAAGTCATTTAAGCGAATCCAAGGAGGGAATGACATGCTAGGGAGCATTTCGCCCGGCCCGGACCTGTCGGAATTCGCCGCGTCGATTGCGTACGATTTCATCGGAGGTACGGAGCCGGAGGTGCAAGGCAGCGAGCCGGAACCCGGCGTGTACCATTTTAGGCTGACGTTTCGCCTGGATCGTCCGGTCCGGCAGGATGATTGGAGGGTGAAGGTCGTACCGGCCTTTGCCCCCTCTTTCCATTGGGCGCCCCATTTGACCCCGACCGACCGCCATGTGATCGATCAGCACAGCTTCCGCTCCCCGGCCTTGATCGTCCGGGATGACCGGCGGATGTTGGCGCTGATTCCCGACCTCGACGTGCTGGGGGAAGGGACGCAGGTCCGCTGGTATGTGGATAATGACGCTTCCCGGAACGAGCTTGCGCTGGGCATGGGCGAAAGCCGGGTAAAGGAACACGTGCTTTACGAAAAAATGCCCGGCGCAAGGTACGCCGCTGGCCGCGTGAAGGTTGGCTTTTACCTGATGGTCAGCGATGCGCCGGAAGCGCTGGCCAACCCGTGGCGCCCGGTTCTGCGTTTCCTTTGGGAACGGTGGGGGGCGCCGCTCTATCGGACCGGGGCCCCCTTAACCGCTCCGCTGGAACCGTTCGTCCGGTACGCGTATCGCTGGGCGTTCGAGCATTGGGAACGGCCGGTGTGGCAGGAGTTTGATTGGAACGGGATTCGGGTAGGGGCCCCGGCGTTCATCGTCAACGTCACGCAAAGCCCGAACTACCCCGGACCGGTAAGCGAGCGGGAGACCCGCTCCATCTGGAATCAGGCGTGGTTCAGCTCGCTTCGCTCGGCAGCGGGCGTGTTCCGATACGGCAGGCAACAGGACGATCCGAACCTACTACGACGGGCAAGGTTGATGAAGGAGCTGGCGTTGTCCGCCCCGCAGCGCAGCGGCTTTTTTCCGTCGGTGATCGCTACGCAGATGGAGCAGGTTCAACTTGGGGATGCGCTCGTCCATCGCTCCAAAGGATGGGACACCGCGTATTGGGGGAATTCCGACCGCAATCCGCTGCCGGACCGACGGATCAAAGAGGCGCCTTATCATATCGCCGATATGAGCTGGACGGCGTTATGGATGCTCCGGTGGTACGGGGAGCTGGAGCGGGACCCGCGGTTGTTGGCTTATGCGGTTCGTTACGGGGACGCGTTGATCGCGATTCAGGATGCGCAGGGTTTTTTCCCGGCTTGGCTGGATTGGCATACCCTGGAACCGCTCGAAGCGCTGCGGGATTCGCCGGAAACGGCGGTGTCCGTCACGTTTTTGCTCCAGCTTGGCGTAATGACCGGCCAGGCCCGTTATACTCAAGCTGCGCTGCAGGCGGCGAAGGCGGTCGCGGCGGAGGTGGTGCCCGAGGGCCGCTGGGAAGATTTCGAAACGTACTGGTCCTGCTCGGGGTTTGGCGGCAAGGATCATGTCGGGCGGAAGTATACGCGCAACAACATGTATAAACAGTGCAATTTATCGATGTTTTGGGCGGCGGAGGCGTTTCTCGAATGCTTTCGGCGTACCGGGGAACCGCATTACTTAGCGATCGGAGAACGTTGCCTGGACGAAATGCTGATGACACAAGCCTCCTGGCAGCCTCCCTATCTGTATGTCGATGTTTTGGGAGGATTCGGAGTCATGAACGCCGACGGCGAATGGAACGATTCCCGGCAAAGCCTGTTCGCCGAACTGATTCTTGAGTACGGCCGCGAGCTGGGCAGGACCGAATATCTCGAGCGCGGGCTGGCCGCGCTCAAGGCCTCCTTCGTCATGATGTATTGCCCGGAAAATCCGAAGACGAAAGCGCAATGGGAAGAGGCGTTTCCTTTTTTCGGAGAGCGGGATTACGGTTTTATGATGGAAAACTACGGCCATGGAGGGGAGGTGAACGAGCGGGGAACCGGGATGGGCGAGTTTACGATTTTCGATTGGGGCAACGGGGCCGCGGCGGAAAGTTACTTGCGGATCAAAGCGCATCATCCGGAATTGGACATTTGAGGCTGGGGCGGGGCGGGCGAAACAGGGAATTTCAGGGATGAATGCGATTTCTTTTGCCGAAACGGAAACGGGGCCGTATACTTTGGTTAGAGATCTGCAATCGATCCCACAATTTGGAATTCCCAACATGTAAGCGCTTTATGACTGGAGGAGAAACGCCCTGATGTGGACTAGGCTCAAAAACGCCAAACTCCGGAACAAGCTGATGCTGATGCTTGTGCTGTTTATTTTGACGCCGCTCGTGTTTGCCGGATTTATTTTCTACCGGAGCTCCAGCAATTTCGCTGCCGAGCGCGCCGACCGCGAAGCGCTGCAGTCGCTTCATCTGGTCCGAAGCAACGTCGACCAGCTGCTGTCGGAGATTGAAAACCGCATGCTCACGATTTACGACAACGGCCCGTTGATCGAGCAGCTTAGCCGAATGGACGGCCGAGACGCGAAAGGGGCCCAGGCGAACGCCGAGGATACGGTCAATCGGTTTCTTCGCGATTCGCTGCGCGGCAAAGAGGATATCGATTCGATTTACCTGCTCGCAAGGAACGGGGCAATGTATTTCGCCGACATCAAAGGCTCCGGCGTGTTTCGGCCTATCTTGGCGCGGCATCCCGAATGGACGAGGGCCATCGAGGGGAGGGCGGGGCAAATAACGTGGTTGCCGACGTATGAAATGCCCGCGAACAATTATTTCAACTATTCGACTTACTACATCCCGGCAGGCATGCTGGTAAAAGACGTGACGGATTCCTTGCAAAATATCGGCGTGCTGATGATGAACGTCAAAATCTCCGCGCTGGATCGCATCGTGAAAGGCGTCAGCGTGAGTCCGCAGGGCGTCATTATGATCGCCGACGGCGACGGGAACCTCGTGTGGCATGGCAACGACGAGGCCTACCGGCTCAATCTGGCGAATCAGCCCTTTTTCAAGGAGATGGTCGCAAGCGGAGACGCGTTGTCCCGGATGGACTTGAACGGGAAGCCTTACCGCATCGGCATGGAGCGCTCCGATTACAACGGCTGGTATTATTTCTCGCTGATGCCGCAGTCCGACGCCTTGCAGGCATCGGGTTCGCTGAAGCGGTTTTTTATCGTTACGTTATGCGTCTTCGCGTTGTTGTTCGTGCTGCTGGCCTGGTTGACGACCCACTACATCACCAAACCGATCCGCCAGATGGCGGTGGCGATGAAACGGATCCAGAAAGATAACTTCGAATATCGCCTGCAGGCGCAGTCGGAGGACGAAATCGGGTTGCTGCAAAGCTCCTTCAACAGCATGAGCAGCCGGATCAACGACTTGATCCACGAAGTGAAGGTCATCTCCGAGCAGGAAAAAGAAGCGGAGGTCAAAGCGCTGCAAGCGCAGATTAATCCCCACTTCGTCTACAACACGCTGGACGCGATGAACTGGATCGCGATCGAAAAGGAACAGCCGGAGATCAGCGGCATGATCACGTCGCTGAGCGACATCATGCGTTACGCGATCCGGCCAGGCGCTCCGCTCGTCACGATCGAAGAGGAATTGAAATGGGCAAGGAATTACGCCTATTTGCAAGAGATGAGGTTCGAGGAACGATTCGAGATCGGGTTCGACGTCGACCCGTCCATTTACGGCTATAAAGTGCCGCGCCTGCTGCTGCAGCCCTATCTGGAAAACTCCATTTTGCACGGGATGGAGGAGATGGAAGCGGGCGGACGCATCGACGTGTCGATGGCGATGCAAGAGGACGGCCGGGCCATCGTGATCCGCATCCAGGATAACGGAAGCGGGATTCCCGAGGAGAAGCTGCAGATGATTCGCGACCGGCTGGTGCACGGCATCGGGATGTATAACCTGAACGACCGCCTGAAGCTGGAGTACGGGCCGGAGTTCGGTGTGCAGGTCAACTCCGTTTACGGGGAAGGAACGACGATTACGATCGTCATTCCGGCAATCGCTTGAAGAGGCAGACGCTTGATAAGGCGAAACCTAGATCAATCAAACAGGGGGATATGACATGTATAAAGCATTGATCGTTGACGATGAGCCGAAGGTCCGCAGCGGACTCACCAAGCTGATTCCCGCCCTGGACGCCGAATGGACGGTCGTGGGCCAAGCCAAGAACGGAAACGAAGCGTTGGAACTGGTGCGCAGGGATATGCCCGATCTCGTGATTACCGATATCCGTATGCCGAACATGAACGGTTTGGATTTGCTGAACGTGCTGCGGGAATATCCGGTTCAGGTCGTTATTTTGTCGGGGTACGGCTATTTCGAATACGCCAAAACCGCCATTCGGTTCGGGGCATTCGACTATTTGCTCAAGCCGCTGAAACCGGACGAGGTTCGCGATTTGCTCGGACGGTTGAAGAAAGAAATCCGCAAGCCGGCTACTGGCGCCTCGGCGATATCCGCCGATTTCCATTACGCCAAGCTGTGGAAGGATTGGCTGCTAGGCATCGAGGACTCCGCCGACCATCTTGACCGGCTGCGCGGCCAACTTCCCGAGGCCGTGAAGAATTATCACGTCATCGCGATCGATATCGAGGATTTCGACGAGCTGGTGACCGAGGACCAATGGGGAGACCGTCAGCTGGTGGTGTTTGCCGTACGGAATGTCGCGTACGAAATTCTGCAGAACCGGGAGGATCTGGGCAGCCGTTTCTTGTTTGCGAGCGCGTCGCAAATCTATTTTCTGCTGCTCGGCGGGCCTTGCCCGAGGGACGTTTATGAATCGATGATTTATGAAGTTCGCCGTTGGGTGCACATCTCCATTTCGGTGGGGATCAGCGGCCGCACGGGCGATTTCGCCGAGCTGCCTCAAGCCTTTGCCGAAGCGCGCGAAGCGCTGTTGAACCGTTGGATTTACGGGAGCGGTCTCGTGCATGAGCATGGGGAATTGGCGAACATGGAAGGGAACGGGCACGCCCCCGGCTATCCGAGCGAACTGGACGAGGCGCTCGTGCTGGCGCTTCGCGAAGGCGACGGCGCGCGGGTGCGGGAGACGCTGCGCCGCTTCGTCGGCACGGTGCTGGAGCAAAACGTCGTTTACCCGGTCTTTCACGGGTATTGCCTGCAGTTGTTGTCCTCCGTCGTTCGCTATGTGCACGAGCAGAGAATCACCGCCCTGGTCTTCCAAGACGAGCTTAAGCCTTACGAATGGTTTCAGGTGAATTTCTCCGCCGACGAGTTTATCCGGTTCGTCGATGAGCTGACGGAGGCGGCAATCGACAAGGCGGAATGGAAAAAGCAGCAGAAGCACAACCGGACGCTGGAAACGGCGGTCGGCTTTATCCATCGCCACTACATGCAGGATATTTCGCTGAACGACGTGGCCGGCAAGGCGGGCATGAGCAGCAGTTATTTCAGTTCGTTTTTCAAGCAGGAGATGGGGATGTCGTTTATCGAGTATTTGACCCAGTTCCGGATGGATAAGGCGAAGAACCTGATGATGGACCCGGATCTGAAGTTGTACAACATCTCGGAGATGGTCGGGTACCAAGACGTAAAGTACTTCTCGAGGCTGTTCAAAAAGACGGAGGGCGTGACGCCGGGGGAGTATCGGCAATTTTTCTACCGGAAGGACGAGGACGATGAGAAGTAGAGCGATTTGGCGTTGGCTGCTGCCGGTCATGGCCGTAACGCTGCTGCTTGCCGCTTGCCGGCCGTCGCCGCAGCCTCCGGCGGAACGCGGCGACCTCGATGTTTTGCTGGAGCATCCGCAAATCACGCAGGCCGACCCGGACCGGATCGTCCTGCATCTGCTGAGCTTTCATACCGGCCAGGAGTTTGAGTTCTGGAAATGGCTGGGCGAGCAATATACGCGGGAGCATCCGAACGTGGAAATCCAGGTCGACTTTATCTCGAGCGACGACTACTTCACTGACAGCAAGCTGCTGGCTTCGTTTGCTTCGGGACATGGGCCGGACGTATTTTTCGTATCCCCGGGGACGATCCGGCGGTTCGAGAATGCGGGGATTCTGGAGCCGCTCACCGCGGAATTCACGCCGGAGATCCGGCGGGATTTCAACGATGCGGCGCTGGAATCGGTGACGCTGGGCGGGCAGATTTACGCGGTGCCGTTCGAAACGGAACTGCTGGGATTGTACTACAACGAGGCGATGTTCCGCGAGAAGGGAATTCGGCCGCCGTCGACCTGGGCGGAATTGGAAAAGGCAGCCCAAGTGTTGAAAGCGCCGGGTGTCAGCGGGCTGACGATGGAAACGTTCAAAAGCGTTTATCAAAATTTCGCCTGGCTCCCTTTTTTGTGGCAGACCGGGGCGGATTTGGTGTCCGAAGACGGGCGGACCTCGGGATTGGATGCTCCTGGCGCCGACAAGATGTTCCGGTTTTTCCGCGGTATGACGGATCAGGGACTGCTGAATATGCACCCGTCCCGCCCGACGACCGATATCGGCATCCTGGCCAGCGGCGAAACGGCCATGCAAGTCAGCGGCACCTGGAATATCCGCATGCTGGAGACGATTTACGCCGACAAACCGATCGGCGTCGTTCCGCTTCCCATGCCTGACGGCGGACAGCCGGTCACGATCGCCGGCGGGTGGAAGATCGGCGTGAACCATTTCAGCAAAAACGCGGACGAAGCCAAGAAATTCGTGATGTGGGCGTTTGCCGGCAAACCGGAGCTCCCGCTGAAGTGGGTCAGCGAGGTGAAGTTTGCCTATTCCCCGCGCAAATCGGTCATGGAAGCGGGCGGCGAATTGTACCAAAAAGGCTTGCGCCAGGTTTTCACGGAGCAGATCTACGGGACGGAGCGGCAAGAACCGCAATATCCGGCGGAAATCAGCGGTATTTTCACCGACTCGCTCCAGCGTTTGCTGTACGGCGGAGCGCTGCCTGATGATCTTGCTGCCAGCACCTATCGGCAAATTACCGATTACCTGACGGACAACGAAAAATAATCCACCCTCCGAAATTATTTCCCGTTACGAGCATGAATCCCCGGCGACTATACTGAAGTCGACCACAAATGAAAGGGGATTCATAAGAGATGAAGAAGACTCGTTGGAAGATCGTTTTGCCCGCTCTCATGGCGCTTTTGCTCCTTCTCCTGGCCGGCTGCGGCTCGAACGGTTCGAACAATCAGGCGAATAACGCCGATTCGAACGGAGCCCCGGCCGCAAACGGCGGGGGGACGAAGGAAAAGGTCAAGCTGCAGTTCTGGGATATGCACACCGAAGCCGAGCAGAAGTATTTCGAAGATCTCGTCAAAGCGTACAACGAATCGCAATCGAACGTGGAAATCGAATACTCCACCTACAACCAGGCCGATTACACCTCGACGAAACTGCCGATCGCTTTTTCCGGCGGCAATGGTCCCGACATTTACATGATCAGCCCTGGCGACTTCATGAAATTCTCCAACTCCGGGTATCTGGCCGATTTGTCGCCGTATTTTCCGGAAGGGGTCAAAGAAGACTTCCTTCCTTCCGCGCTGGATGCGGTAACGGTGGACGGCCAAATTTTGGCGTTGCCTTACGAGATGGAGCTTCTGGGCCTTTACTACAACGAAGACATGCTCAAACAAGCCGGAGTCGAAGTGCCGAAAACGTGGGATGAGCTGCTGGAAGCCGCCCGCAAGCTGACGACGGGCAAAGTGGCCGGTCTTGTGCTTCCGCCAGATAAAGGCGCTTACTTCAATTTCAACTTCTATCCGTTCCTGTGGCAAGCCGGCGGCAAGGTGTTGGCGGACGACGGCAAGACGTCGGCGTTCAATTCGCCGGAGACGGCGAAGGCGCTCGATTTCTGGGGCACGTTCTTCCAGGAGAAACTGTCGCCTTCCAAGCTGCAGTACGGTCCTTGGGAGATCGATAACCTGGGCAAAAAGACGGCGGCCATGCAAATTTGCGGCACCTGGGCGGTCAGCCGGATCGAGGAAGTCTACGGCGACGTACCGATCAAGCTCGCTCCGTTGCCGATTCCCGACGGAGGCAAAGCGGTAACGACGGCCGGAGGCTGGAAGTTCGCCGTAAACGCCAAGAGCAAAAACCTGGAGGAAGCCGCCAAATTCGTCATGTGGGCCTTTGCCGACGCCGACACGTCCCGTCCGCTGAAATGGGCGACGGAAACGAAGTTCGCTTACCCTGCCCGCCAATCGGTGGTGGAAGCCGGCAAGGAAATTTACAACAAAGGCTTGCGCCAAGTGTTCACGAACGAAATTTACGAATCGGCCATTCCGGAACCGGTGTATAACCCCGACGTCGTCGAAGCGATCGGCGATGCGATGACGCAAGTCATGTTCGGCAACAAAACAGGGGCGGAAGCCGCCAAAGACGCCGACGCCAAAATCAATGAAGCGATGAAGTAAAGATACAAGGCATAAGTCGGATTGGGGGATGGCGGACGTTGCTTACGGGTCGCCCGCCTCCCCCGAATCTCTTTGGAGGAGGGGTTGAAGTGATTCCGCGCAAATGGCGTACAAGATTATGGCAGGAAAGAATCACGGCCTACTGTTTTTTGTTGCCCGATCTGCTGGGCTTGTTCATCTTCGTTTTTTTACCGATCGTTTACGCATTCTACGTCAGCTTGCATGATTGGGACGCGTTGAATCCGATGAAGTTCATCGGCTTTGACAACTACGTCAGCTTGTCCAAAGATGCGGACTGGTGGCACTCCGTCGGAAAAACGCTGCAGTTCACCGTCGTCTACGTACCGCTGCTGTTTTGTCTATCGCTCGGTTCGGCGGTGATGCTGAACGCGTTGAAAGGAAAAATCGTTTCCCCCGTGCGGACGATGTTCCTGATACCGTTTGCGATCACGTCGGTCATCTCAGCGATCATCGGCATGTACATGCTCGATCCCCGTAACGGGATCGTCAACGAGATCCTGGCGTTTTTCGGCGGTCAGCCGCAGCAATTTCTCGGCTCGACCTCCCAGGCGTTGTACAGTATCGTCGCGGTGTTGCTGTGGATCAACGTCGGCTATAACATGATTATTTTCCTGTCGGCGATCAAGGAAATCCCCAAGGATTATTACGAAGCCGCCACGATCGACGGGGCTTCGCGCTGGCAGATTTTCCGGAGCATTACGTTTCCGCTGCTCAAAGAAACCAATACGTTTATCCTCGTCGTGACGACGATCGGCTCGTTCCAGGTCTTCGACCAAATCATGGTCATGACCAAAGGCGGACCGGCGAACAGCACGGAGGTGAGCGTCGTCTATATTTTCAAGCAAGGCTTTCAGCTATTGAACATGGGATACTCGTCGGCGCTGGCATTCGTCCTGTTCCTGCTTATCTTCTGTTTGTCCCTCGTCCAGATGAAGCTGTTTTCCGCCAAAGATTAAGGAGGTGACCCCAAGTGAGAACATGGAAGCGAATGCCGCAGAATCTGATCGCCGTCCTGCTGGGGCTGGTGATGGTGTTCCCGATTTACCTGCTCGTGATAAGCTCCTTGCGGTCGGAGGAGAATGTGCTCGACGTGACGTGGGTTCCCATGGAACTGGCGTGGAGCAATTTTACCGAAGCGATCCAAACGACGCATTTGCTGCGTTCGATCGGCAACTCGCTGATCGTCAGCATCACCGTCACCGTCGTCGCCATGATGTTTCATGCGATGTCGGGATACGCTTTGGCCCGCTTGCGGTTCCCTGGGCGGAAGTACATTTTCGCCTGGATGTTAAGCACGCTGATGGTACCGTTTGCGGTAATTACGATCCCGCTCTACCTGATTACGAAAAGTTTCGGCATGCTGGACTCTTATGCCGGACTGATCATACCGTCGATTTTTAATGCTTACGGGATTTTCCTGTTCCGGCAGTTTTTCTGCGATTTTCCGAAGGAACTGGAGGAAGCGGCTTATATCGAAGGCTTGTCGGTGGCCGGAACGTTCTTCCGGATCGCGCTGCCGTTGTCGCGTTCGATCATTATTCCGCTGACGATCGGGTTTTTCGTCGCCAATTGGAACGCGTATTTGTGGCCGCTGATCATCACGCAGCGCGAATCGCTGTGGGTGGTGCAGCAGCAGCTCGCGAACCTCGTCGGCGGCGGGTATTACACGCCGTGGAACGTGGTGCTGGCCGCCGCGGTGATCGCCGCGCTGCCGACGCTGCTGTTGTTCTTTGTGGCGCAGCGGTACCTCGTCGAAGGCATCAAAATGACCGGCATCAAGTAAGGAAGTTCAAAAATCCGGCCTTTGATCACGAAGCGGTTTCGAGGGAGCGGGTTCGGCATCGAATCTTGGGACGCCGGGGGCGACGGAAGGGAGAAAACCTGCAAAAGTGCAGGTTTTCCAAGCCCTAAGCCCAATTTTTTGGGAATTCCTGCAAAAACGGTTAGGCCCCCTAAATCCGGAGTCCTGCCCTACAATGCTTTTGTAGACTTAGCTTTGCATATTATCTCGCGTGTTTACATCGATTTATGGAACTTTGAGGTATCATCTAGCGTCTTGACCCATAACGAAAATCTCATCGGTGCCATACG
>NZ_JAKSXN010000003.1 GCF_022427145.1 Paenibacillus timonensis
AATTATAGGATTCTATACTACCGTTGTACTTCACAACAATATCTCTTACGATACTCAAACCTAGGCCGACACCATTATCCTTTGTAGTAAAAAATGGAGAGAAGATATTGGGGTTGAGTTCTTGTGGAATCCCTGATCCATTATCTTGAAAGATAACTTTTATATGATCCTCTTCTTCCCGACATGAAATAAATATCTTCTTTTCTGCAGTCCTTTTAAGGGCCTCAAAAGAATTTGTTAACATATTAATGACTATACTTTCCAAATCAATTTTATACATTTTGAAATCCGAGATAACTTCCTCCAGATCTCTAACAACATCTATTTTTTGGGCTGATAAAGTGGTACTATATGTTTCCACGACTCCCATAATAACTTCTCGAAAATTCAAATAGTCAAAGTTCTCTCTATTCTTTTTCTGAACAAAATTCACAATAAGCTTGCTGTAACCGCTAATTCTTTGTAAGTCATCATCCATAGTACTGAAAGCCTGACTGATTTTGGTATTGGACTCTAGCAGATCTTTAGGGAACTTCATTTTTGTAAAATTAATATTCGCGTTCAGTCTGTTTATGATATCTGAAGTTTCATGTCCAAAAGCTCCTGTCAGCATCCCCAGTGTAGCTAAGTTTCTATACAAACTAAGTTCTCTATCTTTAATATCTAGTTCTTCTTCATATAGCTCCTTTTTTTCTTTATCATTGGCTTCGTTTTTTCTACGTTCTTCCTCTAGGCGTTCTTTATAAAATAAGACTTGTTGATTAGTTACCTCTTTTAATTCTCTTGTGATATTTTCAAAGGTTCCTTTCATATCTGTATCATTTAAAAAGAGTGCATTGTTCATCTGCTCATTAATAATTTTCATTCTTTCTTCATGAGCTTTGGCCCTCTGCTCTTCTTCAATCTTTTTCTTCTCATCTTCAATCCTTTGGACTTCCTCAATCTGCGCTAATTTCTTTTTGTTTTCTTTTGCAAGTAACTCTTCACGTCTAATTTCGCTTATAAAATCCGTACAACGCAAAATAAATTTTCGTAAATCTTCGAATGCTTCATTTTCAATAATCCCTTCTCTATCAGTAGAATCGATTAACAAGGGGTTTTTGTCCTCGCTCAGTTCTACGATCCCAATTACCTGATTATTACTTACCAAATAACTGTGAGTATCTTTGACTTTTGACTGATCTAAAAACAACCAATCATTCCCAATATCTCCGTAAGGTTTCACATGAAACCCATCTCGATATATTTTGATTCCACAGTATTGGTCTAATATTTCCCTTGCATGAGAAACATTGAGTTCGTTGTTCGAAAGGTACTTTGAATCTCTTAAGAAATAGAAAAGTTCTAGTTTGACATCACCACATTTAAGAGGTTCATCACAATGTATTGTTACTGCTCGATCGATGTTACCCTGATTCTCCTTATAGGCCAAATTTATCTCAGAACCATTTTTGAGTAGTGTGGCATCAACTTTGGCAAAATGAAGGCTCAGAATATCATTTACAATGTATTCTTCTTGTATATTATATTCGTTACATGACAAAATCGGTTTAAACGGATTCTCATTTAAAAAATTTGGAGCGACCAGTACTCGCAATTCTTTCTGTATTTTTTTTATGTCTCTCTCTCTCCATATATCTCTTAGACCTTCTAAAACCATAACAATACCCGATCTCTTCTCTTTTTTTGATTCGATCTGGATTATTAACTCCTCAATATAATTAAAATTTAATTTTTCTTCATCCGTTAAACTACTCAATTCATGGTAAACATCTTGAATCCGCACTTCTTCATCCTGATAGAGTTCTAAAATCGGTATTAATTTACTTGCAGCTTCATCTATTTTTTTGTTGTTCAAGAAAAACATATAATCAAAAAAAATTTGCTGAAAGATTTCGTATTGAATTTCATTTTTATGTTGCTGACTGACACTTTCGCTATTAAGTAAATATTCTACTTGACTAGCGAGATACTTAGCACTTTCAACATCACCTGGATTAAATTTCAAAAGTTTTACTCTCTGCATGAAACCTGTAACATCAATTTGCTCGTACTTGTTCCAATTCAACGTGAACTTAAACGGGGGCTCATTTTCGGGAAACGAATAAATAGCGATTCTTTCTGCGAGTCTTTCTACTGCAAATCTGCCGATTCCTTTCTTTCCAGCATACTTTCTTCCACCTGGGCTTCTTACGGCCCTTAGTTTATTATTGGTTCCAATTACCGTCCATTTATTTTCAACATCAGTTCTTGTCATTCCAGAACCATTATCAACAATAATTAATTTGCTTTTCGAAGAGCTAACATTTTCAAATATGACTTTAACGCCTTCTGCATCAGCGTCATAAGAATTTTTTACAATCTCGACCAAAGCTGTACTATAGTCAGTAACCAGTTCTCTTCCTAGTTGACCAATATGTCTTGCATTCACTTTAAAGTTAATCAGCTTTTTCTCCATAGCATTTTTTCTCCCGCGCTATTGTTTGTATAACTACTTCTACAGTCATATTACCATATCCTCCCTACAATAAAAAAAGAACCACACTGTACAAGTGGTTCTTTTATCCTAGTCATTATTAAAACAAACATCATCAACATACTTATCAATAAATCGTTGTTCAGGTAAATTTTGCTTCATATAATTACCGAGTTTGATTAACTGTTCCTTGGAGGGATAATATAAATTCCTCAGATCATTCGCATTCACTTGTGTTAAACCACTAAATTGCCTGAAGTAAATATCGACATGTGACGAACTTAAGTAAATTAATAGCCCTTTCGCAAGATTAATACTTAATCCCTTTCCATTATCATGAAAATAATTTAAGTGATTTTCAAAACCTATCAATTCATATGGCATTACTCTTGGATCATAGAATGCTGCTACTACTCTCTTCTTCTCTTCTTTTGAAGTAAACCTTCTGACCACTATATAAAAGTTAGATTTAATTAAAGTTTTTTTTGTAAATTCATTTATCTCTACAAGCTTCTTTTTATCTTTACTATAATTCCATAATACAACGCCATTATTTAAATCTTCAGGATACACAAGAGGAACATTATTTTCATTCAATTGCTCCCTTAAATGATCCGTAGTTCTAAAGTCAACTATTTTACCTGTAGAAACCATCAATCCAATATCAGGAAGTTTGCGAGATAATGTCATCATCTTGTTAACATTCTCAATGTCCTGTTGATCATGAGGCAACCTAACATAAAGCTCTGGATCATCTGGGTGGATAATAAAATCATGACTAACTAGATTCGTTTTCACATCATTACCTAATCCATCACTAGAAGTAATGTTAACAATGTTCTTCTCTTTTCCCTTCCCCCGTAGAGAATAATGTTTTCCTGCAATACATCATCTTCTTTAAATAGGGTCGAACGTGAGTTGAATATGTGAATTCTATCAAAACTAATTTTACTAAGAAAATCTTTTCGAAAAGATCTAAAATATGTCCCATTACAAAAACTGCGTGGAGTAATTGCAATTAAGGTACCAGACTCATCCAAGAAGCGAGCTGATACAGCTAAAAAGGCGGTGTATAAATTTGCAACTTCTATCCCTGAGTTTGATAACACCTTTTTTATTTTTGAGGATCCTGATAACTTCTTGTATGGTGGATTCATAATAATGCAGTTAAAGCGATCAATTTGCTGTTCGCCAACACAACTTTCCAAAAAATCTTGATTATAAATGTTATAATTAAAGAGAATTTCTTCACTTGAGCATTTTTTCTGAAAAAACTCTATTGAACGCTTTAAGTAAGGAATCATGCTGGAATCAATCTCATAAAAAGTAGCAGTTATCATTCTAGGCTTGACCTTTTGGGCACATACCTTGTCTATTATTGCTGCGGTCAATGACCCAACTCCAGCACCTGGATCAAGAATTCTTAAATGGTCATAATGCTGATCAAACATTTGAGCCATAAATTGAGCTAGATTGATCTCAGTGAAATATTGGCTATATTTTTTTCGTTTACCCTCTGAATTTTTCTTATTAGCTTCTATTCTAATATTATTAATAATCGGAGACAGGTCAAAAGTTTCTTTAGTAGCTAGTTCACTAAAAGTACCCCACATGCAAACCCTCCGTCATTCTATCTATAATCATGAGATTCATTTCAAAAAGAACATACTTCACCTAATTTAATACTACACTAATCTAAGCGATTCCAGCAACTCGATGATTTCCTTTAAATGTACGTTCTGTAGCTTCTCGAAGCCATAGATACTGGTTATCCAAGATCTTAAAATAACCCGTGAATACTACTTTAATTACTTTTTCCGTCCCAAATTCCGCATCGGAGATGCCTTCATATGTTGGAGCTTCTTTTCCGGCTTCCAAAGGTTCACGTATACTTTGACCATGTCCTGCGTGGTGTGGCCGAGAATTTCTTGCAAGCTGTAAGGATCGCCGCCATTGAGGATATACATTTTGGCAAAGGTATGACGCATTGTATGGGGACTGACTCTGACCCCTTCGATCCTCGCCTGCTCACCATATTTTTTCAGCGTTTCTTGGAACGTTCTCCCGCTTAAGCGAGTGCCATCTACCGTAACAAATAAAGCAGGCTCTGGCAATTCCCCGCGTATTTTCAAATATTTCAGCAATACTTTGCGCACTTCATCGCAAAACGGGACGTCGCGCGGCCGTTTGCTTTTGCCCAGCACACCGATCAAATAGCCTTGTTTGAGATCGACTTGAATGAGATTTAATCGAACCACTTCGCCTAAGCGGAGGCCCGTATCTAACATCAGATAGAGCATGCAATAATCCCGGTATCCGGTAAACGTCGTCATATCCGGTTGTGCCAGCAAAGTCACGACTTGTTCTTCCGTGAATGAATAAATGATCGGCTTTTGTCCGCTTCGAACTTTTAACAAGTCGGCCGGGTTCTGCTGAATCCACCCTTCCCGGTGTAAAAAAGCAAAAAATCGCTTGATCGTCTTGATTCGATTGTTAATCGTATTCAACGCATAATTTTTCACATCCACCATATACGCCACGAAATGCTTTCGAAGGAAATCAACCGTCAATCCCTCCACCTGTGGTTCGATTCCTTGCTCTACCATGATTTTGCGATAGCTGTCCAAGTTTTCCTGTTCAAATTCCACTGTCCGCTCTGCTTCCGTTTCCGTACGCTTAGCCGCGATGAAAAGTTCAACCGCCTCATCCCACGACAATGTGGTTTCTGTCCCTTTTTCGAATTTCATCTCCGTTATCGCATTTCGGCGTCGTTTCGGCTTGGCAAACGGACTTTTACTTTGCAACATGGGAACGACGTTACTGCTCATCCGGCTCACCCCACTATTTCTTTCAAATTGGAGAACTCTTTTTTTGTACATCCACGACCTTAAAAGCCTCTTCGTTTCTACATATCCCGTAATTCTCTTTGAGAAGCCGCACCGCCCGTTGCCGCGCCATCCGTTCTGCCGAGAATACACCATCCGAATAGACTGAAATTTTAAGACGATATCCTTCGGTTTCCAATAAACATTCATAATGTTGATTCATTCTGCACCTCACCCCAACGTTTACTTCCCGTTTCTTAATTTATTTGTACGGCAAGACAAACAATGATCGTGACCTTGGTATATGCGAACAAAAATCTCAGGGTCGATTTGGATCGTTTTTCCGCATTTCGAACAAGTAAACTTAATTCTATCCACACCTGCCACTCGATTATGGACATAGAAAAGCCGCCCCGATGGGACGGCTGAACTGTTCCGTATGACTTGTAATTTGCTTACTAGTGGAGCAAGCAAGTATATTTTTTGTCTAAACCGCTTATGCTCTAGACAGCGTATTCGCCGTCACAAACAAATTTCGGATTTTAAACTCCGTTGGGCTTTCTTCCAAAAGAACACGCCGGAGATTGCCGGTTGCATTAAGCCAGAAGTGCGGCTCGCTCAGTGTATATTGCTTCCGATGAACCCAAGTCGGGCATTCCAGTTGATAATCGTTGCAAAGCTTATGAGTCATGGCCGCCAGGAACGGGAGCATATAGTCTGGAAAGCCAGGATGAGCTTCCGGCTCGCGCTGCACCATGCGCTTTCTTTGTTCAGGCGTAGCCCGATAAAAAGCATCGAGAAAATTACCGCAATGAATGGCGAATTGGTCGATATCTGCTGCTGCTTCCCGGGCAATGTCCCACACTGTCATGTCCATCCCTCTTTTCCGATTAATGATTTAGTAGTTCTTCCAACAGATAGGCTGTTCTCGGCAACACCCGGTGCTGAGGATAAAATTGTTCGACTACCGAAAGCGCCTGTTCTGCCGTTCGGATGTTCAAATACTGCAACAGAAAGCGGATATCGTCCACATCCTTACTTTCATATGTTCGCGCAGCCAAGCACTTCATGGCCAGCATATATTGTGGCGAGGCAGCGAAAATGTCCAAGTGGCTCAGCCTGCGATAAAGCTGGACATCATGCCGACTCGAAACAAATCCCTTTACCGCATTGTTTAACCAATCGGCCGGCAAGCGATACTCATCGGCCACATTTTTGATGATCGCATAAAATTCGCGCGTCGGTGCGAAAATGGCGTCGACGTCCTTGGTACTGTCGCGGCTTTGGAGCACTAGACACATCACTGCTCCGCCAAATAAGCAAATTTCGCCGTGTAACTGCTGTTGTTTTAGTTGTTCATTGATTTTTTCTAAATACCTTAAGATTTCTGCACTGCGCAAAACTCCATCTCTCCTTTCATTATAAAAGGGGAATCGCTTTTTCAAAAGAGACTTTGATGGCATATGGCCGTACGAAACGGCCGAAGTTTGATTGTTGCGCTACGCAAACAACTAAAAACTTACAAAAATGAAAAACCCGCCAAACGGCGGGCTTTCCGACTTAAGCTTATAAATGAATGGGATTAGCTTAGGTAAGCTTGGGTTTGAAATCGGAACAAATCAAGCAGTTCCTCTTCATTACATGAAAATACCCGCCAGAACGCTGGCGGGATAAGCGATGAATATATGGGCTAAGTCCGCCTAATGAACGGCGGAAGCTCTTCCATGCTTATGAACATCCCCAGTCCGTCGGAAAGACCGCAAAGGTACCACGCTTCCCGTTCAGCCGAAGCACGTTCGTTCTTATAATCTTCCCACTCGGACAGAATTTGAAATTGCTCTTTCGACAAATTCTGACAAAGTTGATCGCGGAGTTCCGCAATACGTTTATATTCCTCTGTCTGACGATTCTGCTGCGCGAATCGGTGATCCAGAATATCCATACGCTTTTGAAATACCGCCATGAGCCAACCCGGCAATGTTTCCACACCAACCTCTCCTTCCTAATCATTAGGCTGGTGTCGATCTTAACTCTGACGCGCCGCGGTTGGCAAGTCGCTCTTTTAGAGATTCACTCCCGACTTTCCCGATACCGTTTCTCTTCTACCGCCCAGTCCACTTGTTTCCGATCAAAGTGTTCCACCGTCTTCTCAACTACCCGGCGTATGCGGCGATCTTGCGGCGGGCCGCCCTCCCAGCCTCGCTCGTAACAAGCTATTCTACTTCGAAATCCGGATGAGCGATCCGGATACACGTCCAGCCGGCTTATTCGCCCAAATGCAATCCCGTAAGTGGACGGCTCGTCAAACACTTGTGCCTCCACATAGTAGCCGTCAACTTCCCCGACAAATCGTCGTCCCATCCAAACGCTTCCTTTTTCACGAAACATCGGTTTCCTCCTTGTACTAATGAGAATTAGACCTGAAACGTTTTTCCTAACCATGGTTTAATCAAGACGATACGGCTTTACAGTCACGTTCCGTATATCTCCTTGGGGTGAACTGAGATACGCATCGCGACGCGCATCTTCCTTTTTTCCTTCGTAGACATACCTGGATTCGGTCCCATCCTTCCACTTAATGGTGACCTCCCACTCCTGTTTTTGCATCGCAGCACCTCCTCGTCGGTTAATGGGTACCACCCGTTCCGTAATCGTCATAGGAAGACAAATTGGCATGATAAAACACCACGTCGCCATCCTTCAGTTGGAACGTCACGCCGTACGGATCGGTAAAGCTGCGCTGGAACCCTTCCATTTGCCACTGGTTATTGAGCGGGCCATGAATGTATTGCAGATGCGGGTTGTTCAGGTCCTTGTTACGAATCGTTTCCAGGTTGAAATTTACGATGATATATCCGTCCCGCAGGAAAATCGGTGACTTGTCGTTCAGTCCGTTTTTGCGCCCGTACTCGGCCAGATTGAATCCTTTCGGTACTGCATATGCCGCGGCCGGAATACTGTACTCGCCGAACCAGTGCTGTACCGAAGCATTCGCGCGCGCTGCGTTGACGCCGGATGGTACGTTCATCTTGCCGACAAACGTCCGGAGCTGTGAAGGCAGCAGCATAATATCGTACCCGCCAACATAGGTCGGCTTTTGGGCGCCTTTCAGATATTGATTGATGAAGGATTGTTTCGTTCCGGTACTGCCGTTTAAAGCCCACAATGAGCCGGCCGTGTCGATCAGTTCATGCTTGGCTACGTTTCGCAACCGGGTATCCAGTGTGATATTGCGCCGCTCAACATCCTCGCTCGAACCAACCCGGACAAATTTTTTTGTGTCAGAGTGATAGTACAAGTCTACTTCTTGACGTTTCTTTCCTTGCCGGTCTACAAAATAGAACGTCGGCGTAATTCGAATCCCGTCGCCTGAGCCGAACATATTTCCTTTCGTCATGACTTCGAACTTTACATGATATCCCGTCTTGACCGCCACATTCTTCTTCCCGGCCTCCGGATGGCTGCCCTGCCGAACAGGCAGCGTGAACGGCTGCTTATTGCCGCGAGCCGCACCATCTATATCCTTCATCCCGACCCAATAGGCGTTCCCGGTTGGCGTTGCACTGCCTTTTTGCTTTCGGAATACGGTCTCCCATTGGAAATCAGCGATATCGGTTATGCGGAAATCATACAACCGTCCGATCACTTCTACCGGAACCACTTGAGTAGCCACATGATGCGAAAGGTCCAAATTGGCATTCATCTGCGTCGTAAATCCGGAAGGGCAGTTCTCCGCGAAGGTGCGAAACAGCACCTCATATTGGCCTTCATCGACCCAAACCGGTAAATAGAACGTCGTCTTGGTCTGGGCCACCGGAATCGATGTCCACGTTTCCTTTGGTATAAAGGTTTTACGGTCCGCAGCATACACATCAAACGGGAACCATACCTGCTTGTCCCGCATATATTTGGCGTAATCCCGATTGCCGTAGCCCTTGATCTCCCGGTGCTGTCCGCTTGTCGGTACGGTCACCGTAAACGGTCGATCTAAAATAAGCGCGGAACGCCCTTCCGTCGGTTTCGTTTTCTGGTTGTGCACCTGATCGTCCGAAACGGAAGCATAGTTCACCACCGGCGTATGCACAGTCACCGGGTTGATACCTTTTATCGGAAAGCTCTTGTTTTCACCGCCGCCGATTCCTTTGATTAAGGCGTACGAAATGGTGCCCGAACTTGGCTGATTCGCCTTGTTCGTTTTCGATGAATCAATCAAGTACCCTGATCCGTATAGCACATTCTGCCCGATTGTCGTCGGAGCCGGAATCGCTCCGGGAGTCGGCGCTTTTTCCTCGACGACTCGATTGTCCATAATGGTCCCTCCATTAAAGACGAGTGAATCGTTCTTTACCTTTATTTTTCCTACGGCCTCCTCCGCTTCCGACTTCCAATCCTCATTCGGAACGGACGGGCGGCTGCTTCCGCCGGAAATGGTCTCTCCGGGCAATCTCACATTTGAATAAACGGGATCGGTTATATGCGCATTCAACGAAGCGTCGTGTGCTGCGGAAACGGACGGCGGTGTATAACCAGCCGGTTGCAATATGACCCCACCCGAAGGAAGAGCATAATTGGTGAAGTTGGCTTTTTGAATGCTATAAACCTCAAGACGATTAATCAGCCAGAAGCTGTATTTTCGTTGCACCGTGTAATTTTTGGTAACCGTTTGAGTATCCGAACGGGATACCGTCCTCGTCGTCGGATTCCCGTTCTCATCCGGGGGACCGGATACCCGTTCCGTCCACCGCAACGTGTACGTCTTACTCACTTGAATCGGGTACGATTTTGACCCGATCATTTCCAAGAACGTATTTCGATACAAATACGACTTCGCCAAAGCGTTGACGTACAGACTTTCCGATGTGGGTATGCCCTTAAGAACATCAAATTTTTCAGCTCCGCGCGCATCGGCTTGAATCACGGCGGACACCTCCGGATCCATGACGCTTGCTTCCTTTGAATCGCCCGGGGTCGGCCCACCGTCACTTCCCGATTTGCGTACCGTGTGGTTCGAGGTGGAATCGCTCATATTGCCGTCCACATCTTTCACCACAACCGTTATTTTTACGGTGACGCTGTTTCCCGAAGTAAACGGGATTTTGATCGGAAGCGTTTTGGTAGCCGATGTACCGGTAAGCGTTCCGGATTTATCGGTCGGTTGCGTTAGCGCCGCATTCTGAATACTGGTGATTTCATATGACTTTAACGATTTTGGCGATTTCGCCTCAAAGATAAAATCCCCTTCCACTTCGGTAACCGACCCAGCAACCTCTGTCGGAGCTTCAATCCGAGAGGTTACGGTAACTAAGGAGGTTGACTCTCTATATTCGGCGACAATATCAGCCCCGCTAATGAATACGCTAATGTGCCGGTCAAGCAGATTGTCTTGCCCGATTTCCCGAACATATTGTTTTTTCTCGGGATTATTTTTGGAGACTACATACGATCGGACGATTTCATACGATTTCCCGTTCGATTCCAAGGTTTCGGCGAACGTATGCTCAATCTCTTCTCCAGCTAAAAACTCGCCCTTCCGGAACGTGCACGATGGGTCCGTGATGACCGTCCCCGCTTCGGTTTTGCAGACGATATCAACCGGAAAGGACGGACTGTCGTAGGTTACGGGAATCCCAAAATAATTGTCCAGATCGTCGGGATGAGCCCACGGCTGCGCCTTCTTGATCGCATCTAATGTATAATAAGGCCCTCCGATCTGAGTGCCGTTCCGGGTAACGGTCATGATCGCATAGAGATAGAGCTGGTCGTTCTGTTTAATGCCTTCGAGGCCGTTATCGGTTAACGCTTTTGTCACCTTCGCCTCAGGCACTTCGAAGAACGTGGTGACGGGAGTGCCGGGCGCAGGGTTTGGCGGGTACTGTCCCGTTTGTTCCAACCCTACGACCCTCGCCGATCCCGGGCCGGTCGGGTCACAGTGTTTTCCTTGCGAATCATACGTACACGATGGTGAACTTTCCCGGCGTACTGTCCAACCGACGGTTTTAAAACGAATTCCGGATGATGCGGTTGTACTGGTAATGTTGAACGTTATTTTTCCTTTACTAAATTGAACGTCCGGGACATCTGCATGAGTAATCAAAGGCCAGGAAGACAATAAAAAAGTGCATGCCAGCAGCATGCACAAAGCGATTTTTATTCCTCTATTCATCCGTTACTCAGCCTCTCGAATAATATGGTTAAAGAACAAGCTTGCATTCGCACTGACCTTTAACGTCTTTCCCCAGTTCCCGCCAACATTGGTTACCAAGGCAATATCCGAATAGCCCTCATACCAAACTCCCTTTTTAAATGGAGCATCATTTGGAACCCACGTATCGTTCTCCAACTTCATCTCCCCTGGGAACCACGTATCATAAATAAGTGTTTTATGCTGCTTAAATTGATTGAATTTGACCCTGAACTTGGATCGCACATGGTACCCGCCGAATCCATCCTGATAAATCATGGACGGTTCCGGATCCAAGTATCCCTCAAGAACGATCTGGTTCTTTTTCACCCAGTCCACGTATTCCTTGGCTGCCTTCAATTTTCCGGTATTGCCATCCGATTGGACTGCGGCCAGCTTTTCGGCCCATGTATCGTCAATTGTACGATAGTCGACATTGAGCCATAACGCCCCGAATGTTTTAAGCCGCTCCATCCAGATGTCGATGTTCTCTTTCTTGAACTCCGGCCAATTCGCATACATATCGGCCGAGACCGACCGTTCCTCGGGATCGGGGTTGGAAAACGGATATTTCATCTCATACATTTCATTGGGCACGTCAGCCAAAATATACGGGTAATCCTGCGCATTTTTCGGCAGGTTGGTGGTGCGAATGAGCCGGCCCCATTCATCGTACTTGGCACCAGCTTCCTTCTCCTTTGTGGAAATCACAACGGTTGATGTCGCCCCATCCCAATTGACTTCTACACCCAGTACCTCGCTGACAAAGCGCAACGGGACAAAGGTTCGGCCACCGCTCATAATCGCCTTCGTATCAAAGGTCACGTCTTCGCCATTAACCGTCGCCTTGTTCTCGCCTATCGTCAGGCGGATACGCTGATCCCCCTGTTCAATCGGGACGGTCTTGGTTTGTGGTTCCCAGCCTACCTTCGCTTTCATCTTTTCGGCGACGAAGCGAACCGGAACGAGCGTCCGGTTGTTCTCATCGGAAAACGCTTGGGCATCGGGGAACCAGATTTTTTCGCCATCCATCACGACACTGACAAACGTCGGCGCTTTGAATGCCGCGCTGGAGTTGCCTGCTGCTAGGCCGAACAACGTTATAAACGCTAGGCTCATACTTACCCATTTTTTCATGTCCGGTTCACTCCTTTATTCGAGAAAAAATGTGAATATTAGGAAGAAATCGACGTTACGTCTCCATCTTATAATCCCTGTGCCAACCTGTCCACCCTTGGATAAAAATCGTTTGACCTCAATGGTTATTGCTGCATTCCAGCGGCCAATATCCGTTCCGCGCAGCCTCTTTTTCACTCGCAAACGTCTCTTCAACCGGATAAGTGTAGTCGCATGTGTCGCGGTAATACACTTTTCTGCCGTCTTTCACCGCGCCGATAATCGCCGGCTTTTTCAACACCCGGCTGCCGCCGAGCGCGTAATTGTTGTACGTTTTGCTCCCCATCGGAATCCCTTGCACAAACGCCATTACGCCGATATCGTCGATCGTGTTATTCCATTCTTCGGCACTGATCGTCGGCAGCGTAAACGTGTAGGAGATGCCGTAGCGGGAAACGTATTGATTATGCCGATTGATTCGGTATGCCAGTTCATTCTGAATGGCGTCCACGATCGTGCTGCGACGCACCTGTTCGAACAATGCCGCATCCCGCAAGAGAGGAATCGTGGTCTCCGCCTGTATTTCCGATCGAAATCCTTCCCGCCAAGTCCCGCTTCCGGCTTCGTAGGCAAGGACGTGATCGTCCAACGTAAAGGACAAACTGTTCCCTTGGCTATCGGCATAAGCATACGGCTTTTTCGCACCCCAGACCGGACGAATTTCCGTTTCTCCGGCCGCATTACGAAACTCTTCCTCCGCATATACCCAGAACCCGTTATAATCCATCACGATGATCGCGGGAATGTAACGGCGAAGAACGCCTTGTGCTACCGTATCTTCGGCAATGCCGAAGTTCATGTACAGGGTTCGGTAAAACGTATCAATCGCTTCCTCCTTGTTCACCCGTACCTGTTTGACCGATTCATAGCGTGCTTCCTGTTGTTGATCGGCAGTGATCAAAAGCGCCCGCGCCGCATCATCTACCGCTGTATCCAACGCTGCATCGTACCGCAGTTCGGTGAGCAATACCCGCCGCTGGGTGTCCGTTTCGATACGATTGATCACGAACAACGGAAATAAGATCAGAACACCCACGACCGCCCAATTAATCATCTTCATTTCGGACAATGCCTCCATACGGAACGAAGATTTTCTCATTCGGACTGATCGCATGATTCAAAAAATCATGTAGGATAGTTCCATTCGTCCGGTTCGTGTTTTTTACGACAACGGAGAACGTATCTCCGACATGCAGCCGGTAGCGGCGTGCCGGATCGTCTTTGCCCTCCGCGCTGTTCGGAAACAGCACCTTCAAGATTTGTGCATTGTAAAATGTGTCGTAATGCACGTCGTATTCGCCACGGAACGTTTCCGGAAGCGTAGAATCGTCATAAACCGGATTGTACCGCTTTTGTCCGTGCTCCATCTGAACGTCGAAGGTATTTCCCGTCAAATGGATTGCCTGGATAAAATCGTTGTACATGACTGGGGAAATATAACCTTTGTCCCGGACCGCGTCGACAAACGATGTCGTTGCCCGCAAGACCACCAGTTCGGATACATCATCCTGCTGATCAAAAGCGGCGGAAACCGGGAAGATATATAATAGAAGAACTGCGATCAAGACGGCAAACACTTTGAGTAGACTGTTCATCCTTCACCTCGCAAAACATAGGCAATTCGCCGCAACTGCCCGTCCGGACCGCGTTCGTACGAGGGTTGATACCGGCTATCCAACCGAATGCTTGATGCTGAGATATCATCTCGCTCCATCGTCGTTGCATATAAAACGCCATTCACAACGACTTCCACCCCAGCGTCCCCGATGCGGGCAAGCGATTGCAGTACTTCCGCGCCGGATACACTGCCGTCCCCGGCTATCGGGAAAAACGTTTGGTGAACATTTCGGTCCTGCATTCGCTCTGAAACAACGGCCGCATTCAGCGCGGTCGCCCCATTTTGAAACAGGAGCAACCCGGCGGTGGCTGCCATCACAAATACAAGACATGCAAAGCTTATATCCATCATGGTTCGTACGGAGTGCCCCATGAGCCGTCCTCCTTTCCGCAAAGCGAAGCGGACATGCCTTTGCGCTTTCAGGACAAAGACATGCCGTTCGCCGGTCCGTTCTTACTGTTGCCGGAAGATGATGCCGCGGATCACGTTGCTTTTGTCCTTGATCAATTGGGCCCTAAACTTGCCGCTCGGATTCACGTAGTTGACATTGGATTCATCCATCGTGTGATCAAGCTGACCGGGTGCGGCCCCTATGACCGTTCCGTAGGTGATGCTATCCATTGACACGCCCGTATTGATGACTTTGCCGTACCATTGGCCGGCCGGATTTTTCCCGGTGATGATTTGAATACCAAACTGGTCCTCCCCGCTGAACTTGCGAATGGCATTGACGGTTTGGCTGCCGGACAGCACCGTGTTGTCGTAGACGGTAAACTGCATTTGCGACAGTTCCGTCTGAAGATTGGAAAAGTTGCTTTGTGCCGTTTTCGTCGAATCCTGCGCGGAAATAAACAGCAGAACGGCCAAGGTGATCAGTGCGACGGCAAGCAAAATGCCGGCCGCCATGACGATCGCTTTTTGAGCGTTGGACATGGAGTTCCCTCTCCTTCTACATTAAATTGATGAGAATGAAAAAAAAGCCCTTGCGGTATGCAAGAGCCGGAAACGGCCTTAGAGGCTGTTATTGAATTTTCTGAATCTGCTCGTAATAGACGGTCATCTGCGACAGACTGACATAGACGAGCGGAAAAACAAGATAACCGAAGATAAGGACCATCATCGGTGCGAAACCGATCATTTTCCCCCACCCGGCTTTTGCATCCAAGAGCCGTTCGTAATCTTGCTTACGCTGTTCCTGCAAGTAGGTTTGCTCAGATTCCAGGTCATCGAACGCGTCCCGGATCGGAATCCGTTCGACCGCCATTTGCAGTTTTTCCACCATGCGAACAAACGGCAAAAACGGGGCTTCCGCTTTCAGATTCTCCAACGCTTGTTCCGCGCCATGTTCATAATGAAGCAGGCAATGCTGAATCGGTGTCTTGAAGATGTGGGCAAAGCGCTCCATCCATTCGAGCATGTGCTCTACCGACATTCGGTCCATTTCGGACAGCATGGCGATCACCGACTGGAGTTGGTCCACTTCATGTTTCATTTCCATCTGCCGCATTCGCCGGCGAAACTGTAGAACGCCGACCGGAGCGGAGTAGCCGACCCAGCCCCCAAACAACGCCAGCATCACCTCCCACCATTTCAAGTATTCTTGGTTCATAGCTTCCATTTTGGACAGAATGCGCTGCGCGGCAACGAACAGCTCCGCTTCTTCCCACTGTAACTGCGGGTCGCTGCGCAAAGCGGCACGCACAGCTTCCGGAAGTCCGGTTTTCACCCCCTTCACTTCCGTCATGATCCGGCGATCCAGCACCGACTTCTCCCGGCTTTCCGCTTCTTCCCGGGCGGACAAGCGGCCAAACATCATATCCGGTTTGACCGGTGCATATAACAGTTGGTGTTTGGTGACTGCATGCAACGTGACAAAAAGCCCGAGTGTCAGCAGAAACGCGAGTATGCCAGCTGTCGCGCGCTGCACCCAAAACCATTCCAAGCGGAGCGGCGAGTTTGTTTCGGCTAGCAGCCTCTTGCAGCGCGTGGCTTCCCGCGTCTCGGGATGAGGAACGATCCGGTCGATAAGCCGACGAATCCACGGAAGTTCGTACGCTTTTTGCTCCCAAGGCTTGCGACGCCGCGGTTTGGTTTCGCCCTCCAACTCCCGCATGTTGCGAAGCAATACATAGGAAACCAGAATGACCAGTAGAAGAGCCACTTTCGTGATCCACCCGAGCTTACCGGCATAAAATTCGTCCATCATCGGAAAATAGTGGCTGGCCCAGCTTTCAATCGGCCTTGTGAACAACATCGGAAAAAGCGCAATCGCCGTCAACCCTTGCAGCAAATAGCTAAGCTTCTCCCGCCGCAAAATCTCCAGGTTCAGTTCGGTCGTCAGTTTGCCAAGCGCCTTCAAGTAGAGCGAACCGGTCTGCAGTTTCTTGTCCCCGTATTCCTTAATCAAATGCGAAATCCCAGCCAACCCTTTCAGAAAGCGATTCGGCGCCACCTCCTCGTAACGTTCCAGCCTCTCGTCCGGTTCGTGGGCGGTCAGCACCTCATAGACTTCCTGCCCGTGCAGCGCCATCTCATAGGGCGCAGTTTCCGTTGCATCGTAGACCGCTTCCTCCACCATTTCATGCCGATGGTAATGATGCCGCACATCGGCCATAAAGTGGCGAAGATGGTGAAGCAGCCGGTTTTCCGCACGATGCACAAACAGATCCGCAAGCATGCCATGTATGGCCCAAATGCCTGTGACCATCATGATCAAAGTTACCGGATCACGAACAAAGCCGATCAGCGGAATCAGAGTGAACGCCAACAGCCCCCACGCCGCTAGCGCAATCTTGATCGTCTCCAGCCGCAGCTTCCATTCATCGTACCGCTCTAGCACCATCAGCCGCCTGCGGATCGTGTTCAGGTAAGCACGAAGCAACGGAACCCGTTCGCAAGCCAAATAGATGCGTTGCAAGATGCTGTAAACCGCTTGTCGATTCGTCGGTTTGCCGGGGAGCCGCAGTTCCTCATATTCGCGGATCGAACCCGCACCCGTATTTTTGCGGGACAGCCACTGGAATAGCAGGATCGCGGCTAGAAGCAGCACGACCGCCCCGCCAAAGATAAGGGAAAGCAACTGGTTAAATTCCATACCGTTCCCCCCAGTTCTCCGTTAGAAAAGCCTCAAAGGCTATGCGATCCGCATCCGACATCTGTTCCCGCATCTCGTTTGCGTTTTGAGCGGATATAGGGTGAATCGCCACATAGGCTCCGTTTTGAAATTCAATCACATTTCGCTCCTCGTACAGCTTCCGGTCGGTGGAACGCTGAAAAAACTCAACGGCCGTTTCCATAAATGCAGCCATCTTGTCTTCTAACTTCTCACCTTGCCGAAAATGGACGGGGTACGCCTTCTCCTGATCGAGCGGTACGCATTCGGTAATGCGCTCAATGTAACGGTGGCCGTTCATATCGCGCTTCCAGTGGATATCGAAGTTAAGTACGCTGATCACTTGCTGCTCGGCGATTTTTTCGTTCTGAAATACACCGGTTTTCAGCAGCGAGTTCCGTAAAGAAAACACCAGATCGCGGAGCGTCTTGGCGTGATGGGTAAACAGCGTAAACAGCGAGGCCACCTGTGCCATCTGAATCATCCATGCCGCAACCGGGTCCGTGGCCACCTCGCCGAGAATGTTGACCGTACCATCCGTCTTTTTCTGAATATCCAGCCCTTCCTGGCCGGAAATCGTCTCGGTTTCCCGGAAGCTCAGGATATTGCGGTCCTTATAGATTTTCCGCAGGTTCAATTCGAAGTTCATCTCCTGGACCCGAATCGTGTACGTAGCGGGAATGTATCGGACCATCGCCATCAAGAGCGTCGTTTTCCCGCTGCCCTGCGCACCGGTAATTGCGGTAATTCGGGCTCCTTTAACGAGATACTGGATGAGCCGGATCGGCAGCTCAGCATTTCGATCCCGGATGAGCTGTTCCAGCGTGGCGCTTTGCACATCGAATTTGCGCACAAAAAACGCCCACGATTCGCTGAACCGGGGACGCAGTACGACGACGCGGGAGCCGTCGGCCATCTCGTTTACTTTATAGCCGTTGCTCTCCGACAATTGGCCGGGATAGTTGTACTTGTAAATATTTTGGCAGACACGCTTCAGTTCTTGCTCCGAGCCGAAGGAGAGGAAGCTAAAGTGAATGGATTTACCTTTGTAAAATACCCAAACACTGTCGTGAGATTTCGGCACTTCCCGCAATAAGGAGTCGGCCTGGAACTCCCATTCCCCTTCCCATACGGAGGGCTGCAAACCGGATACGCCTCCCGACACGCCGTCGATCTTCATATCCCGGATCTCGTCCACGACACTAAAGCCCTTGTACATTTGATAAATGCGTTGCACGACAATGCTAAGTTTGTCGTCGAAGTACAGCCGCCGCGCTTCTTTTTTGTAAATCTCGTAGATTTCATCGGCGGTAATCCGATACGATTCGGTCTGGCCATCTTCAATACCAAGTTTGGGCTGGTCCAGTTCATACTTGCGAATCAACTCCCCGAGCGCATCATACCGGTATCGTTTTTTGTACAGGTACAGCAAAACTTCGAACTGGTCCTGAGATGAAAGTTCATACGGGTCGTCGAAGGCGATCACCCGGTCGATGTTCGTTTCATTAACCCCATACTGCTGAACCAGTAAATCCGCCAAATATTGTTTGACGTACGCTTTGTCCCGGATGTCTCCGGATGTACAGCCGCGCAGCGCTTTTTTCAGTTCGGCTCGCTTACTTTTCCGGCGGCGAAACTCCTCCTCGGATAGTCCGAGGTCATGCAGGTTGCCGCTCGTCAGATCGTGTAACGTCTGCTTTACAAATGCGGTCATCGCCTCAATCGTAAAGGCTCGTTCCTGCGGCGGCTTTTCCGCTTTCTGCCCGCTCATACGAAAATAGATCAGCGCAGCGGTCAGCCCAAGCAACAAGACGATCATGATACCGTTGATCCAAACGATCATCGTTCACACCCCCTTGCCGCCGAAAAACGGTTTGTTTAACTCGGCTTGTTCGATGATCGCCTGGGCTAGCGCCCGTACGCACTGCATGAATGCATGATGGGCATGATCGCGCGGTACATTACGGTTTCTAAACAGAAAATCGATTGCCCGGCCTTCCTGCGCTGCGTCCATGAACCCTGCCTGATGTGGGACCGGATAGATCGGCATCTTCACCCGATATTTCCGTGCCATATTTTTGGCAGTTAGCGCGGAATCACGGTCGTACTGCCCCAAAACAAGCAATAGTTTTTTCCCTTTGAGCCAATCCTCCCGATGCCGAAAGAACCGTTCCAATACAAAACGGTTTTGGTTCAAACTTACGATGACAAGATCGGCGTTTTGAAGAAGCAACTGCGTCCAACCGGACCCGACACCGCTGCCACCGTCAATCAAAGTCAAGTCGTAATAGCGCTTGGCCGAATCGAGTAGCGGTGCAAGCATATCCTTCACGCCCATGATCAACGCTTTGTCCGCCTTATTCGAACCGGGCAGCAAATCAAGCCGTTCTTGGAGGAGCGGCAACGTGTAATCGCGGATCATTTCCGGCGAGAGTTTGCCGTTTTGTGCAAGCCGTGCCAAGGCATCGATGCCGGAGTCCGCTACAAAGGCAAGCAGATCTTCGGAGCTTCGCTTGATCAGCGCTTGCTCGACTGCCGCACGGCGGCTTTGCAAATGGCCGAATAACACGATTCGGGAGGAATATTCAAGTCCGAGCAGCGCCGCGACGGCGATCAGATTCGTCGTATTGCCCGTTTGACCCGGTACCGGGCTCCAGAATACGATGTTATGACCCACGAAAATCCCTCCTTGATCGTTTCCACGCGGCTTTGATCGTTCGCTCATCCAGGCCGAATATATGCTTAGCCATAGAAAAGACCGTATGTCGGTATGCTGGCGACAGTTTTCTTAATTCAATGCGGCTATGATGCTGGTGATCGATGCGAGCCGAAACATCCCGCTCATCGAACGGGATACGTAACACCGGTTCCTGCCACTCCACAGATTCCGTTGTCACATGCGAATCGATGTACGACTCCGCTATAGTCGACTGTACGAATGGATTTACCAACTTAAAAAACGGCAGCGGCCGAATGATGGATTCGTTAAGACAAAGCCGACGCATCAACTCCGCATTTTTCAACATCGCCAGCTTCTCCAAATTACTGCACCAGACCCTTTGGTCATAGGATGGCAGATCTTTTCCTTTCACAAATTCGGTATGATCCGTATCGAGCAGGAACACATCGTAATCCGCCCATTCCCCTTCCGTTTCCGTTTGTTTCAGAAAACGGTCCAATTGGCCGAACGTAAGGAACCCTGCCGCGATATCCATCCCATCAAATTCGGTAACGAAAGAAGCCTGCCGTTCATCCGGAGATGTCATAAACCCAAGTATCGATTGTGCGATCGTTGAATCGACGATAAGCACCTTTTGCCCAGCGGCAACCAGCAGTTTACCCAACACGAGCAGCAAATGGCTTTTATCCGGCGCACCGAGAAAAACAATTTTTTTCATGACAACCTCCTTCAGGATACCGGCGGCTGGTTGAAGATATCGTCCAGCTTGTCCGTGTTGGTCGGCTGTTCGTCGGAAGCGGACGGCTCCGGGAGCGGCTGGGATGTACCCTGCTGCGGATGGGAAGCCGGTTCTGTCGCTGTCGGCTCAGGAGTAGACGCGGGCTTATCGTCTGATGGTGGTAGACCGTCTTGCTCCGTTTGTTCCACCCCTGCAGCTTGCTGTTGCGCCGATTGCTCCATCGCATTGCCTTGTTGAGTAACGATCCGATCGTTTTGCAACTGCTGCTGAACGGTGACGCTACCGCTGACCACCCGTAGTTTGTCCGCATCGCTCATCGCTTTCAAATTGATATCCAGCCTACTGCGCAACTGGCGAGCGAGTTCAGTCTTGGCCTTTTCCAGTACGTTCGGGTCCCTGTCCATCAGATCAAGCACTTTCGGGTTGGCGGGGTAATTGGCGATTGCCGCTTCCTGCAGACCCGGTTCGATGTAGGGGAGTGCGTACAGCTTGGCCCCTTGCAAATACGCATCGATGATGGCGCTGGAAGCCATCAAGATTTCCGGCTCGTTTATTTCCAGCCGGACGATCATCCCCGAAAGGTCTCGAACCTTCTTTTTGGACAACACGATATAGTCCTCGCCGGTCGGAAAGTTGATTCGGACATCGACCACCTGATCCTTCTGTAAATGGGTCGGCAGTTGGATGACATTAAACTCTTGCATCCGCAAATCCCTTGGGATCGGCCCCTCTTCATACAGCATGGAAGCGATGAGCGGCGTATTCGACTGCAGATCGATTTTGGCGATCTTTCCGACCACCATCTGCGGATCCTTGAAGCTGTCCGAAGGCACCAAGGCATGGACAACCTCCACCGCCTGAATATCCCCATTTCCAAGCGTTTTTCCCGCAGGGATCGGCCTTGCAGCCACCAGGATTCGCGTTTTGCCTTGTTGTTCGTTCGTTTTCAATTGCTCGATTTGTTGTTCGTAATGAGCCCGCATCTGTTGTTGCAGCCGTTTCTGCTGCGCTTGATGCTGGAGAACAAATATGGTGGAAACTAGGAGCAAAACAAAACTAAAACCGATCGCAATGATGACGATCGGTTTCCGGTAACGGTATAGTAAAGACATCGCCTACCTTCTCCTCTCCATTCAACGTGGTGAAACCGCCTATTGCTTTTCGTGAAACCAGTATGCACGCGTATACAACTGAACGCCGACCCGTGTAGGGATGCCGATACTGGCTTCTCCAGCTCCCTTCCACCCATTCCGGTTCGCCGTCTCTATGGCCATTCTATCCGCCGAACCTTTATATACCTCCTCTTGCGTACCTTCAATGAGGATATACAGACCGCCTCGACCATTGACCGGGTAAATGACCTGTGTTTCTCGGACCTTCATTCGTCTCTTCACCTTCCTGATTTGAGATGTGACGCCAACCGAGGTAACCATCCTCGTTTTTCACGAAGCGACGCCGTTTCCCGTCCCATCCACCGATCCACAAGCCGGCCCACCTGTACATGATAAGGGCTGCTCGGGGAAGATAAGGTCCACTCCCCGCTTCGCACGGACCGGTAAACGGTTGGATCTTCCGGCAACTCCAGTACTATCGGCCACGGCAGCCGTTCTTTCCAATCTAGTTTGGGAGCAGGCTCCTTCAGCCGGTTCCATACCAGATACAACTCCGGTGTAGGGCGAAGGCCGGTTAGTAACGGCTTCACCCGATCCAAATTGAACAGGCTGGCCGGCTCGTCCGTCGTGATCAACATCAACTGGTCTGCCTGCTCCAAGGCCAGTCGGGTCAGCCTGTCCAACGAAACAGGCAGGTCAAGCAGCACAACATTCGTTTCTTCCTTCAAAAAGTGGAGGATGGCCCGCAGCTCTTCCGGCTGCAGTAGGAATTGCCCTGGCATGAGCGGCGCTGCGACAATGGAAAAGCCCGCCTTCGTTTGAAGAAGACAGGCCCGTCTGGCTTTCGGATCGTCGATCCGGCGTACAAGGTCGACAATCGTTTTATTCGGCTGTATGCGCATGATAGTGGCGACCGTGCCGTTCGGATCCAAGTCGAGAATACAAGCTCGAAGCCCTTCCTTCGATAATCGAGCGGCCAAATGGAGCAAAAGCGTCGTTTTTCCCACGCCGCCTTTCGCAGCATAAACGGCAACAACTGGTGGCAAGTCAGGAGGTATTCTGGACATTTGTGACGTCAGGTCAGGTTCATTTAAAATGAAGGCCGGTTTCGGTTCGTCTCCAGTGTCCTCCGTTTCAAACTCGCTCTTCTTTTCCATTGGTTTATCTGGTTCTGTTTGGTTGTCCGTCTCTGGCAGTTCGTACGGAAAAGTGCCATCCTCAGGTATCTCCCGGGGAGCCTGGGTTGGGAGAGCCTTGGCGGATAAAGCTTTCGGTGGAGATGGTTCCACTTCGAACCGTTGCCGTGCTTTTCGCTGCGAGAGCGGAACATCAATGGATACAGATTGCGATTCAGCCGTCTCCATTTTCGTATTTGATAGGAAAGGGGCTTCTTCCGTCTGAAAAACAAGCGTTCTTCCCAAGCTCGAAAGGGCAGCCGTGGCTTCCAGCTCGGTTTCACCCGCCGGTATAAACCGGGAAAACAGTCCGTTCGTTTCTTCTTCCGCTGTCACCGTTCCGGCAATCCCTAACGATTCGGTTTGTTGCTCTCCCCAGTCACTATGGTCTTCTACTAGCAACACGACCGGCACTTCTCTTCCCTGGACAAGCCGTACGTAGTCCTTCCATTTCCCCACCATGGCATCTACCACGACAACGCTCATTTCCGACGTGATCCGTTCGGGATCATGAACAAACTTGACTTCGTAACCCGACCGGCGAAGCCGCTCCACCCACATCTGTCGTTGACTCAGACGAAATAGTGCGACCCGCAACTCCAACACCTCCTTGCCATATCGATCACCGTTTCCTCCGTGGCTCCAGTCTTTTGTCTCGATAATAGACGTCCACTTTCAGGCGTGCAGCCAAATAGAACGCAAATTCTTCCGCATCCGCAAATGTGTTACGCCTGTCCATCTCATGCGGATTCCCGTCTTGAACAAACAAGACGGCAAAGATACTTCCTTGATCTGCAATTTGAATCTTGTCCATAGGATTATATCCGTTTAAGAATTGATTCCACGGTACGATAGTCGATGACACAAACATAGCGGGCGTAATCGTACCCCTGAGGGTCAACGGCAAGTACCCGTTTACGATCTGTAAAGATAAGAATAGGCTCACGGCAATACTGCCGGATCAGTCCATCCGATTCCAGGGCAATGATGTCCTCCAGTCGTTGTTCGGTAATCACAAAAACGGGTGCGGAAACATAAGTCTCGTGCGGTCTTTCCGCATTCATTTCGTAATGAGGAAGAAAAGGTTGCTTACGGTATCGATTAAAAACGCGGACATCAACTCTCAAGTTCATCCCTCCGTTTGCAAATTGGGCGTATAGTTCATAATGAACAGTTCCTTCACCGGCTGCCGTCCTTTCGTTTGCTTCGCAATGGAATAACGGGTTTCAACGCCCTCAATTACAAAAGGGGCGTACCACTCCCGAATGGTCGGATGATCGTTGATGCTGAGCAAGAACTTGCCCTTGATGCCGCCAAGCAGCTCTCGCAATTTCCGGTGATCGGATTCGTCGAATTTGTACAGATAACCGGAGAGTCCCAAGTAAGGCGGATCGCAATAAAAAAAGGTATCCGCCGAATCGTACCGGGCGAGTACCTCTTCAAAAGATCGGTTTTCGATATATACACCAATCAGCCGTTCATGAGCAACTTTAAATTTTTGTTTGACGTTGGACATATCGTATGCCGGCTTGCTTCGTGTGTACCCCCAATCGTCGGCGTCGTTGTACTTTCCGCCAAAATGCGAGTAGACACGGTAGTAAAAATCATACGCTCGGGTAACCGGGTCGCGTTCCTGATCCCGTCGTTTCATGATACGCTCAAATTCATCACGGGCATAGAGTGCCCACTCAAACCGTTGGGCAAGCCCTTCCCAATCTTCTTGAATCACCCGAAAAAAATTGACCAGTTCCGCGTTGATATCGGAATAAACTTCCACTTTGGATCTTTCCTTGCCAAAGAGTACCCAGCCCCCGCCCCCGAATACTTCCGCATAAACGACATGCGGTGGAAAGCGCCGGATAATCTCTTCACGCAGCCTGTATTTGCCGCCTTGCCACCTGATGGGACTTTTCAGCACAGCTTCACGCTCCCTTCAATATTCACCAAACATCGATCCTTCCCGGCTTTAACCAGAGGAAAGCAACGCCTCCATGCCTGTTGCCAGCAACGTGGTTGCCGTTTGACCAAAAATATGCAGCCGATAATCCGGAACCTCGAGCAACTGTGCCAGATCCAGCGCGTGCCGGACCGCCTGTTGCCGCTCTTTCCGGCATCCAAGATCAAACAAATTGACGCCCGGCAGCAAACCGATGATCTGAATCACACCGCGCATTTCAATCACATAGATCTCAATGTTTCGCACGTCATCCCCTTCTTTCTTTATTCATGGCTCATCCAATTGCCGGAAGTAAGGTAGTGGATCCACTTTTTGCCCGTTCACCCGAATTTCCAAATGCAGGTGAGGACCGGTTGATTTTCCCGTACTGCCCACCCATCCAATCACTTCGCCTTGCAGCACCTGTTGCCGTTGACGTACGCCAATGTCCGTCAAATGCCCATACAAACTGACCAAACCGTTTGCATGTTGCAACAGAATCGCGTTGCCGTATCCGGTGCTGCCGCGGATGACTTGCGTCACCGTTCCGCTTAGCACGGCTAACACCGGTGTACCCCGCGGCGCGGGAATATCGATTCCTGCATGAAATGCTCCCTGCGCTCCCGTAACCGGATCTACCCGATAACCAAATGGACTGGAAATCGTCGTGTACCCAGCCAACGGCCATAGCCACGTTCCCGATCTGGACAGCAGGGCCGCATATTCCGCTTCTTTCCGATACACCAACGCCACCTCTTTGCTGCTTCCGAACCAAACAACGAGCGCTTCTTCCGGGTCCTGGGCGGTCAATTGCAAATAATTTGCCAATGAAAAAATCGCATCGTAAGGATTATCCGGATCGATCTTCCCGTCGCTGTCCCCATCCACGCGATAACCCTCCCACAATGAGCGCGGAAATCCTAAGGCTCCGATCGTGTCGCTTCGTTTGGCTTTCTTCGCCCCAAAATCGGTTGTCACCTGATGAATGGCCGCAAGCCGCGCCCAGGAGGCGTGCTCTTGTTCGGCCTGGATGTAAATCGGCAGCAGGAATAAAGGAATATCGAATTCGGGAGTGTCAGGTACCTCAATGCCCGCCATTTTCGAGGCATCCGATGTCGTGACCAGCGACCCGAGCAAAGCAAAAACAAGAATGAAACCAAGCAATAGGGCCGCGATGCCGGTCACGCCCAAGCTGCCGACGATCCACCAGATGACTCGCTTTCTAAGTAAGCTCCCCGTTTCCATCCGTTTCACCTTCGGCACATAGTTAGATTAATCTTTCTCGTACTCTCGGAACATGGCCGAATCGTCGAGCACATAGCCATTAAACGCAAGCTCCAAGGCCTTCTTTCGACTATGCCCTCGCTTCTCCAAATCCTCCACGACAAAGCGAATCATCGCATCTCGGCGGGCGAGCCGTTCCATCTTCACCGGGTCAAAATTCGTACGCATACGGTCCTCCTCCTTTCAAAATCCAACCCGCTCCGGTACGTAAATCCCCGTCGTGCTCCAAGAGCGAGCAGCCGGATGCTTCACCCATACATGGCCCGAGGATATGACCAACAGATCAATGTCCCGTCCTTGTACGTTTCCTCTGAGCAAATGCCCATGCGTTTGCCGTTCCACAAAACGAACCGTATCCAGCTTCAGCTCCCGCTTCAGCCAATCGGCCAGTCGTTCCATCGTCCGCTCCCCCTTCCTTTATTTCAATTTTTTTATGATTTTTTTGGCGCGACCTTTGGCTTTTTGCCACGATTGCTTCACTTCTCCAACATGGTAAACAATCTCGCGTTTTGAAACGTCATACATCTCATGCGGTGTTGGGGCCTGGAAGATACTAAGCATTTGTTTTAATATCTTTTTGCGGAACAGGAAGGCGCAGAAAAAGAGTAGCGCCACAAAGATTTGCTGCAGGATCAAAATACCGGAGCCGCGCGCCACCACATCGGCGACAAGCAGCGTGAACCCCATATAGAAGCCGTAAATTACTTTCGTGCCAAGCGTCCCGATCAGCCAACCTACCCAACGGCGGACAAAAGCAAAGCCGCGCTCCGGAAACAAGCCGAGGAGCAGCAACACCGGTGCGAGGATGAGAATGGCCAGCGCCATTTCCTGTGCCAAGACCAGAATGAAAGATACGGTTCCGACAAAAAGCAGCAGGGTCAGCGTAGCGACAAGGGCAAGTACCGCAACCAAACACCGGATGGCCGCCGAACCGCCCATAAACAAGAGCGCCGTATCCGCATGGTCGCCATGATCCACGTTTTCGTCGCCCATGACTTTCCGCAAAATGTTCCGTTGATCCATACCAGGCGCATACTGACGCATCAAGTGCGCCCATTCATCCCCAACCTGCGCATCGATCGTCACCTCTTCTTCTTCCGCCAGGTCCTGAACGGCTTCGACTTCCTCGGCAGTCATGCGAACGTCGTCCGAGTCTTGACGATTGAATTGACCGATCAACCAGGGACGGTCAACAAACAGCTGCCAAAGCCGGTTGGATGTGGCCAACAGTTGCTGGTCCGCGGCGCCGGCAAGTCCCACCTTCAGTTCCTCACCGGTAACACGCTGATACGGTGCGGCAAGCGCCCCCATCGTCACCTGCGTCAGCTGGTCCATCGTCTGTGATACCGCGCGAATGCTTTGCCCCGCGTTGGTGAAAAACCAGTAGGTGCCGACCAGCACGACAATCGAGCCGATTACGCCGGACGTCAATCTTGTCGTCTGGTTGTTCCAGTAGCCCACTTTCACCATCCATGCAGCCAGCAGGACAAGCGCCCACGGTAAAAACTTGCTGAATAGTCCGGTGCGCATGCCGTCCATTACCGGCAAAATCAGCGACAATTGTTCATTGACCAAATCCGTATGAAACCCCAGTTGCATAAGAAAAATACACAATCGCGTAATAAACGCATTTAGCATAAACAGTCCGTTCGCTATCCAGTTAAGCAGTAACGAAAAAGGATCATTCAGCTTCATTTTCCATCCGGACCACTCAATCAAATCGTAACCTAAGTCCCAGATATAGCTATCGACCGGATACTGGCGGTAATCTAATGTTCGATCTCCCGGTTCGATGCCCATTTCGCGTTCGCCGGGCAGCAACTGATCGAACATATCCTCAGGAGCATCGGCATAGGCAGGAATGGAGCTCTGAAACACAATCAGGCCAGCAATGAGCAGCACCGTCAATAGCCCCAAGCAGCATCGTCGTCTCAACGGTTCTCCCTCCCTTCCATATCGCCGGCTTTCGGCGTTGTATTAAAAATGGTGAGCAAATCATCCGGCGTCGGCTCGATATGCACCCTTCCAATTCGGCCTGTGATATCCTTCATATAGCAATCGCCGGCTTTAAGCTCCCGGAATGCCTGAATCATGTCCTCGTCCCCCCGATCCAAACCGAGCAGCGTCAAATTGTCCGCAATCGCACGAGGATCTTCCGTCCGGAAACAAAAAATGGAGCCGAGATTATTTCTCGTCTCCTCGTCCGCTACATCGCCGGGGTTTTGGGTCGCAAGTAAGGGCACGACCTGAAAGGAACGACCCATCCGGATGATTTCATCGATAAGCAGCGCGCCTTCCGGAAAGGCGCGGAGAATCCAGCTCTCATCAATACCGAAGATTTTAAGTTGATCGCTTGGACGGTGAAACATATATTCACGCCCTAGTGCCGCGACCAAATACATGATGCCGATGCCGAACCGTTCGTTCGGCGTCAACGCCTGCTGCAGCCGTTCGGTTCGTTTCTTCGGCAAAGGTAACCCGGCAAGCGTAATGACGATAAACCGCGCGCCGCTCATATTCGCGTTTTCTTCCCCATCATGGGCGAAAATAAATTTGCCGAACGGACTTCGCGAATAGGACAACAGCCGGTTCACACAGCGCCGCGCTTCCACCCGGATCGCATCCACCGGCGAATCTTTCGCAATCCGCTCCATTTCTGTTATGAACACATGCAAATCCCGCTTGTCCTGCTCGAACGTACGCTCCACGGCCTCCATAATGGCGTCGGCCCGCTCGTCGTTCCGAGTGCCCTCCAACAGCAGGCTGAGGAAATCCAACACGATGCTGTGCGCGCGTTCTTCGCTTTTCGACATTCGGAACGGATTGAATTTTGTTGTCGATTCCGCCGAAAAGTTGAGCCGCACCATGTTTTTTTGAATATCCGGGATGAGCGCGAAGCAGCTATCCTCATCCTTGGGATCGATGGAAAAAACGATGCCGCCTTGATTGTACCCGTGATAGAACAACGTCTTCTTCAACACCGACTTTCCCGAGCCGAGCGTACCGACGATGACGATTGCCCCGGAACGGTTCAATTCCTTGGACATCGGACGCTTCAGGTCGAGCAGCACCGGGATACTGTGCAATGTCCGTCCGATATAGTCCCCGTCCGGATCGCCGATTTCCCGGGATCCGTGCAGCATGCCCACCGCCAAAAACTTCGGGTCCATCGGGATGCGGTTTTGCTTGTCCATCGCCGCTCCTGGCAAAAAAAGTTGAAACGCCCGCGCCTGATCCGCCGGAGAACGAACGATGCGAATTTGCTTGGTCGCGTACAACTGCAGCAACTGCGCCGCGCGCTCCTCCAGTTCCTTACGAGAGCCTCCCGACACATTAAGCCATGCGGAAGACCAGACGAGCGGCATCCCTTTTTGCAATTTGTTCTCCAACACACGCCCGCGTTTGCCCGCCCATTCCAACGTGATCGGCGTCTCTTCGGACGCTTCGGCATATTCCCGGCGCTGGTCTTTCAGCACCTTCCGGTTGCGCTGCAGACCGCCGGCCGCCTCGTGCGGCGTTTGCACCTGAAAGTGTAGGCTGACTTCGGCGGGAAACGGCAGGTCCTCGAGCGCATACAGCCACTCGTCGCCAATTGCCAAAATCTCTTCCGGCACATCGACAACCGAAAAGAATGCTTGATAACTTCTTAAGCTTTCTTCGTCCTGATCGTCATGATGGACAACCAGCGTCTTCATCTTCTCTTCGCTGACCAAATCGGAAGCGAGCAAAATCGGCAGCGATTTTTTCGGGCGGAGCAGCACTCTGTCGCCTCTTACCCGCACTTCGCGCATCGCTTCCGGCGTCAAGATCAGTTCCGGTTCCTGGGAAAGTCCTCGGAAGAAGCCCCGGCGAAGCAACCATTCAATTTCTTGCGGACCGCATCGTTCGCCGTTTAAATGATGGTAAACGTGATTAAACTGCAGGCTCTCGGCGGATTTGGCCATATGCAGGCGCTCTTCCTCCAGTTCGCCGCGCTGACGGTACCAGAACTGCTCCTGAATTTGGCTCAGAAAAGCGGCGGCCAGTTCCTTTAACGTTTGGCCCGTTTTTCGAAACCCGGACAAATCAACTTCGGGAAACTGTTTTTGCACGTCGGAAAGCTGCACAATCAAATAAAGCGATCGCTGCCACGGTCGACGTGCGTCAAACCGTTGCATGACCGCCTTCACATATCGTTCGTGCTCCACGCCCTGCCCTATTCGCCGCCGTCGCCAGTGTTCGGCATCCATCATCCGGGTTACCGACAACAACTGTCCATAGCCATGATAGCTATGCAAAAACTGCTGCATCTGGCTGACCGTGCCGCGCTTTTTCTCCGCAGACTGGTAGGCATACGGCTTCAGCGGTATGCGATACACCGCCCACGGCTTCAGAAGCGAATCGAACAGCAGGTTTTGCTCCCAGTACAACACGGGGCATTTCAACTTACTTCACCTCCTGTCATAAAAGGAGGGCACTTACCGGATCCAGATGCGGTGACGGTCGGCAAAATCGTACATGCGCTCGAGCCATTGATCCAGTTCGTCCGCTGTCTGCGCCGTGCGAAAATTCGCTACATACGGGAACGAACGGAAACAAGCTTCACGGCTGAGCCGATCCGCAATCATCCGCCCTTTTTGCTCCACACTTATCGACTCGTCCTCCAAAATATCATCGATGCCGATCGACACATGATGACGCCAATTCCCCATATCCGGTTTCACCTCGCATGGATGTCGGCTCTTACTTGAGCCTTCCATTGTTCTTTGCCATTCTCTTTGAACTCCCGCTCCAATTGGAGCGGGGTGGCCGCGCTCCCGTACAACACACGATGTCCCTCGAGCCAGGCAGGCGGTACAATGGCCTGTTTCGGCTGCCGTTTGAGCGGCATGATCAACAAGCGGCCTGATCTTACCACCCAGCGCATGCGTACAAGTGCGGGAAGGAAGAGAACCCGAAAACCTTCCACCGTTCCAACCAACACTCCCTTGCGGCCGCACCACTCCTCGCCTCCTTGTTGAAGCGGCAGCCGTTCATAAGGACGGCAGTGCCCGATAAACCGAACCCGATGGGTACCGCCAGGTTGGCGGACCGCCTGCCAACGGACCACCCATTTGGGCCGAACCAGAAAATGAACAATGTCCCGCAAATAGCGGGGCACCGTTTTGCCCGCCGGATCCAGTTTGACCGTATAATAAGCCGCGGCGACCGGACCGACCGTCATTGTGATCACCCGATCGAACGGAAGCACTGTAAGTACGGGCAAGATGTAACAAAAAATGAAAAAGACGATAAGGAAGACAAGCCACATGACGACGCCATCTTGCCGGATCGGCATCCATAACCTTATATCCCCAATATGGTAGATGAGCGGACGAACCCGATATAAGGCACGATACGATTCCGCTTTCTCCTGCTCGTTCATCGTGTCAGCCCCCCGTCGTATCCGTCAGCCCGTCTACCGAAATGCCCAGCGTTTTGAGTACATAGAAAGCTAAATATTTGGCGATGCCGGGTGCAAAAACAAAAATACCAAGGATGATTGAAAGCATAATGTGCGACCAAAGCCGATTCGTTTCTCCGTTGGCGTACATTTTCACACCACGGTAGATAGCGATCGTCAAGAAAATCGCCTGCAGCAATCGTTTCAACACGAGCAAACCGGTTTGGACAAAATCCCCATCCATATCCCTCACCTCCAGGTCTAACCAATGAATCGTGGTCCACGCGATCATGTTGATGGCTCGGATTTCGGTAAGTTATTACTGCATAGCCGCCACAAAAAACTTTTGATTTTCTTCCGTTACCTTCATTCGCCACACCTGCGCCAAACGAAAGCCGGTCGATGCGTCCTCGGCGGTAAATGAAACCGTAACGTCATAAGGTCCTTCTCCGGTCGCTTCCAAACGATCTAACGCTACAAAACGCAACCGGCCGTTTAGCGGAACCATTTTGGCGTCTGCCGTTACATAATTGAGCAGGCTGCCAGCATCCTTGCTTTCGCATATCGCTTTCAGGAAACTTTCCATGGCCGGACGCATCCGCTCTTTCACCGCGGCGGATGCCGCTGCTGCTTGCGGAATCTTCGGAACAACTGGTGGTTCCTGTAATGATCGAATGATCGGCGGATCGGTGACCGCTGCTCCTTTTGTTGCTTGAACCCAAACCGGCACTTCAACCTCCCACATCACCCACTCCGGATTGGCGGCAATAACGCGAACCCGGACCCGATAGGACGATCCGCCGCTAGCGGCGATGGTCAAAAACTCCGATGCCATCACCTGTTGACTCCGAGTGTTTGATTCGGCCTGTAAGGCAGCAACGCGGGCAAGCGCATCCGGATTGACATAGGGCTGCAGCCGCTGCACTCGCTCTTCCGGCAATTCCCCGCCGTCCCAGAGCATCCATTCCCGGGCAAACCCGAGCGCCGTTTGGATCGCCATCTGTTGCTCGGCCGTTCGTGTAAGCAAGGCGGGGACTGGATCGGATTCCGTGCGAAATAGTGTAGAAACCGCCCCCAAACAGGAAAGCACTAGCATGCTCCACAGGAGCAGCTTCGACAGCCAACGAAATTCCATGTCCATTCACCTCCCTGCGATCGGGGACGGCTCACGCGGCTGTTTGCCGAGAAGCGGCAAATCTGCCTCTGCGGGCGGCAGCAGCGGCATCTCTTTCAACCGGATGCGCGACTCTCCCCCTCCCCACCAAAGTGCTTCCTCTACGCCTTTTCGCTTCCATTCGCTCTCGCTTATCGCCCAGACGTTCGGCAGCGGACGACCGAGCAGCGGCCCTTCGCCGAGCGCAGCCCAAAGACGCAACAGACGCTTCGGACGCGACTCGATCTTGGTTACAAACAGGACATGTACGGCCGAAACGGACTTCCACGCAGTGGACAACACCCGTCCGTATAACCACAGCTTGTCCTGTAGTCTCCATTGGTTTTCGCTACCGGTATCGTACTCCACATGTAATACAAGCCGCCCTCGCCCCGGAAGCACATACGTGCATAATCCGTCCGGACGCAGCAGCATCGTTTTTTTGCCGGAGTCTTTGAAATGAGCGTATTGTTCCGAGGCTTCCCGGGTCGATTGCCACTCCGTGACACCTTCACCTTCGCGGTGCAAACTGTGTTCGATGAGCGAAACAAAAAATGCGTTGGTTCCATACACATGCTCCAGTTGTACCGGCAACTTCTCCCATGCTTTAGAACGGAAACCATCTTCTTCACCGGCAAGCAGGGCAGCAGTTTTTGCCCCTTGGGCGGTCAGGCCGTATCCTACATGGTTAAGCCGAAGGAAGGGAAGCGGAATGCTGCGAATTAACCCTTGCCGGTTCAATTGACTGGCCATTGCGTAAAGCGTAGGCAACCGGTAATTCAGAACGATCGCCGCCTGTTTCGGGGTCATCGGTCCATATCGGTAGATGAGCGCAAGCAGCTCCTTTTTTGCCGCTTCGTACATGTCTCTCTCCTTTCCGCGCAGATGAGAACAAGTCCGGATCAACGCGACCACCGGCTCATGCGCCGGTTGCGGTTTTGCGGCAATGTTTCCATCTATCCGTTTATCTCCATCTTTATCTCAGACTTGATCTCGGTTTTGATCTCTGACTTTATTAGGCATGAGCCTTACTCCGGATCGTCGCGCCGCCAACCGTTTAGCGGGGACTGCGGCCCTTCTCCGATATTCATTTCCCGCTCGACCGACTCGATCGACCGGCCATCCTGCTTGTCCGAATGCGCCCATGCTTCCCGGATCCAAGCTTCGTGCTTCACCGGCACAATCTCGTTTTTCACCGTAAATAGCTCAAGACGACCTTCATGTCCTTTCGTACGCACAATGGCGTGCAACTCTGCCAGGTTCATCAAATCGGTATTCGTTACCTGGGGTTTCAGCCAACGCGACAATTTGTCCGCATCCGGCCCGCCGAGCTGCAGCAGCATCAGCGTACCGACATTGCCGAGTATCGCCTCCAGAATGCGATCGGATAATTGGGTCAAATACTGGGTGGCCAGAAAGAGCGACAAGCCGAACTTGCGATCCTCGGCCAATATTTTCGTCAAGATGTCCGTCGCAAACAAATGGACTTCGTCGGCAAAGAAAAAATGCGCTTTGGACTTATGCTGAGGCCGCTTGCGGCAGGTGAAATGATAGTCGATGAAAAACAGGCTGGCCAGAATCTTCAGTAAATCCGGGACGCAGCCGCTGCCGTCGATGAGCACGATATGGCCCTCGTCCATCACCCGCCGGGTGTCGATGCTGCTGCGCTCTTGCCCCAGCATCCGCCGCGCGGTCGGGTACGTCGTTAAGGCACCGAGCTTGTTCATGATGGGACCGAGATGATCCCCCAGATTTTTGATTTGCGCGAACTCGTCCAGCCAAAAATGGCGCAGATGCAGGTCGAGCTTCGGCAGCAATTTTCTCCGGTAGTTCTCGTTATAGAAAATGTCCATAATGCCCAGTACCGTTTGCGGCGGTACCGACAACAGACTTAAAACGGCGTTTCGTAAGTAATGCTCCGCCCGCGGACGTGAACCCGGGAACAATTGCTGCAAGGAGGTCACAAACTCCCCGGTCAACGACTCCCGTACATCCGTATGCGCGTCTTGAAACAAGTTGAAGCCACGCGGCCGTTCGGTAGCCCCGAGCGGAATCAGGTGCAGCTTCGGATACAACTTTTTCGGGATATAACTCAGCAGCGTTTCAATCGCCCCGCCGTGCGGGTCAAGAAACGTAAAACCGGGCGCTTGGTCCGGCTTCCGCTCCAGATCTTCAACCATACGGATCATGATCGAGAGCAGCGTAGACGTTTTCCCGGAACCGGTCGTGCCGGCGAGAAACGCATGCTTAAGCATTTGACCCAGCGGCATACGAAGGTCCCGTTCCTGGCCCGGCACGTTGCTTTTCCCGATGTAGAGGCCGTGGTCGAGTCTAGTCGGAGCCGGTACAATTTTTGCATGCATCTTCTCCATATGCGCGGCGGCCGGATCGCCAAAAGCAGGAATGTGCAGCCAGTGGCCCAGTTCCTCCGAAGCGAGCAATAACTGCTTGGACGGCGTTCCCGGTGCTAATACCTGCTTTCTGCCTTTTACCGGCCGCAGGACGATGCCATTACCGCTTCGCATCGATTGCAGCATATCGTTCATCGTTTGCAGCCTTGCTTTGGCCGAAGAGGAACAAATCAGTACGTGAAATCCGGTCCACAGCCCGACTTCATCCTCATCCTGTTTGCTTTGCAGCGTCCGCATCACGTTTTGCTGGTAGGCGGTCAATTCCCGCGGCCGTGATTTAGCCTTTTGGTTCGTATTCATTTCCCGCCAAATGGACTGCAGGGACACCGGCTCATTGGCAGGCGAACGCAGCCAGTTCTCGGCTCTGCGGACACGGCGCTGAAGGAGCCGCTTGCCCGCTGGCGCAAATGCCAGCTCCAGCCACACCTCCTCGCCTTCCGCCAGTTCGCCTGCACCCATCGCGGCGATCATTTCGTTCAGCGGATCTTTGCCGGTCGGATGGATACTTGCAACGGAAAGAGCGCCCTTATACGCCGGACGGCCTTCGGCAACGATCACGTTTTTGCCCGAACCAGCAGTAAACACGGGTGTCTCAACCGGAAGCAAATACATTCCGGACACCTGTGTGTGGAACCCGGTACGAAATCCCATCCAGCGAATGTCGGGGACAGAAACGTAGATCCGTACCCGTCCAGCAGGACCTGCACACTGGATCAGGAAACGAAAATAGAGTTGTCCATACCGAAGACGCTGGAATCGGGGAAGCCCAAGTCCGCTGATATGCCGGGCAAACCGCGTTGCCTTGGCAAAGTCCATAGGAGTCGCGTCAAGGGAGGATTGAATTTCGAACCATAGCGTTCGCTTGTGCTGACCTTGGCCGGGCTCGCACCAGCTTGGAAATAAAAAAGAGAGCATCGCTGCTCCCCTCCCCTCGATCTTCCGCTTCTCGTTTGTCGAGATGTTGGTGGTTACCCCTCACTCCCTTCTCTACTGGAACAACCGGTTAGCCCGATCTGTCCTGAAAATGAAAAAGACAGGCCGTCCCGGGATGTCCGGGAGCCTGTCCACACCTTTTGACACTATCAGATTAACAGGATTAAGTGACCTTGTCTTGTCCTTTTTCCTGATCATTTTGTGACCTTCAATTGACCTTTGATTTTTGGTAGCTTTAGTCCTCTACTCGAATCGAATTATGATATTGACTCACTTATCCGACTCAAATAAACCATCTTAATTCTTTTCGAAAGAAAGGAACCCCTTCCGTGTTTTCATAATCATAAACCATTAAATAGAGTTTACTAACTTGATTTGCTAACTGAATTATTAGCTGGTCTTTTTCTATTTCTTCCATTTTCAAACCACTAACATCGAGATATGCAGGATATACAGCCGTGGACAAAGATGAACTCTTGATCAAATAAGTAAAAAACTCATTTTCTATAACTTCCCCTTCATCACCTTCTATTTCAAAACACCCTAGCTGGCGATAATCATTCTGAAATTTTCTACCTAGAATAAAGTGGCCAATTTCATTGTTAACCTGTTTTTCTTTAATCATTCTTTCAAAAACCTTATAAGCGATATCTTTGGCGTTATTAACCTGAAGACCGCATGGTTCCCCGTATCTGGTCTTTGTTACAGTAACAGAATCAAAAATCATGCTAAACATTAAAGCTTCATCATCCACTTTATTAGTGATAAAGAAGGAGTAATCTTCTATACTGGAGCTTCCTAGTTCTCTTTGATAAAAATAATGCCTAGCCAGAATCCCTTGAATATTGATCATGTTGATCAGGATTTCTCTTATTTGCTCTTCATCAGTCGTTGAAATAACAGGCAGTTTACGAACAACGAGCTGGTTTGGAGAAAAAAAGGAAGTGTGGTTTTCTTTCATTTCGTTAAAACTTATCTTTTTCATATCCTCACCATTTTCTTTAAAAATGGAAATAGGTGAACTAACTACTTAGTAGTTAATTCACCCAAGTCCTCCCTAATTAATTAGCATTAGCAGTTTCAAAAATAATAGATAGAGGTGCGGGCGATAAAGGGTCTGTCTCTAAAAAGGAGACCGTTAAATCACTGGCCCTTACTCGAACCTTTTCAACATCTGAAGGTATAACAAAATCGTCACCAACTTTTGCTGTACGTAGTCTTGTTGCCGTAAAAGTTGAATTTACATCTTTATCGAGGTATGTGGCAGGTGAAAGTACAGAAGTATTTGTAACAGTAAAATTCCCTTTTAACCCTTTCAACCAATCACCTGTTACAACCATCGTATAAAACAATTCATATTTGTTTGTACCAACATAGTTGTACAAACTCATAGTTAATCCTCCAAAGACAACATCACTAGCGGTAATTGAGCTATTAGGTTTTACTAAAGGAATAGTTGCATGGAAGTTGCCGTTTGCATCACGTTGCAGGACAACTCCATCTTCCTGAAATTGGGCAGGAAGCATTTCTTGTAATGGTACTGTTGTTATCTTTGCCTCTTTACCAGCCACTTGCTCTTCATAAACTGTACCGGCAACTTGAGTGGTTTCACCCATACCATATGCGCTTGTCGCAATAGATACTACGAGCATAATACAAAACAAAGCAGACGAGAATATCTTCTTCATTTAGATTCGAAACCCTCCCATTTTTTGAAGGCTGGCCAGCGATCAATTATTATTTTGTAACAATTCCATTATATCCCAATATATCAAGTTTTGTTATAACATAAATACAATTATTTCGAATATTCTATGTCATTATCCAAATATAGAATATATTTCATAAAAACATCTAGATAGTGATAAGTTATATAATATGTTAATTCTAGTGAGTTTAACTCTTTCTGAGAAAATAGGCAAATCGGGTGAAGATTGACCCGACTCATGGCAATCATTTAGCAAGTTCCAACGGACGACAGAGCCCTGATCCACCACAAGCGGAAAGCCTAACCGTTCGTCTGAAGAGCACCAGTATTGAACTTACCACCGGATTGCCAACCGCTACCATAATTCAAGGAGAACAAGGTTCCTAATCATTTTGTGACCTTCGATTGACCTGACCTTATTCCGCGGAATCGTCCGATGAATCCACATCCGAATTCGCTTCTTTATCATCCACGAATAAAATGGAAGCCTCTCCGCCTACAAAGCGGTAAATGTGACTGAGCAATCGTTTCCGCCGCTTATAGAACATGCGGTGCGTTAAGCCCAGCTTTTCCATGACAAGCATGGAAGGCAGACGGCGCATGTAACGCTCTTCCACAAATTGCTGATCTTCCTCTTGCAAGGAGTGAATCGCGGCTTCCAGCACATCAATCCTCAGTTCCATTAAAGGGATTTCTACATTTTGCAATTGTAAACGGCGGATTATCTCGTTTAATATTGCTTCGTTTTTTTGACCCTTGCCGTAGATCGGGACCAAATCGAATTTTTGTGTAAGCCCCGGGATACGTGACAACTGTTCCCGCATGGACTCCAACTGCGATTTCCAAACCGGTAAAGTGAATAACCAGTTTTCGACGCGAGTGAACGGGATCGGTCGGCTCACTGCCCCCACCCCCGTTGCCGGATACGATGACGAACTCTACCATACCAATCGTGACGCATCAATTGGGCGTAAAAGGCTTGCGAATAGCTGGCTCCACTCCGCTTTTCAGGCTTGTTTGATTGACATTGCGCCGGCAAATTCGGTTTATCCGTCTCGGAAAGAGAAACTTCCCTGAAAGACTGCCCCGCATTAACGACTTCGTGCTTCCCCATCATTTTTGCTCCCTTCAAATTCATGAATGGGCGCGCGCTTGACCTTATTGTACGGGGAAGGTCACGTTTCGGTAAGGCGACTCTTTTTGTACAACCTTTTTACAAAAGGTTGTATATTTTCCTGGAACCCCCATGGGGTATATGCATAAGAATATCAAACAAAAATAGCACCTGCCAACGTGGTTGAAGGTGCTATTCATGGCTTTTGTGCAGTTTCTTAATCCTACTTAAAGTTTAACAGCTTTGATAACGGCCGATTGAATGTAATCCTCCATGCTCGCCCCAGGAACCCAGTCCTGAATGAATTCGCGGGACTCATCTTTCGGCTCAACAACAATATCGTTAAATCCGCTCGATTGAAGCATTTCCCTGACTTCAGCCACGGTGGACGCGCCGGATATGCAGTTTGCTAATGAATCAAGATCACCCCGGATCTCTGCCGGTAATTCCGCTGTCGTCACGATATCCGAGATGGCTAAGCGCCCTCCTGGTTTTAATACCCGGAAAGCTTCACGAAAGACTTGCTCCTTATCGGGAGAAAGATTTATGACACAATTAGAGATGATGACATCGATCGAGTTATCAGCTATCGGGAGATGCTCGATTTCGCCAAGCCGGAATTCAACATTCCGGTAGCCGTTCTTTTGCGCATTGTTGCGGGCACGGCTTACCATCTCTGGTGTCATATCAACACCGTAAACTTTGCCGGTCTCTCCCACTTGCCGGGTAGCCAGAAAACAATCAAAGCCTGCTCCGCTTCCCAAATCCAGAACGACTTCCCCAGGCTGAAGCGATGCGATCGCTTGAGGATTCCCGCAGCCTAGACCAAGGTTTGCCCCTTCCGGAGCCGCTGATAGTTCTTCATTGGAATACCCCAATTTCGCTGAAACTTCATCGGCCGTACCGGAGTATCCGGATGCCGATGTGCTAGCCTGGCAACAACTTGCATTGGAATTGCTTTGGATCGCAATTTGCTTGTATCGGTTTCGTACATGCTGGCGTACATCATCATTCTTTACTTGGCTCATGGAACATCGCTCCTTTTTTAATATATCAATTTTTTTTGATTAAATGTACGGATTAAAAACCCACCATGTGGGCTTATGAACAGCATCCGCTTGAATCGTCCAGTTTGCGGAATATACAGCACAACTCGGGAGATAGCAGTCGGTTAACCTCCGCGTGATTTAACTCATAATAGCTCCAAGTTCCTTTCATTTCTCGGAAGATCAAGCCGGCATCAAGCAAGATTTTCAAGTGATACGACAATTTAGATTGCGGCATATCCACGATTTCTACTAGATCACACACGCATATGCTGCCCTTTTGTGTAAGTTCATACATAATTTGCAGACGCTTTTGATCCGCGAGCGCTTTGAATTTGACTTCAAACTTGGCAAAATCGATCGTCTCTCCGTCTTGTTCAAGGATGGGAAGTTGTATCATCATGCCCTCTACCTCTCCTTAGCAGCAAGCGGCGCAACAAGCCGCGATCGGCTGCAAGACCACCGACGTCGAATTGTTTTTACTTCCCTTAAGGCTATTGGTATCCAACCACTTCCACGCCTGTCGCGCCCGCTCTTCGATTTCTTTTTGCTGAAATTTCATCAGTTGTTCCATCACGTAATGGTTCATCATCGGACGAACCTCCATTCATCAAAATTTCTTGATGAATAAATCGTAGCATGCAGAGCTGGTAAAATCAAGATTAAATCAAAAATAATTGATTTAATATCGTGATGGTCTCGATAAGCACTACTGCAACGTAACTTTATTGAATCTTAACGTCATCAAACGGCACTGGGGATTTGATGCGAGACGTGAATAGAGCTTTTTTTATTAATTTATCCCCACAACTTCGCTTCGTCTCTCCATAAATAGAACATCTCTCCAAACACCATTCATTTTGCCGATCTTTTCCCGACGACCTACCTTACGAAAACCATGCTTCAAATGAAGAGCTAAACTTGCCGAATTTTCAGGAAATATTCCGGTTTGAATAGTCCAGAACCCTCTATCTTCGGCGATTTCTATCAATCGACCAAGAAGAATATTCCCCACGCCTTTACCGCGTGCATCCTGCTTGACATAGATACTATTCTCTCCGACACCCGAATACACACATCTTGAGGATACAGGGCTCAATGCTGCCCATCCGACGATCTTGTCACCGTCAAGACAAACAATACTGCACTCCAGGTCATGGCTGGAGTACCACTGTTCTTTAGAAGGTGCGTTCATTTCGAAGGTTGCGTTACCTGTCATTATGGCTTCTTCATAGATAGATTTAATGGCTTCCCAGTCTTCACTGGAAACGAGACGAGTTAAGAGCATCATATTCCCTCCACTACTTATTTAGCCATATTATAAATATTATTTTTATCGCAGGTAGTTCGGATTCATAACCGGTCACCCGATTGGGACGGAACAACATTTGTTGGATTTCAACATTGCTTCATTCAACAACTTAATAGAGTGAATTACAGTATCTTTTTCAAAATCGCTCATCTGCGAAAAAATTTCATTCAAATAGTCATTCATTTGTTGATCAATGGTAGCAGCTACGTATTTACCTTCTGTTGTAAGTGAAAGAACAAAAATTCTTCGATCCCCTGGATCGGGAGTCTTCTTTACAAGATTCATTTTAATTAACGTTTGTATTTGACGACTAAATGTCGTAATATCCGTACCTAAAGCTTCCGCTACTTGCTGAATGGACGGATTATGCTGACGATCTATTTCGTAAAGAATGTGACTTTGAACTAAAGTTATGTCGCAACCACCAGCTGAACAACAGTTTTTATTCAAAAAACCAAAACGGCGTGTCATGATTTGAAATAGTTCTCGAACGTTTTCCATTCCACTCACCTCAATTTTATTTATACTTTATACTACTTGTGTTTTTCAAATATATTGTTTATCGACTGTTAAGATGATGCGAAAGCCGTTTCACAACAAACTTCGCATCCGGTCCGACTCCTCTTAATGTTGCGGAAGAGAAAGAGCGTTGTCCCTCGAGTCCCACATAATAAAGTCCAGGGATCTTACTGATACCGGCTTTATGGATTGGCCTTCCTTCTCCATCCAGAGCGCCTATCGCTCGTAGGTAGGGGAATCGCGGCCGATAACCTGTCGCAAAGATGACTGAATCCACCGGTTCTTTTGTCCCGTTTGGCCATACAACTCCATCTTCATAAAAAGAGGTAAACATCGGCTGTTGATCTGGTTTTCCTGCAAGGATACGCTCCTTATACCGTCCCGTATCGTTCACCGCACTTGAACTTGGTGCCGATTTCCCGAATCTCCAAAATGGGAAAGTATCAAAACCAATAATTCTAACCCAAAAATGAATATCCTTCCCCCAAACCTTTTGATTCATAAATTGAACCGGCTGCAAAACAGCGAGAGACGTTTTACTCACCTCAGCCAGTTCAACACCAATTTGTACCGCCGAATTCCCTCGTCCTACCACGACTACTCGCTGATTTCGAAATGAGCCCGGATTTTGGTATTCCGAGGAGTGAAGTGTTCGTCCTCGAAACATCTCCTGACCAGGTATTACCGGCTTGTACGGATTATGAAATGAGCCGTTTGCATTAATGATAGTACGAGCTTGAAACGTATCTCCTGAAGTTGTTTGTATGGTAAATCCATGCTCATCCTTTTTAACCGATTCCACGCGTTGATTCGTTCTTATCGGTAACTGAAATTCCTTCTGATAACTCTGCAGATAACGAATAACTTCATCTCTGGCAGGGTAATGATTTGGATCTCCGGGGAACTTCATCCCGGGCATGGATGAAAATCGAGCTGGCGAGAATAATTTTAGGCTGTCATAATAGTGCGGCCATGAACCGGTTGCTTGGTTATTTGCCTCTAGTATCAGAAAACGTAGCCTTTTCTTTTGCAAATGATATCCTGTGGCCAACCCCGCCTGACCTCCTCCAATCACGATCGTGTCCAGTACATCCATGATGTAAAGCACCTCCATTATATTTGCATTCTACAACTTAAAATAGATAAAAATACCCCTTCATTATTGCGATAAGTCCAAAATACTCGCTTAATAAGTGTAGGGACTATGTATTATATATACTTCATAAATTTGCAATATGCAACTTTTATTTTATTTTGTATGAGTATCTTTTAACAAAAAAAGAAGCCTCCAATATATCAGGCTTCTTTTATTGAATGATTAGTTCCGATTCGGGTATAACGTTCTAAGAGCATCACGCATTTCCGGTTTTATCGCAATTTCAGAACGAATGGACTTGACCAAGCTTTCTGCTTCTGCAACACTGGATGCTTGGCCGAGTTCAAGCATCAATCCGGTAGCTACAGTCCCTGTCCGATTGCGGCCGCCTGAGCAATGAAAATACACTTTCTGATCATGGTCCAATCCTTGTTTAATCGCTTGAATGGCTTCTGCGATCGAAGTTTCTTGTCCGCATGTATCTTCGACAATAGGATAATGATGCCGCATAACACTTTTTGGAAAATCATTTGGCTCCTTACCATCATCCCTTAAGTCATACACATCGGTAATGTCCTCATTCCGCAGCGCTTCCTGCAATCCATCAATTCCACCAATAAATACTTTGCCTTTAACCAGTTCATGGTAATGAGCCATGTTTTCTCTCCTCTCCATATATCAAGCTTAGCAGCAGTTGCTTCCGCCGCTAATCACTAAGCCTGCACCTTCTTCATCTTGTTCAAGATCCAATGTCACTTGGCTTACCAATTCTTCAACTTGAGGATCGATCGCTACCTCAATATTATTGATGCTTTTTACAATATCCGTTTCCTGAGCGTTTTCGAGCGCCAATTGAAAGCTCGGACCGCAGCAACCGCTAGCAAGAACAAATCGCAGCGTCGTGACTCCGGCTTCCTTCATCATTTCTTCAATATAACTTTTGGCTCCATCTGTAATAACCATGACATATCAACCTTTCCAATCTAATTAGATTCCTCATCCAGCTAAGTAGGCTCCGCAATCAGTTTTTTCAACTGCGTATACCCTTTAATTTCCTCAGGCTCCCATGGAATAATCACCGTATGGTGGTTTGACGTTTCATTAATTTCCTGGATCCAGGATTGTTCGGACCGTGCGCGACTTTGCAGGACAGGGTCAGTCGTTCCAACAGCGGCAAAGCTTTGATTAATGACCCACCATTTTGTCGGTATGCCGGCGCGTTTCAAATCATCATTCAATCGAACGGCCTCATAATAAGGAGTAGCTTCAGCCAAAGTGACGATGACCACACTGGTTTCTTTCGAATCCCTCAAACGAGGTAACAACTTTTGAACGGATGGCGGTATCTGACCGGATGAACGCTCAATTTCCTTATGATATTCCTGAGTGGCATCGAGCAGCAACAAGGTATGACCGGTTGGAGCTGTATCGATCACCACGATTTCCTCCCCGCTTCGGTCTACCAATTCAGCAAAGGCTCTGAAAACCGCGATTTCCTCCGTGCACGGTGACCTTAAATCCTCTTCCAAGTATGCGAGTCCATCCTCATCAAGCAAATCCTTGTTTTGATCAATGATTTCCTCCTGGTATTTTTGCACTTCCACCTTGGGATCAATCCGGCTCACCGTGATATATTCAGACTCCTGAATGACAAAATCAAGATGTGCGGCAGGATCTGTCGTACTCAGATGCACCCGGTGACCACGTTCAGCCAGCCCGACGGCAATCGCTGAAGCGACCGTCGTTTTGCCTACCCCGCCTTTTCCCATGGTGAAGACCACGCGGGTTCCGGCCGAATCCAAGTCTTGAATGAGTTTTTGAAAGGACGGTATAGATATCTTTTGATGTACCCCTGGAACCGTTTCTGAGACATTGGGCTCAAAGAAATCGCGTAAATTTTGCAGCCCGGTTACATTAAAAGGAGCCATAGGAATTTGGTAAGTCGGAAGCGCTTGGATCACCGGCGGAATTCGCTCCATCGCTTTCAACTGTCTTTCGTAAACCCCTTTAGATACGGGGTCGCCCGGTTTATATTGATTCAGAACACCGTTGATCACGAGATTCTGGTGATGAATACCGATCCCTTTTAATTCAACAGACGCCCGGGCTGCCTCGGTAAGCGGGGATTCGTCCGGTCTGGTGACGATCACCAGCATGGTTTGTTTCTCATCCGTTAAAGTTTGGACCGCTTGCTCATAAACTTTCTTTTGATTTTGCAAGCCGGCAAGCGGGCCTAAACAAGAAGCACCATGTGTGCTCTCATTAAGAAATCCGCTCCAGGCCGTGGGAAGCTGCAGCAGCCGCAACGTATGGCCCGTCGGTGCAGTATCAAACAGAATATAATCGAATCGATCCTTAAGCTCTTGATCCGTCAACAGAGCCGAAAATTCATTAAAGGCAGCAATTTCAACAGTACAAGCACCCGATAACTGCTCCTCCATCGTTGCAATCACCGTGTCGGGCAGTTTACCCCGATACGGATCGACCATGGACGCTTTGTATTCCGCTGCCGCGGTTTCGGGATCCAAATTTGCGGCATACAGGTTATCCACTCCATCTACTTGGACAGGATGATTCGTAAACGCCATGCCAAATACGTCCTGCAAATTCGAAGCTGGGTCCGTGCCGACCAATAACACCCGCTTACCGGAATCGGCTAAAGAAATAGCCGTTGCGCAAGCCGTCGAAGTTTTCCCTACCCCGCCTTTACCAGTAAAGAACAGGTAAGGAGTTAGTGGTATCGACAGTGGATCAAACCGAGTTGGCATCTTCAAATCCTTCTTTCCTTTACGGTTGTACTTTGATTTCCAGACGAACCTTTGGTTTCTTGATGAGTTCATCTTCGGATAGTCCCGTCCAAGCACACAACTCTTCATTGCTTGGATAGTTTCGTTCCTTAACCACTTGTCCGTCCACGATGACAATCGGTAACACATCCGGACCTTTGTCGGAAAGCAACTGCTCCACCAACGAGTTAGCCACAAAAGCTGCAGGTTCACTTGCCAAATTATAACGAGTCACGGTAAATCCTTTTTTGTTCAAATTGTTTACCGCGATGGAAATGCGGATCAACTCAGGATCTACACCAGGGCCGCAAACTCCCGTTGAGCAACACATCGCCGGATCATAGATTTCCATATTTCTCATGAAAAAGCACGCTTCCTTTCCCATAGAAAATAGCCGAGAGTCCTCTCGGCTGTTTTGTTTATTACTCGCCAGTTTCGGCAAACTGTTTGATACGCGCGCCAACTTCATCGCGTACTCTTTGGAACACGGCCCATTTCTCTTCGTCCGTGCCTTGCGCTTTTGCCGGGTCGTCAAATCCCCAATGCTCGCGTTTTACATGCGGAGGGGTCATCGGGCAGCGATCTGCAGCGTCGCCGCACAAAGTGACGACCATATCGGCATTGTTAAGCAGTTCCATATTAATGATATCCGACGTTTGTGCGGAAATGTCGATGCCTACTTCCTGCATGGCTTTAACGGCATTAGGATTCAGTCCATGGGCCTCAATGCCTGCGCTATATACGTTCCATTGATCACCCAAATATTTTTTGGCCCATCCTTCAGCCATTTGACTGCGGCAAGAGTTCCCTGTGCACAAGAAATAGATCGTTTTCTTTTCCATGATTCATTTCTCCTTTATGGTTGGGTTAGTTCAGCATCAAAATACTTGCGTTTGAAGCGTAAAGCCACATTCACTAATGCGATTAATACCGGCACTTCCACTAGCGGTCCAATAACGGCCGCAAAGGCTACACCCGAATCAAGGCCGAATACGCCGATCGCCACCGCAATGGCAAGTTCGAAATTGTTACTGGCTGCCGTAAACGACAGTGACGTAGTAACGGGATAGGATGTCCCTGATTTTTTGGAAAAGAAGAAGGACACTACGAACATCACCACAAAATAGATGATCATCGGAATCGCAATGCGTACAACGTCCAGAGGCAGCGTTACGATCAGATCCGCTTTTAATGAGAACATGAGAATAATCGTGAACAATAAAGCGAGCAGGGCAAGCGGGCTGATCTTGGGAATTAGCACTTTTTCGTACCATTCCGAACCCTTTAATCGGATCCCAATCACGCGCGTCAATAATCCGGCCAGAAAGGGAATTCCCAAATAAATCAGGACGCTTTCGGCAATTTGCCCCATGGAAATATTCACTTCAGCCCCTTGGACCCCAAACCAGCCGGGCAAGACCGTGATAAACACATAGCTAAATACCGAGTAGAACAGAATTTGAAAGATGGAGTTGAAAGCGACTAACCCTGCGGTGTACTCCGGATCTCCTTTAGCTAAATCACTCCAGACTAGAACCATAGCGATACATCTAGCCAGGCCAATCATGATGAGTCCAATCATGTATTCCGGCAAATCGCTCAAAAACAGGATGGCCAAGAAAAACATTAAAATCGGACCGATGATCCAGTTTTGCACCAAAGAAAGCAGCAATACCTTCCAATCTTTGAAGACTCGGCCCAGCTTCTCGTATTTCACTTTGGCTAACGGCGGATACATCATAACGATCAGGCCGACCGCAATCGGAATCGAGGTGGTTCCCACTTGCATCCGCGACAATATATCCGCAAAATTAGGAATCAACGTTCCGAGGATCAGTCCAACTCCCATCGCCCCAAAAATCCAAAAGGTCAAATAACGGTCGAGAAAGGACAATCTTTTTGTTGCGCCTTGACTCATTTCAAGTACCTCTCCTTTATTTCTGCCTTAAGAAACCCTTCATATAATATAATTATACACTTATTATTATATAAGTAAATAATAATATGTTTATGATCGTTCACAAGGTTCCCGGCGCTCTTTTAGTTCTAATTTCTCGACTTTATTCTGTACGCTTGGTAATTGCTTTAATGCATAAGCAACAGAAGGTTTATTTTCAATACGCAGAGAATAAAAAACCCATTGTCCTTTTTTGGTCTCGGAAACAAGCCCCCCAGCCTTTAGTTTTCGCATGTGCTGACTCACATTAGGCTGGGACATCTGCAACAGCTCAACAATTTCACAAACGCAGAGATCTTTTTCTTTCAAAAGAGCCAAGATCATTAACCGGTTTCGATCACTCAACAATTTGTATACGTCGGATGCTTCTTGATAAGTGTCCATGATTCCCCTCCTCTTATATTCCCTTCAGACACATGCATCATGAAATAATAATATTATTACTTAATTATATTATCTCCAGCATGTTACTTTAAAGTCAACTTATAACCGACGGAAGGAATCGTCTGGATTTCAATAAACGGAACCGCAGCTTGCAGCTTCTTACGAATGGCCGAAACCAGAAAAATGATTCGATTTGTTTTGTAAACGTAAGTTCCAAAAACAACTTCCTGTAATTGCCGAGTGGAAAATACCGTCCCCGGTTTTTTTAACAGATGAAAGAGCAGCGAAAATTCATCCTTACGGAAGGCGATTCGATGATCCAAATAGGTTATTTCCCATCGTTTAGGGTAAACTTCGATTACACCAAAACGAAACACCTCATCTTCTTGAACGTTGGAAAGAGGATAAAGTACATTCTCGGTTACCCGCCGCATAATGGCATTGATCCGAGCCATCAGTTCGGAGTAGCCAAAAGGTTTAAAAATCACATCCTCCGCTCCCATCGAAAGAGCACGAACAACTTCCTCTTCCTGACTCCAATCACTAAGAAGAATGACAGGAAAATCCCCTATCTTACTCAGCTGCGCCAATGTCTCCAACCCGTTATGAAGCGGACCGCCGACATTGAAAATCACGATTTCGAAGGAAATGGATAAAGCCGCCCGGGGCGCTTCCTTTATATTTTGAGACCACTCTACTCTGTTTCCTTGCCTCGTCAAACTATATCTAAGGAGCCTTCCAACGGTGAGATCCTCATCGATTAAAAGAATGCGAAAACTCATCATTAAGGATTCAGTTCAGGACGATGGCCGTTTACCAGAAAAACTACATTCTCGCCTATATTGGTTGCATGATCAGCAATCCTTTCAATGTAGCGGCAAACAAAAGCCAACATCAAAATTTGGTTCATTTCATAAGGTTTTTCTACGATATAAGAAACAAGCTCCCGAATAATTTGACTGTATAGATGATCAACTTGATCATCGTCCCTGGCCATTTTATAGGCTAAATCCACATTCTCATGAAGATAGGCCTGGATAGAGTCATGAATCATCTTCTTCGTAATTTCACCTAATCGTAATATATCGGCGCGGGAAACTTGCATTAGTTTTTGCTCTTCCATTTGCAGTACAACTTCCGCGATATCTACCGCAAGATCAGCCATACGTTCCAAATCACTTGATATTTTAAACGCAACGAGGATTTTACGCAGATCCTTAGCTACGGGTTGCTGGGTTGCGATCAGTTTGGTCCCTATCTTCATGATTTTCTCTTCCAGCTCATTGATATCGAGATCGTTTTTGATAATCTGGTCGGCGCTGCTTATATCCTGCTGATCCAACGCCTGAATCGCGTCATTTAAAACGGTTTCTGTTTGTTCCCCCATTGTTACCAGCAAGGTTTGAAGCTCCGCAAGTCCTTGATCAAACTCTTTGCGCCTCGTCATTGCTTGATCTCTCCCCTATAATGATAATCTTGGCATCAGCCGAATCTTCCCGAGATGTACTCCTCCGTTCTCTGCATTTTGGGGCTTGAAAACAATCGTTCCGTTTCATCATATTCAACCACTTCACCGTTCAGAAAGAACACCGTTTGATCAGATACTCTGGCAGCCTGATGCATATTGTGAGTCACCATCACAATCGTATACTTTTCCTTCAGTTCATTGACCAGTTCTTCAATTTTCAAGGTTGAAACGGGGTCCAGTGCGGACGTTGCTTCGTCCATGAGCAGAATGGCCGGGTTTACCGCAAGAGCTCTGGCTATACAAAGCCGTTGCTGTTGTCCTCCTGACAGACTATATGCGGAACGTTTCAGGTGATCTTTGACCTCATCCCACAACGCGGCTCCGCGAAGACTTTGTTCCACAATACCATCCAGTTCCGCTTTTTTGGTGATCCCGTGAATTCTTGGACCGTAAGCCACGTTATCATACACTGTTTTCGGAAATGGATTTGGTTGCTGGAACACCATCCCTACCTTCTTGCGAAGCGCTTCGGCATCAAGGTCCCCTTGATACAGATCCACTCCTCCGATCCTGACCGAGCCCTCTATTTTCACATCAGCAATCATATCGTTCATCCGGTTTAACGTACGAAGCAATGTGGATTTGCCGCAGCCGGATGGGCCGATGAAAGCTGTTATTGTATTGGCCTGAATAGGCAAGTTAATGTCCTTTAGCGCGTGATAGGTCCCATAGTGCAGATCAAGGCTTTGGATGTCTATAATGCCACTCATACATGTTTCCCCCGGTTAATTTTTATTTTGGTATTTATTACGAATCAATACTGCGGATAAATTCATCAAAATCAGAAGAGCAAGCAGCACCATAATACCGGCAGCAGCCAACTCGTGGAATTCAACTTGGGGCCTTGCGATCCAATTATAAATTTGGATTGGTATCACGGTGAATTGATCCAGCGGATTATCCGGAAGAAACGCCACGAAGGTTAACGCACCAATCATTACAAGCGGTGCCGTCTCGCCAATCGCTCTTGAAAGAGATAAGATGACGCCGGTCAGTATCCCTGGAATAGCCGAAGGTAGCACAGCCCTCTGCACCGTCTGCCACTTGTTCGCTCCCAGGGCATAAGAGGCGTCTCTTCTGGATCTCGGTACGGCGCGAATAGCTTCCTGTGCAGACACAATGATAATAGGCAATACTAATAAGGCCATCGTTAGCGCTCCGGACAAAATACTACGCCCCATCGCCAGAGGTTCAAATCCGCCGGCCCGGACGAATAGAGTCAAGCCAAGAATGCCATAAACGATGGAAGGCACGCCGGCCAAGGTACTGATATTGATTTGAATCAGTCTAGTCAAACGATTCTTCGGCGCATATTCCTCGAGATAAATTGCTGCCCCTACTCCAAAAATCAGTGCGACCGGAGCCATAATGGCAACCATGTAGGCGGTTCCTACAAGCGCGGATAAGAGTCCGGCTTCCTTAGGACGCCGTGAAGGAAAATTCGTGAAAAATTGCGGCGATAAGGCATGAATGCCATCGATCACAACGTCAACGATCAAGGCCGTCAAGCAGACAATGCCAAATGAGGTGCAGACGATGAACAGCAAATGCAAGTAAAGGTCAGTTTTTCGACGAGCCCGGTTAAGTCTTTGATTCTCCAGCTCAAGCATGACTAATACTCCTCCTTAAAGCGTTTAGCCATATAGTGGGCAAAAATATTAAGCAGGAACGTGATCGCGAATAACGTCATCCCGACCGCAAAAATGGTTCCATACTCGACAGATCCGTGCGGCGTATCTCCAAGACTCACCTGTACGATATAGGCCGTCATGGTTTGAATGCTGTCCAGCGGATTTCCGGTTAATGTTGGGGTGGATCCGGCTGCCACAGTAACGATCATCGTTTCGCCAATCGCTCTGGAGAAGGCCAGTACAAACGAAGCCACGATACCGGATAACGAAGCAGGCACGACAACTCTAAGAGCGACTTCAAGCTTTGTTGACCCTAGAGCATAGGCTCCATCCCTAAGTGAACGCGGAACAGCCAACATAGCGTCTTCGCTAAGCGAAGCAATCATGGGAATGATCATGATCCCTACCACGATACCCGCACTTAATGCGTTGAATACAGGGACATCCTGGCCAACGGTTTCGCGAAACACCCACTGAATCATGGGTGTAACAAAGCTAAGCGCAAAGTATCCATAAACAATGGTGGGTACCCCCGCCAGAACTTCCAAAATGGGCTTGACGATCTTTCGAACCTTGCTTGGGGCGTATTCGCTGAGATAAATCGCACTCGCCAAACCGATAGGCATCGCTACGAGGCAGGCAATAACTGTAATCAGCAGCGTACCGCTTAATAAAGGCAACACACCGAATGATTTGGGTTCAATTAAAGGGGCCCATTTCGTAGAAGTGAAAAATTCTATAGGCGATACAAGCCGAAAAAAATTGATGGTTTCTGACAAAAGCGTGTAGACAATACCGATGGTCGTCAACACGGATACAGATGCAAATAGAAATAACAACTTGGGTATAAACCAATTCATAAGTGATTTTCGTTCATTTCTAAAGGATACGATTGGGTTTGCGGTTTTTGGTTCATGTTCAGCGCCCAAATGGATTACTCTCCTCACTTATAAAAATTCCTTTGGGATAGGGATGAAAATAAATCCCCCTTCAAAGGATAAACATAAAAATGAAGGGGGATGTCCCGTAATGACTATTGGCTTAATAATTATTTCAATTTAGCTTTTGATTCAGCTAACTTATCGTCAGGAAGCGGTACATACCCCACCTCAGTCGCTAATTCACCCGCATGATCAACAAAGAAATTCACGAACTCTTTAACTTCAGGGCGTTCATAAGAGCTCGTTTTAACATAGATGAAAAGTGGACGGCTCAAAGGCGTGTAAGATCCATCTCGAACTGTCTCTACAGTAGGTTCTACAGCGGTACCATCCTCATTAACGATGGCAACCGTACGCAGTTTATCCTGGTTTTCCTCATAATAAGCCAAACCGAAATAACCTAAACCATTCTTGTTTCCGGCAATCCCTTGAACCAGGGCGTTATCATCCTCACTAAATGAAACCTGGTCGTCATTACGGCTTGCCTGGGCTTCACCATTTACAGCTTCCGTAAAATAATCGAATGTTCCGGAATCCGCACCTGGAGAGAAAATGTTGATCTTTTCATTCGGCCACCCCGGTCGAACATCGGACCAGTTAACCACCGTACTTTCCGGTTTGAAAATCGCATTCAATTCTTCCACGGTCACTTGGTCTACCCAATCATTTTGCGGATTGACGATGACAGCCAAACCATCATAAGCAACCATCAATTCGATATATTCAATTCCGGCAGCCTTAGCCGCTTCCGCTTCCTCGTCCTTAATCGGTCTTGAGGCATTACTGATATCGGTCTCACCGGCAATAAATCGTTTAAAACCGCCGCCGGTTCCCGAAACACCAACCGGAACCCGCACGTCGCTGTGCTCTTTACTAAATTCTTCGGCTACAGCTTCTGTTAATGGAAACACGGTGCTGGAACCGTCGATTTCAATTTGACCCGACAGTTTTGTCTCTCCTGCAGAATTCGATGGTGCCGCTGAACTTTGTCCATTCGTTTCCGTGTTACCGGCTCCTTGATTAGCCTGATCATTGGATTGACCGCATGCCGCAAGCATACTCACGGTGGCAGTGATCAGCAAAATCATTAACCCTTTCTTCAACAACAAGACCCTCTCCCATTCAAATATAATTATGTTACGATGTGATCGTATATCTTGAATGTTTGAAGAATGTTCTCGTTTTGTAATCTCTATGTAAAATAGATAGTTTTTGTTCGATTTCCTAAAATATTTTCTAAATTCGTCTTGAATTTCATATAAGATAATGTTTATATAATTATGACATAACATGTTGAAGAAATAAACTGCTAAATGAAGATGATTGGAGAAGCGTTATATGAAAAAGGAGGGAACCCCGTGACTCATAGAGCCCTTATTATCCAGGCTGAAACACTTACCGGTGAGTTCATCGCAAAGAAACTATCCGAGAAAAATTATGTGCCTGAAGTTATTCCTAGTGGAGAACTCGGCCTACACGCCGCGTTGACCGCTCCGTTCGATATTGTTATTCTTGACCTTATCGTAAATGGTGAAAAAAGCGGATTTCAGATTTTGCGAACGATAAGACAAAAGAACAATCGCGTTCCCGTTATTATTTTGTCGGATCAGAATCAGGAAAAGGATATCGTTGAAGCTTTGGAGAGTGGGGCTGACGAGTTTGTAAAGAAGCCGTTTGGAATGGCTGAGTTTATGGCTCGAGTCGAAACCGTGATCCGAAGAACCCATAAAAATAAACGTCCGGAGCAATCAGCCTACTCCAGACGTTATTATCAAATCGGAGAATTAACGATTTCCCCGGATAAATATGAGGTTGAATCAAGCGGACAAATCATTGAGCTAAACCCGAAAGAATTTCAGCTCTTGAATTTTCTTTCCCAACGAGCCGACTTGCCCTTATCGCGTAAAGTTCTTCTCGACTCCATATGGGGAACGGAGTACAAGGGTAGTCCACGAATCGTAAATGTTTATATCAGCTCACTGCGCAAAAAACTTGAACCGCATCAAAACACGATACAAATTAAACGCGTCCAAGGTATCGGTTATAAACTGGTTTTATTGAACCGCAATTAGTCACAAACCGAAGCGGCCGTTTGTTGGTCCAGCCAATCAATCATCGCGGCTTGGGAAGGAATATGATTCAAAACGTCTTTAACATAAGGCTTATCCTCAATCGTCAAGGAGTAATAGGTCCACTTCCCTCTTCTGATTTCGCTTACCAATCCCCCTGCCTTCATTTTACGCAAATGTTGGCTTATGCTTGGTTGTGACATCTGAAGGATATCCACAATGTTGCAAACACAAAGCTCCCTTTCTTTCAATAGTCCCAGGATCGTGAGTCTGGATTTATCTCCTAACAATTTAAAGGTCTCGGCCATTGTATCTAATTTATCCATGAGTGTTCCCCTCCAGAGATGGCGCTATTTTTCAAAAACACATATTTATATAATTGTATTATAATATATAATTTGCAAAAAGTCTTTATATCGTGATTGATTTGTGGCGCTCCCTAACCTCAGTAACGTATTAGCGACCGGACAACGTTTGGGCATTGTGATGGTCTTTCTCTTCTCCTTCCCTGTACTCGACCCGACCATAGTCACATTAATGGCTGCCACCTGGGGAGCTGACATAACCCGTAATGTCACTACTATAACGTTTCAGTTGCTAATGCCTTATAGGTGTTTCAAGCTGAGCATGTACCTTTATCAGCCCCTACTTAATATTCCGACCTTGGTTGTTCAATAATTCACGTTTATGAATAAATTCTTCATCATTGATTTCGCCTTTGGCATAACGTTCTTTTACAATCTTAAGGGGACCGTCTTCAACTCTATATTTCCTTATGAGTAATCGTGTTACTACATAAATTGTTGCGCCAACAGCAATGATTAGAATAAGTAACCAGATTCCCATGATAGTGCACATTAAGACCATTACGGAACCATTCATCATCATACATACCTCCCGATATTAGAATCTTCATTTTTTTAAACCGAATATTCCTTGAGATCGCCTAAACAAAAAACAGTAGCCTCGCAAGGCTACCGCTAGCGTCCTCAATCCTTATGAAGGTCTGTTTTTGACTTAATAAGCGACTTTCTAGTTTAAATAAGGTAACGGATCCACTGGTTTCCCGTCAATTCGCACCTCAAAATGCAAGTTATTCCCCGTTGCAGTTCCTGTACTTCCGACCTCAGCAATTTTTTGTCCTCGTTTTACCGTGTCCCCTTTTTTCACTTTAATTCCATTATTGCGAATATGGGCGTAAAGCGTCCAAACGCTGTCTCCATGGTCGACAATAACCGTGTTGCCATAACCACTCCACCATTCTGCAACAATGACAACGCCACTTTCGGCAGCCTGAATTTCCGTTCCCTGAGGGGCTGCATAGTCAACACCTTTGTGCATTTTAACTTCCCCGGTGACCGGATGTACTCGAGTTCCGTACTTTGAAGATAAACGAGCCCCCGGAATCGGTAGGGACATGGCTCCCGAACCACTTTTCACTTTTTCTGATGAAAAATTAGAGTTTGTACTTTTATATGTGTAAACTTGCTCCGACTTCAGCTTGTTTTTTTCTTTTTCAAGTATTGCTCTTTTTGTAGCGAGTTCGATCAATAAAGTCTCCTGCTCTTCCGAAATATCTTCAGATTCTTCAATCTCCTCGCTGTATCGGGCAATCAGTTGCTGCTTCTCATCCTCTTTATTTTCCAAAACGCTTTTCCGCGACTCCGCTTCAACATACAAGGTCTTTATTTCCTCATAATCCTCCTTCAATTTCCGTTGCTGCTCTAATAGAAGCTCCTTGTCCTTATTATATTCATCTAATAACATTCGATCCTGATTGGCTATAGCTTGCAATACTTCGGCACGTTCTAAAAAGTCAATAAAACTTGTCGAGGACAACAATACGTCCAAGTAAGAAACATTTCCGTCTGTATACATCAACCGTATTCGAGAATCCAGCCATTTGGAGCGCTCCTTGACTCTTTGCTTGGTTTTGTCCAACTTTTCGTTAGTCTGGAGTAATTCTGCCTCTGCTTGCTCAGTATCAATGGCGATTTTAGTCAATTCTTCGCTTACGGAGTCGATCTCAATCAATATTTGTTTGATATAGTTTTTATTTTTATTGACATAATGCTCGGCTTCCTGTTGCTGTTTTTCTGCAGCTTTTTGCTTTTGCTCAGCTATTTTCGCCCGTTCTTGAAGTTGTTTCAGTTCGTTGTCTAATTGGCTAACGGTTTTGGCATAAATATGATCCAAAGGGCGGAATAAGAATGTGATTAAAATCACAAATACGGTCGCAGATAACCATTTTCTCAAGTTCAACTACACTTCCCCATTTTCTTATGTTTTTTATTTCTCATTTCATATTAGTATTGTAATTAAGAAATATAGAGAAAGAATGTAGAAAGTACGAAGAAATAACTTATTATTGAAGCTACTCATTCAAAAATTCTATTAGCTTTTTTACGCCCTTTTCAAACGACTTAAGCTCATTTTCATTAAGCTCATCTCGAATCCATTGGTCAAATGGCTTAACAAAAAATTCCTCATTGGCAAAATATACTGATTCTCCTTTATCGGTTAAAATTACAGTCACCTTATTAGAACCACGCATTAGGAAACGCTGAACTAAACCTTTGTTCTCCATTCGATCAATGATCTGAGTAATAGCTCCATTCGTTACACCAATTCGGTTAGCTAATTGTCCCATAATCATTCCTCTGCCAGTACCGATAGTTTGAATGACATGGATTTCACTGGGAGTGAAAGAACCGATCGAACCCAAATTTCTCGGTTGTCGTTCGCGCAGCCGGATTTGATGGAGTAATCGTGTAAATAGAAAGCTGGTTGTCGTTCCAGGTAGTCCTTTCCCCAAGGCCAAAGTATCCGAACTTTTGCTCATTTTTCCTCACTCCTTAATGAATTTTCATATCTTTTTACTTTCTAGCAATAGATTACTAGAAATAACTAAGATAACCCTGAGATTATCCTTAGAATTTGATAAGAATTTTCTCACGAACTAATGCTCTATCCAAAATACAGATAGAGCATTAGTTACTTTCAAGTTATGATTTTGGGTAAACAGACTTTGAATAGACTTCCTTGGCCTGGTGAGCTTGTCACCTTGATAGAACCATCATGGATATCAACGATACTCTTCGCAAGTGCTAAGCCCAAGCCTGTACCTTCGGATGTGTACATTCTTGCCGGTTTGCTTCGGTAAAAGCGGTCAAATATATGGGGGATATCATCCGGCTCGATCCCAATACCTGTATCGTCAATCTCAACACCACAATAATCTGAATCCTGAAAAATCGATAGGGTAATTTGCCCGCTTTCCGGCGTATATCTTATCGCATTTTCAAGTAATATAAGGATCAATTGTTTGAGGAGATCTTCATTGCCCCAAGTCATTACTGAGGGTTGATATTTAAAAGTGATTTCCACTTTAGGATTGGAGGATAGAATTCGTGATTCCAATTCCTTTAAAATATTGGATACATCAACGATTCCTTTTTGAATCTCATGTCCGGCATCCGCCCGAGCCAGAGATAGCAAATCGCCTACAAGCTTTGACATCCGTTTAGCTTCTCTAGATACGTCGCTCAAAATATCGGCTTTTTCTTCTGAAGGAATATTCGCATTCTTCTGCAGAATATCCAAATTTCCGCGTATCGCTGTCAAAGGAGCCCTAAGCTCATGCGATGCGTAAGAAATAAATCTACGTTGGCCGACAAACGCTTTTTCCAAACTATCTAACATTTCATTAAAAGTTTCCGCCAGGTGGCCTAACTCATCTTTGGCCCCCGAATATACAACCCTTTGGTTAAAACTTTGTGATTCCGTTATAGCCTGCGCCGTTTGGCTAATGATCTCTACTCCACTTAATGATTTGCGGGCCATGAACCAACTGGCGATGGCTGCCAGAAGTAATCCTGTAAACGTTACGCCAAAGATTGACCACCCCAAACGTACCAAGGAGGCATCAACTTGCTGTAGAGAAACCTCAGCTTGTATATAGCCGACAATATTTTGCCGATAGCGTATCGGCGTCACCATCACACGGAAACGATTATTTTCTTGATCTGTATAAGTTAGCAAACGATCTTGCGTCTTGTTGAAATCCGTGAATGGAGTATCTGGAGCTCGATAAGGATTGGCGCTCTTCGCAATATTTTTTCCTGTTCGGTCCCTAACGATGACATAAACGCCATTTAAAGAAAACTCCTCGAAGGAAAAATTCGCTTCGGTTAAAGGGGTTCCTTCAACTAATCCTTTCTCCAGTTCCTCCCGAATATGCAAGGACACACTGGTAAGCAAACGATCCTGGTCTCTATAATATGAAGCGTGATGCATAAAAAAGATGGATGATGTAATTCCGATCAACAATATTCCAAAAATAAGGGTACTCCAGAGGGTTAAGCGCATTCTTATCGGCATCGCATTATTCCCTCAATACATAACCGGCGCCTCTGACAGTATGAATAAGGCGAGGTTCATTCTGCGCTTCCAGCTTACTCCGCAAATAGCCTACATATACCTCCAAAACGTTTGACTCCCCTCGAAAATCGAATCCCCATACTCTTTCCATAAGCAGCTCCCGGGTCAAAACTTGCTGAGGATGTTTCATGAAAAAACAGAGGAGATTAAACTCGGTTGTGGAAAATTCAATCGTACGCGATCCTCGAAATGCCTGACGCGTTGAAAGATCGAGTACCAGATCAGAAAAGATCAGTTTTTCGTCTTCCTTCTTCTGATGATCAAGTCGCCGTAACAAAGCTTTAACCCTTGCAACTAACTCTTCAAACGCAAAAGGTTTAACCAAATAATCGTCAGCGCCTGTCTCAAGGCCATGGACCCGATCTGCAATGGAATCCATACCGGTAACCATAAGAATTGGAATGCCCGCATCTTTCCGTAACCTTTTGCAAACTTCCAACCCATCAAGATCAGGCATCATGATATCCAGAATGATTAAATCCGGCTCATCTTCCAGCACCAGATTAAGGCCTTCTTTCCCTCCGTTCGCAACAGTGACCTCGTATCCTTCATATGTTAATCCCCTTCGAATCATGGTCGATATCGTCTTATCGTCATCTATTATAAGAATTTTGGCACTCACTAACTTTTCACCTCTCCACTGCCCCCATGACTGCCTGCATTATTTATTGTAGGCCGAAGGTTTTTATTTATACTTTTCTGTTGTGTCTCGAACAACCATTGTCCCTTGGTACCTTCCCATTTGGCTAGTAAACCGGTAGCTCCCTGCTTCATTAGGAAACAGCTCAACTATAGCCTTTTGTCCGTACGGCAGCACGATACTTTTATGATAATGGGGGAACATGACCAATTCTGAATAAGCCGTCTTTTCCTCCCTGATAAATTCCATACGGACAGGTTTACCACGTTGTACAACAATCGTATTCGGCATGTACTTTCCATTCACGCGGATCTTTACTTCTTGATAACCTGATGGGCTGAGAATAATGTGGTGTTTCTTTTTTTTCCTAAATAAGAAACCGATACTCCCGACAATAAACAGTAGAATTAATAAAGTACCTCCCCATTGATAAATGCTCATGGAGTTCCCCGCTTTCAAAAATTTCATCTTTATGCCAGTTATTATAATCAACAAAGATAAGTTTGTTATGAGATTAACCTGAGAAATAAATAAGAAGTAATTTCGGCTCAAGCCAACCTACCATGATATCACTACCGCAAAAAACAAGCACTCAATCGAGTGCTTGTTCGTAACTGGCATTCAAAGAAATATTGAACTAATCATTTAATTTACTTTATAGCCTGTCTTGTTAATGGCTTCTTTAATCTCATCCAAAGAAACTTTATTATCGTCGAACTCAACTGCAACGGATTTGGAAGCTAAATCAACTTCACACGATGCACCAACATTCTCTACTGATGTTTCCACCTTTTTAGCGCAGCCTCCACAGTGCATACCTTCAACGATTAAATTTGCTTTCATGTTTGTTACCTCCATATTTTGATTTCGTTTTTGAATTCACTTTTTATAATTTTACTCTTTGCAGACGAAGCGAATTAAGCACGACGGATACAGAACTAAAGGCCATCGCTGCCCCCGCAAGCCATGGGGCTAAGAACCCCAGAGCCGCAATCGGAATTCCCAACGAGTTATAAGCCAAGGCCCAAAAGAAGTTTTGTCTAATATTGCTCATGGTTTTACGACTCATATAGATCGCATCCGGAATGCTGTTTAGATCTCCCCGCATTAAGGTAACATCCGCTGCTTCCATGGCCACATCGGTACCTGTACCAATAGCCATACCTATGTCCGCAGTAGCAAGAGCAGGGGCATCATTAATGCCGTCACCTACCATCGCCACTTTTTTGCCTTGAGCTTGCAGCTTCTTGACTTCTTCTGCCTTACCTTCAGGCAAAACCTCCGCTAATACGTGTTCAATACCTACTTCTTTGGCGATGGCGTTAGCCGTTCTTTGGTTATCCCCTGTAATCATGACAACTTCAATACCCAGTTGTTTTAATCTCGAGACAGCTGCTTTTGAGGTTTCTTTAATTGTATCGGCAACCGCAACCAGCCCAGCATAGGCACCATCTATAGCAACCAGCATTGCCGTCTTTCCTCCCGTCTCCAGGTCCTCCATATTGGAAATCGCCTCAGCATAAGCGATATTCCGAGAAGCTAGAAGTTTTCGGGTTCCAACCAGCAGCTCGCGGCCATCTACAATGGCACGAATTCCATGTCCGGGTATCGCTTCAAATTGCTCTGTTTCCGGAATGTTGATTCCTTTGGAAACTGCACCGTTTACGATAGCTTCGGCCAGCGGATGCTCCGACTTTTTCTCGGCAGCCGCAACCAAACGCAAGAACTCATCTTCGTTTAATGCGTCTGTTATAACATCCGTAAGCTCAGGTTTCCCTTTTGTAACCGTTCCTGTTTTATCCAGAATAATGGCATTAATTTTATGCGTCGATTCTAAATGTTCACCCCCTTTGAATAATATCCCCGCCTCAGCGGCGCGTCCGGAGCCGGCCATAATCGAGGTTGGCGTCGCCAACCCGAGGGCGCAAGGGCAGGCGATGACAAGAACGGCAATCAATTTTTCCAGCGCCTCCGCAAAATTGCCTGGCGCTACAAAGAAATACCATACTAGAAACGTTACTACAGCAATAGCTACAACGATTGGCACGAACACGCCTGAAATCCGGTCGGCCACTCTTTGAATAGGCGCCTTCGAGCCTTGGGCTTCTTCAACCACCTTAATAATTTGAGCCAGGGCAGTTTCTTTGCCAACCTTGGTGGCCTTAATCTTCAAAGAACCATTTTTATTGATTGTGGCTCCAATGACGCCTTCACCGGGATTTTTCTCAACCGGTATGCTTTCACCCGTGATCATGGACTCGTCAACCGACGAAGTGCCTTCAACAACTACTCCATCAACCGGCACCTTCTCCCCCGGTTTGACAACGATCAAGTCGCCTACGATGACCTGCTCTACGGGAAGAGATACTTCTTGACCGTCACGTATAACCAAAGCCGTCTTGGCCTGTAATCCCATTAGAGTTTTTATCGCTTCAGAAGTACGCCCCTTGGCAAGCATTTCAAACAATTTACCCAGGATGACCAAAGTGATGAGGACGGAACTTGTTTCAAAATAAAGCTCAGCCGTTCCATGATGCCCCCCCATAAACTGCCATTCAAAGGTCTTATATACGCTATAGAAATAAGCCGCTGATGTGCCAAGGGCAATTAGAACATCCATGTTAGCACTTTTATTTCTAAGCGCTTTATACGCTCCCGTATAAAACTCTTTCCCGATCCAAAATTGCACAGGAGCGGCTAATACCAATTGAACCCAAGGGTTTAACAGAAACCCTGGAATCCACATAGAGGAAGTCCATTGGAAATGCGCGATCATTGCCCATAGCAAAGGCAAGGAAAGTGCTGCGGAGATAATTAGTTTCACTTTTTGTTTCCGGATCGCCTTGGCCCTATGGTCCTCTTGCTTTGATTCGCTTTTCGGCGTGGCCTGATAACCCAACTTCTGTACCCGTTGGATCATATCCTCCACTGTAACCTCGGATGGTGTGTATTCCACGTGAGCCGATTCCATGGCCAAATTTACGTTAGCCTTCGTTACTCCCGGTAGCTTATTAAGCCCCTTTTCGATTCGTGTAGCACATGCAGCGCATGTCATTCCCCCAATTTGGAAATCAGCCGCAGACTTCACAGTGCCATATCCAAGATCAGAAATTTTTTTTTCAAAAGCCTCAACGTCGGTTTTATCCGAATCAAAATGTATCGTTGCTTTCTCTAATGCTAAATTGACATTAGCCGATTCGACACCGTTCACTTTGTTTAATCCTTTTTCAATCCTTGTAGCACAAGCAGCACATGTCATACCTGAGATCTGCAAAGAAACCTGTTTGCTTGCCATGTCCGACCCACCTCGTTTTATTCAAGTAACTTGCTTAATCAAAATATACCCTACAGGGGTACCCTATGTCAATGCATTATTTTGATTTTGTTGGTGTTCCTTTTATCAACATTCCTTAGTATTGCCCACTTTTGAAGAGGAGAAGTATAATGGGAGAAGTTTGTATTACCATCGGAGGGTGTTATGAAAGAATTGATTACAAAATTAGCTAATGAATATAAGCAAGATAAAGAATCCGTTTACCAAATATGGTTTCTGAATAATGAAGAAAGATTAAAAGCATTTCGCACGATTAGAAATGGGTTATTCGAAGTGATTAACGCCATAGAGAATAGAACTTTCGGAAATGATTTTAAAGGCTCGCTTTTAGAAACAGTTATTACAGCAATTTCTGAGCAAAAACAAGTATTTACTGGAGCAGCCCATGCTTTTTATTGGAAACCTAAACTTCGTATACCCGACATTTATGAAAATGAAAATAATCAGTTAGCATTCGGGCGTTTTTTGAAAGCTTGCATTTCAGCCACCAATGAAAGACAAATTCTTCAGGAGATTGTGAAACTTGATCAACTTCAAATTAAAGGACTTGGTCCTGCTGTAGCTAATATCCTTTATTTCTTGCACCCCGCTCTCTTCCCTCCATTTAATACTGCCATTGTTAATGGGTTTAACACTCTTTTTGACATGAAAATAAAGTTAGGATCCTGGAGTGCTTATTTGCAAATGAGGGAGACTATTATCTCAATAAATGAGAAATACCGAATACATTTTTCTAAGGATTTGGGAGCTATTAGTGGTCTTTTGTTTGAAATTGGCTCTGGTCGTTACATTTTTGAGCAGGATGCCGTAAAATTTGTTGCATCTTTGGAGAATGCCCAAAACGATAATTGGACTAAAAGACACCAAGAAGTAGTTCAGAACATCGTAGAAGAAAATGAACATTCTGAAATGCAAGCACATTTAGCTAAGGTTGGTTTCGCGTTGGGTTATAAAGTTTGGATTGCTCAAAATGATCATAAAAGGGAGTGGAATGGTATAAAGCTTGGTGAGTTTTCGATCCCTTCATTGGATCTGCCAGCTATACCAAAACAAACGGCACAAACGATCTCCCTTATCGATGTCTTATGGATAAATGCAAGAAATCAAATAGTAAGTGCGTTTGAAGTGGAGAAAAGTACATCAATTTATTCCGGAATTCTTAGACTACATGACCTCTCCATATCTATAACAAGTCATGAAAGCCGCCTATATCTTGTTGCCCCTGAAAAAAGGGAAAAGGAAATAAAGGCCCAACTATTAAGACCATCTTTCCAACAAGGCGTGCATTTCCCGATTTCTTATATCCTTTTTTCTGAACTACGTCAGAATTGTGATGCAATGTGCATGTTCGGCTCAGATTTGAGTGTATTAGGAAAAATCGCCAAGACTGTGTAAAGTTGTTATACCGACTTTACTGTAGGCTGGAATATGAACAAAAGGATATATATGGCTGCTCCTATCCATAGGGTGACTGTAAACCCAAAGGTTAGTGATATCGCTGCGGCAAGTAATGAGCCGACTACGGTCATAACTCCATTAATTCCCCAACTCATAGCAACTTGTTCACGTTGCAAATGAGCAAGTCCATGGGGAAAAGGCATCCCCATAAAGAACCCTAGCGGGAAAAGCAGCACGACAATTATGAACATGCGGTAAGTTTCCGGGATTTCCAAAGAATGATCGAATAAACCAACCAGCGTGTTTGCCAATAAAGCTAAAAATCCAATTATCACTAACGGGGAATACCGGCCATAAATGGTTTTCCCTTGCTTTGAGCAATAACTTCCTATTCCGCCGGCTACCAAAAGAACTCCCAGAACAGTGACAAAAGATCGAGTTGGATGGCCTAATGGCAAGCTCAGCTTTTGGATAAATGTAACTTCAATTAACATAAATCCAATAGCGATACCGGAAAAATAAACGGCTTGTCCTGAAGATAACACCCTCCTACGTAGTAAAAACATAGCCGCTAATATAGCAATCATAATCGCGACGACAAGTCCCATAGGGAATTGGTTCGTTTTATTATAAAAGAATGGCCTGTCGTCCCGATTAGAATTCACGTTGACATGTTGTGTGTTAAATAATGCTTGTAGTGTTCCGTATTGATCGTTTATATAAGGGATATGAATCGGAATTTGTTGAATATGTAAAGTTGAATCCATTAGCAACTGAGCCATTTCTTTGTCCATAGGCTGTTTCTGGAGTATAAGTAACGGCCGATTTAAGATGGGCCCTTTCATACCAACAAGAACATGGCCTAAATGCTGGTAAGTTCCCACCACAGCGATATAGTTTTTTATAGATTTTTCATCCATACCCTGTCCCTGATAATATTTCTTCGCAGCATACATCATTTTATTCAATTCCGTGTCATCATGTAGCAAGAAGGCAAGCCTGCCATCGCTATTCAGTCTATTCATGTAATCCTTTAATGCTTCATGCGTATAGATGAAGTTTTCAGTTAAAGCCAGTCCAAGCCCATTTTCGGATTGCTTTTTAACCAGAGATAAATAAATGAGGTCATATTTTTTGGTGGTTTCTTTTATGTAGCTTCGCCCATCAGAAATAATCTCCTTAACGCCGTTTTGACGAAAAATATCACCTGAAAGCCCTGCTAGAGCATGAACCGCATCAAAACTCCCCTTATTAATATCGACTGCATCGATTTCTTGAAAGCCGGACATTTGAGCAGTCAATACTTCCTGACCTCCTCCTGCCCCGATAATCAATACACTTCTCTTAGGACCATGCTGAAATGCAAGTGCACCGGTTGTAGTTAGTAAGTAGTCCACTTCTTTGAGTTCTTTGGAATACTTAGAAATTGGTGACAACGCACTTCCATCAATCGTCATATAAAGCAGTTCATCTTTAGTGTCGTAAACATCCGTTCTGGAAAACGCATCCCAATGTGTATAAACAATTTCTGCATCCGGTCTCTTTGAAAAAACGGTAAATGGACTGGTTCGATATGCTTTAAATTCGATGAGGTCCAAAAGGGGATACACCAAATTAAGGCCGAGCCCCATCAAAACGATAGTGTAAATGAGCTTTGACCATCTTCCTGTTTTACGATAGCTTACAACTAAATAAACAAGAATCAATACAAATGTTATTAGAACTATAGTTTGAATAGGGTTAATTGCATTCATCAAGAATATGGCTCCCGCAGATCCTATTCCTGCAGCAACTAAATCAACAAAATATAAAATATGGACCTGATTCTTGCTGGATTGCATAGTGCCAGCCAGAATAAGCCCACCTAAAATAAAAGGCAGTATGGCGCATAATGCATAAAAAACAATGCCCTGATATGGTAATGCATACATGGCCAAAACCACGAGTATCATTGAAACTGAAAATATCCCCAAAATCGAAGTGTTCATTTCAAGAAATCGTTCATTCCATTTATAAGCCAGGTAACCACCAACGCCTATCCCTAATGTAGCTAAAGAAATAATTAAAAAAACATAATTATAATCCAAAATGACAGAAAAGAATCGGGAAAGAAATATCTCGAAGATAATCATTGCTAAGGAAGAGAAAAAAACTACCGTCATATCTTGGACAATTGTTCGTGGTTGTAATCGATACATCGATCAATACTCCTCGTGAAATAGATACGATTACAGTGTGATCAATTGCCATTATTTTATTCAGTTAGATTTATTCTTCAACCAACTCATCACTTCATTAATTTGTTCACTGTCACCATAAGTTCCTTCACTACATTAGTATCTCCCTCCTGGATCCGCTCAATAACACAACTCTTCATATGATGCTCTAATAACAATTTTGCAACACCGTTTAGAGCAGATTGTACCGAAGCAATTTGGTTTAGTACATCATCACAATAGGTATCCCGATCAATCATTCCTTTTATTCCTCTAATCTGACCTTCGATCCGATTCAAACGGTTGGTTAAATCGTTTTTTGTACCCTCTGAATGATGACTTTTTCGATCTGTATTTGAGCAACAATCTTTATTGTCATTCTCCGTTGCTTGATTCATAATATTTGTCGCCGAATTCATATTGCCCACCTCCACATTATTATAAATAATATACTCCCTCCCCCTATTTATTGCAATTATATAAGTGAAGCGCATATTCTAACGGAACAAGCCATATTCATGAAGTATAATATAGACCTAGGGGGTATAAGCATTGATCTTCTTCCCAATAATTGCATTGTTTTTTCTTCTAACGGCATGGGTTTATTTGTTTATCATTTCTTTTCGTACACGGTTAAGTAGTATGACCGGCATGATGACAGCGATGGCAGTGGGAATGTCTGTCGGTTTAGGAATGGGCAGTCTTCTGGCAGTAATAATTTCAGACGACTTCTTCATAACAACTTTGTTTAGTATGTTAGCAGGTGGCCTTACCGGTACGCTTATTGGATGGCCAAAAGGTCTTATGGCGGTAATAGACGGATTACTATCCGGAGTCATGGGCGGAATGATGGGAACAATGCTTTTGGTTATGATCCCTCCATCTTCAACCCATACCATGTTGAATATTATTTCTTTGTTTACGATCGCAATCCTGTTCCTGGTCTTTATTTTGTTACAAGGTGAAATCGCCCCCGAAGATCTTTACAAGAAATCGTTCCTTCTATCCAATCCCGCTTGGATGTTTACGACGATTTGTTTTTTTCTGGCTGTAGATTTTTTTATCATGTAAATTCAATAACATTCCAGACGAATAAAACCCTAAAGCCCGACAGAAACGGGTTTTAGGGTTTGATGATTATGCGGCCATTTTACGGCATGCTTCGGCACATCTAAAACATGCTTCGGCACATTGTTGGCAATGTTCTGGACCATGCTTTTTGCATTCGTTTCCGCATGCTTCACAAACATCCGCACAGATCTTACAGATCTGTTTCGCATAAGAACTGTTCATGGACATCGCTTGCGCAGAGAAGGCGCAAATATCAGCACACTCCCGATCCAATCGTATACATTCTTTCATCATCCCGATATTGTCTTCTTCTAAACAGGATGTGTAACAATGGTTACATGCCACCATGCAGCGCAGACACTCATCGATGCAATGTTGAAACTGTTCGTGAGACATTTGTAACTTTTCACCTTCCATTCCAATTAGTTGAAATACATGAGGTATTATGCTCCAGTGTAGTTTTTTTATTCAGAAATTCGATGATTAGAAATTGTTCAGGATATCACATCATTTCTACAAAGAAAACACATATTTTTCAGATACAATTTAAAGAGATATTATTTTGGGGATGACCAACAGATGAACCATAAGCTGATGAACCATAAGCTTAAAAAGGGTGATTTAATCTTAATTGTTTGCATTATACTACTGGCCACATTTATATTGGGAGCCAGATGGCTTACAAATGATGCCGTAACGAACATGAACGAGGATTATTACGCGACGATTAGAGTGGATAATAAGATCTTCAAGACGGTGAAGCTTACTGATGAACCCCAAATTATCGAAGTGAAAACAGAAAGAGGTTATGATATCCTGAAGATCCATGACAAAGGCATTGAAGTCATCGAATCCGATTGTCCGCAGAAGATTTGCTTCACTTTCGGACTGATTTCCAAACCCAAAGAAGCCATCATTTGTTTGCCATTACGAATGTTTATAGAGGTCGATGGATCAGAAAAAAATAATGCCGAAAACGAGATCGATGCTTATGTAAAATAAGCTGATCTATAAACGGGGAGTGCTAGATATTGAGAAAAAAGACGGTTTGGGCAGTAGGATCGTTATTCATCATTATTGTTGTTTTAGGAGTTGGCAGCATTTTTACGAATAGATCTTCTAATAATTCAAATTCCTTTTCCTTTGATGAAAAAACTTATGATTGGCAAAATAACGGTAAAGAAAAACGGTACATTACTCAATTACTCGAGGGTAATGTGGATACTTTATTGAAGGGCACCGTTAAAACAGATACGGATTGCGAAGCAGACGAAACTGGAATTAGCAGATGCCATAATCAAATCGAATTGGAGAATAAAAAAACAGTAACGGTTGTTAACATCCATAATATGCAAAACTTCGCCTGTTTCTCCCCTGGTGATGAGGTTGAAATTCAACCATTAACCGTGGGATGGGTGACAACCTTAAAAACAAAAGGTGCCAGCGTTCATGATTCGACAAATTAAAATGAATTAAAAGGGTCCTACCTGAACACCCCATCAAATTTACATAAGGAGTGATAAAAAAAATGGATAGTTGTTGTCAATCATCCACTGACCAGTCGACAATACCTACTCAATGCCCCGTATGTCATCAAAAGGGGAAGGGTATTCAATTGATTACACTCAAGGCTATGCTTCAACCAATTGCATTAGAAATCATCCATCCAGAATGTGATTACTTTTTTTGTATTAATTCATCTTGTGAAGTTATATATTTTTGCGAATTGCAGACCTTTGAAAGAGATATGCTAAAAGTTTCGGTATATCAAAAAGACGATTCAATGGCTGTTCCTGTTTGCTACTGTTTTGGGTGGACAAGAGAACGTATAGTACAAGCGGTTAAAGAAAACCAGCAACCAATTGACCGTATACGGGAACAAGTTCAGGCAAATCGTTGTGGATGTGAGGTTAATAATCCTCAAGGTTCTTGTTGTTTAGGCAATGTCACGACGTTTATTCGAAGTCTTGACAAAAGCTAATCTCTTGTCTTCTCATTAGCAACAATTCTTATGAAAAAAGTGGAATTTAAAGATGAGTTTCTCTTTTAAGAGACAATTCATCTTTTATTTTAACTTTTTTGGAAAGTGTAATGTAAACCTGGTGCCTTGATTGATTTTACTCTCGACATGAATACTGCCGCCGTGCGCTTCTACGATGGCCTTTACGATAGCCAAACCGATTCCGGCACCGCCTGTTTTGCGATTCCGCGATTTATCTCCACGATAGAAACGCTCGAAAATATGTGGCAGCTCATCGGACGCTATGCCCGAACCCGTATCCGAAACGGTTACGTTCACTTGATCTGCAGCTTCAAAAATTCTAACATAAATTGAACCTTCGCCAGTAAATTTATAAGCGTTATTCAACAGGTTCACAAAAACTTGAATCAGTCGTCCAGCATCGCCGGTGATAACAACAGGAGTTTCTTCCTGAATGATGAGATCGATCGGTTTCTCGCTGAACTGAGCTTTTACCGTTTTTTCGGATTCTCTGATTACCTCAAGCAGTCTAACCGGTTCTTGTTTTAGCTTGAGCATCGGATTTTCGACCGCTGACAAGTTCTCCAAATCATGAATAAGCTTTACTAACCGGATAACTTGCCCATGACAAACCTCCAATTTATCGGGCGTTGCTTCCCATACACCATCTTGAAAAGCTTCAATATGGCTTTGGATCGTGGCCAGCGGTGTGCGTAATTCATGGGCGATATCGGCCGTTAAATTTTTGCGCAACTGATCTTGTTGCTCCAGTGCATCCGCTAGATGGTTTAAAGCGAGTCCCACCTCCTCGATTTCCGTTTGACGATGCGCCAGTACAACACGGGAAGACAAGTTCCCTTCCTTCATTTGAGTAGCTATTTGTTTAATGCGTAATAAAGGCCTGCTTAGGCTATTTGACATAATTACGCTAAATATCGTTACACCGGCAATGGCTAAAATAAACGCCACCCAAAGTAACGTGTTAAACAGGTTCAAAAACTGTCGGTTTTGTATTTCAAAATTGCTTGCAAGTCCCTCAATTTCGATCCTGCCAATCTTCACATGATTCTTTGTAATCTCTCGCGTTATTACTTTCGTATTTATAGTACCTTTTTCAGTCAGTGTAGAGGCATGCATCATTCTCCCCATGGATTTCGTATCCCAGATCAAATTGCCTCCGGCGTTATAAATGCTCACGTTATAGTTCCGGAGCATAGCTTGATGGGAGATAGACATTAAAGAATCCTCAGACCATCCCCTTGAACTTTCATCATAGGATCCTTCCAAATCTTCAACAATCGTATCTGCCTCTGCCTGCTGCTGGGTTTGCGTATACCTTCCAAATGAGAAAGACATGACGAGATAAACGATGACCATGATGAGCAGCAGTGAACCGAGGCTTACGCCTAGATGCGAAATTAACAGTCTTTTACGCAGTCCTCCGCTATTCATCGGGTACCCCCTGAAATTTATAACCCACCCCATAGACCGTAATAATAAACGATGGATTTTTCGGATCATCACCGATTTTTTGGCGGATGTTCTTGATATGGACATCGATCGTGCGTTCCATGCCTTCAAAATCATCACCTTGGATCAGATTAACCAGTTCGAAACGGGTAAATGCTCTTTTAGGATGTTTGGCTAAAGTTTCAAGCAATTTGAATTCAATGGGGGTAAGCTGGACGGTTTCGCCTTTAACTATTACTTCATGCCGTTCTGAATCGATGGAGAGGCGGTTCCCACCGAAAGAAATCTTTTTTTCCTGAGTCGTATATCCGGCGGACTTCGATCTTCTTAGCAAGCTGATCACTCTGGCCATCAGTTCCCGAGGGCTGAACGGCTTGACAAGATAGTCATCAGCTCCTATCAATAGACCGTGAACAAGGTCATCTTCACTGCTTTTTGCGGTCAACATGAGGATAGGTATATCCGATTTCTTTCGAATCGTTTTGCAGACATCCTCACCCGAAAGGTCCGGAAGCATTAAGTCCAAGATGACTAAGTCAGGCTGGAGATTTTCAAAAAGCCGAAGCGCCCCATACCCCGAATCTGTTTCGTAAACCAGATAATCCTGTTTCTCCAGGTAGGCTTTAATGACGTGTAGAAGGCTTGGCTCATCATCGATAATTAAAATTTTTGTCCGTTCCATACAAATCCTTTCATTAAATAAGACAAGACCTCACGTAACTCGCGAGGCCTGTCTAAATTCGTGATTAGAAGTTCATCATATTGCTGCCCATCTGAGTATTGTTCATCATACCTTTCGCACCTGAGCCACTGCCACCATGGCAGCTATTATACATCTCCCGAATTTGTTCCTCGGAAAGATCCGGGTGCATTTGTTTTGCATGCGGCAACATTTGTTCAAAGGTGCTTTGGTTATTTACTTTACCACTGTCTTCGGTACCGTTTTCGGCTGTAGCCGCGTAGGCACCTGCCGTTCCAATTCCCATAACCAAAGCCATCGTTGCGATTCCAATCCATAGTTTTTTCATTAGTATCTCCTCCTTTTGAATATAATATAAACGATAAATATGAAGAACTAATTTATACATTGTGAAGAAGTTATAAAGATCAAACCATTGTATTTAAGGTTAGACTTCTGACGATTGTAGAAAACAACTGCTCGTTTTGTTCAATAGCGAGTCCCGCTTTTTCCACATTTTCCATCGTTCTTCGATTGATGTTCGCCCCAGACAACCTCACAGTGATTGGATTAAGCAGATCCATGATTTTTCCCACAACCGGGTTATCGCTACGCATATGCTCCAATAAACGAATTTGTCCTTCCGGCTTACATACACGAGCCATTTCTTTCATCCCTTGTATAGGGTCTGGAACAGAGCAAAACACGCAGGTAGCTATTACATAATCAAAGGTATGGTCCGCAAAATCCATGTGCTCTGCATCCATTTCAATCAAATCTACCTTCATGCCGAGTTCTTCAGCGCTTAGCTTGGCGTAATTCAGCATACTGGGACTAAAATCTATTCCCGTTAATGAAACGGAAGAAGGATAGTAGGGAAGATTAGCTCCCGTACCAATGCCAACCTCCAGAATATTGCCGCTTAATCCTGATAATAAGCTGCTTCTCCAAGTTTTCATCATTTTACTGTCCATTTTGTGGAACAGAGGGGCTACGCGATTGTATCGCCTTTTTATTTTTTCGGTTTGGACCTTATTCAATTTTTTCACCTCGGATTTGAACTTAGGGAACCGATAGGAGTTAAGGTTTGTTTCTTTGCGTGAACCAATATACGATACCAATGATCGTCGCTATCACAATCATCGATAAGCAAGCCTGCCCGATGGAAAGCCCCATCTGAGTAAATGACATGCCACGAAATGAGAAAGCCGATACGATTAAACATGCCAGCCCCATAGTTATGAGAACAATGACTATAACCCAATCCGCCTTCTTCATATTCGTTCCTCCTGGTGTTCAGGCACAAAGCGGATCTCAAACCTAGTTCCGTGGCCTAACTTACTAAAGACCTTGAGTTCCCCGCCTTGCAGCTCCACCAACTTTTTAGCGATTGGCAAACCGAGCCCTGTACCACCATATTGCCGTGAGCGGGACTTCTCCACACGATAAAAACGGTCAAAGATGTACGGAATCTCATCCTCAGGGATACCCATACCGGTATCTTCCACTGCTATATAAATAAAGGAGCGGTTTTGGTCCAGTTCAACGACGATGCTGCCCTTCTCCGTATAGCGTACAGCATTTTCCAACAAGTTAAGAAGAACCTGCTCCGTTCTCAAACCGTCACCGTAAATCAATGGAATGTTGCTGTTGATCTTCGTTTGGAGAGATAAGTTCTTCTCGCCGGCTTTAAGCTTAATTTTTTGAACCGCGTTATCCGTAATTTCCGCTAAGTCAATCCACTCCAGCGACAGGCTGACTTTTCCTTCTTCCATCTTAGCCAAATCGAATAGATCATCAACGAGGTGCTGTAAACGCATGGCCTCTTCATGAATAATATCTAAATATTTATCCTTCTCCTCCTCTGTTTCATATAGACGCTTCTTGAGGACTTGTGCATATCCTTCCAAGTACGTGATCGGAGTTCGCAGCTCATGAGATATATTCGCAAAAAATTCCTGCCGGGTATCCCTATATCGCTGTAGCTCGATGGCCAGATGATTGATGGAATCCGCCAAAACACCAATTTCATCATCTCGCTGAATCGTTAATCGAGTTTCCAGCTCACCCGCGGCAATTTTCCGGGTTGCCGCTTGCATTTGCAGCATGGGTCGGGATAGGATTTTGGCGATGATCCAGGTGATTCCCAGTGCCAGTAGAAATGCCCCTAGGCCTGACAGTACCAATACGCTACGAACGGCCGTGATGGATTCATCCATATGCCCGGTTGAAGAAAGGACATAAACCGCGGCTTTAATATTTACCCCCGTGGCATCCAATACGGGTCTGGCCGCCACGAAGTAACGTTCTCCATTAGCATCGGTATGTTCAAGCTTTACGGCTTTCCCGGTAAAAAGAAGCTTCAGGTCCTTGGGTTTAATGAATGTTCGGTCCGATATTTCATAGGTTCCGGAATTTGCCAATATGTCTCCTTGTTCAGAAACAAATAAAATACTGACGTTTGAAAAATCGGCAAACTTGAGCAGCGTCTCTTCGGACAACATCTCAGGCGATTGGCTCATCGCTGTGAAGTGAGTCGTGAGTTCATTTACCTCTGTTCTCATTTCCGAGTTATAGAAATTCGTGAACATTCGATCAATCGTCAATCCTAAAGAGAGAATCACGACAACAAAAGCGACGAGAATCATCAAACCAAGCCTGAAGCCAATTTTATTCCTTCTCATTGGAAGTACCCGCTCCGTTGAACTTATACCCTACTCCCCACACCGTTTGAATCGGATTATAGCCAAGCCCTGCCTTTTGAGTCTTTTCCCGAATATTTTTGATATGAGTATCTACGACGCGAACTTCTCCCTCGTATTCGTCTCCCCAGATTAGATTCACCAACTCTTCGCGGCTGAACGCACGTTGTTCGCTTTTCGCGAGCGAGATGAATAAATCAAACTCTTTCTGTGTGAATTCAACGGAATGGTCATGGATAATAACTTCTCTACCTTCCGGTAATATTCTCAGATGGGGAAACTCTAACGCAGCCTCTTGCCGCCTGATGGATTGTGTAATCGCCGAACGGCGGATTAAGGAATAGACCCGGGCAAGCAATTCCTCAGGTTCAAATGGCTTGGTCAAATAATCGTCCGCGCCGATGCCAAGCCCGTACACTTTATCTTTCGTCTCCGAACGCGCGGTGAGCATCAAAATAGCTACATGATCCTTCTCCCGGATCTTTTTGCATACTTGCCACCCGTCCATATCCGGCAGCATAAGGTCCAGCAGAATAATGTCGAAATGATGGTTAGCCGCCATTTCCAAGGCTTCATTGCCGTTTGTAGCTTCCTTGACCTCGAACCCTTCTCGCGTTAAATAAATCCGCAAGAGATTGCGCATATTCCATTCATCATCTACAACAAGAACCTGTAGTTTTGGCACGCCGCCACCCGCCTTTACCGATTGACTCATTTTTACATAGTGATTACCTTTGTCTCTTGGTTGCGCTTAAAGAAGAAATACACCATCAAGGCCATAGAGATCAGGAAGATACTCATACTGGTCCATTGTCCGGCAGTCCAATCCAAGGCGTACCGTGGTGAATCCCCACGAAGGAATTCCAAAGAAAACCGGACCAGTGCATACATCATATTATAACTTAAAAACAGCACCCCTACGGGAAGCTTGATATTCTTCATGGCTATGAGAACTCCAAATACGATCAAATCGAGCTGACCCTCCCAAACTTCGGCCGGCCATAGCGGAACGGAACCATACCGTTCAAAAGCGATGGTACCTTCAGGGTAAACAACCCCAAAGCCTGTCCCAGTCGGAGCTCCAAACGCATCACCATTTAGGAAGCAGGCAATCCGGCCTACGGCCTGACCTAATATGATGGCAGGAGCCACAATATCGGCGAGTTCCCAAAACGAAATTTTATTTTTCCAGGTATAAACAGCCGTTGTCAGGAATCCGCCAACCAATGCTCCCTGTATGGCGATTCCGCCATTCCAGATGGCAAAAATCTCAGATAAATGGTTCGAGTAGTATCCCCATTGAAAAAAGAACACATGCCATATTCTGGCTCCTAGAATGGCACCAAGAAGTACATAGAACACCAGATTAAAGATATGTTTTTGATATTGCGTCCCTCTAGCTAAATAATACGCCATGCCCACGGCAAGCAATACAGCCAAACCCACTACGACGCCATAGGATCTAAGGGAGAATCCCCCGATTTCAAATAAAATTACTCTCACGTCACTATCCCCTTATTATTATGGAGTAACACTAATTCCATTTGGCGTTGTGCCTACTTTAATCGTTGTAATCACTTTATTGGTTTCATTGTCGATCACGGTTACAGTGTTATCGAACAAGTTTGTCACATATATTTTACTGTTATCCGGGCTCACTACCACGCCATGCGCCCCTTTGCCCGTCTCGATCGTGGCAATGACCTGATTTGTAGCCAGGTCAATTTTCGAGATACTATTTGATGGATTTTGTTCGGTACCTTGATTCGCAATAATCGCATACTTGTTGTCGGATGGAATATACACCTGCGCAGGACCGTTACCGACAGGTACTTTGATCATTTCTCGGTAGCTAAGTCCACAATTGCGGCTGCATTCTCTGCGTTTAAAGGAACGACCAGGGTTTTACCGTCACTCGTTACGCCAGTCGTTACAGGCGTGCTACCGACCTTGATCTTTTTCTCCTCAACCATGGTCTGCAAGTTCAACACACTAACGGTGTCTTCGCTCATATTTGCCACATAGGCAAATTTACTGTCCGCCGACACTCTAAAACCATGAGGGCCTTTTCCTGCTGGAATCGTTCCCACCGTTTGAAACGTCTTGGCATCCAGTACCGTTACATTATTTCCTTCATTATTGGTAACCAGAACATTTTTCCCATCCATCGTAAAAACGAGATGAGCCGGGTGGATACCTACTTCGACTTTCTTGACGAGTTCGTCTGAAACCGTGTCATAAAAATAGGCATAACCGCTCATTTCATGATCGCCATCTTCGCCATGTCCGCCCTCTTGATCTTCCGCCTCCGACATTCCTTCCATGTCCGACATTGATGGAACAACCGTAGCTCCTACCAATTTCCCGTCGGGAGAGACCTGGACATTATGAACGGCCCCTTCAACCTTAATGGTCTGCAGGACTTGATTTGAAGTTGCATCTATCTTAGTAACACTTCCCCCTTCATCGGCAGTGTAAAAAAACGCCGGCGCAACATTTTGTGAAATTGGGGCTTCAGCTTTGTTTTCAGAGTTATTCGTGGTTTGATTTGGTTGTGCAGCATTGTTATTCTGTTGTGCAGCATTGTTATTCTGTTGTGCAGTACCACAGGCAGTAATACCAATGGCTAAAACCGCTACAGAGAGCGTTATCATCCAGTTTCTTTTCATGTTATTTATCCCCCTAAATTTATTTATTCTCATTTTTATATTTATCCCCAAAAAATATAGTGAGCGTGCTCACTATATTTCTCGATTCAGTTACTCACTCCAGGATAAAGAAACCGTTTCTCCATTGGGTCCGTCAATTTTCATTTCGACCTGAGAGGCTTGCTCTGTTTTTGGAAACCAGGCCAAATAAAAAGGATGGTGTGAGTCGTTGCTTACGGAAACCAACCGAGAAGGAGACACATATTTACCATTTAAGCCTTGCAGGCTAATCCTCTGCTCATTTAACAAATCAGAAATATCGCCAGAATGAGCAGCTAATGAAATTCCATAGATATCATTTTGTTGAAAATCCTCCGCTTTGATATCCGTAAAATTCGGATCATTCCCAAGGTCAGTTGCCTTTAACCTTTGCACCGTGATTTGAGCCGAGCCAAGCGTTCCCTCCTGAACGGATGGATCCGGACTAATGTCAGGGGCGGTTACGTTCGAAGCTTGGACAGGAACAATGATATCTTCCAGCGATATTTCATGCGGTTCGGAACCTACCGGAATTATGGCTACGACCTTTCTGTCTTCTCGGTTGATCTTTACGATATCGTTCGATTGCCGATTTGAGACAAAAGCCCATACCCCATCAGGTGAAAAGCCTACGTGATTTGCATAGGAACCCGTTGAAATCGTCGCTAAAACACGAAAGTTGTCCGTATTGATCACTGTGACATCGTTCGATTTGTTATTGCTGACCCACAATTCTTTTCCGTCTGGGGAGACAGTTACCCCATGAGGAGCCTCTCCCGCTTCAATATCCTTGATCACTTGCATGGTTTTCATATCGATGACAGACACCGTATTCGACTCTACATTGGCAGCAAAAGCATATCGCGAATCCGGCATAACCGCCACCTCGTTAGGTACTTTCCCGACAGCGATGGTTTTGACGACTTTTGCCGTTGTTGCGTCTACGATGGAAATCGTGTCATCGTTCACATTAGCTGTCCATACCTCTGAGCCATCCGCAGTCACTGCAACATGCGCCGGACCTTCTCCCGTCTCAACCAGAGATTTAAGCTCAAAATTAGCCGTATCCACAATGGCCAACTTCCCACCCGTTTTACCAAGCCCCGGATTAAGCGATACGTATAAATTTTGACCGTCCGGATTTATATCGATGCCATGAACGCCTTCATCAAAAGAAAGTTCCTTTATTTTCTTTTTGGTTTTGGTATCGATAGCTATCAACGTTTTACCTTCAAAGCCAGTGCCAGCGTAGAGTACTTTTTGGTCCAGGCTTAGTGCAATACCATGGGAAGCTTGATCTGTTCCCAATTTAATGGTGTCCACTGTTTTTCCTTGTTCATAATCAACAACGGAAATGGTTCCATCTCCGGCGTTTGGCACATAAAAAACAGAAGTAGAATCTGCTTTTCCTTCCGGCTGTTTTACAAAAAGCCACGTACCAATAACAATAAATAGGAAGAGGAAGAGCGCTATTCCCCCCCATCGGTATTTTTTCTTCAAAATTCTTTCACTCCATGTATTGTTATATTTGTTAATGTCGCTTCTTTCCCATCATCGGCATCAAAAGCAGGTGCGACAATGGGCAAATCAGCAGGAGTAAGAATGGAATAATATTATCCGTTGAGCCATTCGCTCGATTAATAAGCAAGACTACTACGAATAAGACAATGGGCAGAACACAACATAATAACATCATCCAATTTCGTTTTTTGGAATGGTTGGAATGCTCCCTGCCAACACGATCATTCTCATCATGGTTGTGATTAGCACAGCAATTCATGTTCGTCCCTCCTTACTTATATTTGATACTCGAATCAGTTTATTTGGATATATTTTGAATTTCTTGCTTCATTTTCTCGTTTTGCGCTTTTAGTTCGTTAAGCTGTGCTTGAATCGCCTGGTCATTTGATGAATGGTTCGAATGAGAGCCGTGACCGTGACCTTTCATGCCAAACATCATAAATACCATCATTAACGGACAAGCCAACAATAATAGCCAAGTCCAATCCATTTTTGTTCCTCCTTTGTAATTTCAATCATTTGATAAGTACATTGTATAAAGGGATTGTGTAGAAACCGTGTGGAAAGAGTGCAATTTCAATGTACTATTAAAATCGCGAATCAACATGATCATCTCCTCCGTGTAATAAAAACTAGTTGGTATGGAGGGGACATAAGGAAGGATTGGGTATGCGATACTCCAGCCTAAGATGCAACTGACAAGAGTATAAAGCGATACATCCATAAGAGCATCTACTAAGGTGGCGTAAAAAACAGTCACATCGAAGGAAGCATGTAGATAAAAATTGCTGATTGCGATATTGTTCTAAAAAATAGACAAGCCCGTAATCACATACGGGCTTGTCTATTTTTTAGTGATTATCGTCAATCATTTCAAGATAACTCTGCTTGCTAACTACTCGACGAGCTGTCACATATTTAGTTTTGTAATACTTCTCGGATAGGTTGCTGATCCGGACGCCCTTACTGCTGGAAGAATGGGCAAATTGATTATTACCTACATAAATGCCTGCGTGGGATATTCCGCGACCGCTGGTATTGAAAAATACCAGATCTCCTGGGCGCAAATCCTCTTTAGCTACAGCCTCGCCCTGCTTGGCTTGCGATGCTGAGGTACGCGGCAAATCCAGATTAAACTTATTAAACACATACAAAATAAATCCTGAGCAATCAAATCCATCCACTGTTGTTCCGCCATAAAGGTAAGGTGTTCCAACGACTTCATCGATTTCCGCATTAAGTTGTACCTGATTAGCAAAGGCACCCGTTGCCGTAGTAGTAGACAACACCATTGCTCCGAGCAGCGACAAAATGACTTTCTTCAGAAACTTGTTCCCCCTTAGATGCCTACGAAGTTAGCTTTAGGGTTCGGGTTAAGGTTCCCCTATATTCTTTTCATTCAAGAATAATTCACCCAAAGATGGTTCCCCCGTTTTCAGAACGAAATTCGGCAAAATTAGTTAAAATTTTGTAACCATAAATAATGTAGTCGATCAGAGCATATATTGTCAACGCTATTTAAAAATAAAGATAAAATTTTGTCTTTTTTACTTCTTCACTGCTCTGCCATGTTACGATTTTCCTCACTTCCATCATTTCTTCGGTCAATGCTTAATATATCCGAATCCCTAGACCTGAATTTTCCGGGCACTAAAAGAACGAAAAAGAAAGAAAATAGTAACAGTATTGTAACAACTGTTTTAACATGTGGATCTTCAATCATCTTAAATCCATAGCCAGCCATAGACTCTAGAAGTATGGACGGAGCTTTTCCGATGCCTGTACCGAGAAGATAGATAGGGATACGTACTTCTGATATTACACTCATGACTGTAACCAGGGCGGAAGGCATATATGGAATAATTCTGGCAATCAAAACCGTTAGAAACTGCCTGAGAGGGCGCATTCGCTGTATACGGAGGAACCACAACTTTCATTGAAAGATACTTCTCCTCTAGTTTGAGTGCCCCTTTTCGGTATAACAAATAGGAAACAATCGCACCGGCCATTTCACCGATCCAAGATACGAAAAAACCTGGAATCCCCCCAAAAACTAAGACATTAGCCATCGTGAGAAAAACGGACGGGATTACCCCCAGAATGCTGATGACCACATTAAGGATGATGCTAAGGAGGTACGCTCCAATCCCCCACCTTGCCAACCATTCCGCAACATTTTCTGCTTGCAACATTGCCAGACTCGCTCCCAATACTTACGTTATTTTTTCCGCATTATGCAAAAAGGCTGTATGGATCAAATGAAACGATCCTATGCAGCCTTTCACGTTTACTTCAGGTTAGTGATTCATCCCGGGCATATCACTCGTAGTACCGTTCATTCCGCCCATACTTCCATGATCCATCCCTGATGCCGATACAATCTCCAGCATGGTATCAATTTGCCCCTGGGCTTCGGCAGAAATGGATGCTTGAGCGCCAATCAGCCAGGCATGGTTATAGGGTCCCTCTGTTGGAGATTTCTTATATTTGGGCTGAACAGACATCACGTAAGACATCACCGAATCCGGCATACTGTCCTTGGTTGTCCATAGAAGCGGTGCATGCTTGCCCAAGTGAGAAAAAGGGGCACCCGCAATGGCAAGCTTTGGAGTATCCAGATTTACAAACGAAAAGTTATGTCCGGGTGTTGTAATTCCCCAACCAAATCCGGTCGCTTTATCCTTATATTGAGCAAAGGCAACAGCGTTTGCATACGGATCACCGCCAGCAATACGTACAACTTTGCCATATTGCTTAAGCCTGGTGGCTACATTCTGCGAAATGACAGATTCAGGTCCCAAAATGTAAATGTTAGCTTTCCCATTACGGGTTTTTAAGGCATCGATTGTTTCCTGAGGGATCTGGTCTTTCTGAACATACAAGAGAGGCTCAGGCATATGAGCGATCCAGTTGATTGCCGGCATCGAATACTCTTGGCTATCCATCGATCCAATGATGACGGAAGAAGGATTTTCTCCCGCTACTTTTGCGTAATAGGCATCAATTGCTTTGGCAAGAGCCGCAGGGTTATCGGCTGTAAGTTTGTCCGTTTTGAACCCAAGTTCCTTTACCTGATCCTCAACTTGTTGATCGAAGTTGCCAACCAAAATTACCTGAACTCCTCCGTTACTCTCCACGCCTTTCGGCTTTAATCTTTTCATCTCATTTGCGGTGGCCTCGGGAATACCCTCCCGATTGCCGAACAAAATGGGGCCATTGCTTGGATGGTGGATCAAATCGGCACTAACGAGGGCATTTTGCCAGTCATCGGCAGATGTAAGGATAATACTGCCCGGGCGGTTATCCTCACTGGTTGCCATCCATAGCGTTCGTGATACCGAAACAGCCGCTTCCACGGGATCATCCGCGTTAATCCGCGTCGTATTCTTTGAGGAAATCCATGGAGTCACGACTTTTACTTCGGTAACTGTTGTATTGCTTGATGCTTGAGTGGGATTTTCCGTTTTGGCCGCATTGTTGTTTCCTGGATTCGTGCAAGCCGATAAAACGAACACCGTAGCTAAAACAGCTACTCCGATTTGCATTGATTTCTTCATAAGCTCCTCCTGAGAATTCTCATTATTTTCTAATTATAGTTACTAAGTGATACCTATTTTAAACAAAAAACTTGTGGAAAGTATGTGGTTTTTATGGAGACCCCGTTTAATTATTCACTTTTTCGCTTCCAAATATTACGCCTAAACAAACCCTAAAATCCTGTGTTAGGATGACGACAGTTTCACAAAAAAACATCAGGAGGAAATTCAGCATGAAGAAATCTTTAGCAATTTTAATGGTATCTGCTTCTCTGGTATTTAGTCCGTTTGGCGCTCCAACGACTCATGCATCAAGCGACATTCCTGCACAAGCTAAAGCAACAGTAAGCAGTGTGCGGGAAAATGTCATCGCAAAAGGGATGAAATATTTAGGAACCCCTTACGAGTTCGGGTCCAGCCGAAGCAACACGAAAACGTTCGACTGTTCCGACTTTGTAAGACAAGCCTATCTGGAAGGAGCAGGAATCAAGCTGCCGTCCAACTCAAGAACTCAGGGAGCTTATATCAAGAAAAACGGCACCTATACAACGAACTGGAAAAACCTCAAGCGAGGAGACATTATGTTCTTCATGTCTTACAGAGGCAGCAAAGCTTCTGACTACAAAGGGGTTAATAAAAGTACTGCCCGCATCACTCATAACGGGATTTATCTTGGAAACGGGAAAATCCTACAAACTTATTCCAAGGAATCGGGCGGCGTTCGCATCGATAATATTGAGGGCACGCAATGGGAAAAGCGCTTTCTTTTTGGGGGAAGTGTATTGAAATAGCATAACAAGCCAGCGAGGCATCATCTTGCTGGCTCGTGCTTCGAATTACATTAAAATTGATTAACCACAGTTTTCATTTTTTTTACTTTTTTTCAATATTTTGATCGAATCTTCAGATATCAGTTACCTTTTTCTGCTGATTATACAAGTACGCTTCCGATGCAACACCGCATATCATCACTATTCCACCATGACAGATGCAACTTTAAACCGAGAGCCTCCGAGGTGTTTACCTCTTGTAAGCTAATAATCGCAGGGCATTAAATACAACTAATAGCGTCGAACCTTCATGAATAAGCACAGCTAATCCAATGCCCGCAAACCCGAAAATCGTAGCCGGAATAAGAAGTGAAGTAACTCCAAGACTCGCCCACAGGTTTTGCTTAATAATTTTTTTGCTTTTTCGACTCAGTCCAATGGCAAAGGGAAGATCGCCCAAATTATCGGCCATTAGTGCAATATCCGCCGTTTCCAAGGCGACATCGGAGCCGACAGCGCCCATGGCAATCCCCACCGTACTTTTGGCCATCGCCGGGGCGTCATTCACCCCATCTCCCACCATAGCTACCTTGCTCTCCTGCTGCTTGAGCCTGTTTATAGATTCCACTTTATCCTCCGGAAGCAAACCACCCCAAGCATCCGTTAACCCAATATTTTGGGCCACCGCATCCGCTACCTGCTGATTGTCGCCAGTGATCATAATCATACGCTTAATCCCGATTTCTTTTAGCCGCGAGATCACGTGCTTGGCCTCTTTCTTCGGGATATCCATCAATCCAATGATACCCAAGAAAGAATTTCCTTTCTTTACGATCATCGATGTATTGCCGCCTTCTTCGAGTTTTTTCAGATTTGCAACCAATTCATCGGGAAGTGAAGCGGAAAGTTCTGTTTCAAACAGACTTTTGTTGCCAATAAACACAGTTTCTCCTTTCCATTCCGCTTTTACGCCTTTGCCGGTCACGGACTGCAGATTTGCGGCCTCCGCCACTCCTTGCACTTTACTCTCGCCAAGCTTTTCTTGAACCCCCCTTACGACCGCCATAGCAAGCGGATGATCGCTCAACTTCTCCACGGCTGCAGCAGTTAAGAGAAGTTCTTCCGGGTCAATATTTCCATAAGGAATCACTTCCGTCAGTTTTGGTTTCCCTTCTGTTAAAGTACCTGTCTTATCGAAAGCGAGAGCTGTAAGCTCACCCAGGTCTTCAAGCGGTCCTCCGCCTTTGACCAGCACGCCTTCCCGGGCGGCCCTTGCGATGCCGCTAAGTACAGCGCTAGGCGTTGAAATAGCCAAAGCGCAAGGACTCGCCGCAACAAGCACCGCCATAGCCCTGTAAAAACTGTCCGAAAAACGCTCCTCCACGACCAGAAAAGCCAAGAGCAACAGTCCAACTAAAATTAATACACTGGGTACAAAATATTTCTCAAACTTATCAGTAAATTGTTGAGTCGGGGACTTTTGGGCCTCCGAATCACTTACGAGTTTGATTACCCGCGCCAAGGTAGAATCATTGGCTTCTTTGATCACTCTCACTTCAAGTACGTTCGAACCATTTATTGTACCGGAAAACACCTTGTGCTCAGGAGGTATTTTAGCAACATCCTTGAAATCGAAAGGAGGTCCCTCAAAGGGCCGTTTATCAACCGGAACACTCTCACCGGTAATGGGCGCTTGATTAACACTGCTGCTTCCCTTGATCACGACGCCATCCGCGGAAATTTTACTGTTGGGTTTGACGATGATGATGTCGCCCACACGCAGCTCCTCAATGGGTACTTCCGCCTGCTGTTCCCCTCTTCTCACGATACCTGTTTTAGGCGCAAGATCCGCCAGCGCCTTAATGGATTTTCGAGCCTTGTTTATGGCAAAATGCTCCAACGCATGTCCTAAGCTGAATAAAAATAATAGTAGTGCTCCTTCTGCCCACTCGCCCAGGAATCCCGCACCGATTGCAGCCAAGAGCATCAAAAAGTCGATCTCAAAACCGCCCTTCCTTAATGATTCCAAAGCTTCTTTTGCCGTAAAAAAACCTCCGAAAAAATAAGCTCCCAAATAAAGGACCAAGCTAATCCAGCCCGAAATATGCTCGATGAAGCCCAATAAGAATCCAATGCCCAGAAGCACGCCGCATAATATTGAGAAAATCAATTCCGTATTGGCACCAAAAATACCTTGGTTGAAATGCTCGCTCTTATTTTCAGACGATGAATTATCATGAGTTGCGGTCTCCATAAATTGGCCTCCTAAAGTAAAAACAAAGCAAGATCTCTTATGTTTAAGAAAAGTATGTCCGACAATCCGACGGGCCATTCATATGGGAGTTTTACAAGCCCTAAGTAAGAAAAAAATCGACCAATTTCACCAGGGAACGGTCGATTTTAACGAGTTCTTATTCTAACAAGCGGTTCACAAATTCAAAGCAGCATTTTTCTGAAATATTTCTCAAGTACTGAATTTTGCAGAATATTCAATCTATTCAATACTATAGATACCGCATCGGATCTACCGGTTTGCCGTCAATACGCACCTCAAAATGCAGATGGGGCCCGGTAGAGTTGCCGGTACTGCCGACCTCTGCGATTTTTTGTCCGCGCTTCACCGCTTGTCCCTTCTCCACCTTGATGCCGTTATTGCGGATATGGGGGTAGAGGGTCCAAAGGTTATCGCCGTGATCTATAACGACCGTATTCCCGTACCCGCTCCACCATTCGGCGACAATCACGACGCCATCGTCGGCAGCCCGAATTTCAGTACCTTCCTTGGCCGCCATGTCCACGCCGTTGTGTTTCTTGATTTTCCCCGTTATCGGATGCACCCGGGTACCGTAATTCGACGATATGCGCGCGCCCGAAACCGGGAATGCCATGGCCCCGCCGCTGCTTTGAAAACTGCCGTTGCTTGAACGCTTGTACGAATATACTTGCTGCGCTGCCAGCTTATTCTTCTCCTTCTGCAGTGCGGCCCGTTTCGTGGCAAGCTCCACCAGCAGAGCATCCTGCTCTTCCGAAATAACCTCCGATTCATCGAGGTCGGAATTATATTTTGCGATCAGTTCCTGCTTTTCCTTCTCTTTTCGTTCCAAAATACTTTTGCGAGATTCGGCGTCGGCGTAGAGCACCTTTATTTTGGCATAGTCCGCTCCCAATTGCTTCTGCTGTTTTTCGATTGACGCTTTATTCTTTTTGTGCTCCGCCAACAAAACGCGGTCCTGGTTGACAAGAGCCTGCAGCATGCTGGCGCGCTCCAAAAAGTCCGCGAAGCTGGTCGATGACAGCAGCACGTCCAAGTAAGAAACCGTTCCGTCCGTGTACATCAAACGAACCCGGGAGTCAAGCCAATCTTGGCGCTCTTCAATCCGGGCCATCGTTTCATTCAAATTTTCCGAGGTTTGTCGCAGAGCTTCCTCCGTTTTATCGATATCGGCTGTGATCCGGGTCAGCTCCGTACTCACCGCTTTCATCTCGTTCATGACCTGCTGCAAATATTGCTGGTTTTTGTTCACATAATGCTGGGCTTCCTGCTTCTGCTGCTCCGCACTTTCCCGCTTCTGCTCGGCTTGTCTAGCCCGCTCCTGCAGCTGTTGCAGCTCCTTGTCAAGCTGGCTGATGCTATTGGCATTACCGATAAGAGCCGGCTGGGTCAAAAAAGCGGCCAAAGCCGCAAGCGTAGCCCGAACGATCCATTTCTTCATCTCGTTTCCCCTGTCCCCAAAATACACTACAATAGGTAGTTTAATTGACAACATAGGCTGCGTTTAATGGAGTCGAAATTTGACGCAGCCAATCAGAAAAATCATAACGATCGTAAGCAGCACGAACAGAGACAACGCCATTTTCCCCCAGTTAAACAGCGGTATCTTGATCTTCCGGCCCGGTTCGATCAACTGCATCAGCCGATAGTTTATGGCTTCATTGGCAAAGCCCACCCCAAAGGAACCTTCAACAAACCGTTCTTTCTGTAACAGGCTGAGCAGAACCTGAGCCATCGGAGCTTCGCTGCCCATACGCTTCATGGAATACCGGTCCGCCAGAAGTTCCATCCAAACCTTGTAATGCCGGGCCAATTCCTCGACGACAGGCAGGAACGCCAGACAGTCCGCCAGCAGTTTCAGGATGAACAACTGTAAGGGGTGCCTCGACTTATAGTGAAATAATTCGTGATAAACGATAGCCGCCAGCTCTTCTTCACCGAATCGTTCCAGGGCGCCGGACGAGAGCACAATCTTCGGTTTGAAGAAACCCGCCGTCATCGCTATAATCTCCGGCTTTTTTATAATAACGAAGGCTACCCGCTCATTCTCGAATCTTGAATCTAAGAAATCCTGCCGCGAGGTACCGCTGTTAGCCTTTATATATTGTCTCCACAATTTGTATCGTCTCAACTGCTCAAGCATATTTTTCAAAAACATCGTTAAAGAAAATAAAATTAAAATATTTAAAACAAGTTCCCAAAGAACATGGTTGGTAAAAGTATCGGCAATTACCGCAAAAATCATGGCGAAGGGATTTGGTTCCAGGGGCACGTCCTGCAATTGATGAAATATATTTACTCCAAGCAAAACCGCAACGGCCAAACCGGTGATCCCTAGTGCAAGCAGCGCAAGTTTGGTTTGTCGGGGTAATCTCAATGTCAGATTGTTCATCGGTTATTTTTCATCTCTTCCAATTTCCGGGACAGCTTGGCAATCAGCTCCGGATCCGCTTTGTCCAAATTATCGACAAGGTGGCTAACCATAAGGGAACCGAAATCTTCGACCAGACCGTCCGTGACGATTTTCGTCTGCTCGATAATAAATTGTTCTTTATCCTGGGTAGGCGAAAAATAGGTGATCTTCGTTCTTCCTTGTCCGCTGGACTCCTTAAGCAAATGGCCTTTGTCCGCCAGACGGACCATCACGGTCATGACCGCATTTAACGATATCGGGTTATCACGATCGATTATTTCATGAACCTGTTTGATGGTAAGCTTCCCACGGCTCCAGAGGATCTCCATAATCTTGGCCTCCAGCGTGCCAAAAAAACGATGCAGGCCCTCCCCATTCAAATTCATTTTCTTTACTTTCACTGCAAACCAGCCTCCAATCCTATTTATTGTATCATTTACTTCTCTTATTTTACACATGAACGTTTATTCATATATAATCATATGGAGTGCATACGCCACATTCCTTGGTATATGTCAATGACATTTGATTCTTATAACACCTGATCGGAGTGGTACTTTTATGAAAAAAGCAATTTCTTTTGTTTTCCTTCTCACTATGATTGCCCTTATTTTTCCAACCATCGCCTCGGCACATACCAAGCTGACTTCTTCTTCGCCCAAACAGGATGAAGCGGTGAACACCCCGATTGACCAAATCCAATTGGAATTCAATACCATGATCGAACCGTTAAGCTCCTTCAAGCTCACCGGAGACGCCGGAACGATCGACATCAAGGATTTGCGGATCGATGGACAAACCATGACGGGCTCATTGAGCGACGGGCTCAAGAATGGAACTTATGAAGTTCAATGGAAGATCGTAGGGAAAGACGGACATCCTATTAAAGGCGCTTATTCTTTTTCGGTAAGCGTTCCGGCGGAAGATTCAACCGATAATCAGGAACTGCAGCCGCAGGAAAATCCCTCTTCCCAAACCACTCGGGAAGCCATCGAAGACAAGGGGGCAAACGACCAAGGAAATCTCCCTGTACAAGAGCAGGCAGCCGCTTCTGCGCCTAAAACCGGGCTCATCTACGCGGCCATAGCCGGAATCGCAGTTATTCTCACCCTCATCGTAATGAGGAGAAGACGGTCATGATGTACTGGCTGGGAGAACCTTTTCTATATTTAAGCTTTGCGTTTGTCGCCGGCTGGCTGGTGATGATCGGCGCGAAAGAATCGGAGGCGCTGGCCCGAATTCCCATGCCCTTGGTCATGGCGGCCTTGTTGGGCGTTGCCGTATTTTCCTTTCTGCCGGTTCTCAGAATCATAATGTTTTTTGCAGATGATGTGGGCTTTAGACTCACTTTCGAAAGCGTTTTGTTTACGTTTACGGAAGGCAAAGCGTATTGGTGGACGCTTTTATTCATCGGTCTGCTGTTTGTGGCCATCGGCTTTGGCGACCCGGTACGGAACCAAAAGTCCTGGATCCTGTGCTGTGTTCTCCTGCTCGGATTAATGATGAGCCTTGGATGGTCCAGCCACCTTACCGCCTTGTACGGCAATGCCGGGCTTATTTCGTACGTGCTTCATTTTCTGGCGGTTGCGGTCTGGTCCGGCGCATTGCTGGCGGCAGGCTGGTTTAAGCCGACACACTCCTGGTCCCGCTTCCTGTCGTGGTTCCATCCCGCGGCGATGCTCGCGATGCTGGTCATCGTTCTATCCGGTCTGTACCTGACGAACGCGGTGGTGCCCGAATACCTGAACGGTTTAGCGCTCCCGTATGGGCAAGCCTTATTGCTTAAACATTTGCTCCTGATCCCGTTATTCGTATTCGCTTTGCTGAACGGTTTTTTGGTGAAAAGAAAGCTGCAAAAGAATCCCTCCTTTAACCCGAAGCCATGGGCAAAGGCCGAATCATTGTTGATACTCATGATCTACACCGTAACGGGATTCATGAACCAGCAATCCGCTCCGCACGATGTGTCCGAAACCTTGCGTGAAACCCCGGCGTCGAAGCTGTTTGTGTGGTTTCATCCGGGTTATGAAAATACGGACCTCCAGCTTCGCTGGGATCCGCTGGTCCTGCTTAATTTCGCCATGGCCTTGGGATGCATCGCCGCCATGATTTATTTGTTCCGGAAAAACAAAAGCCCCTATCTTACCGTATCACTCGGCATCCTGCTCGTGATGGTCTTATATATTGCTGTGATGTCAGTAGTCGTCTAATAGTAATGATTTCGTTTAAGCCCTCCTTTTTGTTATAATAATTTAAACGCCTAACAGAAAGGTGATAAGTCAATGACACGTTCTATAAATGCAGCAGAAGAATGCGATTCGAACTGTTCGGGAGCACCGGTGGATTTGGATGCGATCAAAGCGGAGTTAATCGATGACCAGGCAGCGGTTCAATTTGCCGACTGGTTTAAGGCCTTCAGCGATCCGACGCGCGTCAAAATCATCGGCGCCCTGCTAAGAAGGGAATTGTGCGTACATGACTTGACGGTGCTCCTGGAAATGGGGCAATCGGCCGTTTCCCACCAGTTGCGATATTTGCGCAACCTGCGCATCGTTAAACGGCGCAAAGTCGGAAAAACGGTCTATTATTCGCTCGACGATGCTCACATCGAGCAGATTTTTCTGCAAACGCTCCAGCACACCAACCACGGATGATGCGGGCCGAGCCGCAAATGACAAGGACTGTCCCTCGCCATCTTCGATGGCCTGCGGGACAGTCCTTGTTTGGCTGCGGTCGCTCGGGTTTCTTTAATAATATCCCCAAATTAAAGTCAGCAGTGTGCCGAAGATCGTGACCAGCGCCACGAATATGCCATAGTACACGGTGGTATAAACGGTTTTTTTGTCCTCTCCTTCTCCGGCATGCATAAAAACGCTCAATTGAATGATCGCCTGCAGGAATGCCGTAACGAGCAGCACCGTCGAACCGACCTCAAAAGAAAGCTCGAAGAAATAAACGGTCAAGGCCGCCGCCGTAAGCGTGAGCGAAAATACGAGACCTATGATTTGTTTCCGCGGAAAAAGCTCTCTCATCTTACATCATTCCTTTCAAGAAGACGAAGCTGAATATGAAAATCCAGACCACGTCCAGAAAATGCCAATAGAGAGAAAAAATAAAGGCCTTATTGGTTGTTTCCGGCGTTAACCCGCGCTTCACGATTTGATAAATGATTAATGCGCCCCAAAGCAGGCCAAACGCCACATGCAGGCCATGGGTTCCCAGCAGGGTAAACAGAATCGCCGTGAATCCGCTCGTTTGCAGCGTCGCCCCTTCATGGATATACACGATGAAATCGTAGATTTCCACGCCGAGAAACACCAAGCCAAGCAATAAAGTAACGGCAAAAAAGGCGATCATGGGCCTCTGTCTGCCCAAACGCATGGCGTTAATCCCCAAGCCGATCGTAAAACTGCTGATCAAGAGCAGGGCGGTTTCCAGCATCACCGGCACAACTTCAAAAATATCGGCGCCGGAGGGCCCTCCTCCCGTCCTGTTAACCAAAGTAAAATACGAGGCGAACAGCGTTCCGAACAGGGCGATCTCCGCCCCCAGAAAAATCCAGAACCCCGTAATGTTCAAGCGGTTTTGCTCCGTACTGTATTCAAGCGGGGCCGTCTGATCTATTTTCATATCTTGCTTCCCCCCAGTTTGCTTTCGAGCGCTTTAATTTGGTCGACAGGGATATACCGCCCGTGGTCCTGCTCCAAAGACCGGTAAGCCAGGCCAAGCAGGATGAGGACCGTGGAAACCACCGCCAGCGTCCACAGGCTGAAGACGAAAGCAAAACCCCAGATAAAGAATATCCCGCCGAGAATGATCGGCCAGCCGCTGTTGTTGGGCATATGAATTTTTTTCAACTCCCCGTCGAACAGTCGATGCCCTCTTTTTTTGTAGTCCCAAAACGCTTCCGGCGAATTCACGGCGGGAACAACCGCAAAATTGTATTCCGGCACAGGATTGTGCGTCGCCCATTCCAGCGAACGAGCATTCCACGGATCACCGGAAATGTTCCGCGAAGCATAACGCGTGCTGTAATAGATGTTGTACACGATGAGGATAAAACCGATCGCCATCCCGATGGCTCCGATAAAGGAAATCATGTTCCATAGGCCGAAGCCCGTGGATTCGGAATACGTATACATCCGGCGCGCTTGGCCGTTTAAGCCGGAAATGAACATCGGGAAGAAGGTGGCGCAAACGCTGACGGCGAGAAACCAAAACGCCCATTTTCCGATTCGTTCATTCAGCATGAAGCCGAACATTTTCGGCCACCAATAGGTCAATCCGGCGATCATCGCGAAGACGACTCCGGGGATAATCACCAGATGGAAGTGGGCCACCAAAAACATGGTGTTATGGTACTGGTAGTCGGCGCTCGCCATACCCAGCATAACCCCCGTGACTCCGCCGATCGTGAAGATCGGAATAAAGCCTAACGCATACAGCATCGGGACGGTAAACACGATTTTGCCTTTACGCATCGTAAAGAGCCAGTTGAAAATTTTGATCCCGGTCGGAACCGCGATCGCCATCGTCGTCACCGAGAATATGCTGTTGACCAGCGCCCCTTGGCCCATCGTAAAGAAGTGGTGCACCCAGACCAAAAACGAAAGCAGCGAGATGGCGACGATCGAGATGACCATCGATTTGTAGCCGTACAGGTTTCGCCGCGAAAACGTGGAAATGATTTCGCTGTAAATCCCGAATGCGGGCAGAATGAGAATATAAACCTCAGGGTGGCCCCAAACCCAAAACAGGTTGGCCCACAGCATATCCATACCGCCGTTTTCCGTCGTGAAGAAGTTGGTCCCGAACAGCCGGTCCATGGTCCCCATGGCCAGCACCACGGTCAGGACCGGAAAAGCAAAAACGATGATCAGGTTCGTAATCAGGGCGGACCAGGTGAACATCGGCATTTTCATCAAGGTCATGCCGGGCGCTCTCATTTTCAGAATCGTAGTAATAAAGTTGATCCCCGTGACCAAGGTGCCCAGGCCGGAAATTTGCAGCGACATCAAATAATAGTTCGTGCCTACGGAAGGGCTGAACTCATTGCCCGCGAGCGGGAAGTAGTTCGTCCAACCCGAATCCGGCGATCCTCCCATGACGAAGGAGATGTTAAACAACATGGCCCCGGCAAAATACAGCCAATAGCTCAAGGCGTTAAGCCGCGGAAAGGCCACGTCGCGGGCCCCGATTTGCAGCGGCACGGCGAAGTTCATCAAAGCCATGATAAAGGCCATCGCCATAAAGATGATCATGACTACGCCGTGCGTCGTGAAAACTTCATTATATTCTTTGGCGCCGAGCAATGTATTCTCGGGTATAGCCGTCTGCGTCCGCATCATGATCGCATCCACGCCGCCGCGAAACAGCATGAGCAAGGCAGAGATCAGGTACATAATGCCGATCCGTTTATGATCGACCGTCGTAAGCCATTCTCGCCACAGGTATCCCCATTTTTTGAAATATGTCAATCCGGCAATGATGGCGATGACAGTGAGGCCGATGGCAACCATTGACGCATAAATGGTCACCGTGGGGTTGGGCACGGCGAATTTACTTAGAAAATCCATCTTTTCCGCTCCTCTCTAAAACGCTATGATCCATTCCCTCCATGTTCATATCCATGTCCATCGGATCCGGATCGTCGCCAGGCATGCGCTCGTCCTCGCTTGTGTTCCCGTTCTCGCCGGGTTTTTTGCCGCTCGTATGGTGAGTTTGCGGAGGCGGCGAAAATGCCAGATGCGTTCCGGCATAGGTGGATTGCCCGAGATGGCCGGGCTTCAGCAGCTCCGCAAATTTCGCTTCGGTTAACGGCTCGGCCGTCGCCTTCACCTCTTCCACCCATTCGTCGTATTCTTTTGGCGTTACCGCCTTCACGCTAAAGGTTTGCTCGGCGAAGCCTTCTCCGCTGAAATTCGCGTTCCGACCCATGTATTCCCCGGGAATGTCGGCCGCCAAATTCAACGTGTTGACCATGTCGGCCATCGCGTATTTTTGCCCGCCCAATTGCGGAATCCAGAAGCTTGAGATCGGCCCGTAGGAATACAGTTTAAATTGAATCGGCCGGTCCGTCGGAATATACAAGTAATTCACCGTTTCAATCCCTTCCTCCAGGTAACTGAAATGCCACTTCCAGTTGGAGGACGATGCGTAGATCACCAGCGGCTCCTTATTGTATCCTTTGGGAACGGCCTCCACCTTAAAGGTTGATATGATCGTTACAACCGATAAAAATGCTACGATAAGCACGGGAATGGCCGTCCAAACAATTTCGAGCTTCAAGCTGCCTTCGATGTGCGGCGGTTCATAATCCTCGCTCTGATTGGATGCGCGGTATTTTCTTACGATGTACGCGTACAACACGATCACGGAAATGACAACTACAGCCATGGTTGCAATCGAAATCCATATCACATCGGCTGTCGTTTGCGCCTGCGGCCCTTTGGGATCCAAAACTTTGAGCGGCTGGCATCCCGCCAGGAGGGCTGCGCAACTTAATAAAACAAGTATGATTGACCAACGGAGCTTCATCAAAGCACACCTTTCTTTGGGATTTGAATGCTATGGCGCATATGAATCACGATGGCTCCAAGCCTTCATTCGAATTCATTGTATACAATAAAAACTACGTATTGTAGTATAAAAATAGTTTCGTCACAGTCTTTTCACACAAAAGTCGATCAAACGTCATGAATTAGACAAAATAATCATCTTCACTATTGTTGATTGTGATTTATTTAATAGATTCTAATATTCTCACAGCTTTCATACTTTGTGGAACGTGGCTGACTAGATAAATTCGGACATAAAAACAGCCAAGACCGCACCTCTTCAAAAGGCACAATCTTGGCTAAAATGGAAGCTATTTCATTTACGCTCAAGCACGATTTTGCGATACATTTCCCCAAACATGGCCGGGCTGTCTACTTTCCAAATCCCTTAAGTCAAATTGGGTTTGATCTTCAGCACACGCATCGCGTTCAAAACGGCAAGAAGGGTAACGCCTACATCCGAGAATACCGCTTCCCACATCGTCGCAATCCCGAAGGCGCCCAGGAGCAGAAAGACCGCTTTGACGAGCAGGGCGAAAATAATGTTTTGCCATACGATCCGCCGGGTGTTCTTCGCAATATAAATCGCGGAGGATAGTTTGGAAGGCTCGTCGGTCATGATGACGATATCGGCCGCTTCAATCGCCGCGTCCGACCCGAGGCCGCCCATGGCCACGCCGACATCGGCTCTGGCCAGAACCGGCGTGTCGTTGATGCCGTCGCCGACGAACACGATCTTTTCTTTGCTCGCTTTTTGGCGGTCGATCTTCTCCAACTCTTCCACCTTATGCTGCGGCAGCAGTTCGGTCCGCACCTCGTCCACGCCCAGCTTTTTGCCGATTGCTTCGCCTACCGCCTTGATGTCGCCCGTCAGCATGACGATCTTCTTCACGCCGAGATTTTTCAGGGAACGGATCGCTCGCGCCGAGTCTTCCTTAACCTCGTCGGCAATGACCAAATAACCGGCATATTGTTTGTCAACCGCGATGTGGACGATGGTGCCCAGTTCGGTTGGCGCGGCAAATTCGATATTTTCCCGTTTCATGAGCTTCGCGTTCCCTGCTAGAACTTCCCTGCCTTCGAACTCGACTTGAATGCCGTGGCCCGATATTTCGTTGTAACCAGCAATCAGCTCTTCGTTCAACTCCTGCCCGTAGGCTTCCCTGATGGATTGGGCAATCGGATGGGTGGAATGCATTTCGGCAAAAGCGGCTTGGCGCAGCAGCTCCTGTTCGGTCCATCCGTTTTGCGGATAAATGCCGTTTACTTTGAACGCACCTTTGGTAAGTGTTCCCGTTTTGTCGAATACGACGTATTTGACGTCATTCAGCGCTTCCAGGTAATTACTGCCCTTGACCAGCACACCGTTCTTGGAGGAAGCGCCGATGCCGCCGAAGAAGCCGAGCGGGATCGAAACTACCAGGGCGCAAGGACAGGAAATCACCAGGAACACCAGTGCCCGGTAAACCCACTCCGAGAAGGTCGCGCCGCTGAAGAGCAGCGGAGGCAAAACGGCCAGTAAAGCGGCGACAATGACGACAAACGGCGTGTAGTAACGTGCAAACTTCGTAATGAAGTTTTCCGTCGGCGCCTTTTTACTGCTTGCGTTCTCCACTAGATCGAGAATTTTGGCCACGGTCGACTCCCCGAACACCTTAGTGACCTCGATCGTCAAAACCCCGTTTTTGTTGATGAATCCGCTCAGCACTTCATCGCCTGCGGCTACTTCACGCGGCACGGATTCGCCTGTCAACGCCGAGGTATCCATGGCCGAATTCCCCTCGATGACTTTGCCGTCTAGAGGTACTTTCTCGCCGGGCCGCACAACGATCAAATCTCCGATTCGCACTTCCTCGGGACTCACGCGTCTGGTTTCGTCACCCGCTTTCAAATTGGCAAAATCCGGTCTGATATCCATCAGCGCGCTGATCGATTTCCGCGACCGGTTGACGGCAATACTCTGGAACAGTTCGCCAACTTGATAAAAGAGCATCACGGCTACGCCCTCGGGGTACTCCCCGATTACAAATGCGCCGATGGTCGCGATCGACATCAGGAAGTTTTCATCGAACACCTGGCCTCTTACGATATTTTTCAGCGCCTTGTAAACGATATCCCCGCCCACGATGAGATAGGCTGCCAGAAACAGGATCAATTCAAGCTCCTGGCTCAGGGACAACGCGAACGCTGCCGCACCAATAGCAAGACCCGCGATCAGACGAGCGACCATGATTTTGATGTTTTGCGCCCCATGGTCATGGGAATGACCGTGTCCATCATCCGCCGCTTCGGCGCCGTGAGCGTGCACATGATCATGGCTGTGATTGTGACCGTGATGCTGTTTGGCGGATTTCCCTTTTGGACTTGCCGCCTGCAATCCCGCCGCTCCGTGCTCCAATACTTTCACGTCGGGCTCCAGCGTGCGAATTTTTTTCTTCGCCTGCTCAAGTATCTCTTCCGAGCGGTCCATCGCCACCTCCATGGTCAACGTTTTGTTCACAAAATTCACCGAACAAGCCGAAACACCGTCAATCTTCTGGACACCGTTCTCGATTTTTAAAGCGCAGTTTGCGCAATCCAGGCCTTCCAAAACAAATTTACGTTTTACCGTACTGGCAACAGCCTCCATGTTATATCCCCATCCTTTTGAGTAAAATATCGACGCATGAACAAATGTTCATATATATAATTATTATATTCATGTTTATAAATTACTGTCAATCACCGGAACAAAATTAACTATCTGAGGAATGAGTGATGATTTTCTACGGGAGTGCGTACACCAAATAGATGTCAAACAAAAAAGAATAGCACCTACCGTATTGGTTAATGGTGCTATTCACGGCTTTTTATATCAATACACATACACTTTATAATATTCCTTTCAAGTTTGCTTTTCTGGCAGCTTCCCTGCCTGAATGAACCTTTAACTTTCGAATCACCCGGTTCACGTGTTTTTTGACCGTACTTTCCGTTATATGCAACTGCTCCCCAATTGAGGAACGGGTGTGACCATTGTGGATAAAACGAAGGATTTCAACTTCCGTTCGGGTTAAAGCTTGTCGCATTTCTAGTTGCTTCATTCGAACAAATTCGGACCGAAGCATGCCTGCGGTGGAAGCATGAATGGAGGATAAGCCCGAATATGCGGCTCGAACAGCCTCCGGAATATCCTCGAACGCTGTCTTGACAATGTAATTGAACGCACCGTTGCCAAACGCCTCGGAAATGATCTCTGCCTGGTCTAATACCGTAAGCATGATGACCTTCGCCTTGCTCATGCAGACAATTTCGAGCGCCGCGTCAAGCCCGTCTTTCTTTTTCCCACCCAGCACCACATCCAATAGCACCACATGAATGTCCAACATACTCACAATGCGAATTGCATTGACTTTCGTCTGAGCCGTTCCGACCAAAAACAAATCCGGTTCCCGATTCACCGTTTCGGATATATATTCGTTCCACACCGGATCGTCTTCCACCAACAGTACTTTGATCTTGTTCATGGTCTCCCTCCCATCGGTTCCATGACGATGAATGGCGAATGACTCATTGGATGGGAAAATGAAGCATACATGTCGTACCGATTCCGATTTGGCTATGAATCTCAATGGATCCCTGATGTCGGCGCATAACTTCATGACTGTAGAATAATCCCAATCCATCATTCGCTTCGTTCGACTTGGTTGTAAAGTGAGGTTCAAAAATATACGGCATTGCTTCCGGAGCGATGCCGCAACCGGAATCACGAACAGAGATATCCAGCGTTTCTTGCGACAGACTCGACGTTATTGTCAGACACCCTCCTTCGGACATCGCTTCAATGGCATTATAGAAGAGGTTCTTCATGACTTGCTGCACGTGAACAGAATCACAACACAAAACAATCGATTCATCCAATTTTTTTCGGACGATAAGATTCTTGCTGCAAAATTCTCCCGTCAAGCTATTCAATAGTTGCTCAACGAGTTCATTTATAATGCATGACTGCTCGTACAATACCAACTGTTGTGATGAATTACGAAAACGGAAAGCTATTGCCATAATCCGCTCGGTAGCATCGATCAAATGAGATGTATCCCGATACAATTCCTGTTGCTTGGTCCGTTGGGCAAGATAAAATATACGTCTGGCTGCAATCTGTATTTTTCCAAGTTCACTTTTTAAAGCATGATAGAATTGAAATGTAAGCGGAGTCTCCCCATATGGCTCTGGGGATGTGGAATACTTCTCCAATCGGATTCGGACGCCCAATACACCGTAACGTACAACAAATACAAAAAAGAAAATGCACACGGCTGCTAAACCAGCACGTTTGGTATCAAAGGGCGGGTGGAATTGGAGCAAAGGCAGAATATAATCGAAAAGCAGTACAAAACCGATCGACGGTACAACAATCCAACAGACCACACGGTGTTGCTGCCTGATCCTCTTATCAACTTCACGGTATGCCAACCTCAAGCATGGCACTGCTGCGGTAGCGTAATAAATCATTGCCCAGAACGGTATCGGTCGTGTATCACGTGAAGCCTCTGAAGGTAGAAGAAACATGATCAGAACCGGTATCAGTGCCCCGACGATTATGGAGCGCTTCCAACTCTTTCGCCGTTGAAACCACCCCGCATAGCTCAAGCTGAACATCAATAATGAATAGGGAGGCAAGTATAAGGCTAAGAAGTAAAAAAAACCTTTTACCCACTCTAATCCGGCTATAATTGGACCGTTTGCCAAGGGGACAATTACGGGAATTATCTTCTCATCTATGGCGATAGTCAACTCTCCGAGTACAGAGAAAAAAGCGACTGAACCGGCCCAACGATTTGGCTCTCTTGTCGGATGGGCGAATAGCAGAATGGCGGTCATCAGCAATAATGACAGTACAAGCACCACTTCAGTTCCCTCCCTCGATGAGGTTCCTCGGCTTATTCGGAATCGGACATAGACGACAAAAAAGACACGTACCCTAAACGTGCCTTTTCTCCGGAAGCCAGCCTTTTAGGGTAACCCGGCGATCATAGCCTTACGGCCGCAGACCCGTGGCTTTGCGTCCCCGTCTTTCGAGCGGGTTTGCCATTTTTCCTTCAGCTCATATTTATTTGGACAACCAATAGGAGAATAGTTCATAACCCATTCGTCCATGGCGATGTTCGAATCCCTCACCTGACCTCATAATGTCATTTAACAGCCACCAGGTACTACCTACATAGATTTGACATCAGATCCCTCCTCTTTTTCAGTCTTTCTATAGAAAAGTACTAGAAGCACAGTTTCGACCGAAAAACGGACCTTTGTCCTAATAACCGAGCCGAAAAATATGGTCCAAATTCCTGTCTAATCCTCGCTTTATAGACATATTATACTAGAAGATTCCAGCTTTTGCGAGAATATAGTTGCTAAAACTTTCCTTATTTATTTTCATTTTGGGTCACATTCATTCGAATTGGAAATATAGGTATCGAACAGCAGTGTCTTTTAGTTTTTTGTAACATGTGCAAACGTTCATACATAAATTAGAAGCAAAGAACGTCACCTGCTTTTTAACCCCTCGCCCTTTTGGCTTGGGGCTCTTTGTTTTTTCTGTAACAGGCCATCCGTACGCAAGTTTCGAATAGTCCCAATATCTTGGGTTGATTCGCCGACCTGTAGGCGTCAGCGAATCTGAATTATGTATCAAATAAATCATAAAAAGGGCGTTTGACTATAGGCATTCGCCGGATACGGACTAGGTATCTAACCATAGAATAATGTTGTAAAACAACTCAAACGGGAGAGATCGACCGGAATCAAGTTCTGAGTTGGCCTACAGTTACAAGTTTACTGAAGAAAGAATTGCGTATCGCAATATTTAGGCTGAGGATGTTTAAAAGATCGGAAGATTACAAAAATAATCAAAGTAAGCACTAGAGCCCCCAACTTCGAGAAGTTGGGGGTACTTTTTGAGTCTGGACTAACTAAAAGGAACTTATGATCTTACTATCAGTAAATGATAGTCAGGCGACTCCTCTGTTTTAAGAACCTCTTGAATAATTGGACTATTAGGGACATTAGTGAAGCCCAATTTCCTTGCCAATCCAATACTCGCATCCGTGTTGGCATTTTCGATACAAATTCGGTCAAAACCTTTGTTTTGGGTATAATTTTTTAACCACTCGATCACTTTTGTCCCAATCCCCATCCGCTCAGAGACCAATGAAATAACACCAATCTCCGCTCCCGTAACGACAGCAAAACAACATGATCATTATTCCAAAAATAGAGAAAGCAACCGTGCCGCATAAAACCTGTAAAGGTTGTATCGCTTCAAGAAATCGGGTCTTAATGAATAAGTTTCGGCTCCTTAGGTATATGCGAACAAGCGTTGTACTCCCTGCTTATTATTTACTTTAAATGCGAAGAAAACCCTGATCATTGAATTATTCAACGATCAGGGTTTTTGTTTTAAGTATATGGTACCGGTGAGAGGACTCGAACCTCCACGGGTCTCCCCACTCGATTTTGAGTCGCATATGCTATTCGGAAGATAGCAGAAGTTAAGTCAAAGAAGAGGAATATAAAACCCGCGAAAAGCCTTGTAAAATCAAGGTTTTTTGCGGGTTTTTGTGTTTTTTTCAGTACCCGTAAGGCTTCCCGGCGACAACCTGAAATGAAGCCATTTTTGGACGTTGGGAAGAACTCGGAAAGAACTACAGCAGAACCAGCCCGCTCCCTGCCATTGACAAATTAATGGAGCAAATGCTCCAGGGAGGGTTTTAATATGTCCAACACAACAGTAATCACCATTGCAAACCAAAAAGGCGGTACCGGGAAAACGACCACCGCCTACAATCTGGCCTACGCCTTATCTAATGAAGGAAAAAAAGTGCTGCTCGTCGATTTCGACCCGCAAGGCAATCTGTCCATGTGCTTTGGTATCGAGCAACCGGATCAACTCAAATACTCCATGTTCAATGTCATGAATGCTATTATGAGCGACGAACCTCTTCCACCTGCTGAGGAATACATCCATTCTCATGGCAACATCGACCTGATTCCGAGCAATATCGAATTGTCAGTTGCTGAAATCAATCTGCGGGATGAAATGGGCGGCGAAAAAACGCTGGCGTCTCTGTTGGAACCGATGAAGCCGAACTATGACTACATCATCATCGATACCAATCCCTCACTTGGTCTGCTAACGATCAATGCTCTTGCAGCCAGTGATAGCGTGCTGATTCCCGTCAATCCGCAACTATGGTCTGCAACAGGATTAACCCAATTGCTCAGAATCATTGTAAAGGTCAAAAAACGCATCAATCCGCGCATCAGCATTGAAGGAATCCTGATGACCATGTGCAACACCCGCACCAATTTATATAAGGAAGCTTTTCGTCTGGTCAAAGTTTATTACCGAGAAACCTTCCGTATCTTCGATGTACAAATTCCATTGTCCGTCAAAGTGGGCGAAGCGAATTTTTACAGCCAAAGCATTATGGAGTTTGAACCCAAATCAAAGGTAGCAACAGCTTATCAAGAATTGGCTAAGGAGCTGACGCTTCATGGCAACTAAACGCCCTGTTCCCAAACTGTCCAGCATCGACGAGTTGTTATTGCTATCGGAGCAGACTCAAACTCCCCTTGAGCAAACTGGCGGAATCCAAACTATACCCATCAGCAAAATCAGAATGTATAAAAACCATCCGTTCCGCTTGTATGACGGTGAGCGATTGGCGGATATGGTGAGCAGCATTGAAAGCAACGGTATTCTTGTCCCGGTCATTCTGCGGAAAATCGAAGCCGATGAGAATGGCTGTGACCACGAAATGCTGGCCGGACATAACCGGATGAACGCGGCGCAATTGCTGGGGCTTGAACAACTGCCCGCTATTGTGAAGGAAGGCCTAACCGATGTAGAAGCGCTCATGTATGTGGTTGAAACCAATGTTTTGCAGCGTTCCTTTTCGGATATGTTGCCATCCGAAAAAGCCAAGGTTCTTGCACTGCGCTATTCGGAAATGTTCTCCCAAGGCAAACGAAACGATATTATTCATGAACTTAAAATGCTTGAAAACCCGCAGTATGACAAGGAAAACGAAACTTCGGCCCTATTAGGGCACAAGTTGAAAAGTCGAGATATTGTCGCTCAAGAATACGGCCTATCCAAAAATACAGTCGCCCGCCTGCTTCGCATCGACAAACTATCCCCTTCACTCAAGAAGCTGGTAGACGATGCGAGGATCGGACTATATCCTGCGGTCAGTCTTTCCTATCTAAATGAAACAGAACAGCAGGCTGTCCATGAGGTGCTGTCACAGAACGAATACAAGGTAGATATGAAAAAGGCAGAACTCCTGCGGGAATACTCCGGCCAATTAACAAACGAGCAAGCAGCCAGAATCTTGTCCGGCGAAGCCACACGCAAGCCGTGCAACAAAACGCCAGCACCCTTCAAGCTCAAACATAAGTTATATGCGAAATATTTTACCTCAACCCATAAAGCAGCCGAAGTCGAGGAGATCATCGACAAGGCATTGGAAATGTATTTTTACCAACAACACCAACAAAATCCTGAATCCAATGAAAAAAAGGAGGACAACACCCATGAATCCGGTCTTTAAAGACATTGAGCATGAGCAATTCTATGAGGGCAATCTTCGAATGACTCACAGCCAACATGATCCGTATCGTCAGGCTTTCTTCTATGTCCTTGGCCTTACGCCGCAAACCCGCCAGCATATCCGCGACCTCTACGATTACGAAGAACAGGCAATTCGCTTGGAGGGTTTAGAACAAGGCTGGCAGACCAGCACTTCTGTAAAAATGACCCGCCTCGCCTTTAATCTGTACAACGGCTATACCGGGGATGCTGAAATAGGCCGGGATCATCCCCGCCATTACAGTCCGTATCATCTATTCGACACCGGGCTGATGCCGTACTTCTTTGAAGCGATCAAGCTTCGTTATGCGGAATATACCCGTTCTCTGGAGCTGCCACACTTTGCATTTCCAACAACAGAGACAGAACCCTATGCTTCATATGAACACGAAGCCTGAGACATATAACGCCAGCCTGATTATTCTATTTGGAAAGGAGAGCCTGACATGAGCCGCATTTTGCCTTTGCGCCACCTGTACGCATCTGCTATTAGGGAGATCACATCCAGCGGGGACGACTGGCAACACTATCTGCACTTTGCTGCATCCATCTACAAATACTCATTTGACAACAGCCTGCTCATTTACGCCCAACACCCGGACGCGACCATGCTGGCTCCCCTCCCACTATGGAATGAGTTAGGCCGTTATGTGAAAAGGGGCGAAAAGAGCATTGCCGTCTGTGATTTCCAGCAAGGCACTCCGATACTAAGTCGTTTGTTCGATGTCAACCAAACGACAGGCAGACAAGTCCCTGTCCTCTGGAGCCTGGAACAGCTTGATACCGATGAACTGGCTGGGCGGCTGACTTCCTACGATACGCTAAACCTCGCTAAAGCCATTTCGCAGCTTGTGCATGAAACTGTCCTTTCATCCTGGGAAGAGTGGCTGCAAGATATTGAGCATGACATTCACGATCATTTCCTAAGTAACATCCCCTTGCTTGGACTAGAGCAACATATGGGCGACTTAATTGAAGACAGCGTTCGCTATCTCATCCATCGCCGCTGTCAGTTGCCTGAACCGAATCACACCGACTTTTCAACGATCACCCATTTTGATACTTTACCGCTTGCCGCACGTTTGGGCTATCAGGTGAACACTCACGCCCGCAGCTTGCTTACCGACATTGCTCGTTATGTAAAAATTATGGAACAGGAAAGGAGCCTGGCTCATGAATCATCCCGACAAACCGAAGTTGACGTACCACGAAATCGACGGACTGCTGTATCCGAACCTGCACATCTCGAACGAAGCGACAACCGAACAGCAGCCCCTAGGAAAATTCGGTCGACTGGCGCTGAATCATCTACGGAATCATCACCCGCAACGCTTTCAGATTCTTCAAATGGAAGGCAACTTGATGAAGAAAATGCAGCAGGTCGAACAAGAGGCGCTGGAACGGATGGAGCAATTGACCGATCAACTGCTTCGCCTTCATCCCATGCCACAGACGGACGACACATTGAAAAGAGCACAGCATCTGAATCAGATCAAATCGACAGCCGAGGAACTGGTCATGAACGACATCATCCTGAAACCACGGTAACCGAAGCAAATCTCCCTTCTTCCCCATCATCCGAGCCGCCGATAAGCGGTTCTTTTTTTATGCCCAATGAAGGCTCAGTTCTTTCAGGAACACGAACAGGAGAAGATATGCTGGCCTATCTGCTAATCAGCGGCAGAGGCGCTATGTCCGGTAAACAGCGTATTTATCAGTTTGTATTGGATCATCATCCCGTGAAAGCGCCTGATCTGATCGCTTTTCTAAAGCCGCTATATGGCATCGGCGGTGCCAGAAGAGATTTAGGTAGTGGATTGGTCGGCTACATGACAGATAGTAAAGGCGTTCAGCTTTCCTGGCAGGATGTTTCCGGGTCACATGAAGAGCAATTTAAATGGAAAAAAGTCAGCGATACATTACTGCAACTGATCTCCCAGGGGCATTACGATGAACAATTTGCTCCTTTTCCGCCTGTAGAACCGGAATGGACGTTATTTGATTACGCCAACGAACAAGCAGACGTTGAAGAGGACTCTGGAGAACTCGAAGGTCAGAACAATTTGCCCGAACTTACCGATAACCAGCTTCAAGACACTCGTTCCCTACTGGATACCAAAAACATTAGTGAAAACTCTACTCTTTCTCCAGATTCTCAACGCAATCTCCCTACTGCGGTAAACTATCGTTTTCAAGCCGAGCAATCGCCTTATGTATCCGGTGCAAAGAGCAAATATAAACGGAACGTGGAGGCTATTCGTCTACTCAAGCAATTGGAATCAGAGCAGCGGCAAGCGACTACAGAGGAACAACATATTTTAGCCGGTTATGTGGGCTGGGGCGGATTAGCGAATGCGTTCCACCCTAACGCGAATGGCTGGGAAACCGAATATACCGAATTAAAGCAGCTCCTGGGTGAAGACGAATATGCAGCAGCCCGTAACTCCACCATTACCGCCTTCTACACAGAGCAGTCCTTAATTCAGACCATCCATGCAACATTACAGCGTTTTGGCTTAACCTCCGGTGCTGGACGCCGCTTGTTAGAGCCTTCTATGGGCAGCGGAAACTTCTTTTCTGTTATCCCACCGGAATGGGAAAATGCTGAACTTCACGGCGTGGAACTGGATTCGTTGACGGGACGCATTTCACGACAACTCTATCCCAAGGCAAACATCCACATCCAAGGATTTGAAACCATTGATTGGCGCGAACAGCGTTTTGATGCCATGTTCTCCAACATTCCCTTTCATAACATTCGCATCCATGATCGCCGCTACAGCAGCAGCCACTACATTCACGATTACTTTTTTATCCGTTCGCTGGACTTGCTCAAGCCTGGAGGCATCTTGGCTTTTATCGTCAGCAAAGGTACTATGGACAAACAAGACTCCAGTGTACGGCAGATCCTGGCACAGAAAGCGGAATTAATCGGGATGGTTCGCTTGCCGAATACTACCTTTCAATCGCTGGCCGGAGCTACAGTCACAACAGATATTGTATTTCTACAAAAACGGGAGTCCTCGCTCCCCCTCACTCAAGAAGACATGCCGGAATGGATTGAAATTGGTGAAACGGCTGACGGCGTGCCTGTCAATCGCTATTACCTGTCTCATCCTGAAATGCTGCTCGGACAAATGAAATGGGATCGTGGCATGTACGGTGCAGAGAAAACCAGCGCATGTATTCCACATGAGGAACAGCCTCTGCTTCACTCCTTGGAGAAAGCACTTGGTACATTGCAAGCTCGCTTTCCTGACTTGCCAGAGCAAGTTACTCAAGAAAGCAACACCCGCTCCCCCCTCCTGCTGGATGAGGAAGAGGAGCCAATTCGAAAAGCGCCGCCTGGCACAAAAAACTTTACGTTTATTGTCGAACAGGAACGCATCTATTACTGTGAAAATGGTATTCTTCTCCCCCAAGACATCAAAGGCAGGAAGGCAGAGCGTATCAAAGGCTTATGCGCCATACGCGCGGCGCTTTTGGATGTAATTGAAATCCAATCCCGTGAATACGGTTATGAAGCAGAGGAACTGAAGCAAGCCCAGTCCAGGCTGAATCACATCTATGACCGCTTTGCTCATCAATATGGAGCTATTAACGAACGGGCCAATACTTCTGCTTTTACCGACGATGACCAACTGCCGCTGTTGCGCTCCATTGAAGATTTCACAGAAGATAAAACCTGGACAAAAGCCGCTATTTTCAGTCGTCCGACTATTCGAGTCAACGCCTTGCCGGAGCATACGGATGATCCGCTGGAAGCATTGCAAATTTGTCTGAACCACCGGCTGCGCATCGAACTGCCGTATATCGCCCATCTCTGCGGTAAAACAACGGATGAAGTGCGGGAGGCGCTTGGTGAACGCATTTTCCAAAACCCGCAAGCCTATACAGGAGATGTAGATGAAGGCTGGGAGCTGGACGAAGAATACTTGTCCGGCAACGTCAAAGACAAGCTCGCCTATGCTACGCTCAAAGCACAGGAGTACCCGGATGTATTTCAGCGCAATGTCGCTGCACTTACTCGTGTCCAACCTGCTCCACTGCTGCCGGGAGACATCGACTTCCGTATCGGCAGTCCCTGGATTCCAGTTAAAGTATATCGGGCATTTATGTATGAAACGTTTGGCACGGCTCAAATCATGCAGGATTCGCAGACCATTGATGTAGACTATCTCGAATACACCAATACGTGGCGCGTATCCGGCAAACCCCTGGAAAGAGGCTCGATTAAAGTTAACCAAACCTTCGGCACAGGGCGAGCCAACGCTTATGAGATTTTTGAAAGCAGCCTGAATCTGCAAAGCATTACCGTGCGTGATCCGTTCACTTATCTGGATGCGAACGGCAATGAGCAGATCAAGTATGTGGTCAATGCCAAAGAAACGATGATTGCCCGTGCCAAGCAGCAGCAGATGAAAGAAGCATTTGCCTCCTGGCTCTTTCAGGACAAGGAACGAGCCGATGCACTGCTCTCCATTTACAACGACAGATTCAATACGATTCGTCCCCGCACGTATGACGGCGATCATCTGGTGTTTCAGGGAATGAATCAGGAAATGAGCCTGCGCAAGCATCAACGGGATGTGACAGCCCGTATTATTTATTCCGGTACAGCGCTTATGGCTCATGAAGTCGGAGCCGGCAAAACGGCGGCGATGATCGCTGCAGGCATGTATTTAAGGCGTATTGGTGCGGTTCACAAGCCACTATACTGCGTACCCAATCACTTGACCGAGCAGTGGGCCAACGAATTTTTGCGCTTCTTCCCCTCTGCCAATGTGTTAGTGACCACGAAAAAGGATTTTAGCTTGGCTAACCGTCAGCGCTTCGTTTCCAAAATTGCCATGGGCAATTACGATGCCGTTATTATTGGTCATTCGCAATTCGAGAAAATCCCCATCTCCCGTGAGCGGCAGGAACAGCTCCTGCAAGATGAAATCCGCAACGTCTCCCGCATGATTAACCAGATGAAAAAAGAAAAAGGCGACAACTGGAGCATCAAGCAAATGGTTGTGTTTGAAAACAACCTGAAATCCCGCTTGGAACACCTGATGAATGAAAGTAAAAAAGACGACCTGCTCACCTTTGAACAACTTGGCGTGGATATGTTATTTGTCGATGAAGCCCATGCCTACAAAAACTGCTTCACCTTTACCAAAATGCGCAATGTTGCTGGGATCGGCAAATCAAGCAGCCAACGGGCTATCGATATGCTGCTCAAATGCCAATACTTGCAGGAGATGAACCAAGGACGTGGGGTCGTTTTTGCTACCGGCACACCCATTAGTAACAGCATGTCCGAGATGTACGTCATGCAGCGTTTTCTCCAACCTCACTTGCTGCAAAAGCTGGGACTAAACTTTTTCGATAATTGGGCTGCAACGTTTGGCGAGGTTGTTTCTTCCCTGGAGATTACACCCGAAGGCAGCGGCTATCGCATGAAATCCCGTTTTGCCAAGTTTCACAATTTGCCGGAGCTGATGAGCATGTTCCGTCTCGTTGCCGATATTCAAACCGCCGATATGCTCAAGCTCCCGGTTCCACTGCTGGAGGGAGATAAAGCCAGCGTCATCGTCAGTGACCGCTCCCCCTATCAAGAGCAGATGATGGATGAGTTCGTTGAACGAGCCGAAAAAATTCGGAACAATGAAGTCGATGCCAAAGAAGACAACATGCTCAAGCTGACTCATGAAGCCAAGCTCATGTCGATTGACCCGCGCCTGGTACATGAAGATGCTCCCGTTGATCCAATGTCCAAGCTGAATCTTTGCATTAATAACGTATTTGATATTTGGCAGGAAACACAGGCGAATCGACTTACTCAGGTTATATTCAGCGACAGCGGCACTCCAAAGTCAGGGCAGTTTAATGTGTATGATGAAATGAAATCCCAATTAGTTCTTCGCGGTATCCCGGAGCAGGAAATCGCCTTTATTCATGATGTAAATACGGACGCTGCACGGGAGGCTTTGTTCGAACAGGTGCGCCGCGGCGAAATCCGAATCCTGCTAGGCTCCACGCAAAAAATGGGAACCGGGACGAATATACAGACGAAGCTCATCGCTGCCCATCATATCGACTGTCCGTGGCGTCCTTCCGACATCATTCAACGGGATGGCCGCATTCTGCGGCAAGGCAACCAAAATGAAACGGTGCGGATTTTCCGCTACGTGACCAAAGGAACCTTCGACTCTTATTTGTGGCAAATCCAGGAGCAAAAGCTGCGCTACATCTCGCAAGTCATGACTGGCAGAAGCATTTCCCGCTCCTGTCAGGATGCCGATGAAACGGTACTGTCTGCGGCTGAAGTGAAGGCTGTTGCTGTGGGCAACCCGATGCTGGCGGAGAAGATGGAAGTGGACAATGAAGTCATCCGCCTCAAGCTGCTCAAAACAAACTGGCATAACGAGCAAGTCATGCTGGAACGGCAGCTCAGTCAGCATTATCCGCGAGTGCTGGCTTCCTGTGCGGAAAAGCTAGAGCAATATCAAGCAGATTGGAAGCTCGCTGAACAGCACCGACTCCAGGACTTTTCAATCACCTTGGATGGCACAGTTTATGATGAGCGTCCTCAAGCAGGAGAAGTTCTGCTTCTCTTATCCAAAGTCACTCAACTGGAGCATCAGGCTGTAAAGGTAGGACAATTCAAAGGATTCGACATTCTGCTGTCCCGCTCCGGTTTTGAGCATGTACAACTTCGAGGAACGGCGACCTACACGGTTGAGCTTGGAGATTCAGCTCTAGGCAATATCAGCAGGCTGGAAAATTTACTGGAGAAAATTCCTGCCAAGATTGAGGCAACCAAACAGCAGCAACAAGATACCCTCCACCAGATCGAGACCGCGAAGAAAGAAATCGGGAAGCCCTTTGAATTTGAAGATCGGCTAAGTCAATTTGTAGTGCGGCAGTCTGAGATTAACTCGGCGCTGGAGTTTAAGGAGTTACAGGGGCAAGAAATACTGAACGAGGAATCCGATGAAGAATTATTAACGGAATCAAGTCTAAACTGGAATGAGGATCATGAAAAAGAATAGAGGTTGTGGTTTAAGCTTAGAACCAAACTTGCCTGTTCCACTTTATCTTCAATTTATTAGTTCAACCCGATATAATAAAAAGTACAAACCGCACGTTACGCGGCAAAAGGAGCAATGGAATCATGAAGGCAAAGTACCATATGACGGCAGAACAAAACATTTTTGTAGCCAAGCGAAACATCATTGATTATATCTGGAAGAGTGCCAAACTGGAGGGCTTCGCCGTTACCTATCCTGATACAGAAGCCATCTTTAATGGATTAAGCGTTCCTGGCATCAAGGTAAATGAAATTGTTGGCGTAAACAACTTGAAACATGCTTGGCAATTCATCTTGGGGAATCTCGATTATCCAATTGACTTGACCTATATCTGCAAAATCAACCAGTTGGTTGGAGGAGATAACCTGATTGTTCAAGCGGGTTATTTACGAAAAGTTCCCGTTTCTATTGGCGGTACAACATGGCGTCCCGACATGCCTGATGAAGACCAAATCAAAGATGAACTTGCCAAGATACTGGATATCGAAAGTCCTACAGACCGAGCCATTACCTTAATGCTGTATCTGATGAGAAAACAAATGTTCTTGGACGGAAACAAACGGACTGCGATGCTCTCCGGCAATCAGGTAATGATTGCATCAGGTAGCGGGATTATTTCGATTCCTATTGAACATCAACGTACCTTTACTGGCTTATTGGTACATTATTATGAAACAAATGATATGGAAGAAATAAAACAATTTGTATATGATTTTTGTATTGACGGCATTCAGTTTGACCCGATTCAAGAGCAAGATGAGCCTGATCTCGAACGTTAACAGCCCAAAGAGCCGCATTCACACCATTGATGCAGCTCTTTTTCGTTTCCTCCCATCACTATAGGGCAATGCAGGAGCAAGCAGTAATGGATGAATCGGAAGATGAGCAACAACCGGAAGACTTGGGAGATAGAAAGTAATGGAACACTAACCCATGATAAAAAAGAAAAACCGCTCCAAAGGAACGGATTTAGTAGGCTTGCTTGCGCCAATCTTCAATTATAAATGTGTCAAAATTTATTTTTTCTTACTATATACCGCCTTTTGAAGTTTCACTAAGGCTCGTTTTTCCGTCTGTGACACATCTGTCAAGCTAATTTTAAGTTCCGTAGCAATATCTTGGTATGTCCGCTTTATTCCTGATGGTTCAAGTCCAAATCTTTTTATTATGATTTCCTTCTCATGAGTATCCAAGATATCAATATATTTATAAAGTTCTTTTTTATAAAATATATCAACCGTATCCTCTGAGCTATGCCCTGACTCATCAATATAAGTATTTGGGCTTCTTTCTTCTATCAAATCTAAGTCATAGCTAGGTTGGGTACTTTGCTTCTTTCTTGAACGTAGGTACATTAATATTTCATTTTCAATGCATCGCGAAGCAAAAGTGGAAAACTTCACCCCTTTTATAGGATTAAAATTTTCAAGAGCTTTAATAAGACCAACCGTTCCTATAGAAACTAAATCGTCAAAATCCTCATCCGTATGTTCAAATTTTTTTGCTATATATCCTACTAACCTCAAATTGTTTTCTAGCAGTACATTTCGTGCTAAATTACTTCCTTCAGCTACCCTCTCCAAAGATTCTTGAATCTCAGAAGGCTGAGAGTATGGAAAATTATTATAGTTAAATTCTTTAATTGATTCTTCTTCCTCTTCTTTGTTTCCATGGTTTGGTACATCTTCTGAGATATTATTTGGCTTCTTATGATTAGAAACTAATTCAAAATTATATTCACTCAAAATTTTCTCTAAAAAAATTTCGAGATTCGTCATATTCACGCCTACGTATTCTATTCCCGGGGAAAGCAGTTTAAACATAGCGGAATCATTAAAAAAAATAGTAAATACGTTATATTCGGCTGGACTCGTTACCTCTGTGTTTGGTTTGATCTTTATCATCTGTTTTTTTATTCTCTACTTTCAGTTTCTTATGCGGGGGCTGGAGATGTTTATATTGCGGGTAGGCATTCCGCTGGCCTGCGCGGGACTGCTTGACAATGACAAAGGCGTTTTCCGTGCCTATGCTCAAAAATTCACGCAATCCATGCTGGCTCTCGTTATACAAATCGCTTTGGCTAAACTTGGCGTAGGGCTGATGCTGCAAAACCATGTGTTTTGGGGGATGGCCTGTATGATGCTGGCGATTCGCACACCACGTTTTCTGTCTGACTTCCTCATTACAACAGGCGGTGGGGGCGGCGTGGTGAACAACGTCTATCACAGCGTCAAGCTGATTGGTATGGCTCGTAAGCTGAGCAAGGCGGGTTAAAAAGTATGGTTACCCTGGAGGAATTAGCCCAAGCTGTTGTTCTCCTTATTCGAATAGGCTGCGCCTTCCGATTCATCTATACCATGATTCGCCTATCCGGTGCTGACGAGGAGTCCGGTAAATACAAAAAGCGAGCCCGAAATGTGGTTCTGTTCTATATTTTGGCGGAGAGCATTTGGCAGGTGAAGGAGCTGATTCTGTTTTACTACCGATAGCAATATAACAGATGTTATTCGATTGTCGCACAACATAAAAACGTCTCCACGTTTTTCATCTTCGTAGAGACGTTTCTGTCAGTGGGTAAATATCAAACGGTGTATCTACCGTTCCCACTCATCTTCTTCCTCCTGTAGACCGCTGTACGCAATGTTCTCTTTCACATCGGTGCTGTGGTCATCCACCCATCCCAACGTATTTCGGGAATGAACCATCTCCCGCAAACGCTCAATTCGCCCGCGCAGAGCCAGACAAATGGCATCACTGCGAGCTTCGTCCACAAAAAGCGAACCGCGGAAAATGTCCCGTACCTCTTCTTCAATCCCGTCCAACGCAGGCAAGTCCAGCCAATCGAAGGAAGTCACCAATTTGATCTGCTCGTTGTGATCCTGCTTGAACGGCTTGCAGGTCAACTTGCCGTCTGCACGAATCAAGCCTAATGGTTTGGAAAACCAGAGCGACGAGCCGCTATCGTAAATCGGCGCTGGCCCAATCCATTCCATCGTCTCCACATTACGAATCACGCCGAAATTGTTCTGATGCCGGTCTTCATTGGCAATCAGATAATCCACTACAATCATCCGGTCAAGTGCCTCTACAATGCCAGGAATGCCTAGTGCCTCACAGCAGTTCACGTAATGCTGATACACCGACACATGGTTTGGCTTTTGCTGGGTATGCATCACATACCAGGCGGTAATGAGTTCCGTCTGCGGGGTAATGAAATTTTCACACACACTGTAGGGGTAATCTTCCTGCTCCATCAGCGTATACGGAACATGGGGGATGCCCTGCCGCTCCATGATCTTGCTGGCAATCACTTCATTGTACGGTTCTTGCTGGGTGGCCCCGCTTCCCCCTTTCACCAGACAGCGTTTGCCATCCATAATCGCCCATTTCTTTTTCAGCCAGCCATCGGATGTGTTGTCCGGCGACATCAGGCTCATGACATCTGACGAACCTTTTCCGAACAATACATTCCCAACATCCTCAGAAAAGGGATTGTCGAAAAAGTTAATGGCGTTCCACCTCAAATCCGATGCAGACGGACGAATCCAATACTGATCGGACAAGCTCAATCCATAGCTTTTATCCAGCAGTTTTTGTGTCGTGGACAGGTTCAATTCAATGAGCGCTTCTTTAATCCCGTCCCGACTGGCCGGAATAGCACGGCCTCTCCACCATTCATTAAGTGCCGCGCGGTCTATTTTTCCTCGCTTGACAGGTATCCCTACTGGCACATGCTGCTTCGCATAGACCTGTCCAATCGCTGAAATGGTGACTGTCGCTTCATCCAGCTCAATCTCAGCCACGGGTTCATTTTTGTGCATGAGCGTATAAGTTTTATTCCAGGATTCGGCCATACCGTTCACTCCGTTTCTCGGTTCCTTCCTTCTATTATACCAAGTCCGCAGAAGCTTCGTCATGAAGGCTTCTAAAATTTCCATTTCCTTCTTCTGAAAGGAGTCTCACTTGTATGAATCAAGAGCCGCAAACCTTATATATCCCGATGGGCGTCAAGCCGGAAGCAGAGTGGTTTTCCGGTTTTGGCAAACAGCAGTTGGGGCAGAGCATCATCGGTTCCATGCTTTCGGTTGCGCTTGCCTTGTTGATTTGGCTGTTAAAAGGCAGCGTTCCTTTCGCTGTTGTCACCTTTTTGAGCGGTGTGGCGGCATCGGTCATGCTGACAACGAAAGATCGTCATAATCTATCGGTGCTGGATCAACTGCGCTTTATGATGGCGTTCACGAAAAGTCAGAAGCACTATCCCTATCGCGCTTTGCCGGAATGGGACGGTTTGCCTTTATGAGCATTATCGGAATCAAAGGAAGTTTGTTTATTCTCCTGCTTCTGATCACGAGCGCCTTTGACTTGAGAACGCGGCAGATCCCGAACAGCTTGCCGCTGGCTATTGTTGTCGTAGGGCTATTGCATGTTTCTCCCCCAGCCGCCCTTTCCGGCTTGCTGATTACAGGCTTGCCCTACTTACTGGCGGCAATCTTCACCAGAGGCAAAATCGGCGGCGGTGACATTAAACTAATGGCTGCTTGCGGCTTTGTACTCGGTCCCCTCTATGGCACGTTACAAAGCATTCTTGGCTTGGCTCTAGTGTTGCTGTTTGCCATAGGAATCAGCTTCCGCTTTGGCTTTCGGGATACTAAACAAACAGCATTGCCGCTGGCTCCTTTTCTGGCTGTCGGTGGAATCGTAGCCTTTATTCTTTCGCATTAAAGCCACCGTTTACACTCCAAAATCAAGGAGGTTTTTCTTTTGAAATCATGGTTTCGAAATCGTGCTATTGTGGGAATCACTTGTATTGTCCTTTCACTACTTCTGACCTTGGGTATCACTCCCCTCTTGAACCGGACAAGCAGCGAACAAACCACCATCATCCGTCTTGTTAAAGATGTTGTCAAAGGTTCTACCATCACTGCCGACCAAATCGAGTCTGTTCAAGTAGGAGCCTACCATTTACCGCAAGAAGTATTGAACTCACCCGAAGCCGTCATTGGTCAGTACGCGGCTGTAGACCTGAAAAAGAACGATTATTTGCTGCCCTCCAAATTATCCAGCACCCCGCTGGACGCTTACCTGAGCCGCTTGAACGGTAGCAAGCAGGCCATCTCCATCACGATAAAAAGCCTTGCTGCTGGATTGTCCGGCAAACTCGAACCTGGCGATATTGTAACTTTGATCGCTTCGGATTATGGTGAACTGCGCACCACTACGATCATGCCAGAACTGCAATATGTGGAGGTATTGGCGGCAACGACGAGTAGCGGCCAGGATGCACAACAAAGTGGCCAATCAGACAAAGAACAGGACGAACAGGCGCTACCCTCGACATTAACGCTGCTGGTTCTGCCGGAGCAAGCCCAGCTTTTGGCCGATCTGGAGAACAAGAGCAAGCTCCATGCGGCGCTGGTCTATCGCGGAGATGCCAACACCGCAAAGGCATTTACCGATCAACAGGACGCCTACTTTGCCTCAAAAGCGGCTAAGCAAGAGGAGGGCGCTCATGAGCAATAAACCCTTGATCGCTGTTTGGGGCAGCCCGAACAGCGGCAAAACCGTCACGACCATCAAACTTGCCAAAGCCCTCGCAGTGCGGAAGCAAAATGTCCTTGTCCTCTGCTGCGATGTCCTCTGCCCTTCCGTATCAACAATTGCGCCGCAAGGGGCTTCTAGCCATTACTCACTTGGAGAATTGCTTAGTCTCCCTTCCTTGACCCAGGAGGACTTGCTGCGTTACGCGCTGCCGCTGGACGTATCGCCGCGAATTGCCTTGCTCGGCTATAAGAAAGGCGATAACGCCTTTACCTATGCCACCTACAATCGAGAAAGGGCAGTAGACCTGCTCACGCTGGCTCGCCATTTGGCGGATGTAGTGCTGGTGGACTGCACCAGTTTTCTCTCTGCTGACCCGCTTTCTACCGTGGCTCTCGAACTGGCCGATCATGTTGTCCGTCTGCATAGCTGCGACCTGAAAAGCCTGATGTTCTATGCTTCCTATCTACCGCTTGTATCCGATGCCCGATTCCACCGCTCCTCCGTTCTTCCGGTGTTTTCGAATGTGAAGCCGGAACAGGACAGCCGGGAGTATAGTCAAGTGTTTGGCGGCATTCAGGTCATGCTTCCTCATATTCCGCAGCTTGAGCAACAAGCAGCGGCAGCACGTTTGCTAGATGATTGCTCTGGTAAAGAAGCTGCTGTATACCAAAAAGCACTCCAACGTATCATGGATCGGCTTCTTCCCCCAGAGGAACACTCCCCTGCCCAAGTTCCAGGTGACAGTTCGTCTAAATCCCCATCCCGAATGACTCTCCTATTGCAACAGCTATGGCCGAAACGTCGAGGTGACAAGCAATGAACAATGCAGCTCTCTTTTTTTCTGCTACGGAATCCAAGGCATTTAATGAAGTGCTTCAAGACGTGCAAAGCTATCTTTCCTGTAAATATGCTACGTTGATGAGCCGTAAGCCGGAGGAACAAAAGCAACAGTTGATTTCGTATATGAGCCAGTATTTGACTGACAATCGGCTCCATGTGCCGGGACTTTCCTTTGACGAACTGGTTGATCGGCTCTTTGCCGAGATGGTGGAGTATTCCTTTCTGACCCGCTATTTATTTTCCAGAGAAGTCGAGGAAATTAATATTAACGGCTATAACGATGTGAAAATCAGCTATACCGACGGACGCATCCTTCCAGCCGATGAACAGTTCACTTCGCCAGAACATGCAGTAGATGTCATCCGGCGGCTGCTGCACCAGTCGGGTATGATTCTCGATTATTCGCAACCTATCGTGCGCGGCCACTTGGCGAACAATATTCGTATTACGGTATTTGGCCCGCCTGTCACGGATAAGGAGAAAGGCATTGCCGCGTCCATTCGGATCATCAATCCGCAAAAGCTGGCGCGGGAAGACTTTATCGAGAGCGGGACGGCAACGGCTGACATGCTGGATTTTTTAAGTCTCTGTCTGCGTTATGGCTTGTCCATGTGCGTTACCGGAGCGACAGGCAGCGGAAAAACTACACTGATGAGTTGGCTGCTATCTACCATCCCCTATGACAAACGGATATTTACAATTGAGCAGGGAGCGCGGGAATTTGATCTTGTCGTCACCGATGAGTCGGGCCATGTACTGAACAATATCGTGCATACGGTCACCCGCTCCAGCGAAGACCCCCGCCAGCATATTGACCAAGAAAAGCTGCTGGAATTTGCCCTGACCGCCAACCCCGATGTGATCTGCGTAGGTGAAATGAAATCCGCCGAAGCCTTCGCCGCCCAAGAAGCAGCCCGTACCGGGCATACCGTCATTACGACCACCCACGCCAATTCTTGCCTCTCCACCTATTACCGAATGGTGACACTTTGTACGCAAAAATATGAAATGAATGATACCACCTTATACAACCTCGTTACAGAAGCATTTCCCTTGGTGCTGTTTGTAAAAAAGCTGGAGGACAACTCGCGACGCATTATGGAAATTACGGAATGCCGCATTTTGCCGGACGGACAACGTGAAGTCATTCCGCTCTATCGCTACGCTGTTCACTCCACAAGAGAAATTGCCGGAAAAACCATCATCGATGGTGGTTATGAGAAAGTGAACGATATTTCGCCTGGTCTGAAAAAGCGACTGCTCGAAAACGGCCTTCCTCTGTCCCGGCTCACCACTTTGCTTGGAGGTGAAAACGGATGACGGTTCTGCTGCTCTTGGCTTTTTTGGGCCTTTCCACTGGTTTCCTCTTTCTGCTGAACCTGTCTCCGTGTACCTTGTTCCAAGAGCTTGCTCAGATGCTCACTCATTTCCAACCTCATAAGCTCCCTATCGGCAAACGCATCCGGGCTGTTCAACGCCCAAAAAAACTCAAGGGCTGGCGCGCCACCATACAGGAAGCCAAAGCCATTCTCAAACAAACGGGACAGGAAAGCAAGTTGGGACTCCTCACCGTCAGTTCTCTTGTACTGGCTATAGCCGGAGCGATACTCGCCATGTTGCTAAAAAATACATGGCTGGTACCGGTGCTGGCGGCAGGATTTGCTCTCATGCCATTCTGGATGGTGCTGTTTACTTCAACTTTCTATAAAAAACGACTCCACAGCGAACTGGAAACAGCCCTCTCGATTATTACCACCTCCTATTTACGGAGCGAAAATATATTAGCCGCAGTAGAAGAAAATGCGCCGTATCTGAATCCGCCTGTAGCCGATGTGTTTCAAGCATTTCTCGCGGAATCCAAGCTGATTCATGCGAATCTGCGTTTGGCCCTTGAGCAACTCAAGGGAAGAATCCATGATAGCGTATTTCAGGAATGGTGTGATGCTTTGATTGCTTGTCAGGAAGATCGAACGCTGAAAACCACACTCATGCCCATTGTTGCCAAGCTATCCGATATGCGTGTCGTTTCAGCCGAACTGGACTACCTTTTATATGAGCCGTTGAAAGAATTTTTAACGATGGCGCTGCTGATGCTGGGCAATATTCCGTTGCTCTACTTTTTGAATCGGGAATGGTGTACAACCCTGACTACCAGCACTCCCGGCCAGATCATTCTGGCGTTATGCGGCGTGACGCTGTTTATCTCTTTTGCAGCCGTCATTCGTTTAACCCGCCCATTGGAATACAAACGATAAAGGAGGGATACGATGTCTGCGTCTGAAACTGCTTATTGGCTGGGAGAGTTACTAGGGGCCCCCCCTCAAGAGCGGGAACAGGTCGCCAAGTTGCTGTCGATATACGGCACCGCCCACTTTTGGGACCATCTTGAAGAGTGGAACCTTCCCGCTGAACTGCTGGAAAACTTGCAGGCTGTAAAACAGGTATTGCAAGCCATAGAAGGAGGAAGGGATACCTGATGGCAACACCACCATTGGATGAACAAATGATTGCTGACTACGTGAAATCCCTTCACAAACTGACGGGCATTCCGCTCCGTAAGTTACAACAGTATGGCATTCACAACAGTCTACTCAATGCGGTTGAGCATCCTTATGCGTTAGAACTGACGACTAAACAACTTCTCAAGGTAGAGCAGCTAAATGCTTTTCTCCGCTCTCATCGTGTACTTCAATGGGAGGAAGAAAACGCCAAGCAAAGAATCTCAACCCCCGAAACGGCAAGCCGATATTTTTCTGCTTTTCTAGGTGGCGTCAAGGATCGGGAGCAATTTATGGCCGCTTTTCTTGATGTCAAAAATCAAGTCATTGAAACACGTATCATCTCGGAAGGAGGGATTTCGGAAGCACTCGTGCATCCGCGTAAAGTGCTTAAAGCCGCTTTGAACTGCGATTGCTCTTCCATTATCCTGGCTCACAACCACCCGAGCGGCGTACCAACTCCTTCTCCCGAAGATATTTTGATGACAGAGCGAATGGTCGCCATTTTTGACCCGCTGCACATTAGTGTGTTGGATCATATCATCATTGGCGGCACGAATTTTGCTTCATTGGCTCAATTGGGACGAATGCCCCGCGTAGCGGAAAAAGCGCCTTGTTATGAAGTGATTGAAACCAAAGCCCGTGAACCATCAGCTCTGTATGCTGTAGACGAGTTGGAACAAGGGATCGGAGATGAACTTTCAGATGAAGAATGGGAGCGCTAAAGGAGATGTGAAAATAGATGATGGGATGGTTGGTTAGCTTCGACTTTTTTGTAACCGTCGGGGCTTATTTGATTTTTGCCGCTTGGCTCAAGCTGCCTACGCTTGCATCAACACGCGCCATCCTCAAGGTAGCGAAGATCGGTCAGCAGAAAGATTCGCCGATTCAAGCACTTATCTTTCGTTTGTCTGCATGGCTGGCAGGAAAGGTCACGCTTGGCGATTACTATAAACGAAAGACGGCAGCAACCTTGCGATCAGCGGGTATCCAAACAACACCTGAGATGTATATAGCAGGAGCGATTGTCAAAGCTGCTCTTATTTTCGGAGGCGGGCTGTTCCTGCTCCCGCTCTTGCCACTCTTGTTCCCTGTTTTTGTTTTTCTCGCTATCGCTATCTTTTTTAAGGAATCCCGAAGCGCCGACGAGATTGTGCGAAAAAAGCGTGAGCAAATTGAAATGGAGTTGCCTCGCTTTGTCGCTACCGTTGCCCAAGAATTAAAAGCAACGCGGGATGTCCTGCGCATATTGGAGGTTTACGCCAGACATGCGGGCGGCAGCCTGCAAAGTGAACTATGGATGACGGTAGCCGATATGAAAAGCGGTAATCAGGAAACGGCACTATTGAGGCTGGAGTCGCGTATTGGCAGCACCATGCTTTCTGATGTGATACGGGGGCTCCTAGCAGTAATGCGCGGCGATCAAGGAGTCGTGTACTTCGAGATGCTGGCCCACGATTTTAAGCTCATGGAAATTCAGCGCCTGAAACTCATCGCCATGAAACGTCCGGGCAAAATCCGCAAATATTCCTTCTACATGCTCGTCTGCTTCATGTTGATGTACATGGTCATCCTGGGCATGGAAATTATGAAGGCGATGGGCAAGCTATTTTAGCCCATCGCCCCATCCCATGAAGAAAGGAGTATCCCTATGAAGTTCCTCACCAACAAACGAGGCGAGGGCTATATTGATGTGGTTGTCCTGGTGTTGGCTGTCATGCTTTGCATTGCGCTGGTAGTGAAGGTTCTGCCTGTGTTTATTGCAAAATACCAGTTGGATACCTATGCGGCAGAGCTGGCAAGGGAAGCTGAAATTTCTGGCAGAGTCGGGCCGGAAACTACACAGCGCACAGCAGCATTACAAACACAAACAGGACTCCATCCCACGATTTTCTGGAGCAGATCGGGGCAAATCCAGATTAATGAAGAAGTAGCCGTTACGCTGCAAACTACCATTAATATTGGCTTATTTGGCAGTTTTGCATCGTTCCCCATCGAGCTTACCGCCAAAGCCAGCGGAAAGAGCGAGGTGTACTGGAAGTGAAACGTATCTGGCAAAATCGTTTGGGCAGCGGCCTACCTTTAACAGTAGCAATTGTACTGGCGGTGCTGATATTTTCCTGTGCAGTATACGAATACTTGCGTCTTACCATCATTGCTGCTGGTGTACGCGATGCCGTCCAAAGCGCCATTATTTCCGTGGCTACGGAAAACTACAGTAATGTGTATGCTGGCCTTCGCCAAAGCTATTCCGGCGGCTTCAGTCGATCATCAAGCGGATGGGCGGAACAGGTTTCCACGGGCGACATTTATTCGCGGCTCAGCGAAACACTCGGTGTGATCTTGGAAGACAACCAATATGTAAAGCGAGCAGGCAATCAAACCGAATATTCACTGTCCGGGCTGTCTGTTACGATTTTCAATGCCCCTTTTGCCCCTAGTGATCCGAACAGCATCCGACAATTTACTGCCGAGGCTGTGATTCATCTGAAAGTGCCACTATCCTTTGGTTGGAGCCACTTGCCTCCGATGGAAGCAGACCTTCCCATTCAGGCCGTATACAGACCTCGATTCAGCAAATAACATGACTACGACACAATTGTTCACCAATCGACATCCACGTTTCTATTGGTATTTACAGAATTATACAGTATGATAGAGATAGAATCTTTATCTAATACACGAACTTTGACCATAAGGAGTTGCGTGACCATGAAGAAAAAATCCTTGCTGCTTGTTAGTGGAATTGTGATTGTAGTAGCCCTTGGGGGATGGACGATATGGAATGGAGTATCTCAGCAAAACGGAGATGAAATCCAGCCCGATCCTGTTGTTACGCCAGCAACTTCGACCACTCCTGCCGTGAAAGCGCCAGAAATCTCTACAAGTCCCGTCACACCTTCCGAGCATCCTGGCGTGAATTCAGAGCATCCAAACTCTTCATCTGCACCTGCTGTTGCTTCTGAAACCAAGCCCCAGCCCCAACTAACGCCATCCGAAACTCCTGTGCTTCAGCCGGAAAAAGAGAAAAAACATGTAGAAGTGCCGCTTACAAAACCGGAAAAGACCACACAACCTACAGAGCCGCCCAAACCCAAAGTAAAAGAACCCGAAAAAGAGCAATCTCCTGCTGCTCCACCAGAGTACGAAGAAAAAGAAACTCAACCAAACAAGGAAACCGCCACGACACCAAAAGCAGGTGCTAAAAATAGCAAAGGCCAGGTGTATGTACCAGGCTTTGGCTGGGTGGAAGATCAGGGAGGCGGAACTCAGGAAACTGTCGTAGGCAAAGAGGGAGACGAACTGACCGGAAATAAAGTTGGTACAATGGACTAAATACTAACTGTCATTCAAATCTGAGAGCGTAGCGACTTGCTGCGCTTTTTTTCATTCTTAGGGAGGCCTTGCTTATGAAAAGATGTGTTATGTCGATCATTTTCCTCATTTCATTCTTGCTCGTTCTTCCTCCTTTCAGTCTAGCAAGTGGTGAAGGTGACGGAAACATTGACCATGGCGGTGGAGGAATGGGCAACGGTAGCAATCAAAACTTCTGGAACACCCATGATGAGGGTGTTCGTGTCACGATTGTTCGAGACAGCGATAAAACGCCGATTGCGACTCCAGTTGATTTTACGAATCGAACGCCTCCTAGCAACATTCTGCATTTTGGAAAAATCAGCAAGTCACAGTATGCCAATGGGACACGACTTTCCCCCAATACTGGAGTTTACAATTATGTTCATCCCCAAAAAGAACTCCCTTATATCATCAAATCAAATCGAGGGCAAACCAGTATTGAAGAAATTAAGAGCTACTTCACCGATGAGCTGGTGATTCGTTATATTGCTCAAGCTAGCCGCGTAGACTACGATACCCTCATTAATGGAAACTACAAACTCCTCCTTGAACCTATCGCATACATCACCTTCCAAGGCACAAAAATGGCCATGACCGCGCATGAAGCAGCTCTGTACGATCAAGTTCTTAGCGGTGGTCTGCGCTCCAAAATGGTTAGCCTTACCCATCAAAATTTACCGCTATCGATGTTCCTCGAAACGGCGGATCTTGGTTTTCCTGCCTGGAATGGTTCAACCAGTAACCGCGTCAGCAACGACCAAATTCTATCTTCACTGGGTCTCGGAATTGTGCGTTTCAAGGATGCCCCAACTACTCCCCCACCTAGTCAAACCAGTGTAGAGTATCGAACCAACACTGATGTCATTACCTCTGTACGTCTCTCCACTTCCGCTCAGATTACTCCTGACACCTCTGCCAGCGTTACATTCTCCATTATGGGAAGCAGCCTCACCGTGACGAATATCGTCATCCCTGAAGGTGAAAGCCAATTAGTATGGGTAAAGTGGCGAACACCAAGTACACCACAAACCGTTTCTATTCAGGTCAGTTCCTCAGACGGCAGTCTAAGCGAGAATTTAATTAAAGCCGCTATCGTCGATTTAGATCAAAATCCTCCGCCTGACCCAAAAGCGACTGATCGAAATTCCGCTTATAGGCTCCCCACTGTCCCGGCTTACTCAGGCAAAACCTCTGCTTCCTGGGGCGTATGGTCTGCTACTTGGCATGAATATTTAGTTTGGATTCCGGATTGGGAATGGGTTGAAAATTCCAAAGGCAAAGGCCGCTGGAGAGATCGCGGCTATTGGGAAGATCAAGGCTGGTGGGATTACCACCGCACAAGCTATACCGCCTCTTTATCTGCAAACCAAACCATTGCTCCAGATTCCAAATCCCCCACCCGTTCAACCAGTCAACTGAAATCCGGGTATGGCATTGAGATCAACAGTACCACCTCACTCTCCTCCAATGCACCAAGCAGTCATATCACAGGCGCTCAACATGCCATCTCCTACTTTCCTGAGTTCACGTATCAGAAATACTGGCGGCTGCACGATGTTAAAGTACCCGGATACAGCGCCAGCTTTTGGCTAAAACCCAATGAGTACTCCACCTATGAAAGCCCGGTTCATTTCACCCCCATCTGGTTCCCGGACGGCCCCTACACTCCCATTACCCGCATTCTGGATGCATGGACACCTGCTGGAATGCTGACGCTTCAACTGCAAAGTACCATCACGATTTCCGGCAATCTCTTCTCGGACTGGCACATTGCCCCGCAGAATACTAAGTAGAAAGAGGGTGCTGCTTCTATGCTGCTGCCTATTCTCATCCTGCTCCTCTGCCTTGTCGGCGGGGGAGCCGTTTTATTTTACTTAAAAACCAGCAAACCCAAATCAAAAGAGCAAGCCAATCTGAACGGTCAAACTGCTCAACAATTCGTTAACGTTCAAGACATTCGTGGGAACTTCCTCTTTACTCAGGATGGCTGGCTACTCTGCTATTTGCGTATTTTCCCCATTAGCCTCGACCTTCTCAGCGCTTCAGAGAAAAAATTGCTCATTCAAAAACTGACAGCCGAATTGTCTTCTATCCGCTTTCCCTTCAAGTTTCTCGCCGTCAGCCGTCCGGTAGATATTTCTCCGCTCATCTCCGAACTGGCTTCCTCCCTCTATACTGCCGATCCGAAGCAAAAAGAGTTGTTACGGCAAGAAATCGCTGAAATGAACAACCTGGCTCTATCCGGCGAAGTCGTGGAACGGCAGTTTTACTTGATCCTCTGGCAGCGACAAGAAAATGGTGAACGCGACCTATTGGAGAAAGGGAAGCGGCTTGTGCAGCATTTTGAAGACGGACAAGTCCAGGCCCATGTATTGAAGCAGCACGAAATTGTTCAGTTATGCAATTTAGTTAATAATCCGGCCTATACCCATTTAGAAGATGCAGAATCGAAAGCAACGATTCCGTTTTTAAGGGAGGTATGAGTCATCGAACCTGCTACCGCAAAGCTGCTTGCCAGACTCGCTGTCAAAGTGGCAACGGACGAAAAGGCCCGCAAACGTTTGTGGATGCTCATACTGACGCTCACTATTAGCTTTCTACTCCTCATATCCCTGATATTACAACTCCTTACCTCCCCGATTGAGTCACTCAAACTGATGCTGGGAGCCGGTGAGGAGCCGGTGGTCAATGAGCTGCGGATGGATTATGGCTATACGCAATTGCTCCAGGAAACAGATGAGGGATACATGGAAAGCCTGGGACAGCAATACGAAGGGGTCATTTTGAAGGATGGTAGCCGGGAAGTCGTTTATTTCAACCAACTGGATAGCCGTTGGGCCGATAAGCCTTACGGTCCCCGTGATACTATCGGCGTTTCCGGGTGTGGCCCTACCTCGCTTGCTATGGTTGTATCTACGTTGACCGGAACAACCGTCGATCCGGTTGCTATGTCCAAGTGGGCTTATGACAACGGCTATCTGGCGGAAGGCACAGGCAGCTACCATAGCCTGATTCCTGACGGAGCCAAACATTTTGGATTGAAAGTAGAAGGGGCTTCGCTCAAAGAGCCACGAAAGGTCTTGGAAGCCCTCTCCAATGGAAAGCTGGTCATTGCCATTATGGGCAAAGGCCATTTTACCTCATCCGGTCATTTTCTGGTGCTCCGTGGCGTAACTGCGGAAGGAGAAATTTTAGTTGCAGATTCAGCCAGCCGCAAGCGTAGCGGGCAAACATGGGACTTCTCCATCATTTTGAATGAAGCCCGCAAGAACGCTGCGGCAGGCGGTCCCTTTTGGATTATCAGTTAGAGGAGGCACAGCATGACAAAAGCCGAAAAAAACGAAATAAATGTCAATACTTCCTTACTAAATGTCATTACCCCCATAGGTTTGGAGTTTTCCCGCAACGGCCTTATCATTGGTGAGCAGGCTGCGAAACTGTATGGCGTCATTCAGTATCCGTCTAAAGCAAATGTAGGCTGGCTTTCTACTCTTACCAATCTGCCTTCCACTATGGTATCTATCGGCTTCCAGCCCATTGATAATAGTGCGCTCATCACGGCTATATCCAAATCCATTACGCAAAATCGAAGTATGTCCGACAGCGCCAAAGACCCGCTTACCCGACAGCGCGCAGAAAAAGCCGCCACAGACGGCGAAAACATTATGCTGCAAATTGACCAAAACGGAGAAACCGTCGGTCTCATGAATGTCCTCGTCATGCCCTTTGCCAATGATGACAAGCTCTTTGCCCGCACCTGTCGGCGTGTTGAAAACACCTTCAGCCTGATGCGTTGTAAAATACGCACATTGGCCCACTTGCAGAAGGACAGCCTGCGGCATCTTTCTCCGATGTATCCGAGTCAAAATTCCATTGAAAATATCCTCAATAGAATTATGCCCATGAGCACCTTTGTCGGAGGATTTCCTTTTGCCAGCAGTGGTTTTAACGATGGGAGCGGCTATTATCTGGCGAAAGACGCCAGCGGCGGATTAATCATCATCGACCCCTGGAAGCGCGGCGGCGACCGTACCAATTCCAATATGGTCGTAATGGGCGTGGCAGGCGTGGGCAAATCCACTGCTGTAAAGCATATTGCGCTCAGCAAATATATGAAGGGCACCAAAGTCATATTCATAGACCCTGAATCCGAATACAAGGAACTCTGCCAACAGCTAGGCGGCGACTGGATCAATGCTGGCGGCGGCTCAAGCGGCAAGATTAATCCACTGCAAATCCGCCCGGCTCCCCGCGATGAGGAGGGCGAAGAACATCCGCTCTATAAGGATGAAGGAAACGGCATGTCCAACATGGCCTTGCACCTTAAAAATCTGGAAATTTTCTTCAACTTGTATATCCCCGACCTGAGCATGATGCAAAAAGCCGTTCTCAAGCAATGCTTGATTGAGCTATACAACCAGTTTCGGATAAGCTGGACAACGGATATTAACAAACTGCAAAGCATCGACTTCCCCACATTTACTGACCTATACCAACTCATTCAGCATAAAGAGCAGACATTGGGCGATGAGGTGTACAAAGAACTGTGTCTCCTCCTCTTTGATATTGCCCATGGCGGGGACTCCTTCCTTTGGAACGGTCACAGTACAATTCAAACCCGTAGCCGCTGTATCTGCCTAGACACCCATTCCCTGCAAAATACAAGCGACAATATCAAGCGAACCCAATATTTTAACCTGCTCTCCTGGTGCTGGGAGCAAATGTCGCAAGATCGTACCGAACGGGTGCTGCTGATCTGCGATGAAACGTATTTAATGATCGACCCACAAGTGCCACAGAGCTTGGTCTTCCTGCGCAACGTTGAAAAACGCTCCAGAAAGTATGAGGCGGCTTTGGCAATCATTTCTCATAGTGTTGTGGATTTTCTGGCTCCAGAAATCAAAATGTACGGACAAGCCTTGCTCGACATTCCCTGCATCAAGATACTTATGGGAACTGATGGTAAGAATCTGCAAGAAACACGAGAACTGTACAATTTGACTGATGCCGAAGAAGAACTGCTTGCCAGCAAAAAACGTGAACACGCCTTGTTGATGATTGGCTCCAAGCGTATCCATGCTCATTTTGAAATCCCGGATTACAAATTTGCCTATATGGGTTCGGCTGGAGGACGATAACGATGGATAAACGAAAGCAGCTCATGGAGTTGTTCTTCTATGTCGTCCTAGTCATTGTCGGACTTATTCTCCTGGTTATGAAAGAGGGATGAAGCATGATTTTATATCTCACCAGTGAGGCCCGCGTCAATTTACTGGATTTTTTGGAGAAAGAACAAGAGTTGCCTATAAAAAAGTTGACAGGTGGTTTCTCTCTCTTATCCTTTGTCATTAAGGATATGCGGCATTTTGCTCATGTTCGTTATGTAACTCTGGATAGAGCGGCAATAACGGAATCCGATGAAGAATTGATACAAGCCTTACTGTCTTACCAAACTATCTATGACATTCGCGTTGTGTTGATTGTGGAAGGGCTGCCGCCTGGCAGTCCTTTTCTCCAAGAACTGATTCAAATCGGTATACTGAATATCGTAACGGCTACAGAAATAGAGGAGATCCGGGCAGAACTGCGGGAATGTTTTTCCGAGGAAGGGATGCAGCGGTTCAAGCCTGCCGCTCTTCCCCTGGTAGAAGAGAAAAAAACAAACCTCGTACATCTGGAAGAAAACGTGCAGTATCACTTTACCTGCTCAAATCTAAAAATTGCAATTGCCGGATGCGACCGCCGAGTAGGAGTAACTACGACCGCAATGAATCTGGTCTGCTGGATTAATGCACATGGAGGAACTGCCTGTTACGTAGAGGCCAATCCAAACAATCACCTGGCTCATATCATTCATTTGTTTGAACCGGAGAAGACAGGAAATGCTTACATCCTGGAAGGTAACGATCTCTACATGACGAAGGAATCGCTTCGAGATTACAACGTCATTGTCTTCGATTGTGGTGTTCTTGGAGAACAGCGTATTCAAGAAGATTTTGCCACAGCAGATATTCGCGTACTTTGCGGGTCTGCGATGCCTTATGAACTGGCAAGGTTCTATCGGGCAATTCAGCGGTGTAAAAATCATTCTGTGCTATCGCTGGGATTGTTTGTCCCCCATGATTTGAAGCCGTATCTGCTTGAAACAATAAATCAGAACATTCTTTTTGGCACAAGTTCACATGATTTATTTGATCCGCATGTTAATGGCGAGTTGTATAGAAAGATACTGCAAGCAAACATAGAAGCTTGACACCCGAAAAGTAAATACGGAAACAAGGAGATGGCGATAATCAATGAATCAAGCGTATTTAATTGCCGTGGCAAGCGGACATGACCAGAACGAGGTTGTTTGTCTAAAAGCAGATCCTCAAAACATTGCGTCATTTCTGACGCAACACCACGGGGCTCCATTTATCAGTATGGATACCTTGCACGATTTCCCCTTTTTAACTGCACGGTATGGCTTTGTTGATAAATGTTACGACCAAATCTTTCTTATCCATGAGCTACTGCCGGTTCTTATTCCAATGCAAATGGGCGAAACTGATTTCCAAGTGCCTCTTATCATTACAAATGAAGCAGAATTAATCGAGTACGAAGCACCAAGGCCTGATTGGAATTGCTTGAAGGACTACGGAATTTCAGACGAAGAATACAACGAAATGTGCATAATGGACAGCGAAAATGAAGTGCATGAACGCTAAGAACATGTGAAATGAAACCGTCTGTACCAGTTCAAGTGACATGAAGATCAGTTCATTGGTCAATGTACAGTCCAACGGTTCAAGGATTATCACATCCGAGACTCCGTACTTCTTTGCTACTTCCTATCACTGTGAGTTCCCAGACCTCTTTAATAAGGTTTGCCAAAACCACTGTTCCTTTATCTGAGTGTAATGTTTGTTGTCGAAACTGACGCCCTATGCAAATGCATCAATCATCAAAAGGCTATCATCTTTCTCCAGTAGAAGTAAAAGTTGGGGTGCGGAAATGCCTAAAAGATAAAATTCCAAGGATTAGGAAATTTTCTTTTAGGAATGAGAAGTCTTCATCTCCGGTCCCCTTGCTAACTTCATCATTAACCATCGAGAGATATTGTTCGAAACTCTCAGGTAACTTGACTAGTATTGTAATACTTTGACCATGTTAAAAAAATAATATCGCGTTAAAATGTATTATGGAACTAAAAAAACCTTAGTATGAAGGTGAGGTAACTGTCGTGGACGATAAAGAATCTTGGTTAACTCAATGGAAGTATTGGGCTCAATGTTCTATAAAGATACTAGATGAATATAGTCCACACATAAAGTTATCCAACGAAGAATATATATCTTCTTCTAATCATGCGTTGATTCAATCTAATCCTAAGGGATTTTTCCTTTTTGGGGTCTTAGATGAAATTTCAAAGGTTGGCACGTCGATGTTTAGATGGATAGAACTTATTTCGGGCGAAGAAGAGATCGATCCTAAATCTTACCCGGCAAGAAGTGTTATTCAAGCTGTGTTTGAAGAACAACAAATGTGGAGCCGTAAATTACTTGAAGCCTTGGTCGATTTGATTTTGTTTATGAGAACTGATAGAGAGTTGTATTACAAGCACTACTTGTTATTAAAAGAACTTTGGGGGTTAATGGATTCTTTTAAGGATTGGAGTGAGTTCTTTGGTCATCCCTCGAATAATCTTGATTTTCAAAAGAGAATATGGACTCAAACTATAAGTACCATCGAATCATCAATCGACCTAAATAAATGTTGGTACATAAAACAGGTGCAGAGAACCTCTATCTCCAGGCCCAATAAGGAATCTTTCAGACAGAAATTAATGAAGGCATTACTAGATACAAACACAAGGGAAAAACTAATGGCTCTTCGCTATACTCTGTGGAAAAAGTAGCGTCCGAGCATGATGATAGAGCGATTTGACATGGAGCCTCTGCGGGCATGAGTACTCGCGAAAGCCGCGAAGCACAAGGACTTCGCGTTGCTAACCAGCTTATCATGCCCGCCTCTCCATATAAAATCGCGATCTATTACACCCATTTCCAATAGCGAGGAAGCAAACTAATTTTCGGATTAACATATCAGGGTTACTCGCAGTTAAGCGAATCTATACATTTTACCTCTGACAGAGATAAAAATTTTCCCAATGAAGAACAAATCGAATTAAACATGTGGAGAATCTGGTTGTCCATTCTTTGTATAGTTGGGAGACTACAGCATCTAACGGGAGTTCAACCTAATGGATTTAATGATGAAATAAATACACTATTATCCCTTCCGACAAATGAAGACGAACTAATATTAAAAATGACAGGTGACTTTTTTCAGATAAGGGATATTGTTATCTTAGATAATCATGAACTTTGCATGATTGAAGATGTATCAACAAGCAACTATGGCTATAAAATGTTTAAATTGGATTATCTTCAACGCAAGGTTAGGCCAGAGCCGTATGATGAATGGCTACCAGGTAATAAGATTCACCTTATTTATAAATTCAGCGACCATCAGAAGGCTTTGGATACAGATCCCAAAGTAAAAGAATTTCTTAAAGACATATCAGATGAAGACTACCTAGCTCATTATAAAAAATATTTTGTTGAGAAATGGGAGAAGGGTATGAAGGACTATTTTCTTAAACGTGATAAAAGGGCATTCATCAGAGCCTTTAGTGAATAGACAAAAAGTGCAACTTAATTTATCTACATTGGCGGTAGACTAAGATCCTATAAGTTTTTCTTAGTCTACCGCTCTTTGCATTAGTCTCAAAAGAACAAAAACAAACAGACTCCTACCAGTGAAATTGTAGCATTCGCTGGTAGGAGTCATTAGCCTCGCGGCGGTTATTGGCGAACTCCATCGCTATTCAACATAAAACAATTCTAGACGCTTAGCCTAAAACCGTCATGATTAATATCGATGAGAAATCAGACTCTAGCGTGTAAGCTATTCGCTATAGATTGCTCTTAAAGCCTCCCATTGATTGGGCTTTACCGCAATAATCGGACGAATTGACTTGGCTTGCTGCTCAGCCTCTTCCAGTGTCGGCGCCATCCCCAGTTCTTTCAGCGTGCCAACTGCCACCGTGCCTGTTCGCCCCTTTCCACCGCCGCAATGGAATGCGACTTTCTTACCTTCCCGGTAGGCTTTAACCACTTCTTGAATCGCTGATTGGAACAGCTCGGCTTCAGGCTCCACCGTATTATCGCCCAAAGGTACTTTGATCCATTGTACTTGCGCGGACGGATAGGCACATTCCTCCGCTTCCTCACGGAGATCTACAACGACTTCTACACCTTCCTCGGTAACCATCTGTTCAACATCCTTGGCACCACCAAAGAAAATCTTGTCCTCAACCAAGGCTTGATAAGAATTGCTCAAAGGGATTCTCCTCTACACTTTGTTTTTATCCACCAACGAACGCCCGGAGTTGCTGTTCACCTACAGGTTCGTTAGCTTTCCAAGGGACTACAGTATAATAATGTGCAATATCACCAACCCGTTCTAACCAAGCTTTCTCCGCAAGGGTTCTGTTGAATAATACAGGATGAGAAGTATTGACGGACTGCCAACTCTGATTAACGACCCACCAACGGGGTTCTATTCCAGCCCGCCTCAAGTCTTCCTGCAATCGTTCCGCCTCAAGAACAGGGGTTGCTTCTGGAAGCGTGACAATTACGACATCGGTTTCGTCAGGGTTCCGTAAACGAGGAAGCAAATGACGGACATGATCTGGTATTTCCCCCTTGGACCGGAGAACTTCACGATGGTAGGCTTCTGCCGCATCCAGCAAAAGCAAAGTATGACCAGTCGGAGCCGTATCCAAAACAATAAAACCGTCCGAGGCTTTTTCTACGGCTTCCGAGAATGCACGGAATACGGCAATTTCTTCTGTACAAGGTGAAGCCAAATCTTCCTGCAGCAACGCTATTCCTTCTTCATCCAAATGAGAGGCGTTCTGAGCCAAAACCTCTTGTTTGTACTGTTCTGTGACCATTTTGGGGTCAATACGGCTTAGTACTAACCTGTGATGGTGATGGGATTGACCCATTGCGAATTCAAGATGAGCTGCTGGATCGGTCGTTGTCAAATGAACATTGAATCCCTTATCGGCCAACCCGACCGCAATAGCTGCCGCAATAGTGGTTTTACCCACACCACCTTTGCCCATGGTCATGATTACGCCGCGGGATTTCGCAGATAATTGCTCCAACAGATGCGCAAGATGCTCAGGGTATACGACCGAATCATCCGTTTTCTCCAACTTCAGCGTTTCTGGTTGATTTTGAAACATCGTTTCCAGAGCCGACACACCGGTAAGACCTCGCGAATTTAATGGAACCATTGTGACAGGAAGTTTTTTCAACGCATCCGGCATTTGTTCAAGTGCAGCATCCTGACGGTTGCGGTACAATTGGGCTGTCGTATCTTCTCCTGGTTCCATGAGTAGCCCATTCAGGACGAGCTGCTGATTTTGAATCCCGATCTCTTGCAGCTCATGGGCAGCGCGCGCGGCTTCAGCTAACGCCGCATGATCCGGTCTAGCCACAAGGATCAGAGTGGTTCTTATGCTATCCGCTAACGCGGCCACTGTTTCGGCATACAAATCCTTCTTGTCTCCAAGTCCAGATAAAGGTCCAAGACAGGACGCACCATGCTGGCTATCTTCTAAAAATCCAGTCCAAGCTTTCGGTAACTGCAAAAGTCGCAATGTATGTCCTGTCGGCGCCGTATCCAAGACGATATGGTCGTAACGGTCTTGAACTTCAGGTGCGGCTAATAGTTTGGAAAACTCGTCAAAAGCCGCAATTTCCACCGTACATGCACCCGATAATTGTTCTTCAATGTTTGCAATTGCAGCCTCCGGGAGGATGCCGCGATATGGTCCAACTACCTTTTCCCGATACATCCGGGCCGCCTCTTCCGGGTCCAGGTTTGCAGCGTACAGACCTTGAATGCCCGGAATTGCTTTAGGGTCGGCTTGCAGTTGAATTTGAAATACGTCATCCAGGTTGGAAGCCGGGTCCGTGCTAACAATGAGCACACGCTTCCCCGATTTTGCCAATTGAATAGCTGTTGCACTAGCAATCGACGTTTTACCTACGCCGCCTTTGCCTGTAAAGAAGAGAAAAGGAGTGACCAACGATTTCGGTTGAAAAGGAATAGTATCCATGCTTCGTTTCTCAGCAGCAGGTGCTATCGTTCCCGCAGCAGCTCCCTTGGTTCGGCTTTATTTCAATGGAACGGAAGGACGAACGCTGTACGGAAGCAGGCAGTTTCTCACTCTCAAGCCATTCCCGGAATTCAGACATGACCGGGTAATCTCGTTCTTTGCATACTTTGCCATCCACAAGGGTGATAGGCAAAATGTCTGTGCCATGGGCGGCAAGAAGCGACTTCACGGTAGCGTTACCTGCAAAAGCATCCAAATCCTGAGAAAGATTATACCGCTTAACGAAGACGCCTTGTTTTTTCAGTGCTTCCACATCTGCCGCGGCCTGGACCAGCTTGGAGTCAACAGACGGACCGCAAACACCGGTCGAGCAGCACAAAGCGGGGTCGAAAATTTCAATTTGCTTCATACAAATCTCCTCCATGTGTTTGAGTTATTTGCCTTCTTTAACAAAAGCATCGATCCGGGCTTTGATCGAATCACGCACTTCCCGGAATTTGCTCATGATTTCTTCTTCTGTACCGGTAGCTTTAGCGGGATCATCAAAGCCCCAATGCCATTTCACGACATTTTTGTTGGAGATAACAGGGCAATGCTCATCGGCATGACCGCATAGGGTAATGACATAATCGGCTTTGTTCAAAATCTCCGGATCAATAACGTCAGAGGTATGGGTGCTGATATCTACGCCTGCCTCCTTCATAACCTGAACCGCCTGGGGATTGAGTCCGTGTGCCTCCAGTCCCGCACTTTTCACTTCATACTTCTCATTGCCAAGGGCTTTTAAGAAGCCATCGGCAATTTGACTTCGGCAAGAATTGCCGGTACAAAGAAAATAGACAAGCTTTTTGTTCTCCATGTTCAGGTCTCCTTTTATGGTGAGTATAGTTGGAAATCTAACATTCCAGACAATTTCTCCTTAATATTATTGACAACGGTTAATCGTTTCGGCACTAACTTGAGCTACCTTTTCCTTTTGAGAAGGAAGCACCTGGAGAAGATCCTGAAGGTAAGGTTTATCTTGGATCTCCAAGGAATAATAAATCCATTGGCCTCTGCGAGATTCTTTCACTAATCTGCCATCCTTCAATTTTCGCATATGCTGGCTGACATTCGGCTGGCTGGTCTGTAATAGTTCAGCTAATTCGCAAACACAACACTCTCGTTCCTTTAAAAAAGACAAGATGGTCAACCTAGTTTTGTCACCAGCTAACTTTAGTTCATCCGCTAATTTCTCAATTGATACCACAAAATGACCTCCTCATCCGTTTACGGATATGTTCAGCCCCCTCAACAATTCGATTACCTTTTGTTTGATTTCGTCCCGAGCCCTCCGTACGTCTTCTAATCCACCCCCGTGCAACGGATCGGGAATATCCCATTGAACATTCATGATACCGAAGGGAACGATTGGGCATTTCTCATTCAATTGTTCGCATAACTTTACGATTGCATTTGAGGACATAAAGGTCTTCATGTCGATTTGCTTCGAGACGTTGGTTGAAATATCAATCCCTACTTCTTTCATGACTTCCACCGTATAGGGATGAATTTCACTGGCTTCGAGTCCTGCACTTTGTGAAATGACCTGATCTCCACCGTAATGCTTGGCGAAAGCTTCAGCAATTTGGCTACGGCAGCGATTTTGAAAACAGAGGAAATACAGGCGGACTGGCTTCTTCATTATTGTCTCACGCCCTTTCATATTTGTACATCATTATATAACTAAATGATTATATATAAAAGATTAAGTATGTTAAAATGATGTAAAAACTAACTGCCGCCACCTGCGGTGTATTTGGGACTTTCACTCGTTAGTTCAACTTTCCCCATTTCTTTTCATTTACGCAGGAACCGATTAATTTTTTGTGTGATATATCTCGCATCAGCGCCTACACCACGTATTGTCGCTGACGCAAATGAGCGTTGGTCAGTCAGACCGACATAATATAAACCAGGAATTGTCGTACTCATGCCGGCAACATGTTTTGGCCTGCCAATAGAATCAAGTGCGTCTGTCTGCTTAAAGGAACGGGATATTCGAACGGTATCCCGTTGCGAATATCACACTGTTTACGGGTTCCCTTTGCCCGTTTGACCAAACGACTCCCTCCGGATAAAAAGCAGTGAACATCTGATTTTGATTCGGATTGCCATTTTCCATTTTCTCTCGGTAGCCACCGAGATCGAACACGGAAATAGGATTCGGCGGTTCTTTTCCGATTCGATAGAAAAGAAACGTATCAATCCCTGTTTTTTCAACCAGTAGTGAAGATCAAATCCTAAAAACCGCTGCCGAGTAAATTGAACCGGATTTTGAACGGCTAAGGATACTTTAGCATGATTTTCCAGTTCTACTGCAATTTGTACAGCCGAATTCCCTCGTCCGACAACGATAATCCGCTGTTGTAGAAATGGTTGGGGTTTCTTGTATTCAGACGAATGAAAAACTTTCCCTTGAAATAGTTCCGATCCTGGTCAGTATCGGAACAATGTTCCTAATGTTAGTCTATCTTTCCTTTTAAAACGAGGCAAATATAAAGTGGATTGACTCGAAGTTCCGATACCAATAACATTTTCGGAACTTGAATATTTTTTTTAAGGGAACAATCAAATATGTATTTGAATATTCGAGAGGTTTGGTGTATTATAATAATCAAATTAACATTTGATTGTTTAGGGGGCAAAGAATCGACTATGAATAACTCTTGGAACAAAGTGATTTATCGGTTCTGGGCTCCCTTTTATGATTATTTCTTTAATTCTGGCCCTTTTTTAAACGCTCGGAAAAAGATTTTTGAGAACCTCGACATTAAGCCGAGAAGCAAAATTCTTTTTGTGGGCGTCGGTACGGGAGCAGACTTGCAGTTCATTATGGGCAAAGATATTTCAGTTACTGCAATCGACTTGTCATCCGAAATGCTTGATAAGGCAAGAAATAAACATGATGCACCAAACTTTACGTTCACAGAAATGGATGCGCAACATTTGACATTTTCTCCGGAATCGTTCGATATGGTCATTGCGAATCTGATCCTATCTGTCGTACCCGATCCGGATCAATGTTTTCAAGAAATGATTCGGGTTACTGGATCTGGGGGACGTATAGTCATTTTCGATAAATTCGCCCCTCCCTCGCAGGAATTGCCTGTAATTAAGAAATTCCTTCGTCCCGTCGTAGCCATGATGGGGACGGACATTGGCCGTCATTTTGAACAAGTCGTAAAACCATACGAAAACCATATTCGAGTGGAGGAAGATGAGTCTGCCTTGTTTAACGGTATGTATCGTAAAATCATACTTTGTAAAATCCAAGCTTAAACTACTGGCAAGATGGCCGGATGGAGGGTGAAAGATGCGTAAAGAAGACACTAGAGATTTTATACCAGCCCTGAGATTTCACTGGCTTACATCATTTTATGATCCGATATTACGCTGGACAATGAGGGAGTCTACCTTCAAGAACAAATTAATTAG
>NZ_JAKSXN010000030.1 GCF_022427145.1 Paenibacillus timonensis
CGGTAGTGCTCTTTTTGTATGCAGTCTAAGGAAAACCTGCAAAAGTGCAGGTATTTTCGAGAAAATCGCTCGTTTTCGGCGAAAGCCTGCAAAAGTGCAGGTATTTTTTCAATTCGAGGGCAATTCGAGGGTTTAGGCTCCAAAAGCCTGCACTTTTGCAGGTATTTAGGTAAATCAGCGAGGTAGTTCTTAAAAAACTGTATTATTGCAGGTATTTGCGAAAAATTTATCGGCCAGCATGTAGTAAGAACTCCGCTCCAAATTCTAACCGTCCGGCACCAACCGGACGGTTTTCTCATACGCTTAACCACGAATATTTTCCCCGCTTCGCGCCCACACTGAATCTGAAACCGTGCCCCTTGGCAAATCATCAAATTATGGTATAATGTTTATAAAGTCAAAGAAAGTCAAAGTCAACTGAGCGGATCGTAACGTACCTTTAGGGCTGGTACATCCGTTTTTGACGATCATTGACGCCAACCTGCAACAAGAGATTCACGTGTGGAATAATGGAGGATGAGTGATGCGTAATATCTCAGATATCATCGAAAAATATCTCAAGAGTATTTTGCATGAAAGTCCTGAGGGGATTATAGAGATTCAACGTAATGAGCTTGCCGACCAATTTTCCTGCGTGCCGTCGCAAATCAATTATGTCATCAGCACCCGTTTTACTCTGGAGAAAGGGTACCTGGTCGAAAGCAAGCGCGGCGGCGGCGGATACGTTCGGATTCGGCGCATTGCGCTGCCGGGACCAACGTCGCTGCACATGCATTTGCATGAAACGATCGGTGACGAGATCGGGCAATCCGCGGCGGAAGGGTTGATTTATCGCCTGGAGGAGGCCCGCTTTTTGACCCCTCGGGAAGCCGCGTTGATGCGCTCGGCAGTATCGCGCGAGGTGTTGGCGATCAAGCTGCCCTATCGCGACCAGATCCGGGCTAGAATGATGAGAGCGATGTTAATCTCATTGCTGAGTTAGCAACAGACGTAACACAGGTTAAGGATCTGCTTTCTGTCTTAGTCTATCCCGTAAGGAGGGACGTGCGATGCAATGCCAAGAATGCGGCAAACGCCCGGCAACCTTGCATTTTACGAAGATCGTCAATGGCGAGAAAACGGAATTTCATTTCTGTGAAACCTGCGCCAGGGAAAAAGGAGAGCTAATTCCCGGCACTTCGGGCGGCTTTTCGATTCATAACCTGCTGTCGGGCTTCCTCGATTTGAGTCCGTCGAACAAAGGTCAAGTATCCGGGCATAGTACCCCTGAACATCTGCGCTGCGAAGAATGCGGCATGACGTATTCCCAGTTCAGCAAAATCGGACGTTTTGGGTGCAGCTCTTGTTACAAATATTTTAACGATCGTTTGGATCCGCTGTTTAAGAAAGTACATGGCAATACCGTTCACGTCGGGAAAGTCCCGAAACGGACCGGCGGTCATATCCAAGTGAAACGTAAGCTTGATGATCTCCGCCGCGAACTGCAGTACCGGATCCTCCAGGAGGAATTCGAGGAGGCGGCCGCGCTGCGGGACCAAATTCGCGAGCTTGAGAAGAACATATCCGCAGAGTAGGAGGGATGCAGGGTGACCAATCTCCGTTTTACCGAACAGCCGCTTAGCGAATGGATGAGCCAACAAGGCAAGGAGTCCGATATCGTGATGAGCAGCCGGGTACGGATCGCCCGCAACGTGCTGCATCACCCCTTTCCGATGCTAGCTACCAACACGCAATCGGAGGAGGTGCTGAAGCAGCTGCAGGAGGTTCTAAGCGACGAACAGCTCCAGGCTCACGGGCAACTGTACCCGATCCTCCTTGCGGACTTGGATGAACTGGATAAGCGAGTGTTGGTAGAGAAGCATTTGATCAGTCCGAACCTAGCCAACGATTCCAGAAACGGGGCGGTCTTCATCAGCGAAGACGAGAGCCTCAGCATCATGGTGAATGAAGAGGACCATTTGCGCATCCAGTGCCTGTATCCGGGGCTGCAAGTTCAGGAGGCTTGGGAAAAAGCGACGGCAATCGACGATATTTTCGAATCGCATGTGGATTATGCGTTTGACGATCGCCGTGGTTACTTGACCAGTTGCCCGACGAATGTGGGGACTGGTCTTCGGGCATCCGTGATGATGCATTTGCCGGCCCTGGTGCTGACGCAGCAGATCGGCCGCATCTTATCCGCGGTATCGCAGGTCGGTTTAACCGTCCGCGGGATCTACGGCGAAGGCAGCGAAGCGATGGGCAACTTGTTTCAAATCTCAAATCAGATTACACTAGGACAAAGCGAAGCTGAGATCATCGAAAATTTATACGGCGTGGTTCTGCAGATCATTCAGCACGAGAAGACGGCGAGAGAAAAATTGATCGGAGAATCGCGGCTGCGGATGATGGACCGGGTCATGCGCTCCTACGGGATTTTATCCCAGGCGTACATCATCGACTCGAAGGAAGCCGCTCAGCGGCTGTCCGATGTCCGGCTTGGCGTAGACTTGGGCCTCATCGAAAGCGTGTCGGCACAGGCACTGAATGAACTGAACGTGTTGACGCAGCCCGGGTTTTTGCAGAAGAAATTCAGCAGCAGCATGTCCCCGGGGGAACGGGATATGTACCGCGCCAAACTCATTCGGGAGCGAATGGGGAAATAACGAGAGGATTACTATGGAGGTGTAGGAGAAGATGATGTTTGGAAGATTTACGGAACGCGCCCAAAAAGTACTGGCATTGGCCCAGGAAGAAGCCGTAAGGCTGGGACATAACAATATCGGGACGGAACATGTGCTGCTCGGGCTGATCCGTGAAGGCGAAGGCATTGCCGCCAAGGCGTTGATCGGATTGGGCTTGGGACTTGAGAAAATACAAGATGAAGTGGAGACGCTGATCGGTCGCGGACAGGAGCAGCCGACCAATATCGCTTATACGCCGCGCGCCAAGAAAGTCATCGAGCTGTCCATGGATGAAGCGCGCAAGCTCGGCCATACTTATGTCGGCACGGAGCATATTTTGCTCGGCCTGATTCGCGAAGGGGAAGGCGTGGCGGCCCGGGTGCTCAATAACCTCGGCATCAGCCTGAACAAGGCGCGGCAGCAAGTGCTGCAGCTGCTGGGCAGCAGCGAAGCGGTGTCCAGCCATCACGGCGCTCCGGCCAACGTCAATACGCCGACGCTGGACAGCTTGGCCCGCGACTTGACGGCTTCGGCCAAAGAGGGCAATTTGGATCCGGTCATCGGCCGCAGCAAGGAAATCGAACGGGTGATCCAGGTGCTGAGCCGCCGGACGAAAAACAATCCGGTACTGATCGGGGAACCGGGCGTCGGGAAAACGGCGATCGCCGAAGGTCTCGCGCAAAAAATCATCAACAATGAAATTCCGGAGACGCTGCGCGACAAGCGCGTAATGACGCTGGATATGGGTTCCGTTGTTGCCGGTACGAAATACCGCGGCGAATTTGAGGACCGTTTGAAAAAAATCATGGACGAAATTCGTCAAGCCGGCAATATCATCCTCTTTATCGATGAGCTGCATACGTTGATCGGGGCCGGCGGCGCAGAGGGTGCCATCGACGCTTCGAATATTTTGAAGCCGGCGCTGGCTCGCGGCGAGCTGCAATGCATCGGCGCCACCACGCTGGACGAATACCGGAAATATATCGAAAAAGACGCGGCGCTGGAACGTCGTTTCCAACCGATCACGGTAGATCAGCCGTCGGTCGAAGAAGCGATCCAAATCCTGCACGGACTGCGCGACCGCTACGAGGCGCATCATCGGGTGAAAATCACCGACGAAGCGATCGAGCAGGCGGTCAAATTGTCCGACCGTTACATTCAAGACCGCTTCTTGCCGGATAAAGCGATCGACCTCATCGACGAGGCGGGGTCTAAGGTAAGGCTTAACTCGTATACGGTACCGCCGAATCTGAAGCAGTTGGAAAGCCGCCTGGAAGATATCCGCAAGGAGAAGGACGCTGCGGTACAAAGTCAGGAATTCGAGAAAGCGGCCGCGCTTCGCGACACGGAACAGAAGATCCGCGAAGAGCTGGACGTCACGAAAAACCAATGGAAAGAAAAACAGGGACGCACCGATTCCGAAGTGACGCCGGAGGATATTGCCCAGGTGGTCGCCAGCTGGACCGGAATTCCGGTCAACAAGCTGAAGGAAGAAGAAACCGAACGCCTGCTGAATATGGAGCAAATCCTGCATGAGCGCGTGATCGGCCAAGAAGAAGCCGTTAAGGCCGTCAGCCGGGCGATCCGCCGGGCGCGCGCGGGCCTCAAGGATCCGAAGCGCCCAATGGGCTCCTTCATCTTCCTGGGCCCGACCGGGGTAGGTAAAACCGAGCTCGCCCGAGCTTTGGCCGAAGCGATGTTTGGCGACGAGAACGCCGTAATCCGCATCGACATGTCCGAGTACATGGAGAAGCATTCCACCGCTCGTCTCGTCGGCGCACCTCCGGGATATGTCGGGTACGAAGAAGGCGGCCAATTGACCGAGAAGGTACGCCGCAAACCGTATTCCGTCGTCCTGCTGGACGAAATCGAAAAGGCGCATCCGGAAGTGTTTAACATTCTGCTGCAAGTGCTGGAGGACGGCCGGTTGACCGATTCCAAAGGCCGGGTGGTCGATTTCCGCAACACGCTGATTATCCTGACCTCGAACGTCGGAGCCGAAGCGATCAAACGCAATACGCGTCTTGGTTTCACCGCCGTTCAAGATTCCGGTGCCGATTATGACAATATGAAGGGCAAAGTGATGGAAGAGCTGAAGAAGAGCTTCCGTCCGGAATTCCTCAACCGGATCGACGAAATTATCGTCTTTCATTCGCTCGAGGAAGCGCATATCGGGCAAATCGTCACGCTGATGTCCGAGGAACTGCGTAAACGCCTGCGCGAATACGATGTCGACTTTACGTTGACGGATAAGGCAAAAGCGTTCTTGGCCAAAGAAGGCTACGATCCTGCTTACGGTGCGCGTCCGCTGCGCCGGGCGATCCAGAAGCATATCGAGGACCGCTTGTCCGAGGAACTGTTGACCGGTAACGTGAAGAAGGGCGATTCGCTGACGATTGACGAAGAGAACGGTGCCTTGAAGGTCGAGCGTACGGGGACTTTCGTAAAAAATGCGTAACTGAGTAAAAAAATGTTGGTAAATCCTACAAATCCGTAACGATTAAGCCGATGAAATAAGTAAAAGGCAGCTTCCAAAGCGATGCTTTGGGGCTGCTTTTTTTCATCCCGCCTCTCCTGGCGGCAGCGCTCGTATCCCTTTCGATAAACCTGAAAGGATGGTAAAATTTTAGGTACCATGAAGAACACGGTGTCTGCTAGGTCTGTCAAATATTGCAGAGGCGAGAAGGAGAGATAAATGGTTAAAGTAAAAACAAAGTTTTTTTGCTCCGAATGCGGTTACGAATCGCCCAAATGGTACGGAAAATGCCCGGGATGCGGCGCCTGGAACTCCATGGTGGAAGAAGTGGAGAAAACCGTCAAAACGCAGGGCATGACCTCCGGCATATTTCATGCGAAAGAAAAGCCGCAATCGATCATAAATATAGAGAGCGGCAAAGAACCGCGGATTCAAACGGGGATCGGGGAACTGAACCGGGTGCTCGGCGGAGGCGTCGTGCCGGGCTCGCTGGTGCTGGTCGGAGGGGATCCCGGGATCGGGAAATCGACCCTGCTTCTGCAAACCTCTCATGAAATGGCCCGTAGCGGCCTGAAGGTCTTGTATATATCGGGGGAGGAATCGGTCCGGCAGACGAAGCTTCGGGCGGAACGGCTCGGGACATTGTCCCCGGAGTTATTCGTTTTGTGCGAGAGCAGCATGGACGGAATTGAAGAAGCGATCGATCAGGTGAAACCCGATTTTCTGGTCATCGATTCGATCCAAACGGTTTATTTGCCCGAAGTCACCAGCGCTCCCGGCAGCGTATCGCAGGTACGCGAATGCACGGCGCGCTTTATGCGGATTGCCAAAGGGCAGGGCATTGCAACGGTTCTGGTCGGCCACGTTACCAAGGAAGGAGCCATCGCCGGACCGCGGATGCTGGAGCATATGGTCGACTGCGTGTTGTATTTCGAAGGCGAACGGCATCACTCTTATCGGCTGCTGCGGGCGGTCAAGAACCGCTTCGGTTCGACCAACGAAATCGGAATATTTGAGATGAACGAATCCGGCTTGGCGGAAGTAGCGAATCCGTCGGAGCTGTTCCTATCCGAACGGCCGCTCGGCGTGGCCGGTTCCACCGTCGTTGCCAGCATGGAAGGGACTCGCCCGATGCTGGTCGAGCTGCAGGCTTTGATCGCGGCCACCCATTTCCCTTCGCCAAGACGAATGGCCACCGGTGTGGACTATCAGCGGATGAACCTGATCCTTGCGGTACTCGAGAAGCGGATGGGCCTGTTCCTGCAAAATCAGGACGCTTACGTCAATTTGGCCGGCGGCGTCAAGCTGGACGAACCGGCGGTAGATCTGGCGATTGCCGTCAGTGTGGCTTCCAGCTTCCGCGACCTGCCGACGAAGCCGTACGACGTGTTTTTCGGGGAAGTTGGCTTGACCGGCGAAGTTCGGGCGGTCTCCCGGGCGGAGCAGCGCGTGAAGGAAGCGGCCAAGCTTGGCTTCAAACGGGTCATTTTGCCGGAAAAAAGCATGAAAGGGTGGAAAGGGCCGCAAGGCATTCAACTGATAGGCGTAAATACCGTTGCAGATGCGCTAGCTGTTGCGTTAGATTAGGGGGCATTGAATGATGAAGGAAACTACCCAAGCAGAGAAAATGAACGATTTGCTGAGACTTGTCGCTCCGGGAACGGCTTTTCGCGACGGCCTCGAAAACGTGCTGCGGGCCAAGACCGGGGGCCTGATCGTCGTCGGTTACAGCCCGGAGGTGATGGAGGTCGTCGAGGGGGGCTTCTCCATCAACTGTGACTTCTCGCCGAACTATCTTTATGAGCTGGCCAAAATGGACGGGGCGATCATCCTTAGCGAGGATTTGAAACGGATTTTGTACGCCAATACCCAGCTCATTCCGGATTCCTCGATCGCCTCCTCGGAGACGGGCATCCGGCACCGGACCGCCGAGCGGGTGGCCAAACAGACCGGCAAGCTGGTCGTCTCCATCTCCCAGCGTCGGAATATCATCACCCTTTACCAAGGCGGATTACGGTATGCCCTGAAGGAAATCGGCGTCATCCTGACCAAGGCAAACCAAGCCATTCAGACGTTGGAGAAGTACCGGTCCGTCCTGAATCAAGCCCTAACCAACCTGACGGCCTCCGAATTCGAGGAACTCGTCTCTTTGCCTGAGGTCATCAACGTCATCCAACGGGTGGAAATGGTGATCCGGATCAAGATGGAGATCAAACGGTTCATCAACGAGTTGGGTACGGAGGGGCGGCTGATCAGCATGCAGATGGAGGAACTGGTCAGCAACATGGAAGAAGAGGCCTGGCTGCTGTATAAGGACTACGCTAAAGAAGACCAGGACGAAGCGATCCGGGAAATTATCCTGGGGCTCAAACGCTCTACCGACGACGAGCTCTTGGACGACAATCACATTACCAAGCTTCTGGGGTATCCTTCCTCTGCCGCTACTTCGGAGGAATTGATCTCCCCGCGCGGATATCGTGTGTTGAACAAGATTCCACGTTTGCCGAATGTGATCATCCACAATCTGGTCGAACGGTTTGGCTGCTTGCCGAACGTGATGATGGCCAGCATCGAGGAACTGGATGAGGTTGACGGCATCGGCGAGGTGCGTGCCCGCTCCATTAAGGAAGGACTCAAGCGTCTTCAGGAACAGGTATTCATTGACAGACAAATTTAAATCACCTATCATCAATGAATGGTTCAGGAATATCTACTCGAGGTGAAGAGATGATTACGAAATCGATTCCGAACCTGTTTACTTTAGGTAACATGGTTCTCGGAATGCTGGCCATCCTGCTGGCTATGGAAGGTCGCTTCAGCCTGGCTGCCATCATGGTAATTGTCGCTATGCTGCTCGATGGTTTGGACGGACGGGTCGCCCGTGCGCTGAACGCTCAAAGCGAGTTCGGGAAAGAGCTCGATTCTTTATCGGATCTTATTTCGTTTGGTATTGCTCCGGCACTGATTATGTACTTGATTTCATTTCACAGCATTCCTTCCGGCGTTGCATGGGCCGTCACGATCATTTTCCCGATGTGCGGGGCGCTGCGGCTTGCCCGCTTCAACGTTCAGAAAGGGGTGCCGGGATACTTCATCGGCTTGCCGATTCCGGCCGCAGGCGGGGTGCTGGCGACGCTCTCCCTGTTTTACCGGGAAATTACCGCGCCTTATTTCGTCGTATCCATGATGCTGTTGTCGTATTTGATGATCAGCACGGTGAGATACCCGAATTTCAAAAAAATCGGCTTGCCGAAGAAAGCGATTGCTTATACGCCGCTTGTCGTGATCTTTGCGGTGGTCATCGCCGTCGTATTCCCTGACCAGATGGCAAAGCTGATATTTATCCCCTTGGTCATTTACGCGGCTTACGGACTAAAGCAGAACCTCAGTCGTCTGCTTCGCCGCAAACGCCGGGACGACGAGGATGCCGATCCTCAGGAAGCGTATCGTCCGAAGCGCTAAGGAAGAATCAACCTCATACCATAGGAAAAGGCATGGATCTCCCGCAGGCGGAAAGGATCGATGCCTTTTTGATTTCTTCGATATGCATTTTTCCCATGAGTACGCAGTGCGCTTACGATAAGTTGAATAACCCCAGCGTGGCGCATTTCTGCGACTCGCGCTCCACGATTTCCTCCATGTTGATCCCCAGCAAATTACATAGGGCGGACATATAGAAAAGGTTACGTCCAAGCTCGTTCGTAATCGCATCCCGGCAATTTTCGCACAACTCGCCATGAACGTGCTTGGCGATCGTTTCTTTGGCTTGCTGCAAATCCATGCCCGGCTCGAAGTCCTGTTTGGTGGCGTGCAGCTCGATGCAACCGCATTCGGTTACGGATTTGGTCACGGAACGGACGGCAGCGGCGTTGGTTTGTCCCATCTTCGACATGACGTCCAGCAGACTGCGGTGACGGAGTAACAATTCAGAAACTTGTTCTTGAAAAGACTGAAGGCTTGGTGCGCTCATTTTCCATCCACCTCAATATTATGAATTGAATTCATTATATTCCACCTTTTCCTCCGAGATCAACCTGAAATCCCATAGCCAAGGGGCGCGTTCGGATTTGAAATGGTTATTTTCTGGTAAAAAAAGTTACCGGCCAAGGATTATGAGCCCAGAAATTGGTTCATACTGGCTAAAGAAGATACTTATCTAGGAGGTGAAGAGAGACGTGCTGAAAAAATACTTTATGATTCTGGCTGGTTTATGCGGGGCTTGGTTTGGTTATACGACCGGCGGCGTGTCCGGCGTGTTGCCGGGAGCCGCAAGCGACTGGTTTCGCAATATGAATCCGATCGCGGCGAATTTGATCTGGGCTGCAGCCGGCGCGCTACTGTTCTTGTTCCTGTTCTCCTTGGCTGCAGACGTCGTTTCTTCCAGAGTGAAAGCATGGATCGCCGCTTTAACGCGGATTCCGATGAATGAAATGGCTGCCGGTGCGGCCGGTTTGACTGCGGGACTTCTTCTTTCCTTAACGGTCTATCCCCTGCTGTCCTGGCTCGGCACGATGGAAAGTATGGCGCAATTCGCGGTATCGGCGCTGTTCGGCTACATCGGGCTGTACGTCGGGTTAGCCAAGAAGGAAGAGCTGTCCTCGCTTTGGAAATCCGGCAAATGGGGGGCTTCCGTTCCGGAAGAGGAGCGTTGGGCGGAGGAACACAAAATTTTGGATACCAGCGTCATCATTGACGGACGGATTGCCGACATCTGCAAAACCGGCTTTATTGAAGGAACGATCGTCATTCCTGAATTCGTGCTGGAGGAGCTGCAACATATCGCCGATTCCTCGGATTTGCTCAAGCGAAACCGCGGGCGGCGGGGGCTGGATATTTTGAACAAGATCCAGAAAGAGCTGGATGTAAAGGTCATGATCTATGAAGGGGATTTCGAGGAAATCTCCGAGGTCGACAGCAAGCTCGTTAAGCTGGCCAAAGTGCTGCAGGGGAAAGTCGTGACCAACGACTTCAACCTGAACAAAGTGTGCGAGCTGCAGGGCGTGTCCGTGCTGAACATCAACGATTTGGCCAATGCGGTCAAGCCGGTCGTGCTGCCTGGCGAAGAAATTATGGTCCAGGTAATCAAAGACGGCAAAGAGCATGGCCAAGGGGTTGCTTACTTGGATGACGGAACGATGATCGTCGTGGAAGGCGGGCGCGACTACATTGGCACCATTACGGAGGTGCTGGTAACCAGCGTGCTGCAGACCTCGGCGGGACGAATGATTTTTGCCAAGCCAAAACTGTTGGAAAAAGCCCAGTAATTCGGTATGATGGGATTAACTGCGCTGCGCTGGCCGCGGCGCGGATGAATTCCGGGCAAAGGTGAGGCAAGAACATGATAGGTTTACAAGCAAGCGGCGATACGGGAGTCATCGTGGTGGCGGCAGGCCGCGGCACGCGCATGGGGACGGTGGAAAGCAAGCAGTATCTCATGCTGGACGGCAAGCCGATCTTCATCCATACGCTGGAAGCGTTTTACCGTCATCCGTCGATTACGCAAATCGTGCTTGTCACCGGGGAACAGGATGTGGACCGGTGCCGGTCATGGATTGCCGAATACGGCATGGCCGAGCAAATACAAGTTATTCCGGGCGGGGCTGAGCGTCAGCACTCGGTGCGCCAAGGACTGCTGCAACTCAGCACGCCTTGGGTACTGGTACATGACGGCGTCCGCCCTTTTGTCGCGAAAGAGCAGATAACGGCTTGCTGCGAAGCCGCCAAGACGCACGGCGCGGCCGTACTTGCCGTACCGGTGAAGGATACGATCAAGCAGGCGGACGAGCAGGGCTGGGTCGCGGCGACCCTGGACCGGCGCAGCTTGTGGGCGATTCAGACGCCGCAGGCTTTTCGGCGTACCGACCTGCTGGCGGCCCATGAGCGGGCTGCGGAGGAAGAGTTTGTCGGCACCGACGACGCGATGTTGGTCGAACGGCTGGGCATCTCCGTTAAGCTGGTGGAAGGGGCTTACGACAATATTAAGATCACGACACCCGAGGATCTGGATTATGCGGCTTTTATCCGCGGGAGGAAGCAGGGGTAGGGCTGCTACGAGATTCTAAAGGGAGTCAGGTTTTAGGCGCCGAGAAGGTTGGATGAAGCAGGGAGTGAGTAGCTGAGCGTGGGTAAGCCTACGTGAGCAACTGAAATGTTTCCACAGGAAACATGCTTCGGAAGCATACGCTTTGGACTGACTGAATTCAAGATTCGAAGTCGAATCATCTTCCTCGAGTTGCTTCGTGATTAAAAGGAGTCAGGTTTTAAGCACCGAGAAGGTTGGATGAAGGAGGGAGTGAGTAGCGGAGCGTAGGTAAGCCTACGTGAGCAACTCAAATGTTTCCGCAGGAAACATACTTCGGAAGCATATGCTTCGACCGACTGAATTCAAGATTCGAAGTCGAATCATCTTCCTCGAGTTGCTTCGTGATTCTAAAGGGAGTCAGGTTTTAAGCACCGAGAAGGTTGGATGAAGGAGGGAGTGAGTAGCGGAGCGTAGGTAAGCCTACGTGAGCAACGGAGCGACCGACTGAATTCAAGATTCGAAGTCGAATCATCTTCCTCGAGTTGCTTCGTGATTAAAAGATGACTGGGAGAGGATGGAGAGGATGTTTAGAGTAGGACAGGGCTTTGACGTGCATCAGCTCGTGAAGGGCAGGCCGTGCATTATCGGCGGGGTGCATATCCCTTATGAGAAAGGATTGCTGGGACACTCGGACGCCGACGTGTTGCTGCATACGATCAGCGACGCTATATTGGGCGCGCTGGGTCTGGGGGATATCGGGCGCCATTTTCCCGACACCGATCCGGCGTTCAAAGATGCGGACAGCGTCGTTCTGTTGCAGCGGGTATGGGACATGGCTGTTGACAAAGGCTACCGCCTTGGCAATCTGGATGCGACGATTATTGCGCAAAAACCGAAGATGGCTCCGTACATCCCGCAAATGGTGGAGGTCATTGCCCGTACCCTTGGGGCGGAGCCGGAGCTCGTTAACGTGAAAGCCACTACGACGGAGCAACTCGGGTTTACCGGACGCGGCGAAGGCATTGCGGCACAATGCATTGTCTGCCTGGTCCAGAATGTGCTATCATCATAAGCTTGTAGAGGTAGTTAAAAGCTAACTTTTTATCGTTTATTTAACTAAAGCCTTGACGGCATCGTCTAAAAACTAGGGAGGGGATTGGAATGGCAGAGGTTCGCGTACGCTATGCGCCGAGTCCGACGGGTCATTTACATATCGGGAACGCCAGAACGGCGTTGTTCAATTATTTGTTCGCTAGACATCACGGGGGAAAATTCATTATCCGCATCGAGGATACGGACGTGAAGCGCAACGTGGCCGGCGGCGAGGAGAACCAGCTGACCTACCTCAAATGGTTGGGCATGGATTGGGACGAAAGCGTGGACGTCGGCGGGAACTACGGGCCTTACCGGCAAACGGAGCGTCTCGATTTGTACCGTCCGCTGGTGCAGGACTTGCTGGATCGAGGCTTGGCTTATCGCTGCTATTGTACGGAAGAGGAGCTGGAGAAGGAGCGCGAGGAGCAAATGGCGCACGGCGAAACGCCGCGGTACTCCGGGAAATGCCGTCATCTGACGCCGGAGCAATTGGCCGCGTATGACGCGGAAGGCCGGCAATACAGCATCCGTTTCCGCGTACCGGAGGGCCGTACATTTACGTTCGACGATCTGGTCAAAGGACCGATTTCGTTCGAGTCCGACGTCAGCGGTGATTTTGTAATTGTAAAAAAAGACGGCATCCCGACCTACAACTTCGCGGTCGTCTTGGATGATCATTTGATGAACATCACGCACGTGCTGCGCGGAGAGGACCATGTGTCCAACACGCCGCGACAACTCATGATCTACGATGCTTTTGGCTGGGAGCCGCCGGTATTCGGCCACATGACGCTGATCGTCGGGGAAAACCACAAAAAGCTGAGCAAACGCGACGAATCGGTGATTCAATTTATCGAGCAGTACGACCAGCTTGGCTATTTGCCGGAAGCGATGTTTAACTTTATCGCCCTGCTCGGCTGGTCGCCGGAAGGGGAAGAAGAGATTTTCAGCAAAGATGAGCTGATTTCGATTTTTGACGCGAACCGTTTGTCGCGTAGCCCGGCGGTGTTTGATACGAACAAACTGGCTCACCTGAACAATCATTACATCAAGAATGCCGATCCGGCACGGATCGCCTCGCTGGCCATTCCGCATCTTCAGCGGGCAGACCGGCTTCCGTCCGAGCTGTCGCCGGATCAGCAAGCATGGGCCGGGGCACTCGTCGCGTTGTACCAGGAGCAAATGACCGCCGCCTCCGATATCGTGGAGCTGTCGGAAATGTTCTTCCGCAGCGAGCCGTCGCTGGATGAAGAAGGTGCCGCAGTACTGGCGGAGCCGCAAGTGCCAAGCGTGCTTGCCGCGTTCCTGACCAAAGTTGAAGGGCTTGCCGATTTCAGCGTGGAGAACATCGGCGCCGCGATCAAAGAGGTGCAGAAGGAAACCGGCACCAAAGGGAAAGGATTGTTCATGCCGATCCGTGTGGCGTTGACCGGGCAAATGCATGGCCGTGACTTGAACCAAACGATCTACCTGCTTGGCCGTGACAAAGTCGTCGATCGGCTGAAGGCGCGTCTTGCTGCTTTGTAGTGTAGGGGCGACGGCAAAGTAGCGTTTATTCGTTCGTTGTCGATACGATAATACGCTAACGCTTGCCACAACGCTTATTTAGGCGATGCGAAGCGGGTTACTTTTCTAACGCTTGTCAGAATGCTTATTGTGGCGGTAAATGCTATTTTCTTGGCCGAAAACAGGGTATAAGGTTTCAGGCAAGCGTTAGCGCTGGAGACGCCCCTTTTTTGCTCATTTAACGTCTGTGATCAGCGTTAGAGATACTTAAATTTTTTTCGACTGCCATTGTCAGTTAGCCGTCCATTAGGTAATATAAAGGCAGGTAAACCTTACAACTAGATGAATGGCGGTTATTGGCCGCCTTGATGCCACCGGCATAGATCGGGAGAAGTACGCGATCAGCCGTATCGACCAGAGAGGATAACCGGGACCCTTCGGTGCGGACCGCGCAAAGAAGAAACCAGGCTGGAAGTTATCCGGATACGCGCTGGCGGAAATGCACCCGGGAGCCGCGGATGCGAACGCGCCTTGAAGAGGCGTTGTAGCTTTCGCCGTATCGTCCGCGTTAAGGGCTTGAAGAGGGAGGAGTCGGCCTGGCGCCGAGGCCCGGTTGGATCTGCACGTGTTGCAGCCGCCGGACCCGGAGGCAAACTCATCCAAGGCAGAGTGGAACCGCGTCGTCAGGCGCCTCTGCAGCGAAAGCTGCAGGGGCGCCTTTTTTCATTAGGTCTATCCGTATGCGATAGGAATAGAAGGTGGGGGAAAACTATGTTCAAGAGAATCCGATCCGATATCCAGGCGGTATTCGACAACGACCCGGCGGCCCGAAGCTGGTTCGAGGTGATCTTTACCTATTCCGGTTTGCATGCGATTTGGAGCCATCGGATCGCGCACTTTTTCTATCGCCGCCGCTGGTATACGGCAGCACGGACGATTTCGCAGATCAGCCGGTTTTTCACTGGCATCGAAATCCATCCCGGAGCGCGGATCGGCAATCGGCTATTCATCGACCACGGCATGGGGGTCGTCATTGGGGAAACTTGCGAAATCGGGGACGATGTGGTTATCTATCAGGGAGTCACGTTGGGCGGCAGCGGCAAGGAAAAAGGCAAACGGCACCCGACCGTCGGCAACAATGTCGTAATCGGGTCGGGGGCAAAGGTGCTTGGTTCGTTTAAGATCGGGGACCAGGCGAATATCGGAGCGAATTCGGTTGTCCTGAAGGAAGTGCCTGCCGGCAGCACCGTAGTCGGCATCCCGGGCAAAGTGGTTCGGCAGGACGGAAAACGGCTGGACCGCCTCAGCCATCAACTGCCCGACCCGGTGGTCGACGCGATGCGGGAGATGCAGCGCGAGATCGATCAGTTGCGCGGCGAAGTCCTCGAGCTCAGGGAGCAGTTGAAGCAGCCAAGCGAGCTGTGAGTTGCTGCCGCTGAGAAGGAAAGAAACCTTTGTGCGGGCGGTCCGAATGACCGGGCAGGACGGCGGGATCGCGGATCGTTGATGGTTGACGGAGGCCATGCGGCATGAGTACCGAGTTTAACGGACTCCAGAGACGTTAATGTGTCGAAATACGGGCAGTCTCCATTGTTACGGACACAGGTGGCGTTATTTTGCTCGAGCTCGGCTGTTAAGACGGGGCTTAGGCGTAATAAGGTCATTGGAGTCCGTTAGCCAGCCGGGAAAATACCCGAGAAATGGGCGAATAGCGTCTCTGAGGTCCGTTAGAGGACGGTATTGCTGGGGAGAGAGAGTAGCGGAGCGTAGGGAAACCTGCGTGAGCAACTCAAATGTTTCCGCAGGAAACATACTTCGGAAGCATATGCTTCGACCGACTGAATTCAAGGTTCGACGCCGAACCCGTCTCCTTTGAGATACTTCGTGATGGGAAGCCGATTTGAAAACAACCTCAACAAGGAAGGAAAGTGGAGTATGGGATTGCAGATTTATAACACCCTAACCCGGGCCAAGGAAGAGTTCGTCAGCCTGAAGCCGGGACAAGTGAAAATGTATGTTTGCGGACCTACCGTCTACGGTTATATTCATATTGGGAACGCGCGGCCGATGATCTTTTTTGACGTGGTGCGCAGTTACCTGGAAAATCAACAATACGATGTGAACTACGTCGTCAACTTTACGGACGTGGACGATAAACTGATCCGCAAAGCGGAAGAAATGAACCTGACTGTGCCCGAAGTGGCGGAGATGTTCATTAAAGCCTATTACGAGGATCTGGACGGCCTCGGGATTCCGCGCGCCACGGCCAATCCGCGGGTAACGGAGAACATGGAGACCATTATCGACTTCATCCGCGACCTGGAGCAAAAGGGTTTTGCTTACGAAAGCGGTGGGGACGTGTTTTTCCGCACGAACAAATTTCCGGAATACGGCAAGCTGTCCGGGCAAAATATCGGCGAACTGCAATTCGGCATCCGCATTGACGTGGACGATCGCAAGGAAAATCCGGAGGATTTCGTGCTCTGGAAAGCGGCCAAGCCTGGCGAAATCCATTGGAGCAGCCCTTGGGGCGAGGGCCGTCCCGGCTGGCATATCGAATGCTCAGCGATGTCCCGGCAGTTGCTGGGCGATACGCTGGACATCCACGGCGGGGGCCAAGACCTGCAGTTCCCTCACCACGAGTGCGAAGTAGCGCAGTCGGAAGCCGCCACCGGCAAACCGTTGGCCCATTACTGGATGCATAACGGCTATATCAATATCGACGGGGAAAAGATGTCCAAATCCCTGGGGAATGGCGTGCTTGTCAAGGATTTGCGCGCACTCTATAAGCGGGAAGCGATCCGCTACTTCATGCTGTCGACCCATTATCGCAATCCGCTGAACTTCTCGGAAGAAACGATGCAGCAGGCGGAACGCAGCGTGGAGCGGATCAGCAACGCCGCTAACAATCTTCGTCACCGGATGAATGCGGCGCCGCAAGGCGGCGAGGCGAAGGTTACGCCGGAGTGGGCCGAGAAGCTGGAAGCGGTTCGCGCTTTGTTTCATGCTAAAATGCAGGACGACTTCAACACCCCGGACGCGATTACGGCGGTTTTCGAATGGGTGAGCGAGGTCAATACGCTGCTGCAGCAGCCGGTGGCCGCCCGCGGCGATCTGGAAGCAGCGCTGCGGCTGTTCGAGGAGATGAACGGCGTGCTGCGCATCGCCTTGCCGCCGGAGACCGAACTGCCCGGCGAAGAGATCGAGGCGCTGATCGCGGAGCGCGCCGAAGCGCGGAAAGCCAAGAACTGGGCCCGCGCGGACGAAATCCGCGACCTGCTGGACGCCCGGGGCATCGTGCTCGAGGACACGCCGCAGGGCATGAGATGGCGGCGCAAATGAGCGGGCCGCACGGGCAAGGCGCAGGGCAAGGGGCGCTGACCGGGCGGCCGCAGCCGCAGCTGCAAGAGCAGCAGACGGCCCCCGGCGGGGAGGCCGGGCCGCCGCAAACCGCCGCGGCCTCCATGCCGCCCCTTGCCCCTGGCGGCGAACCTGCGGCCCCAGAGCCCGGCACATCCGCCGCGCTCTGGTTCCCCGATCCGCCCGCCAAGCCCGCCCGGCTGCTGCCGCCGCTCGCCCTCGCCTACATCGGCGACGCCGTCTACGAGGTCGCCGTCCGCCAGCATGTGATGGCCCGCCCGAATTTGCGGCCCCATCACCTGCACGGGCAGTCGACGAAGTACGTCTCGGCCAAGGCGCAGGCGCGGCTGCTGGAATTGATCGAGCCGCTGCTCACCGAAGAAGAGAAGGACGTTGTCCGCCAAGGGCGCAATGCCAAATCCGGCACGGTGCCGAAGAACGCCAACGTGCTGGATTACCGCCTCGCCACCGCTTTTGAGAGCTTGGTCGGTTACTTGTATTACACCGGAGCGCATGACCGCCTCCGCTGGTTGATTGCCCAAGGGTTCGCCTACTTGGAGGACAACCGGGACCGCGGCTAAATACGCGTCACCATAACATAGGAGGATTCCGATGGAGGAACAAGAATGGATCGGCGGCAAGCATTCGCTGCTGGAAGCGCTGCATGCCGGACGTACGATCAATAAAATATGGGTGGCCGAAGGCGCCCAAAAGCATCTGACCCAGCCCATCGTGGCTGAAGCCAAAAAACACGGCATCGTCGTGCAGTTCGTGGACAAGCGCAAGTTGGACCAAATGGCGCCCGGTTTGCAGCACCAGGGCGTGGTCGCCCAGGTAGCCCCGTACGCTTACGCCGAGGTGGAGGATCTGCTCGCCCGCGCGCAGGAAAGCGGCGAAGCCCCGTTTTTGCTCATTCTGGACGAGATTGAGGATCCGCATAACCTCGGCTCGATTCTACGGACGGCCGAATGCACGGGCGTACATGGCGTGATCATCCCCAAACGCCGCTCGGCGGCGGTGACGGCCACCGTATCCAAGACTTCGGCCGGAGCCGTGGAATACGTTCCCGTCGCCCGGGTGACCAATCTGGTGCAGACGATGGAGCAGCTGAAAGAGGCGGGCGTATGGATCGTCGGTACGGACGTTGGCGCAAAAGAAGAGATGTATCGCAGCGGCAACGTGCTGAACGGACCGGTGGCGATCGTCATCGGCAATGAGAACAAAGGCATGGGACGCCTCGTACGGGAGACTTGCGACGTTCTGGTGAAGCTCCCGATGAACGGCCGGCTGAATTCCCTGAACGCCTCCGTCGCCGCAGGGGTCATCATGTACGAAGTGTTGCGCAGACGACGCGCTGAAGGATAAAGGCCATGCGCGATTTGCGCGATGTGTTATTGGTTGACGGGTACAATATGATCGGCGGGTGGCCCGAGCTGGCCGAATTGTCGAGAGAGAATTTGCAAGCCGCTCGGGACAGGCTGCTTGAACGGCTCGCCGATTATCAAGCTTTTTCCGGGAGAAAGGTGATCGTCGTATTTGATGCTTACCGGGTCCCGGGGCTGGGGAAAGCCTATTCCCAAAACAAGGTGGAGATGGTCTTCACCAAAGAGAAGGAAACGGCGGACGAATGCATCGAACGGCTGGTCGGCGAGCTTAGCCACCGGCGCCGGCAGATTTACGTCGCGACCAGCGATATGGTGGAGCAGCACGTGATTTTTGGACAAGGGGCGTTGCGGGTATCGGCCCGGGAACTCTTGATCCAGGTAGAGCAAAGCGAGAAGGAGATCCAGGCCAAAATTTCCGAGCGAAGTGCCAAGTCCAGCCGCAACACGCTGGATACCAAACTGAGTCCGGAACTGCGGCAGTTGTTCGAAAGATGGCGCAGGGAATGAAAGGGCATTCTCAAGTTCTACTACCAAATGCCCTTGACAAAGTTCGACTTTACATCTTTTGGTACTTTTGCGGTTGACGCTAATATGCACCTTCATATATACTGTTCGTATTACTTGAATGAGTGACGGGGAACCGTGCGTTGCGGCCGGAGGGATTTGTGGTGAGTGTCAAACTCGAAACATGGGTAAGGTTTGACTATGAGATCCAAAGTGACGAAGACATTGTCGAGGCGGTTCGGGAAGGCGACAGTGAAGCATTGGAGTACTTGATTAACAAGTACCGGAGCTTCGTGCGCGCCAAGGCCAGGTCTTATTTTCTCATCGGCGCCGATCGCGAAGACATCATCCAGGAAGGCATGATCGGACTCTACAAATCGATCCGGGACTTTCGGGGGGATAAGCTCGCTTCGTTCAAAGCGTTCGCGGAGTTGTGCATCACGCGCCAGATTATCACCGCCATCAAGACGGCAACGAGGCAGAAGCATATTCCGCTGAATTCGTACGTTTCCTTGGACAAGCCGATCTACGATGAGGAATCGGACCGGACGCTGCTCGACGTCATTTGCGGCTCTCAGGTGAGCGATCCGGAAGAATTGATTATCAACCAGGAAGAGTTTACCGGCCTGGAGGACAAGATGTCCGAAATCCTCAGCGACTTGGAACGCAAGGTGCTTATGCTGTATTTGGACGGAAGATCCTATCAGGAGATCGCAGTGGATCTGAATCGCCACGTTAAATCGATCGATAACGCCCTGCAGCGCGTAAAGCGCAAACTGGAACGTTACCTGGAAGTGCGCGACGGCAGCATTTGAACTTATTCTTTTTAATTAAGTGTTACATAATCACGTAGACCCAAAAGGGTTCCTGGTTGCAGGAAGCCCTTTTTTTACCACGATCCGTCGGATCTCCAAAGGCTCGCCAGGGCCGTATCTTCACGGATTCGCTTGCCGAATCCGGCTTCTTCTCTCCCGCTCCTCAGCGGCGATTCCCCTACGGATTTCTCTCTCGAGGGTTTATCTTCCAAATTCATGAGCTATACTATAAATAATCGAAGAGGTTGGCTTGATGTCTCGTTGACACGGGTAGTGCCATGTGATAAAGTGTTTTAGGTAGGCCTAATTTTGTGTTTCCCTTTTTTAGGTGGCGAACATTCGATTTAGGTCAATATAGAGACAGCTCATTTTAGAATGTCTTCGGGAGGTGCACATCATGCGGGTAATAATTACGTTGGCTTGTACGAATTGCAAACAAAGAAACTACACGACAACGAAAAACAAGCGTAACCACCCCGACCGCATGGAGATGAAGAAATATTGCAAGTTCTGTAACGAGCAAGTTCCTCATCGCGAAACCAGATAGTCTTTGGAGGTGTAGTCGCGCATGAAACGTAGTTTCAAGTCGTTGTTCTCTTTTTTCTCTGAGAGCTGGGCTGAGCTTAAAAAGGTTCGCTGGCCTAATCGTAAAGAGCTGACTAATTATACGCTGATTGTGCTCGGTACAATTACCGTTGTCGCGATTTATTTTTGGGTTCTGGACATCGGCATCTCTGCTGTGATCGAAGCGATAATTTAAGAAGGGTCCCTAGGTGGCTTGATATGGAAAAAAGATGGTACGTCGTTCATACCTACTCCGGGTATGAGAACAAAGTCAAAGCCAATTTGGAAAAACGCGTCGAGTCCATGGGCATGGAAGACAAGATATTCCGCGTTCTTGTTCCGATGGAAGAAGAAGTGGTGAACAAAGACGGTAAGAAGAAGACCGTCATGCGTAAGGTTTACCCCGGTTACGTCTTGGTGGAAATGATCCAAACCGACGATTCTTGGTATGTTGTTCGCAACACGCCGGGGGTCACCGGGTTTGTCGGCTCTACGGGTTCCGGTTCCAAGCCTACGCCGCTGCTCCCTGAAGAAGTGGATCAGATCTTGGCGCATATGGGCATGGAGGAACCGAAACCGGTCATCGAATTCGAACTCAAAGAATCCGTGCGCATCAAGGTTGGTCCTTTCGCCAATTTTGTTGGCTCGGTCGAGGAGATTCTGACCGACAAGAGCAAGGTTAAGGTTCACGTCAACATGTTTGGACGAGAAACCCCGCTTGAGCTGGATTACACTCAGGTGGAGAAGATATAATTGGTTATTCAAAAAGTTGAGTTTTCAGCACCGAGAAGGTTGGATGAAGCTAGGGACTGAGTAGCAGAGCGTAGCTGGAAGCTACGTGAGCAACGGAGGGCCCGGGTGAATTCAAGATTCGATGCCGAATCCGATTCATGATTACTTCGTGATCAAAAGTTGACTTTTTGAATTTCCTCTATTAAGGTTTCTTAGGGTTTCAAAGTGGGAGGAGCCGAAGGGTTCCGTCTACCACTATTAGGGCAAGGAGGTGTTTTACATGGCGAAAAAAGTTATCAAAGTGGTAAAACTGCAAATTCCTGCGGGTAAAGCGAACCCTGCACCTCCGGTAGGTCCGGCGCTGGGTCAAGCAGGTGTCAACATCATGGCATTCTGTAAGGAATTTAACGCACGTACCGCCGATCAAGCAGGTTTGATCATTCCGGTTGAAATTTCGGTGTTTGAAGATCGTTCTTTTACATTCATCACCAAAACTCCTCCGGCAGCCGTTCTGCTTCGCGTTGCAGCGAAGATCGAGAAAGGTTCCGGCGAACCGAACAAGAAGAAAGTGGCTACCGTGAAACGCGACACCGTTCGTCAAATCGCGGAGCAAAAAATGCCTGACCTGAACGCAGCATCCGTTGAAGCGGCTATGCGCATGGTTGAAGGTACCGCTCGCAGCATGGGCATCACGATCCAAGACTAATCTTGGACGAATGGATGGGATTTAGGATCTCATCCTCAGATGAATTACTATGTTGCGAAATGCGTTAACATAGCAATTCATCTTAAGTGGGAGGAATTTCCGCTAATACCACATAGGAGGACGAATTCATGGCTAAACACGGTAAGAAATACCTGGAAGCCGCTAAGCTGATCGACAGCGAAGCGACATATGAGCCTTCCGAAGCCGTTGAACTGGTGAAGAAGGCGGCGACTGCGAAATTCGACGAAACCGTTGAAGCTGCAGTTCGTTTGGGCGTAGACCCTCGTAAACAAGACCAAGCCGTTCGTGGTGTCGTTGTTCTGCCGCATGGCACGGGCAAAACCCAACGCGTATTGGTATTCGCCAAAGGCGACAAAGCGAAGGAAGCGGAAGCGGCCGGAGCGGATTTCGTCGGCGATCAAGACATGATCAACAAAATCCAACAAGGCTGGTTCGAGTTCGATGTCTGCGTAGCTACACCGGACATGATGAGCGAAGTTGGTAAACTCGGCCGTCTGCTCGGCGGTAAAGGCCTTATGCCTAACCCGAAAGCAGGCACGGTTACGTTTGACGTAGCTAAAGCCGTACAAGAAATCAAAGCCGGTAAAATCGAGTACCGTCTGGACAAAGCGGGTCAAATCCATGCGCCGATCGGTAAAGTATCGTTTACTTCCGAACAATTGAATGAGAACCTCAAAGCTCTCATCGACGCATTGAACCGGGCTAAACCGGCCGCTGCTAAGGGCGTATACTTGAAGAATATCGCGATTTCTTCGACCATGGGCCCAAGCGCTCGCGTGAATACGGCCGTTTACAGATAATACCTTCCGCACTTAGCGGATCGGGGATTGACACGCAAGTGTCCCCTTGGTATACTGAAACAGTTGTTTTGATGTGAGACTTAAATAAGAATATGCTTACCGTAGACAGTAGGTGCCGTAAGGCTTAATTTCCTACCGAGGTGTTGTGATAGAACGTCAATGCATGCAGCTTTGCTGTGTACAGATGATCCGTCAAGCCTTCGTGATTCTGCGGAGGCTTTTTTCAATGCCTTGCGGAAGTAGCAAGAGGCTCATGAATCTAATAGGAGGTGTGCAGTTTGGCAAACGCAAAAGTCATTCAAGCAAAACAAGAAGCCGTTGAAGCTGTAACGTCTAAATTGCGCGAAAGCGCAACGACCGTCGTTGCGGACTACCGCGGACTTAATGTTGCTCAAGTTACCGAACTCCGCAAACAGCTTCGTGAAGCTGGCGTGGAATTCCAAGTACTGAAGAACACGCTCGTTCGCCGCGCTACGGCTGCTGCGGAATTGACCGAGCTGGACGAAGTGTTGACCGGTCCTACGGCCATCGCGTTCAGTGTGGAAGATGCAATAGCTCCAGCCAAAATCTTGAGCGATTTCGCCAAGAAGAACGATGCCCTGAAAGTGAAAGGTGGCGTGGTTGAAGGCCGTGTTGTTGGCGTCGACCAAATCAAAGCGTTGGCGGATCTTCCGTCCCGCGAAGGTCTCCTTTCGATGCTCCTCAGCGTGCTCCAGGCACCGGTGCGCAACTTCGCACTGGCAGTCAAAGCCGTTGCCGAGAAAGAAGAAGCAAGCGCATAAGTTAGCCTTGCGGAAGCAAGTCATCTGATTCGCAAAAAATAAACTATTATATAATGGAGGTTCTACCATGAGTAAAGAAGCAATCTTGGAAGCAATCAAAGGTATGACCGTTCTGGAACTGAACGATCTCGTTAAAGCAATCGAAGAAGAATTCGGCGTAACTGCAGCAGCTCCGGTTGTTGTAGCTGGCGGCGGCGGCGGTGCTGCAGCAGTTGAAGAGCAAACTGAATTCGACGTAATCCTGACTAACGCGGGTGCATCCAAAATCAACGTTATCAAAGTGGTTCGCGAAATCACGGGCCTTGGCTTGAAAGAAGCAAAAGACTTGGTTGACAACGCTCCAAAACCACTGAAAGAAAAAGTGGGTAAAGAAGAAGCAGACAGCGTAAAAGCAAAATTGGAAGAAGCAGGCGCTACTGTAGAAGTGAAGTAATCGTTACTTCTCCTATAACAAACCCCTTGAACTTGTTTCAAGGGGTTTGTTGCCTATCTCCCCTTACATCATTCCGTGGGAATGGATAGATAATAGGGGAACAAGAATGGACGGAACCCTAGACGTAATGGAGGAATCGAAGAGACATGTCGGACCACTACTACACAAGCCAACCCACTACGGCGCATGATCGGAAAACCTGGGAGGTTTTGCTTCGGGGACAAAGGTATCGTTTCGTCAGCGACGCGGGCGTTTTCGCCAAAGAGGGCGTTGATTTCGGTAGCCGGACCTTGATTGAAGCGATGGACATTCCGGAGGATGCCGAAGTGCTTGATGTAGGCTGCGGATACGGACCGATCGGGCTTACGGCGGCCAAGCTGGCTAACCGGGGGCATGTGTTGATGATCGATGTGAATTCCCGCGCCGTGGAATTAGCCAAAGAGAATGCAGCTGCTAATGGCGTGAGCAACGTTACTATTATGGAAAGCGATTTGTTCTCGGCCGTAGGGGATCGAAGCTTCGACGTGGTGCTGACCAATCCGCCGATTCGCGCCGGCAAAGCTACGGTTCATGCGATCTTTGAAGGTGCCTGTGAACGCCTGCGTTCGGGCGGGTCGCTGTGGGTGGTTATTCAGAAGAAACAAGGTGCGCCGTCGGCGAAGGAGAAGTTGGAGTCGCTGTTTTCCCGGGTGGAGGAAGTGACGAAGGATAAGGGGTACCGCATTTATAGAGCGGTTAAAGCTTGAGCGGAATTCCGCGGATGCTTTAAAATTCGAATGAATCAAACTGAGGTTGACTTGACAAAACCGATATGTTATTATTATAAAATGTCAGCATTAGGATGCCCTCTGTGGCTTTAGTTTAGTGAAATGTCAATAGTTCTGCGAAAACAATGCATAAAAATGTGTTGTTTTACGTATAATATGCGCATTTTGGATAAACTAGTGAATACGGGGACATCAGAGCAGAAACAGACACGGATAAATGATGCTCTTTTTTCGAAAGCATTCGATAAGGGCTTTTCTTTATTTGTGGATGAATCCGTATGGTCCTATTATAAGGGCACAAACACGGGTTCGCAATGTATTTTTAAAGTGAGTAGACATGAGGGGTGAGTTTAAGTTGGCAGGACATCTTGTTCAATATGGTCGACGCACTCGGCGTAGTTATGCGCGAATTAACGAGATACTCGAAGTACCGAACCTGATCGAAATCCAACAGAAATCCTACGAGTGGTTCTTGGAAGAAGGCCTTCGGGAAATGTTCCAAGATATCTCGCCGATTCAGGATTTCACCGGAAATCTGGTGTTGGAGTTTATCGATTACAGCCTGGGCGAACCGAAGTATACGGTGGATGACGCGAAGGAACGCGACGTTACCTATGCGGCGCCGCTTCGGGTAAAAGTCCGGCTTATTAATAAGGAAACCGGCGAAGTCAAAGAGCAGGAAGTATTCATGGGAGATTTCCCGCTGATGACCGAAACCGGTACGTTCATTATTAACGGTGCGGAACGGGTTATTGTCAGCCAGTTGGTTCGCTCTCCTAGCGTCTATTTCAGTACGAAAGTAGATAAGAACGGCAAGAAAATGTATACCGCAACCGTGATTCCGAACCGCGGCGCATGGCTCGAGTTGGAGACGGATGCGAAGGATATTATTTATGTGCGGATCGACCGCACCCGCAAAATTCCGGTAACCGTACTGCTGCGTGCACTCGGCTTCGGAACGGATGCGGAGATTTTGGATTTGCTCGGCAATGACGAGTATATCCGCAACACGCTGGACAAAGACAACACGGATTCGACCGAGAAAGCCTTGATCGAAATCTACGAACGTCTGCGTCCGGGCGAGCCGCCGACTCTTGAGAATGCGAAGAGCTTGCTCGTAGCCCGCTTCTTCGATCCAAAACGTTACGATCTGGCCAACGTGGGCCGTTACAAAATCAATAAGAAGCTGCACATTAAGAACCGCTTGTTCAACCAACGTCTCGCCGAGACGCTGGTCGACACGAGCACGGGCGAAATTATCGCCGAAGCCGGCCAAATGGTGGACCGTCGTTTGCTGGATGAGATTTTGCCTCACCTGGAGAGCAACGTCGGTTTCAAGAACTACCATGTCGCCGGTGGCGTGCTTGACGCGGATGACGTGCCGCTGCAAACCATCGACGTATTCTCGCCAATCGAAGACGGCAAAGTGGTTAAAGTGATCGCGAACCGTAACATCGATAAATCGGTGAAGCATATCACGCCTGCTGATATTATTTCTTCGATCAGCTATTTTATCAATTTGCTGCATGGCATCGGCAGCACGGACGATATCGACCATCTCGGCAACCGTCGTCTGCGCTCGGTCGGGGAACTCCTGCAGAACCAATTCCGCATTGGCTTGTCCCGGATGGAACGCGTCGTGCGCGAAAGAATGTCGATTCAGGATGCGAACGTAATTACGCCGCAGGCGCTCATTAATATTCGTCCTGTGATCGCATCGATCAAAGAGTTCTTCGGCAGCTCGCAGCTGTCCCAGTTCATGGACCAAACGAACCCGCTTGCCGAATTGACGCATAAACGCCGTTTGTCCGCGCTCGGTCCGGGCGGTCTGACTCGGGAACGGGCCGGCATGGAAGTGCGCGACGTTCACCCGTCCCACTACGGCCGGATGTGTCCGATCGAAACGCCGGAAGGTCCGAACATCGGTTTGATCAACTCCTTGTCCACGTTTGCGCGGATTAACGAATACGGCTTTATCGAAGCTCCGTATCGCTGGGTTGATCCGAAGACGGGGACGGTTACCGATCAGGTTGCTTACCTGACGGCCGATGAAGAAGATAACTATATCATCGCTCAGGCAAACGCGAAGTTAACGGAAGATAACAAGTTCGAAGATGAATCGGTTATCGTTCGTTACAACAAGCAGTCGGATAACATCCTGACCATGCCGAGCAGCCGTGTAGACTACATGGATATTTCGCCGAAACAGGTCGTATCCGTCGCAACGGCGTTGATTCCGTTCTTGGAAAATGACGACTCGAACCGTGCGCTCATGGGTTCGAACATGCAACGTCAGGCCGTTCCGTTGCTCATTCCGAAAGCTCCGCTCGTCGGAACCGGGATGGAACATAAAGCAGCCAAGGACTCCGGTGTCTGCATTGTGTCGAAATATGACGGGATTATCGAACGGTCGGCAGCGAACGAAATTTGGCTCCGCCGGGTGGAAACCATTGACGGCAAGGAAGTCAAAGGCGACCTTGTTAAACATAAATTACACAAATTCATGCGTTCTAACCAAGGAACCTGCATTAACCAACGTCCGATCGTGAAGCGGGGAGACGTCATCAAGAAAGGCGACATCCTGGCTGACGGTCCTTCGACGGAAATGGGCGAATTGGCGCTTGGCCGCAACGTAGTCGTTGCCTTCATGACTTGGGAAGGTTACAACTACGAGGATGCGATCCTGCTCAGCGAGAAGCTGGTGAAGGAAGACGTATACACTTCGATTCACATCGAGGAATACGAATCCGAAGCCCGCGATACGAAGCTGGGGCCGGAGGAAATTACCCGCGACATTCCGAACGTCGGCGAAGAAGCGCTGCGTAACCTGGATGAGCGCGGCATTATCCGCGTAGGTGCGGAAATTGCTGCTGGCGATATCCTGGTTGGTAAAGTTACACCGAAGGGCGTAACCGAACTGACGGCCGAGGAACGCCTGCTGCACGCCATCTTCGGGGAGAAAGCCCGCGAAGTCCGCGATACTTCCTTACGCGTACCGCACGGTACGGACGGGATCGTGGTAGACGTGAAGGTATTTACCCGGGATAACGGCGACGAATTGCCGCCAGGCGTGAATCAACTCGTTCGCGTGTACATCGCGCAAAAACGGAAAATCTCCGAAGGCGACAAGATGGCCGGACGCCATGGTAACAAAGGGGTCGTGGCTCGTATTTTGCCGGAAGAAGATATGCCGTTCATGCCGGACGGAACGCCTGTACAGGTTGTCCTCAATCCGCTGGGCGTACCTTCGCGGATGAACATCGGGCAGGTACTGGAGATTCACTTGGGTATGGCCGCCCTGCAAATGGGTATTCATGTGGCTACGCCAGTATTTGACGGCGCCAACGAAGAAGATGTGTTCGACACGATGGAAGAAGCCGGCATGCAACGAAACGGTAAAACGATCCTTTATGATGGCCGCACAGGTGAGCCGTTTGAACGCGAAGTTACCGTCGGCGTCATGCACATGATCAAACTCGCGCACATGGTTGACGATAAAATCCATGCTCGTTCGACAGGTCCTTACTCGCTCGTTACGCAGCAGCCGCTGGGTGGTAAAGCTCAGTTCGGCGGTCAGCGTTTCGGGGAGATGGAAGTGTGGGCGCTGGAAGCTTACGGCGCCGCTTATACGCTGCAAGAGATTCTTACCGTCAAATCGGACGACGTGGTGGGCCGGGTGAAAACCTACGAATCCATCGTCAAAGGAGAAAACGTGCCTGAACCGGGCGTGCCTGAATCGTTTAAGGTCTTGATCAAGGAACTGCAAAGCTTGGGTATGGACGTCAAGATCCTGACCGAAAACGAAGAAGAGATCGAGATGAAAGAGATCGACGACGAGGACGATGCGTCGGGCGATAAGCTGAGTCTCAATCTGGAAGGCGCGGAAGTCGGCGTAGAATAGAGCGTTATACAGTCAAATCAGGACTTGGTTAAGGAGGGATGCTCCTTGTTGGACGTCAACAACTTCGAGTTTATGAAAATTGGGCTTGCTTCCCCAGATAAAATTCGTTCTTGGTCCCGCGGAGAAGTAAAGAAACCGGAAACGATCAACTACCGCACGTTGAAGCCAGAGAAGGAAGGGCTGTTCTGCGAAAAGATTTTTGGCCCGACCAAAGACTGGGAATGTCATTGCGGTAAATATAAACGCGTTCGCTACAAAGGCGTCGTCTGCGACCGCTGCGGCGTTGAGGTGACTCGCGCTAAAGTGCGCCGTGAACGGATGGGGCATATCGAGCTGGCAGCGCCGGTATCCCACATTTGGTACTTCAAAGGGATCCCGAGCCGGATGGGCCTTGCGCTCGACATGTCTCCGCGTTCCCTGGAAGAGATCATTTATTTTGCATCTTATGTCGTAACTGATCCAGGCGAAACGCCGCTGGAGAAAAAGCAGCTTTTGTCCGAGAAAGAATACCGCAGCTACCGCGAGAAATACGGTTATGGGTTCCAAGCCGGCATGGGTGCGGAAGCCGTGAAGAAGCTGCTCCAGGATCTCGACATCGACAAAGAGCTTGAATTCCTGAAGGAAGAATTGCGTACGGCCCAAGGTCAACGCCGCAACCGTGCGATCAAACGTTTGGAAGTCATCGAAGCGTTCAAAAGCTCCGGCAACGAGCCGGAGTGGATGATCCTCGACGTACTTCCGGTCATTCCGCCGGAACTTCGTCCGATGGTTCAACTCGATGGCGGCCGTTTTGCGACGTCCGACTTGAACGATCTGTACCGCCGCGTCATCAACCGGAACAACCGGTTGAAACGTCTGCTTGACTTGGGCGCCCCGGACATCATCGTCCAAAACGAGAAACGCATGCTGCAGGAAGCCGTTGACGCCCTGATCGACAACGGCCGCCGCGGCCGTCCGGTAACGGGCCCGGGCAACCGTCCTTTGAAATCCCTGAGCCACATGCTCAAAGGGAAACAAGGCCGTTTCCGGCAAAACTTGCTCGGGAAACGGGTTGACTACTCCGGTCGTTCCGTTATCGTCGTAGGACCTTACTTGAAAATGTATCAATGCGGTTTGCCGAAAGAAATGGCGCTGGAGCTGTTCAAACCTTTCGTGATGAAAGAGCTGGTGAACAAAGGTCTGGCCCATAACATCAAGAGTGCAAAACGCAAAGTCGAACGCGTCAGCCCGGAAGTTTGGGACGTGCTCGAGGAAGTCATTAAGGAGCATCCGGTTCTCTTGAACCGTGCCCCTACGCTTCACCGTCTCGGGATCCAGGCGTTCGAGCCGATCCTGGTTGAAGGCCGCGCCATCCGTCTGCATCCGCTCGTATGTACGGCGTATAACGCCGACTTCGACGGTGACCAGATGGCCGTCCACGTGCCGTTGTCCGCGGAAGCCCAGGCGGAAGCTCGCATCCTGATGCTGGCGTCCGGCAACATCCTGAACCCGAAAGACGGCAAGCCGGTCGTTACGCCTTCACAGGACATGGTCCTCGGTTCCTACTATCTGACGATGGATAACAAGGAAGCCAAAGGCGCCGGCATGATTCTGACTTCGGTCAACGAAGCAGTATCGGCTTATCAACGCGGCACGGCTTCGCTGCATGCGCGGGTAGCCATTCCGGCGAAAGCGCTGGGCAAAACCAGTTTTACGGAAGCCCAGCAAAATGCTCTGCTGATCACGACGGTTGGTAAAATCATTTTCAATGAGATTTTCCCGGCCAGCTTCCCGTATATTAACGAAGCGACACGCGTCAACCTGTTCCAAGGGACACCGGATCATTACTTCATCTATGAGAAGGGCGCCAACATTTTGGAACGGATCATGGCTGCGCCGCAAGCAAGTGGTGTAGGCAAGGAATATCTCGGCGAAATCATCGGCCGCTGCTTCGAAATCTACCATACGACGGAAACTTCCGTCATTTTGGACAGAATCAAGCAAACCGGCTTTACTTACTCGACTCGTGCGGGCGTAAGTATCGCGGTTTCGGACGTTATCGTTCCGCAAGAGAAGCAGGACATCCTGCGTGATTCCGATGAGAAAGTGCGCGTCGTAACGAATCAATACCGTCGCGGTTTGATTACGAACGAAGAACGTTATGACCGCGTTATCGATATCTGGTCCAAATGTAAGGACCAAATTACCGACGTGCTCATGAAATCGATGGACCGTTACAACTCCATCATGCTCATGGTTGACTCCAAAGCGCGCGGTAACAAATCGCAGATCACCCAGCTGGGCGGTATGCGGGGCTTGATGGCCAACCCGGCGGGCCGGATCATCGAGCTCCCGATCAAATCGAACTTCCGCGAAGGCCTGACCGTCCTCGAGTACTTCCTGTCGACGCACGGCGCGCGGAAAGGTTTGGCGGATACCGCGCTGCGGACTGCCGACTCCGGTTACCTGACTCGCCGTCTCGTAGACGTAGCTCAGGACGTAATCGTCCGCGAAGAAGATTGCGGTACGGATAAAGGCTTTACCGTTGGCGTGATCCAGGATGGCAAAGAGGTCATCGAGGACCTGTACGACCGGATCGAAGGACGTTACTCGTTCGAGACGATCAAGCATCCGCAAACGGGCGAGATCATTATTCACCGCAATGAATTGATCGACTCCGACAAAGCGCATGAAATCGTCAACGCGGGTATCGCCAAACTGCAAATCCGTTCCGTGCTCAGCTGCCGCGCCCGTCATGGCGTGTGCAAGAAGTGCTACGGGCGCAACCTGGCTACCGGGAAACACGTGGAGATCGGGGAAGCCGTCGGCATCATCGCGGCCCAATCGATCGGCGAACCGGGAACCCAGCTCACCATGCGTACGTTCCATACCGGGGGCGTTGCGGGTGACGATATTACCCAAGGTCTTCCGCGGATTCAGGAGCTGTTCGAGGCCCGGAATCCGAAAGGTCAAGCTACGATCAGTGAGATCGACGGCGTAATCAAAGAAATCCGCGAAGCCAAAGACCGTCGCGATATCGAGGTTCAAGGGGAAGCGGAAACGAAGGTTTACTCCGTCACCTACGGTTCCCGTCTGCGCGTCAGTGAAGGCGATGAGATCGAAGCCGGCGACGAACTGACCGATGGTTCGATCGACCCGAAAGAAATTTTGCGCATCAAAGGGATTCGCGGCGTACAGAACTACATTTTGCAGGAAGTACAACGCGTATACCGGAACCAGGGCGTAGAAATCAACGACAAGCACGTTGAGGTCATGATTCGCCAAATGCTGCGCAAGATCCGGATCGTGGATGCCGGCGATACGCCGCTCCTGCCGGGATCTTTCGTCGACCTGCATGAGTACGAAGTTGCCAATAAAGACGCGATCCTGTCCGGAAAAGAGCCGGCGGTTGCCAAACCGGTCCTGCTCGGGATTACGAAAGCGTCGCTGGAAACCGACTCCTTCCTGTCCGCCGCTTCCTTCCAGGAAACGACGCGGGTGCTTACCGACGCGGCCATCAAAGGCAAAGTCGACAAGCTGCTCGGCTTGAAAGAGAATGTCATCATCGGTAAGCTGATTCCGGCCGGTACCGGCATGAATCGTTATCGCAGCATTCAATTTGAAGAACCGGAGCAAGACGAGGCTGCGGAAGAAAACCTAGAGCCTGTTTCCGTCGAATAATGATAATGATAGGATGAAAGATAAGCCGGCGCGGCCCTGAAGTGAGTTGTATCCGGGTCGCGCCGGCCCTGTTTTTCACCACGAAATCCGATGAATAATTTGCTTGACATCGGCTATAGCGGAGTGATACTATATCATAGTGCGTGAGTACGGATATACCCTGTGCTTTGGAGGACGTCATCATGTCTAATGATAAAGGACTACGGGACGCACCGGTTAAGATCGGCACCAAACAAACCATGCGAATGGTCGAACTTGGACGGGCCGAGGAAGTTTATGTTGCTGAGAATGCAGATCCGCGTCTTACGTCAAGGATCGTCGCCTTATGCAACCAACATGCCGTCAAGGTCACTTATGTGGATACGATGGCCAATCTCGGCAAGGCTTGCGGGATTGAAGTGGGAGCGGCGATGGCTGCGATCGTAAAGTCATAGTTGATCGAAAATGTTTTTGCTAATGAGGGGAACTCCTTGGCAAAAACATTTCCTTTGTTCTTTTATGAACCGCCTGGGTCTGTGGGCTTAATCAAGAGGTTTGTAAAAAGATTTGAATTCTGAGGAAGGGGGTGGCAACAACATGCCAACAATTAACCAATTAGTACGTAAGGGACGCCAAGATAAGGTGTACAAATCCAAATCGCCAGCGCTGCAAAGAGGGTTCAACGCTCTGAAACGCGAGGCTACGGATCTGAGCTCCCCGCAAAAACGCGGCGTCTGCACTCGTGTAGGTACAATGACTCCGAAGAAACCGAACTCCGCACTTCGTAAATATGCCCGTGTTCGTTTGACGAACCGTGTAGAGGTGACGGCTTACATTCCAGGGATCGGTCACAACCTGCAAGAGCACAGCGTTGTGCTGATTCGTGGCGGCCGGGTCAAAGACCTTCCGGGTGTACGTTACCATATCGTACGCGGAGCTTTGGACACCGCTGGGGTTAACAACCGGATGCAAGCTCGTTCCAAATACGGCGCGAAACGTCCGAAAGCGAAGAAGTCCTAAGATCATTCGTGATCGAAGGCGGCTTTGTGAACTAGCATTTCAATGAAGGTTCAAAAAGTTGGGTTTGGAGCACCGAGAAGGTTGGATGAAGCTAGGGACTGAGTAGCGGAACGTAGCTGTAAGCTACGTGAGCAACGGAAGGCCCGGCTGAATTCAAGATTCGATGTCGAATAAGCTTCTCTGTTCCTGCCTCGTGATCGAAAGACAACTTTTTGAATTACTACTTGGTTTGAATTATTGTTGAAAGGGGGATAACAAACTATGCCACGCAAAGGTCCAGTTACGAAAAGAGACGTGTTGCCAGATCCAGTGTATAACAGCAAATTGGTTACTCGCTTGATCAACCGCATCATGCTTGACGGTAAACGCGGCGTTGCTCAAAGCATTCTGTACAATGCGTTCAACATCATTCAAGAGCGCACGGGGAACGACCCTATGGAAGTGTTTGAAGCAGCGATCAAGAATATCATGCCTGTACTGGAAGTTAAAGCTCGCCGTGTCGGCGGTGCAAACTACCAGGTTCCGATCGAGGTTAAACCAGAGAGACGTACATCCTTGGGATTACGTTGGCTCGTAAACTACTCCCGCAACCGCGGTGAGAAAACGATGGAAGAGCGTTTGGCTGCCGAGATCATCGACGCATCCAACAACACAGGCGCTTCCGTGAAGAAACGCGAAGATACGCACAAAATGGCGGAAGCGAACAAAGCGTTCGCGCACTACCGTTGGTAGGATAACGCCCGTATTTCAAAATTTATATTTTGAAGGGAGACAGATTCATGGCAAGAGAGTTCTCCTTGAAAAATACACGTAATATCGGGATCATGGCGCATATTGACGCCGGTAAGACAACCACGACGGAACGGATCTTGTTCTACACAGGCCGTACGCACAAAATCGGGGAAGTTCACGAGGGTGCTGCTACGATGGACTGGATGGAACAAGAGCAAGAGCGCGGAATCACGATTACGTCCGCTGCGACGACCGCTCAATGGAAAGGTCACCGCGTAAATATCATCGATACCCCGGGACACGTCGACTTCACCGTTGAAGTCGAACGTTCCCTGCGTGTATTGGACGGGGCTGTAGGCGTGTTCAGTGCTAAAGAAGGCGTTGAGCCGCAGTCTGAAACCGTTTGGAGACAAGCTGACCGCTATGGCGTTCCTCGGATCGCCTATGTCAACAAAATGGATATCATCGGTGCCGATTACCTGAACGTTGTCAAAGATATGCGCGAGCGTCTGCAAGCGAATGCCGTTGCGATCCAATTGCCGATCGGTGCGGAAAACGATTTTGTCGGGATTATCGACATCATCGCTCAAAAAGCGTTTATGTACAGAGATGATCTGGGACAGCAAATCGATGAGGTAGAAATCCCTGCGGAATTCACTGCACAAGTTGAAGAACTTCGTGCGGAGTTGGTAGAGAAGGTTGCCGAGCTGGATGAAGAATTGACGATGAAATACCTCGAAGGTGAGGAAATCAGCGTTGAGGAACTGAAAGCGGCGCTTCGCAAAGGCGTTTGCGAAGTAAAAATCTTCCCTGTCATCTGCGGCTCTTCCTACCGTAACAAAGGGGTTCAGCTGATGCTGGACGCCGTTATCGACTACTTGCCAGCTCCGGTTGACGTACCAAGTATCCAAGGTCACTTGGAGGACGGTACGGAAGTGGAACGTCATTCTTCCGACGAAGAACCGTTCGCGGCGCTTGCATTTAAGATCATGACGGACCCTTACGTTGGTAAGCTGACGTTCTTCCGCGTATACTCCGGTATTTTGCAATCCGGTTCCTACGTGCTGAACGCAACGAAAGGTAAACGCGAACGGATCGGCCGTATTCTTCAAATGCATGCGAACAGCCGTCAGGAAATCAACGAAGTTTACGCTGGTGACATCGCGGCTGCCGTTGGTTTGAAAGATACCGGCACGGGTGATACACTGTGTGATGAGAAGTCTCCGGTTATTCTCGAATCGATGAACTTCCCTGATCCGGTTATCGAAATTGCCGTTGAACCTAAGACGAAAGCCGACCAAGACAAAATGGGCGTTGCTCTCGGTAAACTGACGGAGGAAGACCCAACGCTTCGTGCTCACACGGATGAAGAAACGGGACAAACGATCCTTGCGGGTATGGGTGAGCTTCACCTTGATATCATCATTGACCGGATGCGCCGCGAATTCAAAGTTGAGACGAACGTAGGTAAACCACAAGTTGCTTATCGTGAAACGTTCAAAGCTCCTGCACGCGTCGAAGGTAAATTCGTTCGTCAGTCCGGTGGCCGCGGTCAATACGGTCACGTCTGGGTTGAATTCGAACCGCTGGAACCAGGTACAGGCAACCAATTCGACAGCAAGATCGTCGGTGGCTCCGTGCCTCGGGAGTACATTGCTCCTGCACAACAAGGTATTGAAGAAGCTATGAAGAATGGCGTACTCGCAGGCTTCCCGCTTGTAGACGTTAAAGCCACGATCGTAGACGGTTCTTACCATGATGTTGACTCCAGTGAAATGGCGTTTAAAATCGCCGGCTCTATGGCCCTGAAAGCGGCTAAAGAGAAGTGTCAACCGGTTCTGCTTGAGCCGATCATGAAAGTTGAAGTAACGGTGCCTGAGGAGTACATGGGTGACGTTATGGGTATGCTGAACTCTCGCCGTGGCCGTATCGAAGGTATGGATTCCCGCGGTGGTGCGCAGATTATCCGTGCGAAAGTGCCTCTCTCCGAAATGTTCGGTTACTCGACAACCCTTCGTTCCGGTACGCAAGGACGCGGCGTATTCTCGATGGAACTTTCTCATTACGAAGAAGTTCCGAAAACAATCGCCGAAGAAATCGTATCCAAGAACAAAGGCGGAGACTAATTTAATGTATTTACCGGTCGGAGGATTTGTTCTTCCGAACGGTCACACATAACAATCCATATTTTAAGGAGGAACTGTTTAAAATGGCAAAGGCTAAATACGAACGTACAAAACCGCACGTTAATATCGGTACGATTGGTCACGTCGACCATGGTAAAACAACTCTGACTGCAGCCATTACGACTGTATTGTCCAAAAAATACGGCGGCGCAGCCGTAGCTTTCGATCAAATCGACAAAGCTCCGGAAGAACGCGAACGCGGTATCACAATCTCGACGGCACACGTTGAGTACGAAACCAACAACCGTCACTATGCACACGTTGACTGCCCAGGGCACGCCGACTATGTTAAAAACATGATCACCGGCGCGGCTCAAATGGACGGCGCAATCCTGGTTGTATCCGCAGCTGACGGCCCAATGCCGCAAACTCGCGAGCACATCCTGTTGTCCCGTAACGTAGGCGTTCCTTACATCGTCGTATTCTTGAACAAATGCGACATGGTTGAAGACGATGAGTTGCTTGAACTGGTTGAAATGGAAGTTCGCGACCTGCTGAACGAATATGAGTTCCCAGGCGACGACACTCCAATCATTCGCGGTTCCGCTCGTGAAGCTCTGCAAAACCCTGAAGGCGAATGGGCTCAAAAAATCGTTGAAATGTTCGAAGTCATCGACGAGTACATTCCGCTTCCAGAACGCCCAGTCGACAAACCGTTCCTGATGCCTGTCGAGGACGTATTCTCGATCACTGGCCGCGGTACGGTAGCTACCGGCCGTGTAGAACGCGGTACGGTTAAAGTCGGCGACGAAATCGAAATCGTGGGTATCGTTGAAGAAACGAAAAAATCCGTCGTTACCGGCGTTGAAATGTTCCGTAAATTGCTCGATTCCGCTCAAGCGGGCGACAACATCGGCGCATTGCTCCGCGGTGTTGACCGTAAAGAAATCGAACGCGGTCAAGTATTGGCTAAACCGGCTTCCGTTAATCCGCACACTGAGTTTACCGCTCAAGTGTACGTATTGACCAAAGAAGAAGGCGGACGCCATAAGCCGTTCTTCTCCGGCTACCGTCCTCAGTTCTACTTCCGTACAACGGACGTAACTGGCATCATCAACCTGCCAGAAGGTACTGAAATGGTTATGCCTGGCGACAACATCGAAGTTACCGTTCAACTGATCTCCCCGATCGCGATCGAAGAAGGAACTCGCTTCTCCATTCGTGAAGGCGGCCGTACAGTTGGATCCGGTGCCGTTGTTTCCATCAGCAAATAAGAAGGCTTTACAGCCTGAAAGAAGGAGCTGCTCTCCGGTTTCGGAGAGCAGCTCCTTTTATTTATTGGAAAACGAAAACTTCAGATTTTATGCTTGCATTCCGCCTATCTTTTCTATATAATAGTGAATGTTGTTCTGTGACGTTGCGATGATGTGAGAGGTTACTGACACACCCGGCCCCTTTGCCATGGGAGGGTTGCCAGAAAATTTTCACGGAGTATGTCCGATACTAAATTGGGCGATAGAAGGAGGGACTAAAATGGCAAAGCAAAAAATTCGTATTCGTTTGAAAGCTTACGACCACAGAATTCTTGATCAATCCGCAGAGAAAATCGTTGAAACGGCAAAACGTTCGGGTGCTGGCGTATCCGGGCCGATTCCGCTGCCAACTGAGAAACAAGTGATTACTATTCTCCGTGCGGTACACAAGTACAAGGATTCCCGGGAACAATTCGAACAACGGACGCACAAGCGTCTGATCGACATCGTGAACCCGACTCCACAAACTGTGGATGCCTTGATGCGCTTGGACCTGCCGTCCGGTGTAGATATCGAAATCAAATTGTAATACCTACTATTGTAAGGTAACCAGGAAAGGAAAAGAGGTGTCAACATGAAAGGTATCTTAGGGAAAAAACTTGGAATGACTCAAGTGTTTACTCCGGAGGGGAATGTCATTCCCGTAACGGTTATTGAGGCAAGCTCTAACGTGGTTCTGCAGAAGAAAGATCTGGAGAATGACGGCTATGAAGCGATTCAAATCGGTTATGCCGATAAGAAGGAAGCAAGAGCAAACAAACCGGAAGTTGGGCATGCGAAGAAAGCAGGCGCAACGCCTAAGCGCTACGTTCGCGAAATTCGCGGTGTTGATTTGGCAGGATACGAGGTTGGCCAAGAGGTCAAAGTTGATATTTTTGCTGAAGGCGAATTTGTTGACGTAACAGGTATTTCGAAGGGTAAAGGATTCCAAGGCGTAATCAAACGCTGGGGACAAAGCCGCGGCCCGATGGCTCACGGTTCCCGTTACCATCGCAGACCAGGTTCCATGGGTTCCATCCAAGCGAACCGCGTTCCGAAAGGCAAACACCTTCCAGGACATATGGGTAGCGAAACCGTAACGATCCAAAACCTCGAAATCGTGCGCGTGGATGCAGAACGCAACGTACTGCTTGTTAAAGGCTCGATTCCAGGTCCTAAAAACAGCTTCGTTAAAATCAAACAAACCATTAAGAAATAATTAGCCCTCAAGAAAGGAGGAACATCAAATGCCAAAAGTAGCACTTTTCAATATTAGCGGTAGCCAAGTGGGCGAAGTGGAATTGAACGATGCCGTATTCGGAATTGAGCCGAACACGCATGTCCTTCATGAAGCTGTAGTGATGCAGCGCGCTTCCCTGCGTTTCGGTACGCATAAAGTTAAAGGACGCTCCGAAGTTCGTGGCGGCGGCCGTAAGCCTTGGAAACAAAAAGGTACGGGTCGCGCTCGTCAAGGCTCCATTCGCGCTCCTCAATGGAAAGGCGGCGGCGTGGTATTCGGACCAACTCCGCGCAGCTATTCCTACAAACTGCCTAAGAAAGTTCGTCGTTTGGCGATCAAATCGGCGCTCTCGTCGAAAGTGATCGATCAGGATATCATCGTATTGGACGCACTTGCGATGAGCGCTCCTAAAACGAAAGAATTCGCAGCGATTTTGAACAACCTGAAAGTGGAACGCAAAGCTTTGATCGTAGCGCCTAGCTATGACGACAATCTGGCGCTTTCCGCACGCAATATCCCAGGTGTTAAATTCGTAGCAGCAGACGGCATTAATGTTCTTGACGTGCTGACGCACGACAAACTGATCATTACGAAGGAAGCAGTTCAGAAGGTAGAGGAGGTGCTCGCGTAATGAAAGATCCTCGCGATATTATCAAACGCCCGGTGATTACGGAACGGTCTTCGGAATACATGAACGACCTGAAATATGTCTTCGAAGTAGACCTTCGTGCCAACAAAACCGAAATCAAGCAAGCTGTTGAATCGATTTTCGGCGTTAAGGTGCAGAACGTAAACACCCTGCGTGTTCCCGGGAAGCTGAAACGTTACGGACGCTACTCCGGATACACTCCCGAATGGAAGAAAGCTTTTGTTACATTGACGGCGGACAGCAAGCCGCTTCAATTCTTTGAATCGGTATAAAATCGTTTAAAGTAAGGAGGGAAATCTCGTGCCAATCAAAAAGTACAAACCGACATCCCCGGCAAGACGCGCCATGAGCGTATCGACCTTCGAAGAAATCACGACGGATCAGCCGGAGAAATCTTTGCTTGCGCCGCTGAGCAAAACGGCCGGCCGCAACAACCAAGGTAAAATCACTGTTCGTCACCACGGCGGCGGACATAAACGTAAATACCGCATCATCGACTTCAAACGGAACAAAGATGGAATTCCAGGCCGCGTTGCTACGATCGAATACGATCCGAACCGGACTTCGAACATCGCTTTGATCCATTATGCCGATGGCGAAAAACGCTACATCATCGCTCCGAAAGGCTTGAAAGTGGGCGATGTGATCGAATCCGGCGCAGGTTCCGATATCAAAATCGGTAACGCGCTGCCGCTGGAGAACATTCCGGTAGGTACCGTGATCCACAACATCGAACTGAAGCCTGGTAAAGGCGGACAACTCGTTCGTGCTGCGGGTACGGAAGCTCAATTGCTCGGTAAAGAGGATAAATACGTAACGATCCGCCTGTCTTCTGGCGAAGTTCGTAAAGTCCTGAAAGTTTGCCGCGCGACGATCGGTTCCGTAGGTAACGGTGACCATGAGCTCGTGAAAATCGGTAAAGCGGGACGCAGCCGCTGGCTCGGACAACGTCCGGAAGTGCGCGGTGTCGTCATGAACCCGAACGATCACCCACACGGTGGTGGTGAAGGTCGCGCTCCGATCGGCCGTAAATCTCCGTTGTCTCCTTGGGGCAAACCGACCCTTGGTTACAAAACGCGTAAAAAAGGCAAAGCTTCTGATAAATATATCGTTCGCCGTCGCACGAAGTAATCCGCATTTCGCGGATCACTTCGCGGCTTGAACGAGCGTAACTTGCAGCGCATTGTGAAGGGAGGATAAATGAATGAGTCGCAGTCTGAAAAAGGGACCTTTTATCGACGGTTACCTGCTTAAGAAAGTGGAGGAAGCGAGCGCTTCGAACAAGAAGGTTGTGATCAAAACTTGGTCCCGTCGCTCCACGATCTATCCGCAATTCATTGGTCATACGTTTGGTGTCTATGACGGCCGCAAGCACGTACCGGTGTACGTAACCGAGGATATGGTCGGACATAAACTGGGCGAATTTGCTCCAACCCGGACCTACAAAGGTCATACGGATGACGATAAGAAAACGAGACGTTAATCACGATAAGTTCTTCGTTTGAGAGGAGGTAATACTACATGGAAGCTAAAGCACATGCAAGATCGATTCGTATTGCTCCCCGCAAAGCTCAGCTCGTTATCGACCTGATCCGCGGTAAGCAAGTTGGCGACGCGATCGCGATTCTGCGCCATACGCCAAAAGCGGCATCCCCGATCGTGGAGAAGCTTTTGAACTCGGCGATTGCCAATGCTGAACATAACTATTCTATGGATGTAAATAAATTGGTGATTACGCAAGCCTACGTAAACCAAGGCCCGACGATGAAACGTTTCCGTCCACGGGCTATGGGACGTGCTAGCCGGATCAACAAACGCACCAGCCACATTACTTTGGTGGTATCCGAAAAATAAGGAGGGAAAACGTGTGGGCCAAAAGGTAAATCCGGTCGGATTACGAGTAGGGATTATCCGTGATTGGGAATCCAAATGGTACGCAGGCAAAGATTTTGGTGATCTTTTGCTGGAAGACGTAAAAATTCGTGAACACCTGAAAAATAAACTGAAAGACTCCGCGGTATCTCGGATTGAGATCGAGAGAGCGGCGAATCGTGTGAACGTGACGATCCACACAGCCAAGCCGGGTATGGTTATCGGTAAAGGTGGTTCGGAAGTGGAAAACCTGCGCGGTGAAATTACGAAAATCGCAGGCGGCAAAAAAGTTCACATCAACATCTCTGAAATCAAACACCCTGACCTTGACGCAATTCTGGTCGCAGAAAGCATTGCACAACAATTGGAACGTCGCGTTTCTTTCCGTCGTGCGCTGAAACAAGCGATTCAAAGAACGATGCGTTCGGGAGCTAAAGGGATTAAAACGGCAGTCAGCGGTCGTCTCGGCGGCGCTGAAATCGCTCGTACGGAAGGCTACAGTGAAGGAACTGTTCCACTTCATACGCTCCGCGCCGACATCGATTACGGTACGGCAGAAGCGCATACGACTTACGGCCGCATCGGCGTAAAAGTATGGATTTATCGTGGAGAGGTTCTTCCTACGGCTAAGAAACAACAAGCTGTTCAGGAAGGAGGCAACTAATCATGTTGGTACCAAAACGTGTAAAACACCGCAAGCAACAACGCGGTAATATGAGAGGCCAAGCAAAAGGCGGCACCGAATTGAACTTCGGCGAATACGGCCTGCAAGCTCTGGAGCCGACTTGGATTACGAACCGTCAAATCGAAGCAGCGCGTATCGCGATGACTCGTTACATCAAACGTGGCGGTAAAGTATGGATTAAAATTTTCCCTGACAAGCCGATTACTCAGAAGCCTCTTGAAGTCCGGATGGGTAGCGGTAAAGGTAACGTAGAGAAATGGGTCGCAGTTGTGAAGCCGGGCAAAATCATGTTTGAGCTTGCCGGCGTATCGGAGGAAATTGCACGCGAAGCTATGCGTCTTGCCGCCCACAAACTGCCGATCAAAACGAAGTTTGTGAAACGTGAAGAATTGGGTGGTGAAGCAAATGAAAGCTAATGAACTTCGCAACTTAACCACTGCAGAAATCGAACAAAAAATCGCAGGTTTTAAAGAAGAACTCTTTAACCTCCGTTTTCAGTTGGCTACCGGCCAACTCGATAACCCGACTCGGATCCGCGATGTGCGTAAGGAAATAGCTCGTGCTAAAACCGTTATCCGTGAAAGAGAACTTGGGATTATCAGTTAAGAAGCGCCAAACGCATAAGCGAAGCGCCTAAGTCCAGGAAGGAGGCTAACCATGAGCGAACGTAACAGCCGTAAAGTGCAAATTGGTAAAGTCGTCAGCGACAAGATGGACAAAACGATCGTTGTTGCTGTAGAAACCTACAAAAAGCATGATTTGTACCACAAGCGCATTAAATACACGAAGAAATTTAAAGCGCATGACGAGAACAACACTGCGAAAATCGGCGACATCGTCAAAATCGCCGAAACTCGCCCGCTGTCCAAAGACAAACGCTGGAGACTCGTTGAAGTCGTTGAAGAAGCGGTTATCATTTAATAGCACGGTAGCTTAGACCGAAAGGAGGAAATATCCATGATTCAACCATTTACACGTTTGCAGGTTGCTGACAACTCCGGCGCGAAGGAACTGATGTGTATCCGCGTATTGGGCGGTACGGGTCGTCGTACGGCACAAATCGGTGATCTGATCGTTTGCTCCGTCAAACAAGCAACACCAGGCGGCGTTGTCAAAAAAGGTGATGTAGTCAGAGCGGTTGTCGTTCGTACGAAACGTTCGGTTCGTCGTAAAGACGGTTCCTACATTGCATTCGACGAGAACGCAGCGGTTGTTGTTAAAGAAGATAAGAGCCCACGCGGAACGCGTATCTTCGGACCTGTTGCCCGCGAACTTCGCGACAAGGACTTTATGAAGATCGTTTCCTTGGCTCCGGAAGTTATCTAAGAACACCCCGTAAGCCAATGGGGAGCCCGATTTAACAGGAGGTGTAAACCAAGTGCCTAGACTGAAGAAGATTCTTGAATCTCATAACAATAAGCTGCACGTCAAAAAGGACGACACGGTGATCGTGATTTCCGGTAAAGACAAAGGCAAAAAAGGCCGCGTCATCGCCGCTTATCCTCGCGAAAACCGCGTGCTTGTGGAAGGCGTGAACATGGTTAAGAAACATCAAAAACCAAACCAACTGAACCCACAAGGCGGCATCATCGAGAAAGAAGCTCCGATTCACGTTTCGAACGTAATGCACGTTGATCCGAAGAGCGGAAAAGTAACCCGTATCGGTTACAAAGTATTGGACAACGGCAAGAAAGTTCGCGTAGCGAAAAGATCCGGAGAAGTAATCGACTAATCCAGTAACGTTAAGAAAGGAGGTCCATGATTCATGGCAGCAAGATTGAAAGAACGCTTTTTGAACGAAGTAACACCTGCTTTGGTTCAAAAATTCAACTATACAACGGTAATGCAAGTGCCGAAGATCGAGAAAGTCGTTATCAACATGGGTGTTGGTGACGCTGTAGCGAACTCCAAAGTACTTGATTCCGCAGTAAACGATATGCAGTTGATCGCTGGTCAAAAGCCGGTTATCACCCGTGCGAAGAAATCCATCGCCGGTTTCAAACTGCGTGAGAACATGCCGATCGGCGTGAAAGTAACCCTTCGCGGTGACCGCATGTACCATTTCCTCGACAAACTGTTTAACGTAACGCTTCCGCGCGTCCGTGACTTCCACGGCGTATCGACGAAAGCATTCGACGGTCGCGGCAACTATACGCTGGGCCTGAAAGAGCAACTGATTTTCCCTGAGATCGAGTACGATCAAGTGGATAAAGTGCGTGGTATGGATATCGTCATCGTAACGACGGCGAAGACCGACGAAGAATCCCGCGAGCTCTTGACGCAACTCGGCATGCCGTTTGCTAAGTAAAAGTCCATTTTCTCCGAAACTATTTAGGAGGTGTCAGGCTAAGTGGCTAAAACTTCGATGAAAGTTAAACAACAACGTACACCTAAATTCAAAGTTCGGGCTTATACCCGTTGTGAACGTTGTGGTCGCCCACATTCGGTATTGCAAAAGTACAAGATTTGCAGAATTTGCTTCCGTGAATTAGCTTATAAAGGCCAGATTCCTGGCGTGAAAAAAGCAAGCTGGTAATTAATCAACAACGGGAAGGAGGTTTACACGTATGACTATGTCAGATCCAATTGCAGATATGCTTACTCGTATTCGTAACGCCAACACGGTGCGTCACGAGACGGTTGAACTGCCTGCGTCCACGATCAAGAAACAAATCGCCGAGATCCTGAAGCGTGAAGGTTTCATCCGTGACGCTGAATATATCGACGATAACAAACAAGGGATCATCCGTATTTTCCTGAAATACGGCCCGAACAACGAACGCGTCATCTCTGGACTTAAGAGAATCAGTAAACCAGGCCTTCGCGTGTACACGAAAAGCAACGAAATTCCTCGTGTCCTCGGCGGCTTGGGTATCGCGATTATCTCCACTTCCAAAGGTGTCATGACTGACAAGGAAGCTCGCCAGTCCAAAGCCGGCGGCGAAGTTGTCTGCTACGTTTGGTAATTAACGTCTTATAACAAGGAGGTGCAATAAATGTCTCGTATTGGTCGCAAACCAATTACAGTACCAAGTGGTGTGGATGTCACACTTGATAATAGCGTCATTACGGTAAAAGGGCCGAAAGGCACTTTGACTCGTGAGCTTCACAAGGACATCAAGGTATCGGTTGAAGGCAACGTGATTTCCGTTGAGCGTCCTTCTGATAATAAATTACATCGTTCCCTGCATGGCACGACTCGCTCCGTTGTGAGCAACATGGTCAGCGGGGTAACGGAAGGTTTCTCCAAATCGCTCGAGCTGGTTGGTGTCGGTTACCGCGCAAGCTTGTCCGGCAACAAACTGGTCCTGAACGTAGGTTACTCCCACCCGGTGGAAATTACGCCGGAAGCGGGCATCGAATTTGAAGTGCCTTCGAATACGAAGATCATCGTTAAAGGGATCAATAAAGAGCGCGTAGGCGAATACGCTGCTAAAATTCGTTCCGTCCGCGAACCTGAGCCATACAAAGGCAAAGGGATCAAGTATGAAGGCGAACGCATCATTCGTAAGGAAGGTAAAGCCGGTAAGAAGAAATAAGTTTCTTCTTAACCTGCCTATCCTTCTGGCGTCTTGAAACGAAATGTCCGATAGTGGTAAACCGAAGGGAGTGAAATGGAAGTCATGATTACAAAAGGTGATAAGAACAAAGCACGTCTGAAAAGACATCTGCGTGTGCGTAAAAAAGTCCAAGGAACGGCAGCTCGTCCAAGACTGAACGTATACCGTTCTTCCAAACATATCTACGCTCAACTGATCGACGACGTAGCAGGCGTAACGCTGGCTAGCGCATCGACCGTCGATAAAGAACTGAGCAGTTCGATCGGCAATGGCGGCAACGTGGAATCCGCTCGCAAAGTTGGCGAATTGATCGCGAAACGCGCTCAAGAAAAAGGGGTCAAAAACATTGTATTTGACCGCGGAGGATACTTGTACCATGGACGGATTCAGGCGCTGGCTGACGCAGCCCGCGAAGCAGGCCTGGAATTCTAAAAATAATCACTAAAAGGAGGTTAACGACTTGCGTGTAGATCCGAACACTTTAGAACTGACAGAAAGAGTTGTAAACATTAACCGCGTAGCTAAAGTAGTTAAAGGCGGACGTCGTTTTAGCTTCAGCGCGCTCGTGGTTGTCGGCGACGGCAAAGGCTGGGTTGGCGCCGGGATCGGTAAAGCAGGCGAAGTGCCTGACGCGATCCGCAAAGGCATCGAAGATGCGAAGAAAAACCTTGTCCATGTTCCGCTCGTGGGCACTACGATCCCTCACCAAGTAATCGGGCATTTCGGAGCTGGCCGCGTTCTGTTGAAACCGGCATCCGAAGGTACCGGGGTTATCGCTGGCGGTCCGGTTCGTGCGGTTCTCGAACTGGCTGGCGTAGGCGACATTTTGACTAAATCTTTGGGTTCTTCGAATTCCATCAACATGGTCAACGCGACTTTGGAGGGCTTGTCCCGTCTGAAACGCGCTGAGGATGTTGCGAAATTGCGCGGTAAAACCGTCGAAGAACTTCTCGGTTAAGGAGGGAATCTCATGGCTAAACTGCAAATTACCCTCGTGCGTAGTTTGATCGGTCGTCCGGAGAACCAACGTACTACCGTGAAAACTTTGGGTCTTCGCAAGATCAACCAATCCGTCGTTCACAACGATAACCCGGCCATTCGCGGCATGGTTAATCAAGTGAGCCACCTGGTATCGGTTAAAGAAATCGAAGGCTAAGGATTTCGGAAGCTTTTTTAGTGCCAACAATAAATAAGGAGGTGCAACGAACGATGAAGTTACATGAGCTTTCCCCAGCTCCTGGCTCCCGCCAAGAACGCAAGCGCGTTGGCCGCGGTACAGGTAGCGGCATGGGTAAAACGTCTACTCGCGGTCACAAAGGTCAAAACGCTCGTTCCGGCGGTGGTGTGCGTCCGGGCTTCGAAGGCGGTCAAAACCCGCTGTATCGTCGCTTGCCAAAACGCGGGTTCATCAATCCGACGCGGAAAGAGTATGCGATTGTTAACATCGAAGATTTGAACAGCTTTGCGGCGGATACGGAAGTGACTCCTGAACTGTTGTTTGAACAAGGAATCGTGAAAGACGCGAAGAGCGGCATCAAGATTCTCGGCAACGGTGAAGTTACTGTCAAGCTGACAGTTAAAGCGAATAAGTTCTCCCAATCTGCGGTAGAGAAAATCGAGGCTGCCGGCGGTAAAACCGAGGTGATCTAATGTTTAAAACCATTAAGAACATATGGCATGTTCAAGACCTTCGCAACCGCATTTTGTTCACGTTGTTTATCTTCCTCGTTTACCGGATCGGTTCTTTCGTTCCGGTTCCGGGCGTTAATAAAGACGTTTTCGAGGCAACGAACACGGCAGGAAGCGACTTGTTAGGGTTCTTGAACACCTTCTCGGGCGGCGCCCTAAAGAATTTCTCGATCTTCGCCCTCGGGATCATGCCTTATATCACGGCTTCCATCATCGTGCAACTCTTGTCCATGGACGTCATTCCGAAATTTGCGGAATGGGCCAAACAAGGGGAACACGGCAAGAAAAAAATGGCTCAAGTGACTCGTTACGGTACGGTCATTTTGGCCGTGATTCAGGCTTTTGCCACATCGGTTGGCTTTAACCGGTTGTACGGCACAGAAATGGTACCAAACGCAACGTTTGGTGACTATCTGGTTATTGCAATCGTGTTAACGGCCGGTACATCGTTCCTGATGTGGTTAGGTGAGCAGATTACCGAAAGAGGGATCGGCAATGGGATTTCGCTCATCATCTTCGCCGGGATTGTTGCGACGATTCCATCGCATATCACGACAATTGCTCAATCCGAGTTTATTGTTGAAGGTGCAGCGTTTATCAACGTGGTGAAGTCCATTGCGATTATCCTCGTAGTCGTATTGATCGTAATCGGCGTCATTTACGTCCAACAAGCAATCCGCAAAATTCCGGTACAATACGCTAAACGCGTGGTTGGCAACAAAATGTATGGCGGGCAGAATACGCATATTCCGCTCAAAATCAATGCTGCCGGCGTAATTCCGGTCATTTTCGCTGTTTCCTTGCTTCAATTCCCAGTGGTTATCGCCAGCTTCTGGTCGACGCACACTTGGGCGCAATGGATCAGCAACAACTTGTCTACCGACCGTCCGCTTGGGATGGTGCTTTATGTGGTCATGATCATCGGCTTCACGTTCTTCTATACGTTCGTACAGATGAACCCGCAGCAGATGGCTGAGAACATGAAGAAAAACGGCGGATACATTCCGGGGATCCGTCCGGGTAAAACGACGGAAACCTATCTTACTCGGGTATTGACCCGTCTGACGATGACCGGCGCTATTTTCTTGGCTGCGATCTCCATCCTTCCTATGGCATTGGGGGCTGTGGCAGGTTTGCCGCGTACGGTTCTGATCGGCGGTACTTCGATCCTGATCGTCATCGGCGTTGCGCTGGATACGATGAAGACCATCGAAGGCCAATTGATCAAACGTCACTATAAAGGTTTCATCAATAAATAGTCGGTAGGTACCAGGAACAGGGACGTGCAAACGCCCTTGCCTGGCACCTAACTGCGCTATTTCTTGTTGTAGAGAAGTCTTGGAGGGAGTGAGAAACATGAACCTACTATTCATGGGGCCTCCCGGAGCAGGAAAAGGAACACAAGCCGAGGTCATTGTTAACGAATTCGGTATTCCTCATATCTCTACCGGCGACGCATTTCGCCTGGCAATCAAACAGGGAACACCTGTGGGGATGAAAGCGAAGGAATATATGGATCAGGGACTTCTGGTACCTGATGATGTGACAGTGGGGATTGTTCGCGAACGCTTGCAGCAGCCCGATTGCGAAAAAGGTTTCTTATTGGACGGTTTTCCAAGAACCCTTTCGCAAGCGGAATCGCTGGAAGAGCTGCTTGAAGGCCTGGGTCGCAAGCTGGACCACGTCATCAACTTGAAAGTGGACCGGAACAAGCTGCTGGCGCGGCTAACCGGACGCCGGATTTGCAAATCCTGCGGCGCCACTTATCATGTGATCTTTAATCCTCCGGGGCAGGAAGGTGTTTGTGATAAATGCGGCGGCGAGTTGTACCAACGCTCGGATGATAATGAGGAGAGCGTAGGCACTCGTTTGGACGAATATATCAACAAAACCGCACCGCTTCTGAAGTTCTACGAAGATAAAGGCCTGTTGCGTCAGGTAGATGGTGAACAGGAAATCGATGCGGTTTCGAAAGAAATCGTGTCACTACTGCGGGGTTAGGTGAAATGATCATTTGTAAATCCGAAACGGAACTAGGCTTTATGCGAGAAGCTGGGCGAATCGTAGCGGAAACGCACAGGCTCATGGCGCAATCGATTGAGCCTGGAATTACGACGGGGGAACTCGATCAACTCGCCGATAAATATATTCGCAGTCAGGGCGCCGTGCCGTCCTTTAAAGGTTACAACGGTTTTCCTTACAGCATTTGCGCTTCGGTCAACGAAGAATTGGTACACGGATTTCCCGGCAAACGCAAATTGAACGAAGGCGATATCATTACATTGGATATCGGCGCGGAGTATCGTGGTTTCCATGGGGACTCGGCGTGGACGTATCCGGTAGGCGAAATTTCGGAGGACGCCAAGAAGCTCTTGGAGGTCACCGAAGGATCCCTGTATGCGGGCCTTGCGCTCGTTAAGCCGGATGTTCGATTGTTCACGATCTCGCATGCGATTCAGCAATTTATCGAAGCTGCCGGTTTTTCCGTCGTTCGGGAATATGTCGGTCACGGCATTGGCGCGAGCTTGCACGAAGAACCGCAAATTCCGAATTATGGTTTGCCTGACCGGGGACCTCGGCTTAAGCCCGGGATGGTCCTGGCGATCGAACCGATGGTTAACATGGGGAAGCGATATGTAAAAACGCTGGAAGACAACTGGACAGTGGTCACGGTGGATGGTTCGCTGTGTGCTCATTTCGAGCATACGGTAGCCGTAACGCCGGACGGGATGGAAATTTTCACGAAGCTGAATGCGTAGGTGATGAACGTGAAAGAACGCTCGGAGCCGCAAGTCGGTCAGTTGGTGAAAGTTCTCAAAGGCAGAGATGCCGGGGCGATTTATGTGATTGTCGGGATTTTGGACGACAGATTCGTCTGGATCGCGGATGGAAACAAACGTAAGTTTGATGGACCCAAACGTAAAAATGCCCAGCATCTTGAGCTACTGCCCATAGTTAGCAGCGAGGTTGTTCATAGTTTGCAGGAAAGCGGACGGGTGACGAACGGGAAACTGCGCCACGCAGTTCTTGTTTATCAGAACTCCGCCGATTCTATGGCTGAAGAGAAAGGAGACTGACTGTGGCTAAAGAAGATGTCATTGAAGTCGAAGGCGTGGTTATCGAACCATTGCCGAATGCTACATTCAAAGTGGAGCTGGAGAATGGGCATCAAATTCTCGCTCACGTTTCCGGAAAGCTGCGGATGCACTTTATCCGCATTTTGACGGGGGACAAAGTGGTCGTTCAGCTTTCGCCTTATGATTTGACGAAAGGCCGGATCACTTACCGCAAATAGACTATACCAATTCCGGTAAAGTTGTGGTACAATATTCAGGTTGAGTTGTTTCAGAGAGTAGTTTATGATTAGAATGCCTGCGATTCGAGTTTTGCTTCGCAAAACAAAACGTATGCTTTCGATCCCAGTTTTACTTCTGTAAAACTTTTAGGAGGTAATCAGCATGAAGGTAAGACCTTCTGTAAAGCCGATTTGCGAAAAATGCAAAGTCATTCGTCGCAAAGGCAATGTCATGGTGATTTGCGAAAATCCGAAACACAAACAAAAACAAGGTTAATTGAAGGGGGTGTAGCGTAAAATGGCACGTATTGCTGGTGTGGATTTGCCACGTGATAAACGCGTTGAGATCGCCTTAACTTACATTTTCGGAATCGGTAAAACGACTTCCCAGAAAATCCTGAGCACAACAGGCATCAATCCGGACACTCGTGTTCGTGATTTGACGGAAGATGAGGTTAGCAAACTACGCGAAACGATCGACAAAACGGTCAAGGTGGAAGGCGACCTGCGTCGTGAAATTTCCTTAAATATTAAACGTTTGATCGAGATTGGCTGCTACCGCGGAGTGCGTCATCGTCGCGGCTTGCCGGTTCGTGGACAACGTACGAAAACGAATGCCCGTACTCGTAAGGGTCCTCGTCGTACTGTAGCGAACAAGAAGAAATAAGAAGGGGGGATAACAGACAATGGCTAAACCAAAAAAAGTCGTACGTACAAAACGTCGTGACCGGAAAAACATTGAATCTGGCGTGGCTCATATCCGCTCCACCTTCAATAATACGATTGTAACCATTACGGATCCGCACGGTAACGCGATTTCCTGGGCCAGCTCCGGCGGTCTTGGATTCAAAGGATCCCGTAAGTCGACTCCGTTTGCCGCGCAAATGGCTGCTGAATCTGCTGCCAAAGCTGCGATGGAACATGGCATGAAGAGCGTTGAGGTTATGGTTAAAGGCCCTGGTGCTGGCCGTGAGGCCGCTATCCGCTCCTTGCAAGCGGCAGGCCTTGAAGTCAACATGATCAAAGACGTTACTCCAATTCCTCATAACGGCTGCCGTCCTCCAAAACGCCGCCGCGTTTAATGAAGCCGCGCTGAAGCCGTGGTATAACAACAGCGTCAATTGGGAACAATGGTTGTTTAGGCATACTACGTTGCAAACTTCAGCAAATTAGGCAGATTCAAAGGAACGACGTTTTGAAGGAGGGGTACTTTCGTGATAGAAATCGAAAAGCCAAAAATCGAGACCGTAGAAGTTAACGATGAAGGCACCTATGGGAAATTTGTAGTAGAACCACTTGAACGTGGGTATGGCACCACACTGGGCAACTCGCTTCGCCGGATTTTGCTCTCTTCTCTGCCGGGTGCTGCGGTAACCTCGGTCCAAATCGATGGAGTTCTGCATGAATTCGCGACCGTACCGGGCGTTATGGAAGACGTTACGGAGATCATCCTGAACCTGAAAGCTCTCTCGCTGAAAATTCATTCGGATGAGGAGAAAATCCTCGAAATCGATGCGGAAGGCGAAGGAGTCGTTACGGCAGGAGACATCCGTGCGGACAGCGACGTGGAAATTTTGAATCCGGACTTGCATATTGCTACGCTCGAACCGGGTTCGAGACTCCATATGCGCATTTACGCAGGCCGCGGTCGTGGTTACGTTCAGGCAGATCGAAATAAACGAGATGATCAACCGATCGGTGTCATTCCCGTCGATTCGATCTATACCCCGATTACTCGCGTCAACTACGTGGTTGAGAATACCCGGGTTGGCCAAGTGACCAACTACGACAAGCTTACGCTTGAAGTGTGGACCGATGGCAGTATCAGACCTGAAGAAGCGGTTAGCCTCGGCGCAAAAATTTTGACCGAGCATCTCTTCTTGTTCGTCGGATTGACGGACGAAGCGAAAGACGCGGAAATCATGGTCGAGAAGGAAGAAGACAAGAAAGAAAAAGTGCTTGAAATGACGATTGAAGAGCTTGATCTCTCCGTTCGTTCCTATAACTGCCTCAAACGTGCCGGCATCAACACGGTACAAGAGCTGACGACGAAAACCGAAGAAGACATGATGAAGGTGCGTAACCTGGGTCGTAAATCTTTGGAGGAAGTTCAAGAGAAGCTCGAAGAGTTAGGTTTGGGATTGCGCACTGAAGAATAAGTTGACTTGAATCGTTCTAGCGAAGGAGGGAAAACTCATGGCATACCAAAAGTTGGGCCGCGATTCCAGCGCGCGTAAAGCTTTGTTCCGTGACCTGGTAACCGACCTGTTCTTATACGAACGCATCCAAACGACGGAAGCGAAGGCGAAAGAAGTTCGTTCGATCGCCGAGAAGCTGATCACCAAGGCAAAACGCGGTGACCTGCACGCCCGTCGTCAAGTGGCAGCTTACGTTCGCCGCGAATCGATCGATGGCGAGCAGGATGCAATCCAAAAGCTGTTCAATGAACTGGCAACACGTTATTCCAGCCGTCCAGGCGGATACACTCGTATCCTGAAGCTGGGACCTCGCCGCGGCGACGCTGCTCCTATGGTTTATCTGGAACTGGTAGACCGCGCATAATTCGGGGAATTCCCCAATCTAGCGTGTAAAACTCTCTGTCGGCTCGCCTTATGGGTAAGCTTTCGGAGAGTTTTTTTATTGGGGAATCAAACAAGAAAGGAAGGGACCGATGCGCAACTTGCTGATGACCGTCAGCTATGACGGAACGAACTATTTCGGCTTTCAGACCCAGCCGGGCGGCAACACGGTTCAGGATCATATCGAAGAAGCCATCCGACAGTTGACGGGAGAACAAGTGAAGATCCATGGTTCAGGCCGGACCGATGCGGGGGTACATGCCCGGCAGCAGCCGTTCCATTTTCACACCGCTTCGAAAATTCCCGTGGAACGCTGGGGTTTGGCGCTAAACGGGCGGCTCCCTTCCGATATCCGCGTGCTGACGGCTCAGGAGGTCCCGCTGACGTTCCATTCCCGGCGTTCGGCCAAAAGGAAGACCTACCGTTATACCATCAATGCCAATCGAATCACGGATGTGTTTCAACGGAATTATCAGCTGCATCATCCAGGGAAGCTGAACGTTATTGCAATGCAGGAAAGTCTGCCGTATTTGCTCGGTACGCATGATTACACCTCGTTCGCCTCGCGTCACTCCACGAAGGCAAGCCATGTTCGTACCCTTTATGATGCCCGGATCGTTGTGGATTCATCAGCGAACTTTCCTGGCATAACGGGCCAGGGGATCCTCCATTTTTATGTCACGGGCAGCGGTTTCTTGCAGCACATGGTCAGAATTATCGTCGGTACGCTACTTGAGATAGGCGAAGGCAAACGCTCGCCGGAATCCATGAAAGCGATTCTGGAGGCCAAAGACCGGAAAGCCGCAGGCCCGACGGCCGAAAGCAAGGGTCTCATGCTCTGGAGTGTGGAGTACGACGAAATATCGGAATGAAGGGGATAAGCTTGAAACCTTAGAGACGACGATCCGTAACTTATTTAAAAAGTAAGTTAATTCGATCTCTAACCTAAGGAGGGTTTACCTTGAAATGTCCAGTATGTAACGATGTGCGCATGAGAGAAGTGGAGAAAGACGGCGTTCTAATCGACGTATGTCCGGATTGCAAAGGGGTATGGCTAGACCGGGGAGAGCTGGAAAAGCTGATGAGCGAAATTCGGGAAATCCGGCCGGCTTTTAACGAGTGGTACGAGCACCGGGATGACCGATACGAGGATCGCCGGAACGCGGGCCACTACGAGCAATCCAAGAAATCATCAGGATATCCCCCGCAATCGGGCTACGACCCTAGATACCCGCAACAGGGCCATTACAAACCTAAGAAGAAGAAGTCGGCGCTGGACATCTTCGGGGATCTGTTTGATTGACGGCTCTCTAGATGATTTCAGGATAATCTCTGAAAAAAGGCTTGCGTATTAAATGCGCTTCCTGTAAAATAAAAGTTGTGTTTTCTTGATGGCTATCCCACAGCCCCCAATCGAGAAGACCGCTCAAACAAGACTTTAAGCTTGCTAAACATGAATGAAACGATCGAAGATAAATCTGCTGAAAAGGTCAAGCGACCCGAAGAGCAAGATCGTTTTCAGCAGGATGAACCATTTCGGACGAACTTGAAGGAGGATCTTTACATGCGTACCACTTATATGGCGAAGCCAGGCGAAGTAGAGCGCAAATGGCACATCATCGATGCCGAAGGCAAAACGCTGGGCCGCTTGGCTAGCGAAGCTGCTGCTCTTATCCGCGGTAAACACAAACCACAATTCACTCCACACGTTGACTGCGGTGACTTTGTTGTCGTCATCAACGCGGAGAAAATCGCCCTGACCGGCAAAAAGATGGATAACAAAAAATACTATCGTCATTCCCTGCATCCGGGCGGTTTGAAAGTGACCGTTGCCAAAGATATGCTGAGAACGAAACCTGAACGTGTAATCGAGTCCGCCGTTCACGGTATGCTGCCTAAAACTCGCCAAGGCGAGAAAATGAAGCTGAGACTGAAAGCTTACGCTGGCACAGAGCATCCACATGCGGCACAAAAACCTGAAGTTTACGAACTTCGCGGATAATTAAAAGGGAGGACAGTTTCATGGCACAAGTACAATACTATGGGACAGGTCGTCGTAAACATTCGGTAGCTCGTGTTCGCCTTGTACCGGGTGAAGGACGCATTGTCATCAATAAACGCGACATCAACGAATATTTTGGTCTGGAAACGCTGAAGCTGATCGTAAAACAACCGTTGACTTTGACAGAAACGCTCGGCAACTACGACGTGATCGTCATCGCTCATGGCGGCGGTATCTCCGGTCAAGCCGGCGCAATCCGCCACGGGATCTCCCGCGCTCTGCTCAAAGCAGATCCGGAATTCCGTTCTGCATTGAAGAAAGCAGGCTTCCTGACTCGTGACCCACGGATGAAAGAACGTAAGAAATACGGCCTCAAAGCAGCTCGCCGTGCTCCTCAGTTCTCGAAACGTTAATCTTTACACTGCCTACGAAAGCCCTTTTCCGTTTTACGGAGAAGGGCTTTTTTGCGGTGTAAATGACTTCACACCACTTGTGCAAAAATTCACATACATCCTTTCTTGGCTATGTTACCATATTCTTGGAAATGACAACAAGATAGTGGGGGTAATGATATTGAACAAAAACTTGAAGATCGTTGGAACGGTAATGATCCTGGCCTTGGCATTAACGGCGTGCGGAGGTAACAACAAAGAAGCGGCGAATAATGCAAACGCATCCAACAACGGGACAAATGAAGCCGCGGCAACAACCAACAACTCTGCAGCAACCGGCACATTTAAGGATGGCACGTACAAAGGGATTTACGACCGGAAGGATGTCCGGAATTGGACGGCGTACGTCGAGGTTACGGTGAAAGACGGCAAGATCGAGAAAGCTTACTACGATTATACAAATGAAAACGGCGATCTGCGCACGAATGACGAGAATTACACCAGCGCTTTTAAAGAAGCCAACAAAATGACGCCGCGAGAAGCTTTCGATCAGCTCGGCAGCAAACTGGTTGAGGTTCAAGATGCGGCAAAAGTAGATGCCGTGACCGGAGCCACGCATTCCTCCAGAAACTTTAACGAGCTGGCAACAGCCGCTTTGGAACACGCGAAGACAGGCGATACCAGCGATGCGATCGTTAATCTGTACGAGGATGGCACTTACAAGGTCGAAGCCGAAGCGTTTGACGACCATGGCTGGAAACCGCAATTGGAACTGACCATCAAGGACCACAAGATTGATGCCGTCACTTTTGACTACGTGAATGAAGAAGGCAAGCTGAAAACGGAGGATGCCGAATATAAAGCCTCCATGGAAGCTCAATCCGGAACGTATCCGGCGAAATACACCGAAGAGCTGGAGAAACAACTTCTCGATAAGCAACTGATCGGCGACGTCGACGCCATCTCCGGAGCAACTACTTCTTCCACCAACTTTACGGCGCTTGTCGAATATGCTTTGGACGACATGGCTGAAGTTGGCGACACCGAAGCAAAAGCGATCAAAATCGAGGAATAATCAAGTAGGACGACTAATAGGATATCTAGTGACCTGGCTTCTCTATGGAGGGGCTAGGTCTTTTTTTCATTTTGGTTTTTTTAGTATTGACTTATAAGGCGAATGACATATACTTAAAAATATAATTCAAATCAGATTAGTTGGAATAATAAAATGCCAGGTTTAACCTAATGCGGGAGGTCCGAAGAAAGTGAACTTACTGGAAAAAGAGCAGTTGATTGCGGCCAAGGCCGAGGAATTCGAAACGTCTACCCCCCAGGAAATCATCGCTTGGGCGGTTGAAACGTTTCCGAACATCACTTTTGCCTGCAGTTTTGGTGCCGAGGATGTCGTTTTAGTCGATATGCTGCAGCAAATCAGCCCATCCACCGACATTTTTTACTTGGACACGGATTTTCATTTTCAGGAGACCTATGAGACACGGGACGCGATTGCGGCCAAATATGGTTTGGAATTCGTTCGGGTATCGCCCAAGCTGACTCCGGATGAACAGGCGGCGCAGTATGGTGAGGAATTGTGGAAGTCGGATCCGAACGCCTGCTGCAACGTACGCAAGGTTGAGCCGCTTACCCGGGTTTTGGGTCGCTACGAGGCTTGGATTACGGGAATCCGCCGCGATCAAGCACCAACAAGAGCAAACGCGAAGAAAATCGAATACGATGCCAAGTTTGGCCTCGTCAAGTTTAATCCGATCGCCAACTGGACATCGGATGACGTATGGAACTATATCCGCGAACAGGGACTCATTTATAACCCATTGCATGACCGCAATTATCCAAGCATCGGCTGCGAGCATTGTACCCGTCCGGTCATGCCGGGCGAGGATCCTCGCGCGGGACGCTGGTCCGGTTCGGACAAGACGGAATGCGGACTTCATAAATAAAACTTGGAGGAGATACGGGTGACGACAATATTACCGCATGGCGGGAGCCTTATCCATCGCCTGGTTACGGGTGAACAACGGGAAAGCCTCTTGGAAACGGCCAAAGGACTTCCGGCCATTCCCATCAACAACTGGACGGTTTCCGATCTCGACCTGATTGGAGTGGGGGCGTTCTCGCCGTTAACCGGTTTTATGAACGAAGACGATTATCGATCGGTTGTCGAACGGATGCGACTGGCGGATGGAACGGTCTGGAGCATCCCGATTACCCTCTCCGTCGCCCGGGAGCAGGCGGAGAGCCTGGAAATCGGAGAGCAGGTGGCGCTCGTTGGCGAGCAGGACGGGATTATATACGGGCTGTTGGAGATCGGCAGCGTTTATACCGTCGATCAGGCCGAGGAAGCTCGGAAGGTATTCAAAACCGATGATCCTGAACACCCTGGGGTAAAGAAGCTGTTGGAGCGCTCTCCATATTACGTTGGAGGCTCGATCCAGGTATTGAACCGACCTGAGCCGGCGCGCTTCAAGGAGTTTTATTATGACCCGGCGGAGACGCGACGGATATTTGCCGAGAAGGGCTGGAAGACCGTTGTTGGGTTCCAGACCCGAAATCCGGTACACCGGGCGCATGAATATATTCAGAAAAGCGCCATGGAAATCGTCGATGCTTTGTTCCTGAATCCGCTGGTGGGCGAAACCAAATCGGACGACGTACCGGCGGATGTGCGGATGAAGAGCTATTTGACCCTGCTCGATAACTACTATCCCGCAGACCGCACGTTTCTGGGCGTTTTCCCGGCAGCCATGCGGTATGCCGGTCCGCGCGAAGCGATTTTCCATGCGATGGTTCGGAAAAATTACGGGTGTACCCATTTTATCGTTGGCCGCGATCATGCGGGGGTAGGCGATTACTATGGCACGTATGAAGCGCAGGAAATTTTCTCGAATTTCACTCCCGAGGAGCTTGGGATCTCGCCGCTGTTCTTTGAACATAGCTTCTTCTGCACCAAATGCGGGAATATGGCCTCCAGCAAGACCTGCCCGCATCCGAAAGAAGATCACTTAACTTTGTCCGGCACGAAGGTTCGCGGATTGCTGCGCGATGGGGTTTGCCCGCCGCCGGAGTTTACCCGGCCGGAGGTTGCCGAAGTCCTGATTGAAGGGATGAAGCAGCAGGTTCACAACTAACCGAGCTTCTCCAGGAGTCATATTTGTCCACCTTGTCCCATATCATGAGTAATGTCATGAAGGGAGAAAGGTGGCTTTTTTATGCGCGATCGAGATAAGGTGACGTTATGGATTTCCCTGAACCACATCAAAATAGCGCTGATCGGCGTGGTCCTTGCCGCCATGATTCTCGGGATGGCCTTATACCAGGTGCCGTCGAAGAAAGCTTGGAATTACTGGAGCCTCCCGCTTGCGGGGCAGATCATCGCATTGGATGCGGGTCACGGCGGGCCGGACGGCGGAGCGAGCAGCAAGCAAGGGCTGATCGAGAAAGACATCAATCTCGCCGTCTCCTTGTACCTGCGCGATTATTTGCAGCAGGCCGGCGCGATTGTCGTCATGACTCGCGAGGAGGACAAGGATTTGGCCGGGGCCGACACGAGGGGCTACAGCAAACGGAAGACGGAGGATCTGAAAACGCGTGTCCGCTTTATCGAAGAGCGGCAGGCCGATTTGCTCGTGAGCATTCACATGAACAGCATCCCTTCGCCTCGCTGGCGGGGCGCGCAAACTTTTTTTTACCCGAATCACGAAGATAGTGCTAATCTGGCTGCCCTCGTGCAGGAAGAGCTCAGACGGAATCTGGAGAACACCGATCGAGTCGCTAAACGCTCGGATAAAAAGGTGTATTTGCTGGAAGCGGTCCATATTCCTTCTGTCTTGGTGGAGGTGGGGTTCTTATCCAATCCGGGGGAAGCGGAGCTGCTCGGCAGCGAGTCGTACCAACGGAAAGTGGCCGCCTCGATTTATCAGGGGATCCTGCGTTATTATTCCGGCGAAAAAATACAAACCCCGGCAGACGATGTCAGGTAATGCTATAATATACCTAACTATCTGATGAAGACGAGGTGCTGTCAGTGATAACGAAGGAGCAGCTTCAGGCGGCTTTGCGCCCCGTCGCGGAACCAACCACGGGTCTCAGCCTGGTGGAATTGCAGTGGATTCGCGACATCATGATCAAGGAGGACCGCGTTTCGTTAACGGTTGTCGGCTTTGAAAAAGGCAGCGAGGCGTCGGCCGAGGCGGAGCGCGAAATCCGTTACCGTTTATCCGAAGCGGGCGTGGAGGAGGTTCATCTTCGCTTCCGTGAAGCATCGGAACAGGAGCGCGAGGCAGCGTTTAGCTCGGCCCGCCACAATTCGGATTCGGCCCAAAGCGATCGCGAAGAACTGAAGGGCCATGGGGCCGGGCTGGAACAACTGCCGATACTCGATCCGCGATCCGGCGTTCATTTTATCGCCGTGGCCAGCGGCAAAGGCGGAGTCGGCAAATCGACCGTCACGGTCAATTTGGCGGTAGCCTTGGCGCGCCAAGGCAAGAAGGTCGGCTTGATTGATGCCGATATCTATGGCTTTAGCGTTCCCGATATGATGGGGATCGAGGAAGCTCCGCTCGTCGAAGACGGAGAAATCCTTCCCGTTGAACGGTTTGGCGTCAAGGTGATGTCGATGGGCTTTTTTATCCAGGACAACAACCCTGTGATCTGGCGCGGGCCGATGCTGGGAAAAATGCTTCGGCAATTTTTCAGCGACGTTCGGTGGGGCGAGTTGGATTATTTGCTGCTTGATTTTCCGCCGGGCACGGGCGATATCGCCCTTGACGTGCACCAGATGATCCCGCAAAGCCAGGAAATCATCGTCACCACGCCGCACGCCACCGCGGCTTTCGTCGCCGCGCGGGCCGGCACCATGGCGCTGCGCACCGAGCATGAAGTGCTGGGCGTCGTCGAAAACATGGCCTACTACGAATGCTCCAAATGCGGCGAGAAGGATTATATCTTCGGTCGCGGTGGGGGCGCTCGATTGGCCGAATCCCTGCATACGGATTTGCTGGCGCAAATTCCGCTTGGAGCGCCGGACAACCATCCATCCGAGCCGGATTTTTCTCCGTCCGTGTACAAAGCGGAAACTCCGGCAGGGCGGCTGTATGAAGAATTGGCGCAGCGAATTATCCTGAAATGCGAAGAAGACTGACCCTTGGGGCCAGTCTTCTTTTTTTGTTACGTGTGGTTGCGTGTGGCTGGTGGTTAGTGGTTAGGAACCGCCACCGCTGCCACCGCCGCCGCCATCTTTGCTTTGGCCGCCTTCCTCTCCGCCTTCGCCACCGCCGCCTTCTTCCTGCTTCGGCTCTTTTTCCACTTTCGGCTGCAACTGCTCTTGAACGACGGTTTTCAACAACTCCAGCACTTCCATCTTGAACAACGGGCTTTGCATGGCTTCCTGCATCACCGTCATCGACTGCTTGCGGTAATCCGGTGTTTTGGTCAGATCCAGGAACATCTTCATGACTTCCGGAGATTTCAGGATATCGCTGACCGATTTTTGATACGTCGGATCCTTGATCAGCTGCATGTGGAGCTCCTTGCTTTGGGAGTTCACCGCTTTAGCAAAATCTCCGGCAAACTGCGGATCGGTCATGATCTTCTCGATTTCCTTTTTGTATTCCGGCGAAGTGATCGTTTCCTTGACGGCCATACGAACTTCGTTGGACGTTTGGGACGGGAGAATCATTTTCACTCCAAACGTTCCGCCGCCGCCGCTGCCCCCGCTTCCTCCGGAACCGCCCGATCCTGAACCGGAATCCGAACCGGACTCGGAGCCTCCCCCGCTTTCACCGCCGCCGCTTTCGCTGCTGCTGCTTGGGGGAGTGCTTAACGCTTCATAAATCGCCTTTTTGCCTTCATCGGTCTTAAGAATATCGATGACCATGGATTTCGTTTCCTTATATCCCCCACCCTGGGAAGAGGAGGAGGAGCTTTGTTCAGAACCGCAAGCCGCCAGCGGAAGAGTAAATGTGCATAAGAAACATAAAATCCAACGGGTGCCCCGCCATTTCATGGTTCCCTTCCTCCTTATCATCATTGCTGAAGTTAGTATGCAGCTTAAAAACGGAAATATCCCAGCGAAAAGCTTAAAAACAATGGTTTTTTACCGGGATCGTTGGTAAAATATTTCGTTAGTGGAGGTGTAAGGGGCTTGAACTTAAAAAAATGGCTTTACTTATTTGGGACCACCTTGGCCGTTGGGGCGGCGGGATCGCTGATCGTCGGTTTGCTGCTGCAATGGACCGATACGCTGCAATATAAAGGCGTGACGGATATTTTGGTCAACGTCGGGATTTTACTTGGCGTCGGCATCATGGTTAGCGTGTATTCCCAAATGGGCTTTTTCGCATATTTAATGATCAATTATATGGGGAATGGCGTATTCTCCAAAAGAACCTGGCAATACATACAATTGGTTCTGACGGCCTTGGCGCTTCTGGAGTTGATGTTCTTCCGTATTTTTGTGGGCGGGGAGAAAAACGGGGTTTCCGACCTGGTACTGGGTATCATCGTTCTTATTGTGGCTGCCGGGACCGCCTTTTATAAGGCGAAATTGACGAATGCAACCGCCTGGATCCCTACGCTGTTTTTTATGATCGCCGTAACGATCGTGGAAACCGTCGGCGTTCTGAAGATTGGCGTGAATTCCGCAACCGCGTGGATCGTCGCGCCGCTCATCGCTTGCAATGCTTACCAAATTTTGATTCTTCAGCGAGTTCTAAGCTCAGGAAAGCCGGAAACTCAAAAAAGCCCAGCCTAAACTGGGCTTTTTTGCTACGGATTACCAACCGGCGGCGAATTCCAGCTGCTCTTGGAGCCAGGCTTGATCGCGGACCTCGTTGCCTTGGACGCTGGCTTCCTGCAGCAGATCCGTTACGGTTACGAATTCATAGCCCTGCTTGCGCAGCTCATCGATGATAATCGGCAGCGCCTCGTGCGTCTGCTTGACCGAATCGCTGGCATGCAGGAGAACGATGTCTCCGGGATGAGCTTTTTTAACGACGCGGTCGACGATCGTTTGGACGCCTTTATTCATCCAATCCTGGGAGTCGGTATCCCATTGAATGACCTTGTAGCCCTGGCTAGCGGCAATTTTAAGCACGCGCTTGTCAAAGTCGCCGTTGGGAAGCCGCAGCAGCTTGGGGGCTTGGCCGGTCACTTCGCTCAAGATCGTATGCGCCGTCGAGATTTGCCGGGAAATTTCTTCATCGCTCAGACTGCTGTAATTCGTGTGTTTGTGCCCGTGGCTTCCGATTTCATAACCTTGCTGCTGAATCGCTTTAACGATGTCTGGATGGGTCTTGCTCCAGGGGGAAGACAGGAAGAAAGTCGCTTTCTGCACGTTCTTCTCCTTCAACACTTTGAGAATCGGCTCGGCCCGCGTATCGCCCCAACTGATATCGAAGGTGAGGGCTATGACTTTTTTGTTCGTGGACACGCTATAAATAGCCGAAGGAGCACTTTCCTCAGAAAACACCGTGACTTGCCCCTGCTCCACGTAGATGACGCCGGCAGCAAAAAGGGCCGCGGCGAAAACAAAGAAAAAGCGTTTGATTTTCTTCCCGTTAAGGACATAGAAGAAGTTGTTCATGAACAATTAAGCCCCTCTCGTCATCAGAATGAAATGATCTTGAACTGATCCGCTTGTACCAATGTATGCTTGTTCCAACGCTTTATGACGCTTAACGTCGATCACTTGTTTAAGGAGACTAAGATGGCATGTTCTCTATCCGTGGGTTTATCCATGATTTGCGCAAATATAAACGGGCGATGCTGCTTTCGATCTTGATCTTTGCGGCGGGTTTGGCGCTGGGAGCGGGGAATGCCGACACGATTACCCGTTGGGTCATGCCCGACATCGAGCGGCTTGGCGAGGTTAGCCGGAATTTGGCGCAGTCCGATCATCCCGAACTGAATTTTTTCCTGTTTATTTTTTTCAATAATGCGGTAAAAAGTATTATGGTCATGCTGCTCGGAGCCTTTTTCGGGATCTTGCCGGCATTCTTTTTGCTGATGAACGGCCTGGCTTTGGGGTTCGTGGTGACGGCAGCCGGGTCCGAAGGCGGAAATGTCTTGGACCTGATCATACGCGGTTTGCTTCCGCATGGCGTGATTGAAATTCCGGCCATTTTGATCGCCGCCGGCTTCGGGATGCAATTCGGATATTTGATACTCAAAAGCTTAGGGGAGCTTGGCTCCAGGGAGGCTTCCGAACGTACGGTCGATTGGAGAGGTTTTCTGATCTCTGCCGGCCGCGGGGCGATTTGGATTGTGGGTTTGCTGCTGATCGCTGCGGTCATCGAGAGTACCTTGACCTTTTATCTTGTTGGAGGACCGGCGCGTTAATCCTAAGAAAATGATTCAACCGATCAACTATTTTCACAGCCATTCATAATTTTCCCAAAAAGTGAGCATAACATTAAAGCGTCTTTAAGTAGAGGACCTAACCTTAATGGTTGAATAAGGAGTGTTGCGCATGCTGGGAATGCTGTTCAGTGATAAGGAATGCAAGGAACTCGATTATGTGCTGCGAAAAGAATTGGATGAAATGCTTCTGGATATGAGCGATACGCGGTTGGATCAAGATATCCGCCATGCCATAGCTAACCGTTACAAAACGATTTTCCGCATGTACGCCCGGTTTGCCCCCTCCAAGGAATTATCGAAATACGCCCGCCGCGCCCGCTTCCCGCAAGCCAGGGAATAGGCTAATATTGGAGTTGACGGCGGGGCCGCCCTTATGGTAAATTAGCATTCGTCCCTGTTTTTGTGGGACAAGCAGCAGAAGGCAGGAAGACATTGGCAAGAAAAAAGTTTAGATAAACCTCTTGCAAAAACCTAGCTGACTGTGATATATTATAAAAGTCGCCGCTGAAACGCAGCGACGAACGAAAGAACGAAGTTGATCTTTGAAAACTGAACAACGAGTGAGTAATAAACTGAGATTTTAAATCTCGTCAGTTTGTTTTAAATGAGCAAGTCAAACACCTTGGATGGAAGAT